>JBBQSA010000047.1:0-26185 GCA_038214295.1 Gammaproteobacteria bacterium
CGGAAGCTACCGACGCCGACCGCGAGGCGCACCGTGGCGTCTGGCGGGACCGCCACGAACGTGTCATCACCTCCGGCGGCCTGCGCATCATCGGCACGGAACGGCACGAGTCCCGGCGCATCGACAACCAGCTCCGCGGCCGGTCCGGCCGGCAGGGCGACCCGGGCTCCAGCCGTTTCTACCTGTCCATCGAGGACAACCTGATGCGCATCTTCGGGGACCCGGAGCGTACCAAGGGCATGCTCCGGGGCGTCGGCATGCGCGAGGGCGAGGCCATCGAGAGCAACCTGCTCTCCCGGCAGATCGAGCGGGCCCAGCGCAAGGTCGAGGCCCACAACTTCGACGCCCGCAAGTCGCTGCTCGAGTACGACGACGTGGCCAACGACCAGCGCCGGGTGATCTACCAGCAGCGCAACCAGCTGATGCAGACCGACGACATTTCCGGCCCGCTGGCCGATATCCGCTCGGAAGTGGTCAATGCGGTCATCAGCGACTTCATCCCGCCGGAGAGCGTCGAGGAGCAGTGGGACGTGCCCGGGCTCACCGCCGCCCTCGAGAACGAGTTCGGCACTGTGCTCGACATCAAGCGGCTCCTGGACGACGAGCCTGGCCTGGATGAGGCCGGCCTGCGGGCCCGTATCCTCGTCGTGGTCGAGCAGCAGTACCTCGCGAAGTTCGAGCAGGTTGAACCGGTGGAGCTGCGGCTGCTGGAGAAGCAGCTGATGCTGCAGCAGGTGGACCTGCACTGGAAGGAGCATTTGGCGGCCATGGACTACCTGCGGCAGGGCATCCACCTGCGGGGTTACGCGCAGAAGAACCCGAAGCAGGAGTACAAGCGCGAGGCCTTCGAGATGTTTGGCGCCATGCTCGACCAGGTCAAGCGCGACGTCGTGACGATCCTCGCCAAGGCCCGGGTCCGCAGTCCGGACGACGTGGCCGCCGAGGAAGAGCGCCGCCGGATGGCCGAGCACCTGCAGTACGTGCACGCCGAGGCCCCGTCCGCGATGTCGCCCGAGGGCACGGAGCCGGGGCCGGATGCCGGTCCGCCGGTGGCCGGCGAAGCGGCGCGGCGGCCCCTCGTCGCCCGGCCGCCCCGGCAGGTACAGACGCCGGTCATGCCCGTCGTGCGCGGCGAGAAGAAGGTGGGGCGCAACGAGCCCTGTCCCTGCGGCTCGGGCAAGAAGTACAAGCAGTGCCACGGCCGCCTTGCCTGAGCCTTGCCTGAGCCTTGCCTGAGCGGGGCCTGATCCGGGTGGCCGCCGGCGTCCTCCGGGATGCCTCCGGCCGCGTGCTCATCGCCCAGCGTCCGGCCGGGGGGCACGTGGGCGGCTACTGGGAGTTCCCCGGCGGCAAGCTCCAGGACGGCGAGACGCCTGACCAGGCGCTGGTGCGCGAACTGCAGGAGGAGCTCGGCGTCACCGTCGAATCAGCGCTGCTTTTCATGAGCTATCGCCACACGTACCCGGAGAGGGTCGTGGAACTGCACGTCTTCCTGGTATCGGGTTACGCGGGCGACCCCCGTGGCGTGGAGGGGCAACCGCTGCGCTGGGTGGCCCTCGACGAACTGCCGTCTGCCGGCTTGCTGGAGGCGGACCTGCCGATTGCCGAGGCCCTGGCGCGCGGGACTCCCTGAGAGTTCGCGGGCGCTCAGCAGATCGTGAGGCGGAAGCGGACGTCCTTGTTGGCCTGGGTCGGCCGCTGGAGCGCGTCGGGCGACTGCATGAAGCGGATCGTGAAGCGGTGATGGCTGCCGCTGATCTCCGGGTAGAGGTTCACGTCGGCGGGCAGTGACACCCGGAGCAGGCCGGCGACGCCCTCGCCGATCATGCCGTGCTGAAACGTGCCGTTCGTCGCGACCTGGTCGGAGGTCTGGCCGCTTTCCCGGAGCAGCCACAGCAGTTCGGCGATGCTTTCGCACAGGGGCCGCAGGTTGCCCATCCAGCGCTCGATATCCGCGACTCGCTGCTCGTAGTGGTGGTTCAGCCAGTGGGCGTAGTCCGGCAGGTCAAATTCGCAGGTGCCGCCCGGGATGGCACTGCGATGCTTGATCGCCGCCAGGAACTCGCTGTCCCGGATCAGCTGGAGGAACTGCGGACCGACGGCGAACAGCCGCTGGCGAAGATCCTGGAGATTGCGCAGCACGCGCTTCAGGCGGACTTCATCGACGCCGGCCAGGTTCTGGTACCGGTCATACACGGCAATCTGCCGCTCCAGTTCCTTGAGCACGTCGCCCCGCACATCGCCCCGGCCGAGGATGGCCACGATGTCGAGCATGCTGGCGATGGCCGCCCGGCTGCCCCACTCGGAGGTCTGCTCGACGTTGAAGCAGAGCTGCTGGTACAGAAATTCGAGGCGCAGGAAAGTGCGCATCCGTTCGCTTAAGGGCTGCTCATAGAGCCCGGTGGCGGAGGACGCTGCAGCTTGGGTAAACAAGTCAGCCGTTGGAATGCTAACCATGAATGGCCGGTTTCGAGCCGGAGCCCTTGTTTTCCCGGCATTCTGCGCCTCCTCTGCGAGGAGGGCAAATCGGGTTTTCGGGGTCCCCGGCGCTTCAGCCGTGTCCTTTCACGCCTCCCTGATTCTGTTTGGCAGCCAGTTGCAGGAAGCGGGCATGCAGTTCCCGCACCCCGCGCTGAAGGTCATCGCGGGAGCCGTCATTGGCCAGGATGTCGTCCGCCCGGCCAACCCGGGCCTGGCGGTCCAGCTGCGCGGCCAGCAAACGCTCGACGCCGGCTGCGGATTCACCGTCGCGCACCGTGAGCCGGGCGCGCTGAACGTCCTCTGAACAATCCACCACCAGCACCCGGTCCACCCGGCTCTCGAGGCCCGACTCCAGCAGCAGCGGAATCACGAGGAGCTGGTAGGGCCCGCCGCTGGCCGCGCACAGGGCCTCCATGCGCTCGCGGATCCGGGGATGCAGGCTGGCCTCCAGCTGCTGCCGCCTTGCGGGCGTCTCGAAGGCGAGCTCGCGGAGCCGGCGGCGGTCCAGCGTGCCGTCGGGCAGGAGCACGGCCGGGCCGAAAGCCGCGACGACGGCCGCGAGGCCGGGGGTGCCGGGCTCCACGACCTCCCGCGCGATCACGTCCGAGTCGATGACCGGTACACCGAGCGCCGCGAACATGGTGGCGACGGTGCTCTTGCCGCTGGCGATCCCGCCCGTCAGGCCCACGCGCCAGACCGGCCAGTCGCGCTGTCGGGTATCGGCACCGTGGCGATCCGCGGCCATGCTCAGGAGAAGGCCCGCAGGAAGGGGATCGCGGTCAACAGCGACTCTCCCCAGGTCATAGCCACGAAGCCGGCAGCCGCCAGGTAGGGGCCAAAGGGTATCGGTTCCTGGCGCCCGTGACGGCCGAGCGCAATCAACGCGATGCCGGTCACCGCGCCCGTCATGGCGGAGAGCAGCAGGACGGGCAGGAACATCTGGTAGCCGAGCCAGGCGAGCAGGGCGGCGAGCAGCTTGAAGTCGCCGTAGCCCATCCCCTCCTTGCCGGTGACGAGGCGAAAGCCGTGATAGACGAGCCACAGGCTCAGGTAGCCTGCCATCGCGCCGATCACGCCGTCGGTCAGCGACGGTGCGAAGGGGCTCGCGTCCCCGTGGGGACCGGTCAGCAGGTGGAAGAGCAGCCCGCCCCACAGCAGTGGGCCCGTGATCGCATCCGGCAACAGCTGGTGATCCAGGTCGATTACCGTCAGCGCGATCAGCGCCCAGGTTACCGCCAGGGCGGCGGCGGCGTCGGCGGTGTAGCCGAAGCGCCAGACCAGGTAAGCCGAGACCAGCCCGGTAAATGCTTCCACGACGGGGTAGCGCGCCGGGATCACGGCGCCGCAGGCGGCACAGTGGCCGCGGAGCCACAGCCAGCCGAGCACCGGGACGTTGTGCCGGGCCTTGATAGGGGTCTTGCAGTGGGGGCAGGCGGAGCGGGGCCGGACCAGGTCGAAGGGCTCCGGGGCCGCCGCCACTTCCACCGCTGGATCCGGGCCGCTGGCAGCGGCGCCGGCGGCGGTCAGCAGCAGGGCCTCGGCGTCGCGCCGCCAGTCCCGCTGCATCATCAGCGGCAGCCGGTAGATGACGACGTTCAGGAAACTGCCGACGAGCAGCCCGAGCAGCGCCGCCAGACCGGGGAGCAGGAACGGTGCGGACTGGAGCACCGCCGGGTCGATCAGATGACCGCGCCCATCTTGAAGATCGGCAGGTACATCGCGATCACGAGGCCACCAACCAGCACGCCGAGGATCGCCATGATCAACGGCTCGAGCAGGCTGCTCATGCTGTCCACGGCGTTGTCCACGTCCGCCTCGTAGAAGTCGGCGACCTTTGCGGACATCTCGTCCAGGGAACCCGATTCCTCGCCCACCGCGATCATCTGGATGACCATGTTGGGGAAGATGCCGGTGTTCTCCATCGCCCGCTGGAGCCGCTGGCCGGTAGAGACTTCATCGCGCATCGACAGCACGGCCTTCTCGTAGACGATGTTGCCCGTGGCACCGGCAACGGACTGGAGCGCTTCGACCAGTGGCACGCCGGCGCTGAACATCGTGGACAGCGTGCGTGCGAAGCGGGCCACGGCTGCCTTCTCGATGATGTTGCCGATGATCGGCATCTTCAGCAGCATCCGGTCCTCGAACTCCCGCAGCTTCTCGGAGCGCTTGCGGGTGTACCCGTAGAACGCGCCGGCGCCGCCGATCACGATAGCGAGCAGCCAGCCTTTGGTCTGCACGAACTGGGACAGGTCGACGACCATGCGGGTGAACGCCGGGAGGTCGGCGCCGAAGCCCTTGAACAGAGACTCGAACTGGGGAATCACGAAGATGAGCAGGATCATGGTGACGACGATCGCCACCACCATCACGGCCGCCGGGTAGAACAGCGCCTTCTTGATCTTCTTCTTGATGGCCTCCGTCTTTTCCTTGTAGGTCGCCACCTTCTCGAGCAGCGTGTCCAGCGCGCCGGCCTGTTCGCCGGCCGTCACCAGGTTGACGTACAGGTCATCGAAATACAGGGGGTGGCGCCCGAGCGTCTCGGCCAGCGCCGTGCCCGACTCGAGGTCGATCTTCATGCTCATGATCAGCTTCTGCATGGCCGGGTTGTCGTGGCCGTTGCCAACGATCTCGAAGGCCTGCACGAGAGGTATGCCGGCCGCCAGCATCGTCGCGAGCTGCCGGCTGAAGATGGCGATGTCGTAGGGCGTGACCTTGCCACCGCTCTTGAAGAGCGTGGACTCCTTGCGGATCCGGACGGGCACTACACCCTGCTTGCGCAGTTCGGAGCGCACGGCAGCCTCGCTGGCGGCCATGGTCTTGCCCCGGACCTTGTTGCCCCGGGTGTCCGTGCCTTCCCAGTTGAAGGGACTCTGATTGATGGCGACGCCGTTGGCCATGACCCGCAAACCCCAATGAAATTAAGCAGTGTCCCGGTCCGGCTGCCCTTGCCTGACCCGGGTAAAACCTGTGCCCGGCGCGCCCCCCAACGGGCGCCCCGCACACGATATCAAGACTCGATGGTAACCCTGTTGATTTCCTCGAGACTTGTGACGCCGTTCATGACCTTTTGCAGCGCCGAGCGGCGCAGGGTCCAGACCCCCTCTTTCAGCGACTGCTCCTCGATCTGCACGGCGTTTCCCCCGGCCAGGATCACCCTGCCGATGGCCTCCGTGACCGGCATCACCTGGTAGATGCCCACCCGGCCCTTGTAGCCGTCGTTGCAGTTCTTGCAGCCCGAGGGCCCGAAGATCCGGAGCCCGCCCCGCACGTCGTCCTTGCTGAAGCCCTCCTGCAGGAGGGCCTCTTCCGGGATGTCCCGGAGCTCCTTGCAGTGCTCGCAGAGCCGCCGGGCGAGCCGCTGGGCAATGATCAGGTGCACGGAAGTGGCGATGGCGTAGGGCTTGACCCCCATGTCGACCAGCCGGCTCAGGGTCCGGGGGGCGTCGTTGGTGTGCAGGGTGGAGAGCACCAGGTGGCCCGTCTGGGCGGCCTTGATGGCCGTCTCGGCGGTCTCCAGGTCCCGGATCTCACCGACCATGATCACGTCCGGGTCCTGGCGCAGGAAGGCCTTCAGGGCCGTGGCGAAGTGCAGCCCGACCTTCGGGTTCACGTTCACCTGGTTGATGCCGGGCACGTTGATCTCGACCGGGTCCTCGCAGGTGGAGATGTTCCGGTCCTCGGTGTTCAGGATGTTAATGCCGGTGTACAGGGACACCGTCTTGCCGCTGCCGGTGGGGCCCGTGACCAGGATCATGCCGTAGGGCTTGGCGAGCGCGTCCAGGTAGAGCTTGCGCTGGAAGTCCTCGTAGCCCAGCACCTCGATGCCGAGCTTGGCGGCCGTCGGGTCGAGGATACGCAGCACGACCTTCTCGCCGAACAGGGTGGGGCAGGTGTTCACGCGGAAGTCGATCGCGCGGTTCTTCGAGAGGCGCAGCTTGATGCGGCCGTCCTGGGGCACGCGGCGCTCGGCGATGTCCATCCGGGCCATGACCTTGAGCCGCGCCGTCACCTTGTTGGACAGGGCCAGCGGCGGCGCCGCCACCTGCTTCAGCACGCCGTCCAGCCGGGTGCGCACGCGATACAGTTTCTCGTAGGGCTCGAAGTGGATATCGGACGCGCCGCGCTTGATCGCGTCCAGCATGATCTTGTTGACGAAGCGCACCACCGGCGCGTCTTCGATGTCGTCCCGGGCCACGTCGTCGCCGACGAGGTCGTCATCGCCGCCGCTGACCTCCAGGCTTTCCAGGTCGAAGTCGTCCTCGGCAAACGAGGACATGGAGGTGTCCACGGCCTCAAGGGCCTTGGTGACCATCGCGGCGAGCTTGTCCTGCTCGACGATGATCGGGTCCACCCGCATGCCGGACTGGAACTTGATCTCGTCGATGGCCGGCAGGTCGGTGGGATCCGCCACGCCGAGGAACAGCCGCTTGCCACGGAGGACAAGGGGCAGCACCTGGTGCTTGGCGAGGAGGCGCTGGTCGACGGACTTGACCGCCTCCATATCGAGGTCCATCGCGTCCAGGTCGAGGAGGGGCACGCCGAATTCGGAAGCCGCCGCCACGGCGATCTTGCGGGAGTCGATCAGCTGGCGGCCCACGAGGTAGGCCACCAGCGTGATCCGCTGGGCCTGGGCACCCTTGAGCGCCTGGAGCACCTGGTCCTCGGCGATCAGCCCGTCCTGGACGAGCCGCCGGGAGAGGCCGCTCAAGGCGGAATTGGTGGCGGAAACGGCCATAAGCTCCTTGCATCCCCCGAAGGTGGACAAGGGTCCCGGACGGGGCCGAACTGGCCCGCGCCAGACCCACCGCGGTCCTGCGTTACGGTAAGTGTAGTCTTACTAAGGTTCACCCGCCGGCGCAACCGGACAAATCCCGACTTTGCGCAATTTCCCCAAAAAGGGGCCATCCCTCAATAGGGCCTTAACTAGGGCAAGGCCCCGGGGGCCCCAAAAAGGAAGGGCCCCTGCCTTGCGGCAGGGGCCCTTCCCGAGTCAGCCGATGCCGTTTAGAGGCGGCAGTTGCTCGGCATGTACTTCTCGTCCAGGTCCGTGAGGTTGCCGCCGGAGCTGTCCGTCATGGTGCCGGCCGGGGGCCCCTTGTTGCCGCAAACCCAGACCACGTCGTTGTTTTCGCTGAGCAAAGGCTTGAGGGACAGTAAGCCGCCGGCAATGTTTGCGTTCGCCTGGTCACCGTAGGTGATGGTAATCGTGCCATCGGCGATGGCAATATCGGTCACGTACTTGCCGACCGGGGAGTTGGCGATGCCGGCATCGGCGAGGAGCGCCGGCCAGGCGCCTTCATCCGCATAGACCTCGGCGACCGAGGTCTTGACGGCCGAAGCCAGGCTCAGGCCTTCCGTCACCTGGGCGCGGATCGTGTAGTCCTGGTAGGCCGGGATAGCGATGGCCGCCAGGATGCCGATGATGGCAACCACGATCATCAACTCGATGAGCGTGAAGCCCTGTTGAACTTTCTTCGTCATGGATAACTTCTCCTGCTGGATTAATGAAGCGGTGAGCGGAACGTCTGCGGCCGAGGCCTGCGCCAGTAACTAAGCAGGATCCATGCCAGCCGCCACGGCCCTGGCTACAAGAGATTGATCTGGAAGAGAAAAGAAGCGATCCGTCCGGGCACCGTATCAAGCGGTGCAACATAAGTGCCGCCGGTCGGCGCCGTCGACTGGACGCCTGGCGTCACTATGTGACCCCGAGCGTCATGCGGGGGCATCACCCGTCGCCTCACTCGATGCCGAGTTTCTGCATCCGGTAGCGCAGCGCCCGAAGCGTGAGCCCCAGGGTCCGGGCGGTGGCTGTCTTGTTGTAGCGGTGCTCCTTGAGCGCCGCCAGGATGGTTGCCCGTTCCACCGAGTCCAGCCGGTCGCCGAGCAGCGGGCTGCCCGGACTCCCGGTAAGGTCGGCGCCGCCGGTTCCCGGATCCGGTGCCCGGGCCGGACCGGCGCCAGCCGCCGTGACCCCGGCCGGTTCGTGGATCTGGATGTCCTCCGCCGTGATCACCCCGCCGCAGAGGGCAACCGCCCGCTCCAGCACGTTTTCCAGCTCGCGGACGTTGCCCGGGAACCGGTAGGCCTGCAGCTTGTCCCGGGCCCCCGGCGTCAGTTCGGGGGTCAGCTCGCCTGGCGGCGCGCCGAGGCTCGCCGCCAGGCGCCGGAGGATGTGGGCCGTCAGCAGCAGGGTGTCGTTGCCCCGTTCCCGCAGCGGCGGCACCCGAAGCTCGATGACGTTGATCCGGTAGTAGAGGTCCTCCCGGAACTGGCCGCTGGCGACCAGCGCGCGCAGGTCCTTGTGGGTGGCGGACAGGATGCGCACGTCCACCGGCACCTCGGTGGCCTGGCCCACCGGCCGCAGGGTCTTTTCCTGGATGACCCGCAGCAGCTTCACCTGCATTGGCAGCGGCAGGTCGGCGATCTCGTCCATGAAGAGCGTGCCGCCCTCGGCGGTCTGGAACAGGCCGGTCTTGTCGTTGACCGCGCCGGTGAAGGCGCCCTTGCGGTGCCCGAAGAACTCGCTCTCCATCAGTTCGCCGGGAATGGCGCCGCAGTTTACCGGCACGAAGGGGCCGTCGGCCCGGGCGCCCTGCTCGTGGATCATGCGGGCGACCAGCTCCTTGCCGGTGCCGGACTCGCCAGTGATGTGCACGGGCGCCTGGCTGCGCGCCACCTTGCCGATGGTCTGGCGCAGGCGCTCGATCGGCGCGGACTCGCCGAGCAGCTGCGCCTTGCCGCCCGTCACGTCGACGCTTGGTACCTTGAGCGCGCTGCCGACCAGCTTGCGCAGCACCTTCACGTCGAGCGGCTTGGAGATGAAGTCGAAGGCGCCGGCCTTGAGGGCGCGCACAGCGGTTTCCACGTTGCCGTGGGCGGTGATCACGGCGACCGGCGTCCGCAGGCCCCGGGACTGCATCCACTCGATCAGCTCGATGCCGTCGCCGTCCGGCAGGCGCATGTCGGTCAGGCACAGCTGGAATTCCTGGCGGGACAGGCGGTCGCGGGCGGTGGCCACGTCGGCGCAGGTGCTCGCGTCGATGTCCATGCGCTGCAGGGTCATGGCGAGCAGCTCCCGGATATCGGGCTCGTCGTCGACCACCAGTGCGACAGGCCGGGCCACGGGCTAGCTCTCCCACCGGGCGGGGTCGGTGAACACGATCCGGAACAGGCTGCCGCCGCCGGGGCGGGGCTCGTGGATCAGGGCCGCGCGGTTGCACTCGCACAGCTCGCGGGAAATGAACAGGCCGAGGCCGGTGCCGCCGTTGCGGCCCGTGGCGAAGGGCTCGAAGATCTGCTCGCGCAGTGCCTCGGGGATGCCCGGGCCGGAGTCCGCCACCTCCAGGTAGGGGCGGCGGCCACCGGAGAGCCGCCCGATGCTGATCTCGACCGCGATGCCGCCGTTGGCGCTGGCGTACTTCACGGCGTTCTCGCAGAGGTTCCAGACAATCTGGCGGAGGTGGCCGGGGTCCATGCGCACCTCCACGTCATCGGCCGCGGTAACGGTGAGCTGGCCCTCGTAGAGCTCCAGGGTGGAGGCGAACTCGGCGGCGAACTCCCGGGCCCAACCTGCCAGGTAGATGAGTTCCGGGCGGCTGTTCTCCCGCCGGGACAACTGCAGCACGTTCTCGACGATCTCGTTCACCCGGCGGGAGTTGGTCTGGATGATGTCGATCAGGCGCCGGTCCTCGGGGCCCAGGCTCGCGCTTTCCTCGAGCAGCTGGCTCGCGTGGCTGAGCGCCCCGACCGGGTTGCGGATCTCGTGGGCGATGCTTGCCGACAGCCGGCCGAGGGCGGCCAGCTTGGTCTGCTGGACCTTCTGGGCGAGCAGTCCGGCATCCTCGAGGAACATCAGCACCGGTCCGTCGTCGCGGCCGCCGAGTGGGGCCAGGTAGGCGTTGATCCGGGTGGTGCCATCGGCGGACATGAAGGCCGGTGGCTGCAGCAGCGGGTTGCCCTGCCGCCGCCAGTCCGCGAGCATCCGGGACAGGTGGGGCGCCAGCCGCCCGAGGTCCTGGCCGGGTTCCCGGGTGCGGATGCCCACGTGCTCCGCCGCGGACTGATTGATCAGCCTGATGCGGTTCACCTCGTCCACGACGACGATGCTCTCCCGCAGGTTCTGGATGATGTACTCGTTCAGCTGGGCGAGGTTCGCGAGGTCGATGCCGCGCTGGCGGGCCAGGGCCTCGCTCTCCTCCAGGCGGCGCGCCAGCGGGTAGGCCGCCGAGGCGATCATGAAGATGATCGCCCCCAGCACCCCGGAGGCCACGAATTCCCCGCTCGGCGTCCGCCCGTCGAGCACGCTGATGGCCTGTTCCGACAGTACGGCGATAGCGGCGACCGACGCGGCCAGGAACGCCTGGCGGCCCCGGAGCGTGAGGCTCGCGGCCCCGACGAAAATCACCAGGAGGCCCCCGATGCCGGTCTTGATGCCGCCGCTGGCGTGCATCAGCAGCGTCACCGCCAGGATGTCCGCCGCCAGTACGACGAGGGCCACCCGGGGCAGGACCACGGGCCGCTGCCACTGCCAGGCAAGCACCAGCAGGGCGAAGGCGCAGTACAAGGTGGCCGTAGTGACAAACAGTTCCGGGTTCCGCGCGCCCAGGATGGGGGCCAGCGGGTAACCCATGCCGACGATCAGCATGCCGGCGCTGATCCCCGCCCGGAACAGGCCCACGAAGCGCAGCACCCGCCGGGACGCGTCGTTGCCGATCGTCCGGGTGAACTCTTCCGCGCGGGCGCGGAGCGGTTCGTGCAGCGTCTGTTCGGCAGCAGCCATGCGGGCAGACCGGGAATGCCAGTGGGCATTATGTCTGGCCCCGGCGCCGGATGCGTGACCGTCCTCCCACTTTGACTCAGCGCACAATTCCCCCACAATAGCCGCCTTCCGGCGCGGGCACCTCTGCATGAATCTCCATGAATACCAGGCCAAGCAGCTGTTTCAGCGCTACGGCATCCCGGTCCCGACCGGCGCGGTCGCGGGCTCCCCGGCGCAGGCCGCGGCGGCCGCCGGCCAGCTGGGCGGCAAGGTCTGGGTGGTCAAGGCCCAGGTGCACGCGGGCGGCCGGGGCAAGGCGGGCGGCGTCAAGCTGGCCCGCAACCCGGAGGAGGTCGGCCAGCTCGCCCGGGACATGCTGGGCACCCGGCTCGTCACCAAGCAGACCGGCCCCGGCGGCATGCCGGTCAACCAGGTCTACGTGGAGTCCGGCAGCGAGATTGCCCGGGAGCTCTACTTAAGCCTGCTCGTGGACCGGGGCCGGGAGCGCATCGCCTTCATCGCCTCCGCCGCCGGCGGCATGGACATCGAGGAAGTAGCCGCAACTACCCCGGAGAAAATCCTGACCGTCGCGATCAACCCGGCGGCTGGTCTCCAGCCCTACCAGGCCCGGCAGATCGGCTACGGGCTCGGCCTCGACAACGAGCAGGTCAAGCAGTTCGTCGTGATGGCCGGCAACCTCTACCGCCTGTTCAACGAGTGCGACGCGAGCCTCGTCGAGGTCAACCCGCTGATCGTCACCAGCGCCGGCGACCTCATGGCCCTCGACGCGAAGATCAACATCGAGGAGAACGCGTTGTTCCGGCAGCGGGACCTGCAGACGATGCGGGACCCGAGCCAGGAAGACGACATGGAGCGCCGCGCCGCCGAGCACGACCTCAACTACGTGTCCCTCGACGGCAACATCGCCTGCATGGTGAACGGCGCGGGCCTCGCGATGGCCACGATGGACCTCATCAAGCTCCACGGCGGCGAGCCTGCCAACTTCCTCGACGTGGGCGGCGGCGCCACGCCGGAGCGGGTGGCGGAGGCCTTCAAGCTGATCCTGTCCAACCCCCAGGTGAAGGCCATCCTCGTGAACATCTTTGGCGGCATCGTCCGCTGCGACCTGATCGCCGAGGGCATCATCAGCGCGGTGCGCGACGTGAAGGTGGCGGTGCCGGTCGTGGTGCGCCTGGAAGGCACCAACGTGGACCAGGGACGGAAGATGCTGAAGGACAGTGGCCTCGCGATCACGCCCGCCGACGACCTCACGGACGCCGCCCGCAAGGCCGTGGCGGCGCTGAAGGCGGGCGGCCAGTCATGAGCGTGCTCGTCAGCAGGAATTCGAAGGTCATCTGCCAGGGGCTCACCGGCAAGCAGGGCTCCTTCCACGCCCAGCAGTGCATCGAGTACGGCACAAAGATCGTGGCCGGCTGCACGCCGGGCCGCGGCGGCACCGACCACCTCGGCGTGCCGGTCTACAACACCATGACGGAGGCCGTCCAGGCCACCGGCGCCGATGTCAGCGTGATCTTCGTGCCGGCGCCCGGCGCGGCCGATGCGATCCTTGCGGCGGCGGATGCCGGCGTGAAGCTGATCGTGTGTATCACCGAGGGCATCCCGGTGCTGGACATGGTGCGGGTCAAGGCGGCGCTGAAGGACCACGACTGCCGGCTGATCGGGCCGAACTGCCCGGGCATCATCACGCCGGGCCAGTGCAAGATTGGCATCATGCCGGGCTTCATCCACCAGCCGGGCCGGGTGGGCATCGTCTCCCGCTCGGGCACGCTCACCTACGAGGCGGTCTACCAGACCACGCGCAACGGCCTCGGCCAGACCACCTGCATCGGCATCGGCGGCGACCCGATCCGCGGCATGAACTTCATCGACTGCCTGGAGCTGTTCCAGCAGGATCCCGCCACCGACGGCATCATCATGGTGGGTGAGATCGGCGGCTCCGACGAGGAGGCCGCGGCCCGCTATATCCAGCAGCACGTGACGAAGCCCGTCGTGGCCTACATCGCGGGCGTCACGGCGCCGGCCGGCAAGCGCATGGGCCACGCCGGCGCCATCATCTCCGGTGGTGAAGGCACCGCTGCCGCCAAGTTCGCGGCGCTCGAGCAGGCCGGCGTCCGCACGGTCCGCTCGCCCGCCGAGCTCGGCAGCGCGATGCAGGAGCTGCTCAGCTGACCGACAGCCTCCGCATCGCGCTTGCCCAGCAGAATTTCCTGGTGGGTGACGTGGCCGGCAATACGGCCCGGATCGTAGAGTTGCTGGATGAGGTGCGCCGCGCCAGTACCGCGGACCTCGTGATGTTCCCCGAGCTCTCCATGTGCGGGTACCCGCCGGAGGACCTCCTGTTCCACAAGGGCCTGCGCCACCAGGTGAGCGACGGCCTGGCGCGGATCGCGGACGCCACGCACGAGGTGGCGGCGCTGGTCGGCTATCCCGAGTTCTTGGGCAACCACATCTACAATTCCGTCGCCTTCTTCGCGGGCGGGCGCCAGGTCGCCAACTACCGGAAGTGCTGCCTGCCGAACTACAGCGTCTTCGACGAGGAGCGCTACTTCACGCCGGGCGACGGGCCGGTGGTGGTCGAATTCCGCGGGATGCAGCTCGGTCTCGGCATCTGCGAGGACGTGTGGCAGCCGGCGCCGTCAGCGGCGGCGACCGCGGCGGGGGCCGAGGTGATCCTCGCGGTCAACGGCTCGCCCTTCGAGATCGGCAAGCAGACCCAGCGCGAGCAGGTGCTCGCCGCCCGGGCGCGGGAAACCGGGTTGCCCTTCGTGTACCTGAACATGGTGGGCGGGCAGGACGAGCTGGTCTTCGACGGCGGCTCCTGCGTGGTCGATGCCGCGGGCGTGACGGTGCTGCGCGCGCCGGCGCTGGAGGCCTGTCTGCCGGTAGTCACGCTGCGCCGGCAGGGTGCGAGGGTCGTGGCCGACGGCGCGCCGGTGGGCGCGCTGCCGGCGGACGTCGCCAGCGTGTACGCGGCCCTGGTCACCGGGGTCCGCGATTACGTGGGCAAGAACCGCTTTCCCGGTGTGGTGCTCGGCCTGTCCGGCGGCATCGACTCGGCGCTGACGCTGGCGATCGCGGTGGACGCCATCGGCGCGGCGGCCGTGCAGGCCGTGATGATGCCCTACCAGTACACCGCCGCGATGAGCGTGGAGGATGCTGGCGCCCAGGCCCGGCTGCTCGGCGTGGACTACCAGGTGCTGCCCATCGGGCCACTGGTAGAAGCGGCGCGGGGGACGTTGTCCGGGCTGTTCGCGGGCCTGCCCGAGGACACGACCGAGGAAAACCTCCAGTCCCGCGCCCGGGGGATCCTGCTGATGGCGATTTCCAACAAGACCGGTCGCATGGTGCTGGCGACGGGCAACAAGAGCGAGATGGCCGTGGGCTACGCGACGCTCTACGGCGACATGGCCGGCGGCTTTGCGCCGATCAAGGACTGCACGAAGACGCTGGTGTATGAGCTGGCCCGCTACCGGAACTCGCTGTCGCCGGTGATCCCGGAGCGGGTGATCACCCGGCCGCCGAGTGCGGAGTTGCGCCCCGACCAGCAGGACAGCGACTCGCTACCGCCCTACGACGTGCTCGACCCGATTCTCGACGCGCTGATCCTGGAGAACCGCTCGGTGGAGGAGATTGCCGCCCGGGGTTTCGACCCGGCGGTGGCTGCACGGGTGCTGGAGATGGTGCGGAAGGCGGAGTACAAGCGCCGCCAGGCTCCCCCCGGTGTGCGCATCTCGAGCCGCGCCTTCGGCCGCGACTGGCGCTACCCCATCACCTCCGGCTACCGCCACACCTGAAAAGGTACCGGACACCGTTTTGTTTAGTTTCGTTAGTTATTGCTCTGTGAAGCTGAACAACTAACACAACTAAACAAAACGGTGTCCGGTACCTTTTCCTACCAGAACTTGTACCAGGGGGATTTTTCTTCGCGGGCTAGCTGCTTGAGGCTGTTCGGGTAGCTCGCGGCGAGCACCCGTCGGGCGTCCTCGGCGGGCTCAGCCATGCCGAGCTGGTCGTAGGCCTGGACCATGATCGCGAGCGCGCCAGGCACCGCCGGCGCTCCCTCGTACTGCTCGACCGCGTAACGGGCCCGATTGGCCGCTGCCAGCCACGCCCCGCGCTTCATGTAGTAGCGGGCGACGTGCAGCTCGTAGTCGGCCAGCCGGTTGCGCAGGAAAACCATGCGCTGCCGGGCATCCGCCGCGTAGGCGCTGGCCGGAAAGCGCTGCACGAGCTGGGAAAACACCGAGAACGACTCCTGCACGTTCTTCGGCGGCCGCTCGGAGAGATCCACGTTGAATAACCGGTGGTACCAGCTGTGCTGGCCGGAGAAGTACGCGAGCCCGCGCATGTACAGCGCGTAGTCGACCCGTGGGTGAGTGGGGTTCTCGCGTTCGAAGGTCGTGGCCGCGTCTACCGCCGCCTCGATTTGCCGGTCCTTGTAGTAGCAGTAGATCAGGTCGAGCTGGGCCTGCTTGGTCTCGTTGCTGAACGGGAACCGGGCCTCGAGACTCTCGTAAAACTTGATCGCGTTGCTGAAGTTGCCCGACTCCATGGCCTTGTGCCCACGCTGATAGAGCTCGGACGTGCCGGACTTGGCATCCCGTTCGTCCTTCGCCTTGCTGGAGCAACCGGCGACCGCGCCACCAAGCAGCGCGAGCAGGGTAATTGCAAGAAGAGTGGGGGTTTTCTGGCGCAGAATCGAAGGCATGAAATTTAAAGGCGCTGTCGCCGGCGGGGCCAGCAGTATAGCCTAGCGCCGCATGGAGCTAGCGCCGCAACGCCTGATCGTCCCCGACACCGGTAACGGCCGCCGCCTGGACCAGGTGCTCGCCGAGCTGCTGCCGGACCATTCCCGCAGCCGCCTTAAACAGTGGATTCTCGACGGCCGCGTCAGCCTGGACGGCGCTACGCCGGAGCCCCGCACCCGCGTCGCGTCAGGCCAGGTCATCGAGCTGCAAGCCGACGCGGCGACGGCGTCGGACGACGGTCGCCGCCAGCCGGGCGCGGAGTCCATGCCGCTCGCCATCGTGTACGAGGACGCGGACGTGCTGGTCATCGACAAGCCGGCGGGCCTCGTGGTCCACCCCGGCGCGGGTAACCCGACCGGCACGCTGCAGAACGGCTTGCTGGCCTACGCGCCGGAGCTCGCCGAGCTGCCGCGCAGCGGTATTCTGCACCGCCTCGACAAGGACACCTCCGGTCTGCTGATCGTCGCCCGGACGTTGGCCGCGCACACGCACCTGGTCCGCGCCCTCGAGGCCCGCGAGATCACGCGGGAGTACCGGGCGCTGTGCGTCGGCCCGATGACTGGGGGCGGCACGGTGGACGCCGACATTGCCCGGCACCGCACCCAGCGTACGAAGATGTCCGTCGCGGCCGTCGGGGGCCGCCACGCCGTCACCCATTACCGGGTCCTGGCCCGCTTTCCCCACCACACCTTCGTCGCCGTGCGGCTGGAGACGGGCCGCACCCACCAGATCCGCGTGCACCTGGCCCACGTGCGCCACCCGATCGTCGGCGACCCGGCCTACGGTGGCCGGCTGATCGTGCCGGCGGGGGCCACCGAGCAGCTCGCGCTGGCCCTGCGGGGCTTCCGCCGCCAGGCACTCCACGCGTCCCGGATCCGGTTCCAGCACCCGGTGCAGGACACGCCCCTCGACCTGCAGGCGCCGCTGCCCGCCGATTTTCGCGGCCTGTTGGCCGCGCTCACTGGTGACCCTGGCGCCGTCCCGCGCCTGGAGGCCCTGCCATGGCCCGAGCAGACCTCGACCTGATCCGCCCGCGCTGGGTGGCCCCCGAGTGGGTGCGGGCGGTTGCCACGACGCGAGCCGGTGGTGTCAGCACCGGCGCCTGGTCGGGGCTGAATCTTGGCGACCACGTCAGCGACGATCCGGCTGCCGTCGAACTGAATCGCGAGAAGGTCCGGGCAGTCCTCGATCTCGAGCGGCCGCCCGAGTGGCTCCGGCAGGTGCACGGCAGCCACGTGGTCGCGCTGCCGGGGACCGGGCCGCTGCCGGCGGCGGATGCCGCGTACACCGGCATGCCGGGCGTGGTCTGCGCGATCCTGACGGCCGATTGCCTGCCTGTCCTGTTCTGCAACCGGGCGGGCACCCACGTGGCCGCCGCTCACGCCGGCTGGCGCGGGCTGGCCGGCGGGGTGCTGGAGACCACCGTGGCCTGGCTGGCTGCCGCCGGCGTGCGGCCGGAGTCGCTCCTGGCCTGGCTCGGGCCGGCCATCGGACCCGGCAGCTACGAGGTGGGGGTGGAGGTGAGGGACGCCTTCCTCCGGTCTGACCCGGAGGCTGGCAGCGCCTTCCGGGCGAACCGGCCCGGCCACTGGCTGCTCGACCTGTACGCGGCGGCCCGCCTGCGCCTCCGGCGCGCCGGGGTGACCGCGATTTCCGGCGGCGACTACTGCACGATGGACGATCCCGTCCGCTTCTACTCCCACCGCCGGGACGGCCTCACCGGCCGCCAGGCCACCCTCATCTGGCTTACCAAAAAGGTACCGGACACCGGGTTTGATTAGTTTCGTTAGTTGTTGGCACAGCGGGTCCAATAACTAACGAAACTAATCAAACCCGGTGTCCGGTACCTTTCCCTTCCGGTTGAAAATGTCTGACCCGGCCCAATCTAGTGGGAAGTCGTCACATCGAAAGCAGCCCCATGCGCATGGACAAACTGACCAACCTGTTCCAGACGGCGCTCCAGGACGCCCAATCCCTGGCCGTGGGCCGCGATCACCAGTTCATCGAGCCGGTGCACCTGATGTCCGCGCTGCTCGAGCAGCGGGGCCCCGGTGTCGGCGCGCTGCTCGGCAAGGCCGGCGCCAACCTTAACCTGCTCCGGTCGAAGCTCGGCGAGGCCCTGGACCGGCTGCCCCAGGTGGAGGGCACTGGCGGCGACGTCCAGGTCTCCAATGACCTGACCCGCCTCCTGAACCTCACCGACAAGCTCGCCCAGAAGCGCGGCGACCAGTACATCTCCAGCGAGCTCTTCGTGCTCGCCGCCTGCGACGACAAGGGCGTACTCGGCAAGGTCCTCAAGGACGGCGGCGTCGTGAAGGGCGCCCTCGACAAGGCCATCACCGACCTGCGCGGCGGCGAGAGCGTGGACGACCCCAACGCCGAGGAAACCCGCCAGGCCCTCGAGAAGTACACGGTGGACCTGACCGCCCGCGCCGAGCAGGGCAAGCTCGACCCCGTCATCGGCCGCGACGACGAGATCCGCCGCACGATCCAGGTGCTCCAGCGGCGCACCAAGAACAACCCCGTGCTCATCGGCGAGCCCGGCGTCGGCAAGACCGCCATCGTCGAGGGCCTTGCCCAGCGCATCGTCAACGGCGAGGTGCCGGAGAGCCTCAAGAGCAAGCGCATCCTCGCGCTCGACATGGGCGCACTGATCGCCGGCACCAAGTACCGCGGCGACTTCGAGGAGCGCCTGAAAGGCGTTCTCAACGACCTCTCCAAGCAGGAAGGCCAGGTCATCCTCTTCATCGACGAGCTGCACACCATGGTCGGCGCCGGCAAGGCCGAGGGCGCCATGGATGCCGGCAACATGCTGAAGCCCGCGCTTGCCCGCGGCGAACTGCACTGCGTGGGCGCAACCACGCTGGACGAGTACCGCAAGTACATCGAGAAGGACGCGGCCCTCGAGCGCCGCTTCCAGAAGGTCCTGGTACTGGAGCCGCTCGTCGAGGACACCATCGCGATCCTTCGCGGCCTGAAGGAGCGCTACGAGGTCCATCACGGTGTGGACATCACCGATCCCGCCATCGTGGCCGCGGCGACGCTCTCCCACCGCTACATTACCGACCGGCAGCTGCCCGACAAGGCCATCGACCTGATCGACGAGGCCGCCTCGCGCCTGCGCATGGAAATCGATTCCAAGCCCGAGGAGATGGACCGCCTCGACCGCCGGATCATCCAGCTGAAAATCGAGCAGGTGGCGCTGAAGAAGGAGTCCGACGAGGCCTCCAAGAAGCGCCTCAAGGACCTGGAAACCCAGCTCTCCGCGCTGGAGCTCGAGTACGCGGACCTCGACGAGGTGTGGAAGGCCGAGAAGGCCTCCGTGCAGGGCGAGGCCCACATCAAGGAGGAGCTGGAGCGCGCCCGCCTCGACCTGGAAGCCGCCCGTCGCGCATCGGATCTCGGCCGCATGTCGGAACTCCAGTACGGGAGGATCCCCGAGCTCGAGAAGAAGCTGGCGGCTGCCACCGACGCCGGCAAGGGCGAGACGCGCCTGCTCCGGAACAAGGTGACGGAGGAGGAGATCGCAGAGATCGTCTCCAAGTGGACGGGCATTCCCGTCAGCAAGATGCTGGAGGGCGAGAAGGACAAGCTGCTGCGCATGGAGGAGGAGCTGGGCAAGCGCGTGATCGGCCAGGCCGAGGCGCTGACCGCGGTGTCCGACGCGATCCGCCGCTCCCGTGCCGGGCTGTCGGACCCGAACCGGCCGAACGGCTCGTTCCTGTTCCTCGGGCCGACGGGCGTCGGCAAGACGGAGCTCACCAAGGCGCTGGCGGCCTTCCTCTTCGATACCGAGGACGCGCTGATCCGCGTGGACATGTCCGAGTTCATGGAGAAGCACTCGGTGGCGCGGCTGATCGGCGCGCCGCCGGGCTACGTGGGCTACGAGGAGGGCGGTTACCTGACGGAGCTCGTCCGTCGCAAGCCGTACTCGGTGATCCTGCTCGACGAGGTCGAGAAGGCCCACCCGGACGTCTTCAACGTGCTGCTCCAGGTCCTCGATGACGGTCGTCTCACGGACGGCCAGGGCCGCACGGTGGACTTCAGGAACACGGTCATCGTGATGACCTCGAACCTGGGCTCCCAGCGCATCCAGGGCATGACGGGCGAGGCGAACTATGCCGCCATGAAGGCTGCTGTGATGGAGGACGTGCGCGAGCACTTCCGGCCCGAGTTCATCAACCGTGTGGACGACATCGTGGTCTTCCACCCGCTGTCCGCGGGCCAGATCCGGGACATCGTGAAGATCCAGCTGGGCTACCTTAAGGCCCGGCTGGCCGAGCGGGACATGACGCTGAAGGTCAGCGAGGAGGCCCTCGACCTGCTCGCCGAGGCCGGCTTCGACCCGGTCTACGGCGCCCGGCCCCTGAAGCGGGCGATCCAGCAGCGGATCGAGAACCCCCTGGCCCAGGAGATCCTGAGGGGCCACTTCGCCCCCGGCGCGGTGATCCAGGTGGCCGTAACCGCCGGCGCCCTCACCTTCACCTGAAAAGGTACCGGACACCGTTTTTGATTAGTTTCGTTAGTTGTTTGGGGCGGCGCGGCGGCCCGTCCTCGCGCCGGGGACCGCGATTACGGTAGAATTCCCTGCTTAATCAGAGGTCAAGCCATGCCGATTTTCGACTACCAGTGTGAGGCCTGCGGCCACACCTTTGACGTCCTCCAGAAGGTCGGTGAGGGCGCGCTGCGCAAGTGCCCCGAGTGCGGCAAGTTGAAGCTGAAGAAGCAGATGGCCGCCCCGAACTTCCACCTGAAGGGCAGCGGCTGGTACAAGACCGACTTCAAGGACAATTCCGCCAAGAAGGACGGCGCGAAGGCGGCCTCCAAGTCTGGCGACAAATCGGATGACAAGTCCGGCGACAAGGCCGACGCCAAGGCCAGCGACAAGAGCGATGGCGACAAGAAGGGCCACAACCTCGACAGCGGCTCCTCGCACAAACACGACCACAGCCAAGGCGGGCACAGTCACAGCCATGGCCCCGGTGGCCACAAGCACTAGCGGCCGCGACCACTGAACGTACCCAGCGGCGCCCCCGGGCGCCGCGCTCATTTCGGACACACAGCGCATGCGTACTCACTACTGCGGTGACGTCACCGCCGCCGTCATCGGCCAACAAGTCACCGTCTCCGGCTGGGTGCATCGCCGCCGCGATCACGGCGGGGTGATCTTCATCGACCTGCGCGACCGGGAAGGCCTGCTGCAGGTCGTGTTCGACCCGTCCTCGCCCGTCTTCAGCGCCGGCGAGAAACTGCGCAGCGAGTTCGTCGTCACAGTCACCGGCAAGGTCCGCCCGCGACCGGAAGGCACCGTGAACCCCAGGTTGAAGACCGGCGAAGTCGAGCTGCTCGCCGCCGAGCTGATTGTCCTCAGCACCTCCGAGACGCCGCCCTTCCACCACGACGAGGACGTCTCCGAGGAGCTGCGTCTCAAGTACCGCTACCTGGACCTTCGCCGCAGCGAGATGCTGGAGCGCTTCCGCCTCCGCCACCGGGTCACGCGGGCGATCCGCAATTTCCTCGACGAGCACGGTTTCATGGACGTGGAGACCCCCGTCCTCACCCGCACCACGCCGGAAGGCGCGCGGGACTACATCGTGCCGAGCCGCACGCACCCGGGCCAGTTCTTCGCGCTGCCCCAGTCGCCGCAGCTCTTCAAGCAGATCCTGATGATGTCCGGCTTCGACCGCTACTACCAGATCGCCCGCTGCTTCCGCGACGAGGACCTGCGCGCCGACCGCCAGCCCGAGTTCACGCAGATCGACATCGAGACCTCCTTCATGAACGAGGCGCCGTTCATGGAGATCATGGAGACGATGATCCGCACGCTCTTCAAGGAGGTGGCCAACATCGACCTGCCGCCGGTGCCGCGCATGACCTACGCCGAGGCCATCGCGCGCTTCGGCATCGACCGGCCCGACCTCAGCATCCCGCTGGAACTGGTCGAGGTGGCCGACCTGATGACCGGCGTCGAGTTCAAGGTGTTCGCTGGCCCCGCCGCGGACCCGGACGGCCGCGTCACCGCGCTGAAGATCCCGGGCGGCGGCACGCTGACCCGCAAGGAGATCGACGACTACACCGCCTTCATCGCCAACTACGGCGCGCGCGGCCTCGCCTACATCAAGGTCAACGAGGTGGCGAAGGGCCGCGAGGGCCTGCAGTCGCCGATCATGAAGTTCCTGCCGGACGCGACGGTGCAGGGGCTGATCTCGCGGCTGGCATTGAAGGACGGCGACCTCGTGTTCTTCGGCGCGGACAAGAAGAAAGTCGTCAACGACTCGCTGGCGGCGCTGCGCGTGAAGGTCGGCCGGGACCTCAAGATGGTGAAGCCCGGCTGGCACCCCGTGTGGGTCGTGGATTTCCCGATGTTCGAGTGGGATCCCAAGGAGAAGCGCTGGGCGGCTCTGCACCACCCGTTTACTGCGCCGTCCATCGACGATCCCGCGACGCTGGAGCAGGATCCCGGCAAGGCGCTGTCCCGCGCCTACGACATGGTCCTGAACGGGAACGAGATCGGCGGCGGCTCGATGCGCATCTACTCGTCGGCGATGCAGTCGACGGTGTTCCGGATCCTCGGGATCACTGACGAGGAAGCGGAGGGCAAGTTCGGCTTCCTGCTCCGGGCCCTGAAGTTCGGCGCGCCACCCCACGGCGGCATCGCCTTCGGGCTCGATCGCCTCGTGATGCTGCTCGCGGGCACCGACAACATCCGCGACGTGATTGCCTTCCCGAAGACCCAGACCGCCAGCTGCCTCCTCACCGAGGCCCCGGGCCCCGTATCGCCCCAGCAACTCCGCGAAACCGGCATCCGCATCCGCGAATAAATGGGGACATCCCTCATTTCTGCGGCGCACAAGTGCCGGTGAGCCGGGCATCAAGCACTGCAGAAATTAGGCATGTCCCCAATTCCCCCTGAAACCGTCGTTGTCGTCCACGGCCTGTGGATGAACGGCGCCGAGGCCGGCTTGCTCCGGCACCGGCTGTCCGACGAGCACGGCTACACCACCGTGCTTTTCCAGTACGGCACCTTCGACTCAGGATTTACCGCCAACGCGGACCGGCTGCGCGACGCGCTCGACCAGGTCGAGTCGCCGCGCGTGCACCTCGTCGGCCACAGCACCGGCGGCGTGATGGCCCTCGTCGCCCTGCAACGCCGGCCGCTGAAGAAGCCCGGCCGGGTCGTGTGCCTCGGGGCGCCGCTCCGGGGCAGCATGGCGGCGGAGAAGCTGTCGCAGCTTGGCGACCTCGGTGCAGCCATCCTTGGGCAAACGGGGCGCGAGGCGCTCGTGGGGCGCGTGCTCAGTGACGACTTCAAGCCCGATCGCGACGTGGGCTCGATCGCGGGGACCACCAGCGTGGGGGCGGGGATGATGCTCGGCATATTGCCGGAGCCGAACGACGGCACCATCGCCGAGGTGGAGACGCGGATGCCCTGGCTCAAGGATCACCTGTCCTACCCGGTGACCCACACCGGTTTCCTCGTGTCGCCGGAGATCGCGGCGCAGACGGCCTACTTCCTGCGCCATGGGCTGTTCAACCGCCAGTCCCCGGCCTACAAGAGCACCCTCTGAGAAAAGGTACCGGACACCGTTTTTGGTTAGTTATTTGCAGCGCGGCGAACAACTAACGAAACTAACCAAAAACGGTGTCCGGTACCTTTTCTAGACGAGCTTCTTGAGGGCGTAGAGGGTGTCCAGGGCCTGCTTCGGGGTCAGGGTGTCCGGGTCGAGGCGAGCAAGCAGCTCGTGGACCGGGTCCGGCTCTGTTGGCGGGCCGAGGGCCAGCTCCTGCTGGGGCGTGCGAGCCTCGCGCTGCGCAGCCGACTCGTTCTCCAGTTGCCGCAGGAACTGCCGCGCGCGCTGGATCACCGGCGCCGGGACACCCGCCAGCTGCGCCACCTGCAGTCCGTAGCTGCGACTCGCGGGCCCGTCCTTCACCGCGTGCAGGAACACGAGCCTGTCGCCGTGCTCCGTCGCGTCGAGGTGCACGTTCGCACAAGCCTGCAGTTCCGAAGCCAGCGCCGTCAGCTCGAAATAGTGGGTCGCGAACAGCGTAAACGCGCGCACCTGCTCGCCGATGTGATGCGCCGCCGCCCACGCCAGCGACAGCCCGTCGAAGGTGCTAGTGCCGCGGCCGATCTCGTCCATCAGCACCAGGCTCTGCGCCGTCGCGTTGTGCAGGATGTTGGCCGTCTCCGTCATCTCCACCATGAAGGTCGAGCGCCCGCCGGCCAGGTCATCCGCCGCGCCGATGCGCGTGAAGATCCGGTCCAGCGGGCCGAAGCTGGCGCTCTCCGCCGGCACGAAGGAGCCAATGTGCGCGAGCAGCGCGATCAGTGCCGCCTGCCGCATGTAGGTGGACTTGCCGCCCATGTTCGGCCCCGTGATTACCAGCAGCCGCCGCGTGTCGGACAGCTCCAGGTCGTTCGCCACGAAGGGCGCGTCCAGCAGCCGCTCGACCACCGGGTGCCGGCCGCCGAGTATCCGCAGGCCCGGTTCGTCGACGAGTTCCGGCCGGCAGTAGTTGAGTGCCCGCGAGCGCTCGGCCAGGTTCGCGAGCACGTCCAGCTCGGCGAGCGCCGCCGCCAGCTCGCGCAGCGCCGCGAGGCCATCGGCAAGCGTCGCGAGCAGCGCGGTGTAGAGTTCCTTCTCCCGGGCCAGCGAGCGGTCGCGGGCCGAGAGCACCTTGCCCTCGAAGTCCTTGAGCTCCGGCGTCACGTAGCGCTCGGCGCCCTTCAGCGTCTGTCGGCGCTGGTAATCCTCCGGCGCCTGGGCAGCCTGGCCCCGGGACAGCTCGATGTAGTAGCCGTGCACCCGGTTGTAGCCAACCTTCAGCGACGGCAGTCCGGTGCGGGCCCGCTCCCGCGCCTCCAGGTCGGTGAGGTAGCGGTCGGCGTTCTCGCTGATGTCGCGGAGCTCGTCGAGCGCGGCGTCGTAGCCTGGCGCAAGCACGCCGCCGTCCCGGATCAACTGCGGCGGCTGCTCGATGATCGCGCGGGTCAGCAGCTCGTGGGTTGAAGCGTGGTTGCCGAGGCGGGCGCGTAGCTCGGTGAGGAGCGGCGAGTCCAGCGCCGCGAGCTGCGTGTCGATTTCCGGTGCCAGGCCCGTGGCGGTGCGCAGCTGGGCGAGGTCGCGTGGCCGGGCCGAGCCGAGCGCGATGCGGGAGAGGATGCGCTCGAGGTCGCCGATGTCGGCGAGGAGCGTGCGCAGCGCGTCGTCCTGCGTGTCGCGCAGGCTGTCGAGGGCCTGGTAGCGGCGGCGGAGCAGCGCCTGGTCCCGCAGCGGCCGGTTCAGCCAGCGGCGCAGCAGGCGGCTGCCCATCGTGGTGGCGCACTGGTCGAGCACACCGGCGAGGCTCGCCTGCGGGTCGCCGCCGAGGCTCGCCTCCAGCTCCAGGTTGCGGCGGCTGGCCGCGTCCACCTGCAGCGCGTCCGAGTGGCGCTCGGCGCTGATGCTGCGGACGTGGGGGAGGGCGCCCTTCTGGGTGTCGCGCACGTACTGCAGGAGGCAGCCGGCGGCGCGGACGCCATCGCTGAGGTCGGCGACGCCGAAGCCCTCGAGGTCCTTCGTGCCGAACTGGGCGCTGAGCAGGCGCGTGGCAGTTTCTTCGTCGAAGTGCCAGGGCGGCATCAGGTGGCGGGCGACGCGGTCGTCGACGGCGGGCGCGTCGAGGCCGTCCTCCACGAGCAACTCGGCGACGCCGAGGCGGGCGAGTTCCGCCTGCAGGTCGGTGGCCGTGGCGATCCCGGTGAGGCAGAAGCGGCCGGCGGAGAGGTCGAGCCAGGCGAGGCCGTAGCCCTCGGTGCCCCGGCAGACGGCGGCGACCAGGTTGTCGCGCCGCGAGTCGAGCAGGGCGTCGTCAGTGAGAGTGCCCGGCGTGAGGACCCGGACCACCTTGCGCTCGACCGGCCCCTTGGAGGTGGCCGGGTCGCCGACCTGCTCGCAGAGGGCGACGGAGACGCCGGCCCGGACGAGCCGCGCGAGGTACTGCTCGGCCGCGTGGTACGGGACGCCCGCCATCGGGATGCTCTGGCCCGCGGACTTGCCTCGGGCGGTCAGGGTGATGTCGAGCAGCTTCGCCGCCTTGCGGGCGTCGTCGTAGAAGAGCTCGTAGAAGTCCCCCATCCGGTAGAAGAGCAGCAGCTCCGGGTGCTCCGCCTTGATGCGGAGGTACTGCTGCA
>JBBQSA010000048.1:0-25163 GCA_038214295.1 Gammaproteobacteria bacterium
ATGAAGTACGGCATGATCGGGAACAGGGTGTGCCCGTCCCGGTCGACCCCCTCCCGCACGGCCCGCAGCAGCTCGCCGTCGGTCCAGTCCCCGACGCCGGTCTCCCGGTCGGCCGTGATGTTGGGGAAGCAGATCCTGCCCGGGAACTCCGCCGCGAGGCCGGCCGCCGGCTCGTCCCTACCGAGGCAGGAAGTCCGCCCGGCGCCCACGGGGGCCAAGGCGGGGGCGCTGAAGCGCGTCCAGTCCCGGTCCGCGTGGCACTCGGTGCAGGCGAGCACGTGCTCCGCCAGGTAGGTGCCCCGGGCGAGCCGGGCCGGCGTCGCCTCGATGGTCTCCGTCAACGCGGGCCGGACCTGCGGGAATACCGAGAGCAGGTAGACAGCGGCGCCGCCGACGCCCAGCACCGCGGCCCCGCAGAGTCCCAGCAGGATGCGCCCGACCACCCGGGACAGCCGGCGGCTAGCGCTTCTTCCTGGCCTTCTTCGCCACGGACTTCCTGCCCTTGCCCGACTTCTCGGCCAGGTACTCGTCCCGCACCATCTCGATGTCGATCATCAGCGAGGCCGTCATGCGGGCCGCCTGGATGAACTCGTCCAGCACCTCGTCGGTCAGGGGCAGGATCCCCCCCTTCGAACGCTTGGCATTGACGGCCTTCCAAAGTTTCTGCTGGCGCTTCTGTGCCTGGACGGTGGCGTTGTCCACGTAGGCGAGGTGCTTTTCAATCAGGGTCGGCATGGGAACTCCTCATGGTGTTAGGTGGCCTGTCGGCGGATTATGCCCGCTCCCTCCCGCAACCGGTCTGCCGCATGGCACGCCGACCACCTGCCGCTTGACTTCAACCGCAATTGAAATATCTTTCGCCCCGAATTCGTTCGCCACAGGATTATCCGAGATGGCAAAGCGGGAAGCAGACTCCAGCGACTTTCAGTGGGAATCCCCCGAGGAGGCCGCCGAGGCCGTCGAGGCCGAGGAATCGGCAGCGGAGTTTCAGCAGTCGTCTTCGGCACCAATGCCCCGCCCGGGCTTTCACCTGATTGCCGCGCGGAAGATCGAGGAAGCCAGGGAGCGCAGGCAGCTGCGCAAGGCCCTGGAGGACTTCGACGACTACGACGTCTGACAGCAACCGGGTACCCGGTCCGGTACCCGGTTGCCAGGCCAGGCGCCAGGCGGGCCAGCCTCTAGGCCAGCTGTTCGAGCAAGCCCGACAGGTCGTCGGCGTGCTCCTCCTCCATCGCCAGGATCCCCTCCAGCATGCGCCGGGTGGTGGAGTCCTTGTTGCCGATCCAGTTGATCATCTCCCGGTAGCTGTCGATGGCAATGCGCTCGGCCACCAGGTCTTCACGAATCATGTCGATGAGGTTCTCGCCCTCCACGTACTCGGCATGACTGCGGCTGGCGAGGCCCTCGGGCGAGAAATCGGGTGCGCCACCCAGCTGGACGATACGAGCGGCGATCTCGTCGGCGTGGGCCTGCTCCTCGGTGGCGTGCTGCAGGAATTCCTGGGCGACGCTCTGGGAAGCGATCCCCTCGGCCATGAAGAAGTGCCGCTTGTAGCGGAGCACGCAGACGATCTCGGTGGCCAGCGCCTCGTTGAGCAGGCGGATCACCACCTCCCGGTCCGCGCCGTAGCCCGGCGTTACCGCGCCCGCCTCTATGTGCTGGCGCGCCCGTTTGCGGAGCGTCTTGATGTCCGTCAGGAAAGGCTTCTTGCCTGGTGTCTTCTTTGCCATGTCATTACTCCCCGATGCAGTGCGCTGTTAGCATACAAATGTGAGCCTGCTGCAACCATGGCTGGAAGTCTACCTGACCGGACTCGTCACGCTCTTCGCGATGATGAATCCGCCGTCTGCGGTACCGCTGTTCCTGACGCTCACGGCCGGCATCTCCGACCGCGAGCAGGCTACCATCGCCCGCAAAGCGGCAGTGAACGCCGCGATCGTGCTGCTGGTCTGCCTGGCGGCTGGCGCCCTGGTACTGCAGTTCTTCTCGATCTCGCTCGCGGCGCTGCGGGTGGCCGGCGGGATGATTATCGCGTTCCTCGGCTTTCGCCTGCTGTTCGAGCACGAGGATGCGCACGAGCCAAACCGGGAGAGCGTTCCGCCAAGGCGCCGCGACCCGTCCCTGGTGCCACTGGCCATTCCCACCCTGTCGGGACCGGGCTCCATGTCGGTGGTCATCACCGGCTTCACTAAGATCGCCGGGGCGGAGACGCTGGCGGACCGGGTTGGCGGCTACGTGACGGCCGTGCTGGTGATTCTCACTGTCGCCCTCTCCGCCTTCCTGTTTCTGCGGGCCTCCCGTCGCGTCCTCGCGCTGCTTGGCGACGACGGCATTGCCTCACTGAAGGGCATCATGGGCTTCCTGCTGGTCTGCATCGGCGTGCAGTTCGTGGCCAACGGCATCGCCGAATTCGTGGCCAAGGGCCCCGGTCCCTAGCCCCCACGCTCTCTTGCCCCGCAACAACTAACGAAACTAATCAAAACGGTGTCCGGTACCTTTTCAGGAGGGGCGGCGGGGTTGGAGGAGCTTGGCTACCAGGGCGGTCCAGCCGGTCTGGTGAGCGGCGCCCACGCCGCGGCCCGTGTCCCCGTGGAAGTACTCGTAGAAGAGCACGTAGTCCCGGAAGTGCGGGTCGGTCTGCAGCCGGTGGTCGGCGCCGAAGACCGGCCGCGCACCGTCTTGCCCGGGCAGGAAGATGCGGGCCAGTCGGCGGGTCAGCTCGTCGGCCACCTCGGCGATAGTCAGGTAGCGCCCCGAGCCGGTGGGGCACTCCACCTTGAAGTCGTCTCCGTAGTAATAGTGAAATTTCTGCAGCGACTCGATGATCAGGTAATTCACCGGAAACCATATCGGGCCGCGCCAGTTCGAGTTGCCGCCAAACAGGCCCGTGTCCGATTCCGCCGGCTGGTAGGTCACCGACACATCCAGGCCGTCGATGCGGAACTCGTAGGGGTGCTCCAGGTGATACCGGGACAGCGCCCGGACCCCGTAGTCGGACAGGAACTCGGACTCGTCCAGCATGCGCTTCAGCAGGCGCTTCATGCGGTGCCCCCGCAGCAGCGAAAGCAGACGCCGCTGCCCCTCGCCCGCCACTTCCCAGTGGGACACGAGCGAGGCCAGGTCCGGACGGTAGTTCAGGAACCACTCCATGCGCTGGGTGAATCCCGGCAGTTTTGCCAGCAGCTCGGGGTCCAGTACCTCGACCGCAAACAGCGGGATCAGGCCCACCATCGAGCGGACCTTCAGGCGCTCCATCCGGCCATCCGGCAGGTGGAGCACGTCGTAGTAGAACTTGTCCTCGTCGTCCCACAGCCCGATCTCGCTCTCGGCCACGCTGGTCATTGCCTCGGCGATGTGCAGGAAGTGCTCAAAGAACTTGGTCGCGATGTCCTCGTAGACGTGATTGTGCTGGGCCAGCTCCAGCGCGATGCGCATCAGGTTCAGCGAATACATCGCCATCCAGCTGGTGCCGTCTGACTGGTCGATGTGCCCGCCGGTCGGCAACTCCGAACTGCGGTCGAAGACGCCGATGTTGTCGAGCCCGAGAAAACCACCCTGGAAGACATTGCGGCCCTCCGCATCCTTGCGGTTGACCCACCAGGTAAAGTTCAGCAGCAGCTTGTGGAAGACCCGCTCGAGGAAGTCCAGGTCGCCCTTGCCGTCGTTCTGTCCCGGGTTCTGGGCGCGGTCGATCTGGAACACGCGCCAGGCGGCCCAGGCGTGCACCGGCGGGTTCACGTCGCCAAAGGCCCACTCGTAGGCCGGCATCTGGCCGTTGGGGTGCATGTACCACTCCCGCGTCAGCAGCACGAGCTGGCGCTTGGCAAAGCCCGCATCGATCAGCGCAAACGGGATCATGTGAAAGGCCAGGTCCCAGGCGGCGTACCAGGGGTACTCCCACTTGTCCGGCATGGAAATCACGTCGGCATTGTTGAGGTGCTGCCACTCCCAGTTGCGGCCGTGCTTCCGGGCCTCCGGTGGCGATGGCTGCGCCGGATCGCCCGCGAGCCACCGGTAGACGTCGTAGTTGTAGAACTGCTTGGACCAGATCAGGCCCGCAAAGGCCTGGCGCTGCACGAGGCGCGCTTCCGGGCTCGACAGGTTGTGCTGGACGCGGGCGTAGAACGCGTCCGCCTCGGCCTTCCGGCAGGTGAACACATCGTCGAATTCAGCGAACGGCAGGGAGACCGGCTTCCGGCACAGCCGGACGCGGATTTCCCGGCTGCCACCCGGCGGCAGGGTCAGCTGGTACCAGGCGGCTACCCGGGTACCGCGCGGGTCGGGAAAAACGGCGTCCACCTTGCCCTCGACGACACGATCGTGGAAACCATCCTTGAAGCAGCCCGTGGCCTCCGTGCCGAACAGTCGGGAGACGTTGGTCTCGTTGTCCGTGAACAGCAGCTCCGGTGCACCATCCACGTAGAACCGGTAGGTGCCGAGCGCGTCATGCTCGGCCAGCACCTCGGTTTCGTCGACGCCCTGCAACCTCGGCCGCGGCGACCCGGGCGCCCAGCTCCACGTGTTGCGGAACCAGAGCTGTGGCAGAAGGTGGAGCGTCGCGGTATCGGGTCCGCGGTTGAACGCGGTGACGCGCATCAGGAGGTCTTCCGGGGCTGCCTGGGCATACTCCACGAAAACGTCGAAGTAGCGGTCGCCATCGAAGACGCCGGTGTCGAGCAGTTCCGCTTCCGGCTGGCTGACGCCGCGCGCCTGGTTCTCCTGCACCAGCTGCTCGTAGGGAAAGGCCGCCTGGGGGTACTTGTAGAGCATCTTCAGGTAGGAGTGGGTCGGCGTGCCGTCCAGGTAGTAGTAGAGCTCCTTCACGTCCTCGCCGTGATTGCCCTGGCTGTTGGTCAGTCCGAACAGGCGCTCCTTCAGGATATGGTCCTGGCCATTCCACAGGGCCAGCGACAGGCACAGGTGCTGCGCGCGATCCGAGACGCCAGCGATGCCATCCTCACCCCACCGGTAGGCCCGGCTCCGGGCCTCCTCGTGGGGGAAGTACTCCCAGGCGGTGCCGTCGGGGCTGTAGTCCTCCCGCACCGTGCCCCACTGCCGCTCCGACAGGTAGGGGCCCCACCGCTTCCAGCCCTGCCCCGGCGCGAAGTCCTCCCGCAGGCGCTGGTCCTCGGCGGTGTCGCCAGTCGGGGCGCTCGAAGGCGGCACGCCATCGTGCTGGCCGGAAACCGTCATGCCGTTTCTCCCAGTTCATGCCAGGCGCGCAGCACCTCCGCGACGCTCCAGGCCTGGGCAATGCAGCCCCGGGGCCGGTGCGGCGCGTCGCCATCGAAGATTTCGCTGATACTGCCCACACCGGCCTCCGCCAGGTGGCTGCCAATGCCAGCCAGCACCGCCCGGGCCTCCTGGCGCCGGCCATGCACCCGGAAGTGCGCCAGCGCAAATGGCCCCAGCAGCCAGGCCCACACCGTGCCCTGGTGGTAGGCCGCATCCCGCTGGGCCGGCCCGCCACTGTACCGGCCCGCGTAGCGGGTATCCCCCGGTGCGAGGCTGCGCAGGCCCATCGGGGTCAACAGCTCGCGCTGGCAGGCACCCACGACCGCAGCCGCCTGCTCGGCGTCCAGCAGTTCCGACGGCAGGGACACCGCGAGGATCTGGTTCGGCCGCAGGGAGTCGTCCGCGCCACCGGGGCCATCGATGACATCGTAGAGGTATTCGCCTGCCGGGTACCAGAAGCGCCGGGCGAAGGATTCCCGGACCCGCGTGGCCAGCGCGCCGTACCGGCCCGCCCGGTCCGGGTCACCCGCGAGAGTCGCGAAGCGCGCCATCACCACCAGGGCATGGTGCCAGAGCGCGTTGATCTCGACCGGCTTGCCGACGCGCGGTGTCACGGCGCGATCGTCCACCCGCGCGTCCATCCACGTGAGCGAGGTGCCCGGCTGTCCCGCGCGCAGCAGTCCGTCCACCGGGTCCACGCCGATGCCGTAGCGGGTGCCGCGCAGGTGCGAGTCAATGACCTCCACCAGCCCGGGCCAGAGCTCGCGCAGCAGCGCGTCATCGCCAGTCGCCTGCCAGCAGGCGTCCACCGCATGGAAGTACCAGAGCGTCGCATCCGCGGTGTGGTACTCCGGCGCCGCGCCGTCGTCCGGAAAGCGGTTCGGCAGCATGCCGTCGCTGAGCAACCCGGCATAGGTGCGCAGGATCCGGGCCGCTATCCCCGGCCTGCCGGTGGCGAGGGTCAGTCCCGGCAGCGCGAGCAGCGTGTCGCGGCCCCAGTCGCCAAACCAGTGGTAACCGGCGATAACCGTGGCCCCGGGGAGCCCGGCAGCGTCGCTGCGGGCCACGATGAACTGGTCGGCGGCCAGCGTGAGCTGGCGCACCCAGCCCGGTTGCCGCGCGACTGGCAGCAGCAGCTCGGCGCGCCGGCGCTGCTCGGCGCCGAGCACCGCCAGCGGATCCGCGTCGGTGTCTTCCGTCGTGAGGACGAGCGTGGCCGTGGCGCCCACCGGCAGGTCCACGACGAATTCACAGGGGCGAAACAGGTCCTCGCAGCTGTCCAGGCCCCGCTCCGCCTCGCGACGCTGATGAAAGGACCAGAACCAGTCACCGCGCGGCTCGCAACCGGCGTCCGCGCACAGCAGGCGGTAGGGCCGGGCGCCCGGCGCGGCGCGGACGCGGACGCCCCCGGGCACCGTTTCAACCTGCGGCTGGTCGCCACCCCGCAGCAGCGCGTGGTAGTCCCGGTACGTGCAGAGCGGTGACAGGTGCAAGCGCAGCGGGCCGCTGCCCCGTTCGAGGCGAAAGCGCAGGTAGGTGGTGTTGGCCCCCTGCCCCATCCAGACCGTGCGGGTGAGGCGGGCGTCGCCCAGGCTGGAGTTCCACACGGGCATGCCACCGTTGAGTATGAAGGCCTCGGTGTGCCGGTAGCCGTCGGGGTATACCGTGCCACCCGCGTACTCCTGGGCGCTCAGCGCGCGGGTCTGCCCCTGGTATTCCGCGTGGATGTCGAGGCCTGCCACCAGCACGGTGCGGCCCAGCGGCGGTTGCAAGGCCGCGACCAGCAGGCCGTGGTAGCGACGGGTGGCCGCGCCGGCGACCGTGCCCGACGCGTAGCCGCCGAGGCCGTTGGTCACGAGCCATTCACGCCCGGCGGCGCTGTCGAACTGGCTGCAGATGTCGCGGTCGAGATCCAGGCGCGGCACGCCGTCGCCCGGACGACGGGCCGCGGTCCCGGAGGGGGTCAGTCCTGGCGTCCGCGCCACCGGTACCCGATCAATTGATCCAGCGAGAGGCTGCCGGGGCCGTAGGCCGCGAGCATCACGAGCAGCGCGCCCCACAGGTAGTGCTGGCCGAGCGCGGCCTCGAAGCCGGGCGTCAGCAGCACATGGGCATAGGAGACGACAGCCATGACGTTCACTGCCAGCAATCCTACTGCAGCAAAGCGCCCGAACAGGCCCACGATGAGCAGAGTCGAAAAAAACAGTTCGCCGGCCGTACCGGCGAACGCCGCCGCCCACGGCGACAACAGCGGCGTGTGGTACTCCTCCTGGAACAGGAAGAGCGTGGTGTCCCAGTCCTCCAGCTTCAGCAGGCCCGACTTGAGGAACTGCCAGCCCACCCAGCACCGGGCCGCCAGTGCAACCAGCGGCTGGACGGTGTCCAGGATCCTGTCGAGCCAGCCCAGCGGGCGGCCGATAAGGCTGAGGACTGACATGAACGGTGCTCCCCGGCCCGCGGGCCGTGCTACTGGAAATCGATGATGACGCCCGTAGCCACCCAGCGCACCAGGAGTTCGCCCAGCGCGTCGCGGGCCGGCTCGGGCAGCAGGTCGGCGGCGTCGCCCAGCGTGGCGCCACCCTGCACCGCCGCGAGCCACTCGAGCTCCGGTCCGGCGAGGCGTTGCAGTTGCACGCCGGCCGCCTGGCGCTGGATCAGCAGGCACTCCGGCGCGGGGGGCACCGCTGGCAGCGGCTTGCCCGCCTGCAGCGCCTGCCACAGGGCAAAGACGCCGCGGCGGGCGCGCAGCAGGCGCACCGACGGGTGCAGGGTGAAGCGGATCGCGGCCTGGCGTTCCGGCGGGACGGCGCCGAGTGCCGCGAGATCAAGCACCACCGCACTGTCCGCTGCCACCAGCGCTTCCTGCACCAGCCACTCAAGCGAGGCCGCATCGATCAGCCAGGCATCTGCCGTGCCGGACACGCGCTCGGCCAGGAATGCCGGCAACGGCTCGCCGACCTGAAACAGGTTGCCCGCGGACGACGGGTGCGCCCGCTGGTAGGCCCAGGCCAGCTGGCGAAATTCCTCACGGCCGAGAGAACGGAGCAGCAGGGGAAAGGCCGCCTCGAGGGCCAGCGCAAAGTTCTCCCGGGCGTTCGTGCGGTAGATGCCGAGGCGGCGCTCGACCCCGACGCCGCCTGGCAGGATGCGCGCCGGTAACTCCGGCCCTTCGCGGTAGAGGATTTCCCGCACGAACTGGTGCTGGAGTTCCGCAAGGTCGGCGGGGGCCGGGACCTCAGGCGACATCCCGGGCACCCTGCAGGTCAGGACCATGGGCACCGCGAACGGCCAGGACCTCGGCATCGGCGCGCCGCGCCTCGGCGAGCAGGCGCTCGAGCGTGGGCAGCTCCGCGTCCCACTCGATCAGCGTCGGTACGGGGCCCAGGCGCTGCAGCGCCTCCCGGTACAGGGCCCAGACCGCCTCGGTTACCGGGGCGCTGTGCGTGTCGATCAGGATGCCGTCGGCCACCGTGTGGCCCGCCAGGTGCACCTCGCCGACCAGTCCCGCGGGCACCGCGTCCAGGTAATCCAGGGCTGCGAACCCGTGGTTTTCGGCGCTCACGTAGATGTTGTTGACGTCGAGCAGGATGCGGCAGCCGGCGCGCCGGGCAAGTTGCACGAGGAAATCCCACTCGGCCATTTCCGCGCCCTCGAACTCGAGGTAGCTCGACACGTTCTCGACGAGGATCTGCCGCCCCAGGTAATCCTGCACGGCCGCGACCCGGGCCACCAGGTGCCGGAGTGCCGCTTCCGTGCGGGGCAAAGGCAGCAGGTCATTGAGGAAGACGCCGTTCGCCGAGCTCCAGCAGACGTGCTCCGACACGAGGGCCGGTTCGACGCGGCGGACGAGCCGCCGCAGCCGGCGCAGGTGCTCCGGATCCAGCGGATCCGCGCTGCCGAGGGACAGCCCCACGCCGTGCAGGCTGAGGCCGTAGTCACGCCGGACCGCGTCCAGCACCTGCAGCTGGCGGCCGCCGTCCGCAAAGAAGTTCTCGCTGTGGACCTCGACCCAGGGTACCGACGGGCGGCGGTCGAGGAATTCGTCGTGGTGCGGACTTCGCAGGCCGATCCCGGCTTGCGCCGGAACCGGCCGCGAGGCCGCCGGTGGCATCGCTGGGGATGCCGCCGTCACTACTCAGGAAGGCTTTTTGTCGGCGGTCTCAGAACCGCCCATCTTTTCGCACTCACCCTTGGCGACGTACTTCCACTCGCCCGGGTCCTTGTCGGCCTTGGCCTGGCCCTGGCAGGAATGGCCGTTGGCCGCGCAGCCGTTCTCGCCGGCCTTGGCAACTCCGTAGCACTTCTCCTTGGCAGCGGCGTCCTCGGCGTGAACCGTAACGGCGCCGAAAGCCAGCAGGGTGCCGATGGCGGTAGACAGGAGTATGGAATTGGACTTCATGATGGTAGTTGCTCCTTAAGAGTAGTAGTCGTGGTTGTTAACATGGTGCGGAACCGTTGTTCCCCTCGATACTTGGTCGGCGGGGGCTAGTCAAACCTTACACTGGTCCGCAAGTCGCGTGAAATCCCGCGTGGGCGCCGCGACCTCGGGACAGCATGAGCCCCGGGCCGCGAACCGGAGATTAACCGCAACCCGCGTCCGGAGAACGAAGTATGCGTCGCAAGTACCCCCGACTTCCGCTGCCGGCCGGCCTGGTGCTGGTCTGCTGCCTGGCTTTGCCCGCCTGCACGCGGCAGGGCACGCCGCCACCGGCCCCTGCCGGCGAGGTCTACACCCTGACCGATGCCAGTCCCGACGGGATCGGCAAGGTCTACCTGGGCCGGGAGATTTCCTTCGTGATGGGCCACCTGGGTGCCGGCTGGCTCGAGCGGCCGACCCGGGAGGCCGAGGAACGGACGGACCTGCTGCTCCGCAACCTGCCCCTGGACCCGGACGATGTGGTCGCGGACATCGGCGCCGGTACGGGCTACTTCAGCCTGCCGATCGCGGCCCGGGTGCCCAGGGGCCGGGTGCTCGCGGTGGACATCCAGCAGGAAATGCTCGACATCATTACCCGCCGGGCCGCTTCAACCGGGCTCAGCAACGTGGAGCCCGTGCTCGCCAGCGAAACCGACCCGCGGCTGCCTGCAGGCACAGTAGACCTGGTGCTGATGGTGGACGCCTACCACGAGTTCTCCCACCCGCGGGAAGTGATGACCGGTATCGTTGCGGGACTGAAGCGCGGCGGGCGCGTGGTGCTGATCGAGTACCGGGGTGAGGACCCGGCGGTGCCGATCCTCAGGTTGCACAAGATGACGGAAGCCCAGGCCCGGAAAGAGATGGCCGCCGTGGGTCTCGACTGGGTTGAGACGAAGAGCGTGCTGCCGCAGCAGCACTACCTGATCTTCCAGAAACCGTGAAAAAGGCTAAAGAGGGGACAGCCGTCATTTGCACGGTGTGCAAATGAGGGCTGTCCCCTTTTCTCTAAACCAGTTCGACGTAGACGACGGGGATGTTTTTCCGCTCGGCGTAGGCCTCAGCGAAACGAGTGGCGATCTCGGCATCCATGGGCGCATCGCTGACCAGCGTCCGGAAGTGCCACGTGCGCGTCCGGATCTCGCCGCCGAATACCCTCTCGATCGTGGCAAACGTGGCGGGCGAGCCGTCCCGCCGCTGGCAGTACACGCGCAGGAAGTCATTGCCCGCGCAGGTCGCGTCCTTATCCCGTATTACCTGGACTGTCATCGTCTGCTCCTCACTCGAAAAGGGGAGCCGCTGAAGCCGCGCGGCACTCGGTGAAACAGGTAGCAAGGCCCGTGCCAGCGGCTACCCGGTCACACCCGCAGCCTGCAACCGCACTGTTATGTGAAGGCGGCTAACAGGGATTGTCAGTTTCTGACGACCCGGGGCGGCAACTCTTCGGCCAGACAGGCAAGAGTTGGCAGCCCCACCAGCTGTAGTCGAGGGGCGTATATTCGGCGCAACAGGGGAAATTGAATGGAAACCTCCCATGCCCGGCGAACCCGCGACAACCGACAGCGGAGCCCATGACCTCGAGGCGCGCTTCCAGCACCTGCTCACCCGGGTGCAAACCCGCCTGCCGCTCACCGAGGTCCCGGTGCCAGCCGAACTGGCCGCACCCCGGTCCTTCCTGAAGATCCTCAAGGCCCGTCACATGAACTGGCGGGCTGACCACTACCGGAAGATCTTCGGCATGCGCTTCAACGTGAAACTGCCGCCGCTCGACCAGATGAACTTCATCATGTACCCGGAGCCCGGCTACGACATCCCGATCTTTCTGTTTTTTTGCCTGCTGACCGGGCGAAAGGCCATCTGTCACGTCAACGTCAACTGCGCCTTCGACGACGACGAGTACCGGCAGAAATGGGTAGTCCCGCTCGTGGCCGCCCAGGCGAATTACGGCAGCTTCGACTGCGCTGACCGGTATCCGGACTGGATGCAGAAGTGGCGGACGGCGGCTGGCATCTACGGGATGTTTCCCAAGGAGCGCTTTGACGCCTTCATGCGCTGCGGGCTCGACTATCTGGATATCTACCTCGAACTCGCGCGCACGTCGGAGCCGGTGACGGATCCGGCCCGCCGCGCCGCCATCGACCAGTTCCAGGCACGTTTCGTTGACGATATCCGGACGCAGGACAAGGCCCAGGGAATGATGGCGAAGATGATCGGCAAGGACACCGCGCGCCGCATCTTCTACGAAGTAACCACCTGAAACAGGGGCGGCTACTCTTCGGTGAATTGCAGCTGGACGCCGCTCACGGGCGCCGGGTCCAGGTCCCGCACCTGCCAGCCGTCGGCGCCGCTGCGCACGGGCCCGCTGAAGGCCTCCTCGCCAAGGCGGTCAGCCTCGCCTGCAATTGACGCGACTCCCAGGGAAAGCAGGAAGAAGCCCTCGCCGTGGGCCGCGAGGAACCGGCCTGGCACGGAGTCCGCGCGCGTGGGCTGCACGAGCACGAGCCACGTGTCGCCGAGACGGAAGCGCGCCGCGATCACGCCGCGCTCACTGAGTTCGTCGCGGTGCTGGACGGGCTTGCCGAGCAGGCGTTCCCAGGCCGGCACGGCGACGTCGAGGTCACGGACAATGAAGTTGAGGTGGTGAATGCTGTGGGCCATGGCAGGGCATCCCGCGACTGACTCTGAACCGGCAGCTATACTGCCCCATCACGGCGCTGTTTCCCGCCGGGCAGGGCCCCCATGTCGCAATCCCGGTTGAGCCATCCGGCCACGCTGACCGCCGAGGACCTGCCTGCCTTCCGCCCGGCCCTGCTTCGCTACGCCCGCCTGCAGATCCGCGAGACCGCCGTGGCCGAGGACCTCGTCCAGAACACGCTGGTGGCGGCGCTGCAGTCCCTGGGCAGCTTTCGCGGGGAAGCGGCCCCGGCCACCTGGCTGATCGGGATCCTGAAGCGCCAGATCATCGACCACTACCGGCGCATGAGCCGCGAAACGCCGCTGTCCGCCGCTGGCCCCGGCGATGCCGCGGAGAATGAGGCCGACCTGCTCGACCGGCTCTTCGCCCGGGATGGGCACTGGGCGACGCCGCCCGTGGCCTGGACCGATCCCGAAGGCAGCCTGCAGCAGGAGGAGTTCCTTGCCGTCCTGGAGGCCTGCCTGAAGGGTCTCGCCGGCCAGGCGGGCCGGGTGTTTGCCCTCCGGGAAATCATGGAACTCGAGCCCGACGACATCTGTAAGGATCTGGGGCTGAGCAAGTCCAATTACTGGGTGCTGATGCACCGGGCCCGGCTGCGGCTGCGCCAGTGCGTGGAGCGGAGCTGGGTCGTGGAAAGGAGCTGAGCCTGGACAGCTGTCGTGACATCTCGGCGCTCGTGTCGCGCGCCATGGACACTCGCCTCACAGTCGGTGAGCGCGTCCGGGTGCGCCTGCACCTGGCAATCTGCAGCGCCTGCCGGCGGTTCGCCCGTCAGGTGCGCCAGCTGCGCGCCGCCACCCGCGAACTCGCCCGCCGCGCCATTCAATAGGAAAAAGGAAAAGGTACCTTTTTGAACGACTAGAGGCGGATACGGCCTCCGCCGCCGGGCATGCCGCCGCCACCGAGGCCGCCGCCACCACCACCGCCACCGAAGCCACCGGCGGCATCGGGCACGATCAGCGACGACGCCTGCTCGCGGCGCATATCCTCAAGCTTCTGCATGGTCTCCACCAGGGCGCCATTGGCCGCGGTGGCAAAGTTCTCCACGGCCTTTTCCAGGGAATCACCCGGGATCTCGAAGCTGAGCGGCAGGGCGCCCATGCGGGACATCAGCTGCGTCTGGCCAACGTAGACCACCGGCCGTGCCGGATCCGGCTTGCCCGCCCGGTCGATCGGCGTGAGGCGCTGGATCGTGCCGACACGGCGGTCGGTGAAGATCTCTTCCTGATAGAGGTCGTTCTCCTCCATCTTGAGTTCGATATCGAGAGGTTGTTCAGCCATCGGCATTTGTCCGCGGGAACCGGGCGCAAAGGATAGCAGACCACCCTCTGCGACGTCGGCCCCGGATCGCGGACCGGGGCAGGGGCCGGGCCATACTTGCCGGGCCGATATTGCTACCATCTTTGTCATGTCTGCTGCCAGCAAGAACCCTGCCCGGGACGGCTATACCGGCTTTGCCGAGGCCGTCGTCAGCGTCAGCCATTTCGGCAAGGCGGCGGGCCTGGTCCAGGCCGGCGGCTGGGAATTGCTGCACGAAGGTCCCGGCGCCGAAGGGCTGCACAAGGCCTGGGGCCTGAAGCCTGCGGCCCGCATCGACGAGCAGCTGCTCCACGTGCCGTCGATGCCCTACGGCTACCTGCGCTTCACGCGCATCAGCAATGCGCCCCAGCAACCCATTCGCCCGCTCGACGCCCGGCCCTGGGAAACCGGCGGGCTCTGGCTGCTCTACACCCGGTCCACGGACGACGCGGCGCTCTCCGCCGCGCTCGACGCGGCCGGCTGGCCCACCGTGCGCGGCGTGCACAGCTTCGACTTCGGCGAACTCGCGGTCAACGAGGTGCACCAGCACGGGCCCGACGGCATGGTCCTGTCGATCATCGAGCAGCTGAAGCCGCCGCTGCCGATCCCCGCACCGAAACTGACCCACGTCTTCAACGCCGCCATCATCGTCCGGGACTTCACCCGGGCCCGGCAGTTCTTCGTCGACCAGCTCGGGTTCAGGCCCTGGATGGAACTCGACTGGCAGGGGGACAACCCGGGCCTCACGCTGCTCGCCGACCTCGAAGCGTTCCGCGGCGTGAAGACCGTCAGGACCGCCATCGTCCATCCGCGGGCGCAAAACCTCGGGTCGGTGGAACTGATCGGCTGGGACGGCGCGCCGCCCGGCCGGGACTTCGCCGAGCGCGCGAGCCCGCCCAACCTCGGGGCGATGGCCCTGCGCTTCGGGGTCGAGGCTCTCGGCGCGCACCTCAACCGCCTGCGCAGTCACGGCATCCTGCCCGTGCGTCCGGTGACGGAACTGACTCTCGAGCCCTACGGCCGGGTGCGCCTCGCTGCCGTCCGCTCGCCCGACGGGGTGTGGCTCGAATTCTTCGAAGTGCTGGACTGAGGCCCCCGTGAGCACTACCGACGCCACCCTCGCCTACCAGGGCCTGTCGCCCGACGATATCCTGTCCGCGGTCGAAAGCCTGGGGCTCCGGAGCGACGGCCGGCTGCTCACGCTGAACAGCTACGAAAACCGCGTCTACCGCGTCGGCATCGAGGACGGCCCGCCCGTGGTGCCCAAGTTCTACCGCCCCGGCCGCTGGACCGATGCCGCCATCCAGGAGGAGCACGACTTCACGCTGGAACTCGCCGCGGAGGAAATCCCGGTGGCCGCGCCGTTCGAGCGGGATGGCCGGACACTGCACCACCACGGCGCCTTCCGCTTCGCGGTCTACCCCTGCTTCGGCGGCCGCGCGCCCGAACTGGACGACCTGAAGCTCCTGCGCCAGCTCGGCCGCTTCGTGGCCCGCATCCACCTGTGCGGCCAGCGCGCCTCCTTCGCCCACCGCCCGCACCTGTCCATCCACTCGTTCGGCGAAAACTCCCGGGAGTTCCTGCTGGGGGCGGGCTTCATCCCCGACGACATCCGTCCCGCCTACGAGAGCGTCTGCGAGGCCGCGCTCGACCGTGTGGAACACTGCTACGAGCGGGCGGGCGAGCCGCGGGAGCTGCGCCTGCACGGCGACTTCCACCCGGGCAATGTGCTGGTGCTCGACGACATCCTGCACATCGTGGACTTTGACGACACCTGCACCGGGCCCGCGGTGCAGGACCTCTGGATGTTCCTGTCCGGCGACCGCCACGAGCAGACGCCGCAGCTGGCCGAGCTGCTGGCCGGCTACACCGAGTTCCGGGAATTCGACGGCGCGGAGCTGAACCTGATCGAGGCGCTCCGGACGCTGCGCATCATGCACTACGCCGCCTGGCTCGCCCGGCGCTGGGAGGATCCGGCCTTCCAGGTGGCCTTTCCCTGGTTCGGTGGCCGGCGCTACTGGGACGAGCACGTGCTGGCCCTGCGCGAGCAGATCGCGCTGATGGACGAGGAACCGCTGCGCTGGGAGCCCGCGCGGGTTTGAGGACGCCATGAATGCGAGGGTAGGCGGCGTCGAAACGGCCACCGGGTACTCGGCACTCGAGGAGCGTGCCAAGCTGCTCCGGCACATTGCCATCGTCACCCACTGTGTGCCGGCGCTGGACCCGGTCGTCGCGGCCTGGACCCGCTACCTCGGGTACCGGGTGATCGAACACGGCGAGGTCGGCCCGGCGCTCGGCGCCGCGTGGCGCACGCCCGGTACGATCGGCCAGCGCTACTGCACCCTCGTCCCGGCCAGCGGTCAGGACTCTTATATACGCTTCGTGGAGACCACCGACCCGGGCGGCTACGGCCCGCCGATGACGTTTGGCTGGAACGCCACCGAACTGCTGGTGCAGGACGTGGACGCCCTCGCCCGGGAATTCCGCGGCTCGCCGTTCACCGTCCTTGGCGGGCCCGGCGATCTCTATCCGCGGCCCCGGGCGCCGCGCGCGATGCAGGTGGTGGGACCGTCCGGCGAACTCATCTACTTCACGCGCATCCTGCCGGGCGGCAGCCGCTACGGCCTGCACGGCGCCCGCTCGCCGGTGGACCGGGTGTTCATCGTGACGGTGGGCGGGCCCTCCTCGGAGCAGATGCACGCCTTCTACGGCGGCACGCTCGGCCACCGCATCATGGACCGGATGCCCTTCATCAACACCATCCTCGCCCACGGTTGCAGCGTGCCGGACTCCACCATCTTCCCCACCTCCATCGCCCGCATTCCCGGCCGCAGCTTCCTCGTGGAGATGGACCAGTACCCGCCGGGCGTGGGACCGCGGCCCCGGTGCGCGGGCCACCTGCCACCGGGCATGTCCCTGGTGAGCTTCCGCGTGGACAACCTGGACGCCATACCCGTGCCGTTCCGCGCCCCGCCACAGCGGGTCGACGGGATTCCCTACGGCGGGCGCCGCAGCGCCGTGATCGAGGGCAGCGCCGGCGAGTGGCTGGAACTGATCGAGGAGCAACCCTGATGAAAACCGGTTACCGGGCGCTGGCCGCCACCCTAGTGCTTGCCGCGTTCAATCACGCCGGTGCCAGCGAGGTCCCCGCATCGCCGCTCGCGGTGGCAATGATCCGCGAACTCGAGCTCAGGGAAGCCCCGCGGCCGGTCCGCGAGACACGGGGCTGGACCCGGCCCCGCCGCATCGTGGTCCGCGCCGAGTCGCCCGAGCGCCTCGCGCCCTTCCGCGAACTTGCGCCGGGCGTGGAATTCGTCGCCGCGAGTGACGAGGCGGCGGCACTGGCGCTTATCGCCGACGCGGACGCGCTGCTCGGCTTCTGCGAGCCCGACATCGTGGCCGCCGGCAAGCGCCTGCGCTGGATCCAGCTGTACACGGCCGGCGCCGGGCCCTGCGTGGAGGTCCCGGGCGTCCGGGAACGGGGCATCATCGTCACCAACATGCAGCGGATCTCGTCGCCCGAGATCGCGGAGCACGCGCTCGCAATGCTGCTCGCCTTCACCCGCGGCCTGAACGCGTGGCTGCCCGTGCAGCGGCAGGCGGAATGGAACCCGCGCGCATTTCCCATGCAGAAGCTCTGGGAGCTGCGCGGCCGCACCCTGCTGGTAGTCGGCCTCGGCGGCATCGGCACCGAGCTCGCCAGGCGCGCCAGCGGGCTCGGCATGACGGTCATCGCCACGCGCGCCTCGGCCGCGGACAAGCCGGCCTATGTCGAGTACGTCGGCAAGCCCGGCGAGCTGCTCACGCTCGCCGCCCGGGCCGACGTGGTGGTGAACTGCACGCCCCTGCTGCCCAGCACGCTGGACCTCTTCGATGCGAAGTTTTTCGCGACCATGAAGCGCGGCGGCTACTTCATCAACGTGGGCCGCGGGAAGAGCGTGGTGCAGGACGCGCTCGTCGTCGCGCTGAAGTCCGGCCAGCTGGCCGGCGCGGGCCTGGACGTGACCGAGCCCGAACCCCTGCCCCCGGATCACCCGCTCTGGCAACTGCCCAACGTGATCATCACGCCCCACGTGGCCGCCAGCTCGGACCGGGTCTTCGGCCGCGTGTTCCTGCTGGCTCAGGAGAACACCCGACGCTACGTGGCGGGGGAACGGCTGCTGTCGGTGGTGGACACCGCGCGGGGGTACTGAGCCCGCCCGGGTCGAAGCGAGGGTCAGAGCCCGAGCCGCGGGATCTCGATGGCCGGGCAACGATCCATTATGACGGTCAGTCCCGCCGCGCAGCCCCGCTCCGCCGCCTCGGCGTTGACGACGCCGAGCTGCATCCAGACGACGGTCGCGCCAATGGCGATAGCCTCGTCGACCACGGGGCCCGCATCCACTGAATTGCGGAACACGTCCACCATGTCGACGGGCACGCCTATCGACCGGAGGTCCGGTTGCACGGTCTCGCCAAGCAGTGTCTGGCCCGCCAGCGACGGGTTCACAGGGATGCAGCGGTAACCCTGGGACTGCAGGTAGCGCATCACGCCGTGGGAGGCCCGGTGCGGCTTATTCGACGCGCCGACCACCGCGATGGTCTGCACCCGGCGCAGGGTGTCGGCGATCAGCTGGTCGGTCACCGCGCTCACAGCCAGGTCCGGAGCAGCTTCTCGGATTCGGCCCAGAGCCGCGCCGCCAGCGCGTCGTCTTCCATCACCTTCTCCGGCGTGGCCACGGCGCAATCGGCGAAGTAGCGCCCGCTGATCCCGGCCACGTCCGGGTGCGCGGCCACGTAGCAGGTCGTCGCGGCGCCCTGCGCCGTGGTCTTGATCCGAGAGCGCAGCAGTGGTCCCAGCAGGGGCGCCAGCAGCTGCTGCCAGGCCGGGATGTAGCGGATGATGTTGGTGATGATGAGCCCCGGGTGGACCGCGTTGGCCGTCGTGGAGGTGCCTGCCAGCCGCCGGGCGAGCTCCCGGGCCACCAGCGCGTTGGCGAGCTTCGACTGGCCGTAGAACACCCGGGGTGCATAGCCCTTGTCCCCGGTCAGGTTGTTGAAGGCGATCCCTTCCGGCGGCGCCCACTTGTGGGCACTGCTGCTCAGCATGACGACGCGCCCGGCGGGGGCTGCGCGCACCGTGTCCAGCAGGCGCTGCACCAGCAGGAAGTGCCCCAGGTGATTGACGAGGAACTGCTTCTCCAGGCCCCGGACCAGCTCGAGCTTCGGCGGGGCCATGATCCCGGCGTTGCAGATCAGCATGTCGAGGGGCACGCCGAGCTGGCGCACCCGGTTAGCGCATTCCGCGACGGCGTCGAAATCCTCCAGCTCGCAGGCGATTGGCGTGGCCCGACCGGGGATGCCGGCGCTGGCCTCCCGGGCCTTGTCGAGAGTGCGGCCCGCGACCAGCACGTGGGCCCCGCGCAGGGCCAGCACCCGGGCGGTTTCGAGGCCTATGCCAGAGGTCGCACCGGTAACGAGCGCGGTCTGGGCGGCCAGGTCGAGTCCGGCCGTGACCTCCTCCGCAGTCGAGTGTTTGTCGAAACGGGCCATGTTCAGGACTGGAGGTGCCGGGCGACGGATGGCGGCTCAGTATAATGCGCGCCGCGTTCGCGGAGGCCAGTCTCGCCCATGTCCCAAGCCAATCAGAAGGCCGTCATGTCGCTCCTGTTCGTCGGCGTGCTCATGGGCGCGCTTGACCTCGCCGTCATCGGGCCGGCGCTCCCGGCAATCCAGGGCGCGTTCGGGCTCGACAACCGCAGCCTCTCCTGGCTGTTCAATGTCTACGTACTCGCGCAGCTGATCGGCACCCCGTTGTTCGCCAAAGCCTCGGACCAGTACGGTCGCCGGGCCGTCTACATGGTGTGCGTGACGGGGTTTGGCCTGGGATCGCTGCTGCTGGTGCTGGCCACGAACTACGAGGCCCTGTTACTCGGCCGTACCGTCCAGGGCCTCGGCGCCAGCGGCATCTTTCCCGTGGCTGCCGCCGTCATCGGTGATACGTTCCCGAAGGAAAGGCAAGGCGGCGCCCTGGGACTGATCGGCGCCGTCTTCGGCCTGGCGTTCCTGATCGGCCCGGTGCTGGGCGGCATCCTGCTGCGGTACTCGTGGCAGTGGCTCTTCCTGATCAACCTGCCCATTGCGGCGGGCCTGCTGGTCGGCGCCTGGCGCCTGCTGCCGACAGGCAATACGAGGGATCGGCTGCCTTTCGACTGGGCCGGCGGCACGGTGCTGACGCTGGCACTGCTCGGCATCGCCGTCGCAATAACCAACCTGGACACAGCGCGGATCGGATCCAGCTTCATGAGCTGGTCCGTGGGACCCTTCCTGCTCGCCGGGGCTGGCTTGCTGCCGCTCTTCTGGCGCATAGAACAGCGCGCCACGGATCCCATCGTCCGGCCGTCGTTCTTCGCCACCCGGCAGATCCGCATCGTGATGCTCATCGCCGCCGGCATCGGCATGGTCGAGTGCGCCCAGGTCTTCTTTCCCGCGCTGGGCGTCGCGGCCCTCGGCATTCCCGCAAGCACCGCGGCCTGGCTGATGCTGCCTGGCGTCTTCGCCATGGTCATCGTGTCGCCACTGGCCGGAAAGCTGGTGGACGCCATCGGCGCGACGCGCGTCATCCAGAGCGCCCTCGCCGTGGTCCTTGCCGGACTGCTCGTCTACGCGCTGGCCGACATCGACTACGTGACCTTCATCGGCGGCGGAATGGTCGTGGGTGTGGGCATTGCCGCTTTGCTCGGCGCGCCGCTGCGCTATGTCGTGCTGGAGGAGGCCCGGCCCGAGGACCGCGCCTCGACCCAGGGCCTGTTAAACATCTTCCTGGCCGTGGGCCAGCTTACGGGGGCGGCAATCGTCGGCGCGGTAGCGACCTCGGCGGGCGGCGGGACCCGCGGCTACCAGGCCTCGCTGGGCGTGTTGGCGGCAATCACCCTGCTGATTGCCCTGCTCGGGCTCGCCCTGAAGAAACGCCAGGCAGCGTGATCGGGCCCGGAACGAGCCCGTATAATGCGCGCCACGTTTCCGGAAGCCACCACCGCGCACCATGGCCCTCGTCCGCCTCGATGATGTTTCGCTTGCCTACGGCGAGCAAAAGCTGCTGGTCAATGTCGGGTTCGAAATCGACCCCGGCGAGCGCGTGTGCCTGATCGGGCGCAACGGCACCGGCAAGACGTCCCTGTTCCGGCTGATCACCGGCATCGTCCAGCCGGACAGCGGCCTGATCCAGTACCGCAACGGCATCGTCATGAGCACCCTGGAGCAGGAGTTGCCGGAGGCGCTGGAGGCCACGGTGCGGGAAGTGGTCGCGGACGGGCTCGCCGATCTGAAGGCGCTGGTCGACGAGTACGAGCGGCTGGCCCACCAGGCCCTGGACAAGGCGGGTCTCAGGCGCCTCGACGACCTCCAGCACCGCATCGACGAGCTCGACGGCTGGCGCATCGACCAGCGGGTCGAGCTGATGATGACGGAGATGGCGCTGCCACCCGACCAGCCGATCGGTGAACTGTCGGGTGGCTGGCGTCGGCGCGTGGGTCTCGCGAAGGCACTGATCAGCAAGCCGGACCTGCTGCTCCTCGACGAGCCCACCAACCACCTGGACATCGTCACGATCCAGTGGCTGGAGAACCGCATCCGCACCTGGCAGGGCGCGGTGCTGTTCATCACCCACGACCGGGCCTTCCTTGACAAGCTCGCCACGCGCATCTGCGAACTGGACCGGGGCCGGTTGCTGAGCTTCCCCGGGAGCTACGACGCGTACCTGGAGCGCAAGGAGAAGCTGCTTGAGGACGAGCAGTCGGCCAACAGGCTCTTCGACAAGAAACTGGACGAGGAGGAAATCTGGATCCGCCAGGGCGTGAAGGCCCGGCGTCACCGCAACCAGAACCGCGTCCGGCGCCTCGAGGCGCTGCGCCAGGAACACACGGACCGCCTGACGCCCCTGAACCGGGCGCAGATTTCCATCGAGACGGCGGAGCAGTCCGGCCGCAAGGTCATCGAGGCGAAGCACGTTACTCACGGCTACCGCGGCGAGGAACTCATCAAGGACTTCTCCTGCCGGATCATGCGCGGCGACCGGATCGGCCTGCTCGGCAACAACGGCGTCGGCAAGAGCACCCTGCTGCGCCTGCTCCTCGGCGAGCTCGCGCCCCGGGAGGGTGCGATCAAGCAGGGCACGGCACTGGAGATCGGCTACTTCGGCCAGCTGCGGGAGACGCTGGACCCGGAGAAGAGCGTCGCCTACATCGTCGGCAACGGCAGCGACTACGTGAAGATCAACGGCCACGACCGGCACGTCATCGGCTACCTGCGGGGCTTCCTGTTCAGTGCCAAGCGGGCCATGACGCCCGTCAGGTCCCTGTCCGGCGGCGAGCGCAACCGGGTGATCCTGGCGCGGCTCTTCACCAAGCCCAGCAACTTCCTGATCCTCGACGAGCCCACCAACGACCTGGACGTGGAAACCCTCGAGGTGCTGGAGGACCGGCTGGACGAGTACAAGGGCACGCTGATCGTGGTCAGCCACGACCGGATGTTCCTGGACTCCGTCGTGACCAGCGTGTTCGCCTTTGAGCCCATGGGCCACATCGAGCGCTACGTGGGCGGCTACACCGACTGGCTGCGCCAGGGGCGCCCGCTGGCGGAGACCGACAATCCCCACCTGCAGAAGGGCATCGAGCCGCCCGTGACGGCCTCGGAAAAGCGCAAGCAGGCCGCGCGCCAGGCCCGGCGCCTCAGCTACAAGGACCAGCGGGAACTGGACTCCCTGCCGCCGAAGATCGAGGCCCTGGAGGCCGAGATCAAGGCACTGGAGCGCCAGACCTCGGCCAAGGGCTTCTACGACAAGGCCTGGCACGAGACCGTCCCGGTACTGGACGCCCTCCGCATCAAGCAGGCCGAGCACGAACAGGTCACGGCCCGCTGGCTGGCCCTCGAAGAAATGAAGGAATAAAGGGGACATCCCCTTTTTCCCTGCTTCTGAATCCGGGGGGTGGCGGGGGGCGAAGCACTGCACAAGGAGCAACTGCAGCGAGAGCGCCTCATGTATATCAACTTCTGGTACGCCGCCGACTGGAGCCACAGCCTGACTGACGCACCGAAGAAGGTGCGCATGCTCGGCCACGACATCGTCCTGTTCCGCGATTCCGCGGGCAAGGCCCACGCCCTCAGCGACACCTGCATTCACCGCGGCGCCGCGCTCTCGGCCGGCAAAGTCCGGGGCGACTGCCTCGCCTGCCCCTACCACGGCTGGCAGTTCAACGGCGACGGCCAGGTGCGGAAGATCCCCTCCCTCGGCCCCGGCAGCGAGCAGCGCATTCCCCAGCGCGGGCGCATCGACGCCTACCCGGTCGAGGAGCGCTACGGCCTCATCCATGTGTTCCTGGGCGACCTGCCTGCCGCCGAGCGCGCCCCGATCCTCGAGGTGCCGGAGTACGGCCAGAAGGGCTGGCGCCACACCATCGTCGACTACGCCTGGGAATCCAACTACGAGCGCAACATCGAGAACGGCCTCGACCCGGCGCACAATGAGTTCGTGCACCCGACCCACGGCTACTCCGGCGAAAAGGACGACTACCAGGTCGGCGAGCCGACCATCGAGAGCACGCCCTGGGGCTTCGGCTTCATGCTCAACTTCCAGGCGCCACCGATCAGGAACCCGGTCATGCGCTGGGCCCGCAACTACGACGGGGACCTGGAGGCCGGCTCGGGCCACGTCGGCCCCAACAACATGTGGACGAAGATCCACCTCACCCCCACCCGCTGGATCCACCAGTACATCTTCGAGACGCCCATCGACGAGTACCACACAAAGATCTTCCTGATCTGCCTGCGCAACGTGCTGCTCCCCACCTGGGTGGACAAGATCGTCAACAAGCGCAACTTCGCCATTGCGGAGCAGGATCGCGTGGTGATCGAGAAGCTGAAGCCCGTGAAGACGCCCCCGTCCCGCGCCCGGGAACTGCTGATGCCGGCCGACAAGGTGATCTACCTCTACCGGGACAGCCTGGACGAGTGGACGCGCCGCGGCTGGCGGATAGACACCGGCGCCCTGCGCCAGGCCGCGGACCGGGGCGACGTGATGTACGCGATCCCGTCGCCGGCCCGGCGCGACACGAAAGGCTGGGTGCTGGAATCCGTGCCGCTCGTGCCGGCCTCGCCCGTTGAAACCGGCAGCACCCCGGTGCGCGCCGTGCAGGCCACCGGCTGAGCGGCGCCCCGCTATTCCCCCTGCTGCGGCGGCAGTGGACCCCGGTCCTGCCGCTGACCGAACTCACCGGCAGCCCCCAGGCCGTGGAGATCGCCGGGGAGCGGGTGGCCGTGTTCCGGGACGGCGGCGGCCAGTGGCACGCCCTGCTCGACCGCTGTCCCCACCGGGGCGCAGCACTCTCGCTGGGCACGGTGACGGACGAGGGCACGCTCCAGTGCCGCTACCACGGCTGGCGTTTCCGCGGCGACGGCGTGTGCACGCGGGTGCCGCTGAACGAGCTCACGGCCCACGCCGTGGAGTCGATTCGGGCCATTGCCTTTCCGGTCCTGGAACTGGCCGGGGCCCTCTGGATCCATACCGCCGCCCTGGCGGACGAGCCGGCGCCGCCACCACCGGAGCTGCCAGCCTCGCTACAGGGTGACGCCCACCAGTACGGCACCTACAGCCAGCACTGGCAGGCCCACTGGACCCGGGCGGTCGAAAACTTCATCGACTTCGCCCACCCCTCCTACCTGCACCGGGACACGATCGGCACCTGGACCCACGACTACGCGGAGAGCGGCGCGATCGCCACGGTGGAGGTACACAGCGAGCCCTGGGGCTTCAGGACACTCAACTTCTTCACGAGCCCGCGGCAGGGCTTCCGGGTGGACTGGTACCGGCCGAACCTGTCGGTGCTGCACTTCGGCGGCAGCGCCGAGAGCAAGCTGCACGTGTTCTCGATCCCCGTGTCGGCGACGCGCACCCGGGTGATGACCGTGCGGCGGCTGCCGACAGGCGCCGACCCGGCGGCCTTCACGGCCCGGGCCGCCACGGTGGACCACACGATCCTCGACGAGGACCGGCTGGTGGTGGAGTCCCAGGCGGGGCCAGTGGACGACGCCGGGGAGATAGCCGTCGCCACGGACGCGCCGGCTGTCGCCTTTCGCCGCTGGCACCGGGCAATGCTGCTAGGCAAGGTGCCGGGCTAACCCCAGCGCATCTGGGCGATTTTGCCCCATATGACCCCGATCCGGGGACCCGCGCCAGCCACTCGTTGCAGTCGGGCAACAGGCTCCCAAACGAACCTTTAGCCAAATCCGCGGGTTCCAGCGGGAAATCAGTCAGGTAATCGCCTGCCGTTGCGATTACACTACGACCCCGCGCCAGTCCGTGCGCAATGGCTGGTGCGGTCTACAACTGCATTGTCGCGACACACTAAGTAAGGAGACTCAACAAATGAAGACCAAGGGTATGGGGATTGCATTGCTTTCAGCGGCGGCCCTGCTGGGCGGCGCTGCGGCGCAGGCGGAACTGCCGTGGAACTACATCGAGGGCGGCTACACGAAGGCTCCGGG
>JBBQSA010000049.1:0-24967 GCA_038214295.1 Gammaproteobacteria bacterium
GTCTTCAGCATGTACGGCATGAATTTCCGCTTCATGCCGGAGCTGGCGGAGAAGTTCGGCTACCCGGTGGTGGTCGGTGCCACCGCGCTGGCCTGCACGCTGCTGTACCGGCGGCTGGTGCGGGCGGGGTGGATCTGAGTCGTGCTGCGGGTAATAGCCGCTCCGCGCGCACCACATGGAGACCGTACACCGTCCGCTTATCGCACCGGCAGATGACGCGGCAGGGCGGTTCTATGCTCTGGCGATTGCCCCCGCCCGGAAATTCGGGGGGCACATTTCCCTGAAGTTCATGCGCAAACGCTGACGTCAGTTTCTCTGCCGGTCACGCGCCGAAGCTGCAACAAATTGCTGGATTTGGCCCTGCTCTCGCGCTGGCACCAGCGGCAGTAGCAAGTGATCTATACGCCGAAGGTGGGGATTCAGAGATAAAACCTGCTACCTATGCGTCTGCCAGCGGCCAGGGGAGCGGTGACGTCGCAGCCACAGGATGCGTCATCGATTAGCGCTCCTCGGGATACACGACGCCGAGTTGGGCGCGGATCGCGTCGAGCAACTCCATTGTCGACACGCTGGTGGCGAGCGGAATTACATCACTTTCACGGTGGCCTGCTCGAAGGCGATCCATCGCGTGTTGTGCCTCGTGGGCGAGGCCCTGATTAGGCATGTCGACACGGACCGGCTCCTTGCCGGTGATCCGAACGGTGAAGCCGGACGAGGACCAGAAAGGCGCGTCGACGTCGATGCGTCCGCGGGTACCGAACACGGATGCGCCCAGGCTCGTGGGCATGTCGAGCGACGTGTGAAACACCCCGAGAGCCCCGCTCGCGTATGACACCACACCACCGACGGTAGTATCGACGCCGGAGTCGCCGAGCGTGCCAATCACCTTGGCCTCGACGGGGTCTCCGGCGAGGAATCGGGCGAACGTGACGGGGTAGATGCCCAGGTCGAGCATCGCCCCTCCCGCGAGGTCGGCACGACGATGACGCCCGCCGGGGTCCAACATCGGGATGCCGAAGTCGGCTACGACTACTTTAAGTTCACCGATATCACCGTCGAAAACACGCTGCCGGATGTCCACCACAGCGGGGATAAACCAGGTCCACATCGCCTCCATCAGGAATCGATCGTTGCGCCCGGCCGCCTCGACCATCTCGCGCGCCTGGGGTGCATTGAGCGCGAACGCCTTCTCGCACAGTACGTGCTTGCCGGCATCGAGCGCCGCGATCGTCATCACGTGGTGGTGACTGTGAGGCGACGCGACATAGACGATGTCAACGTCGTCGTCGGCGAACAGGCCCGCGTAAGTGCCGTACGCGCGCGGGATGGCGAAGCGCGTCGCGAACGCGTCGGCGGACTGCCGGGTTCGCGATCCGACGGCGACGATCCGGGCATCGGGCAGCGTGGCAAGCGCTTTGCACATGCTTGCCGCGATCCCGCCTGTCGCGGCGATCCCCCAACGTACCGGCTGGTTCTCGGTCATGAACGGTCCATAGCAAAGAGCCGCGCCGCAGAGGCACTTGGCACGGTACTAGTCACGAATGACCGATAGACCGATGGTCTTGATCATCAGGGATCCGACTACGTGGGTAGCGGGGCATGAGCCTCGTACCGGGGCGCATCGCCACCGATATGATCCCAGGGGGCCCGGGAGCCAACGAAGATGTGCGTCTGGATCTGCACACCCGGGTCACCGTCAATGCAGCCTAGGGTCACGCCATGCACCTCGCCATCATGAGTACCGGCGAGCGTCGAGCCGCAGCGGCCACAAAAGTCGAGGCCCCATCCGGGGGTGGCTTCAAAGGCCACCAGGCTATTCTCCCCGGCGGTCCAGGTGAACGCTCCCGGCTCCACCTCCGCATAGGCGGAACCGGCGCCGCTAAACGCCTTGCGACAGCGCGAACAATGACAGCATCGCGCGTTCCGGAGCGGCGCGCTGATCACGTAGCGGACCTGGCCGCAGAAGCAGCTGCCGCTCAGGGTCATGGAGCTGTTCTCATGGCGTCACTGACTGTAGCGCAGTTCATCAACCGAGGCGCGTACGGAGGCACGCGAATTGTTTGGCACCGCATCCTGCCGCTACACCAACGCCCGTATCCCCACCGCCGCCCGAATGGCCTTCAGAAACGGCGTTGCCATCCCCCGCGCCCGCTCGGCCCCCGCCTTCAGCGTCGTCTCCACGTGCCCTGGGTCCGCCATCAGCCGGTCGTACTCGGCGCGGGGCCCGGCGAGGTGCGCGTCCAGGTACGCAAACAGTTCCTGCTTCAGATCCCCCCACCCCGCACCGGCGGCATAGCGCGCGGCATAGGCGGCAGTCTCTTCCGGCGTCGCGAAGGCCCGGAAGATCTCGAACAGCGTCGAACCCTCCGTCTCCTTCGGGACCCCCGGCTCCAGGGAGTTGGTCTTGATCTTCATGATCAGCTTGCGCAGCGCGTTGGCGGGCGCGAACAAGGGAATCGTGTTGCCGTAGCTCTTGCTCATCTTCCGGCCGTCGAGACCGGTGAGGATCGCGGTGTCCGCGCCGATGTCCGCCTCGGGGATCACGAACTGCTCGCCGTAGATGTGGTTGAAGCGCTGGGCGATGTCCCGCGCCATCTCCACGTGCTGCTTCTGGTCCTTGCCCACCGGCACCCGGTGGGCCTTGAACATCAGGATGTCCGCGGCCATCAGGATCGGGTAGGAGAAGAGACCCATCGTGATGCCCTTGTCCGGGTCCGCGTCGCCCCCCCGGTCATTGGCGTCCTCGTTCGCCTGCACCGCCGCCTTGTAGGCATGGGACCGGTTCATCAGGCCCTTGGCGGTGACGGTCGTCAGGATCCAGGTGAGTTCCGGGATCTCGGGGATGTCCGACTGCCGGTAGAAGACCGAACGGTTCATGTCCAGGCCCAGCGCCAGCCAGGTCGCCGCGATCTCCAGGCTCGACTGGCGGATCAGGCCGGGGTCCTGGTTCTTCACCAGCGCGTGGTAGTCCGCCAGGAAGTAACAGGACTGCACGTCCGCCCGGCGGCTGGCGGCAATCGCCGGGCGGATCGCGCCCACGTAGTTGCCGAGGTGCGGCGTGCCGGTGGTGGTGATGCCCGTAAGGTGGGTTTCGAGACGATGCGTTTCCATGTGGCCGCTAGTTTATATTGGGCGTCCTCTCCCTGCGGAACTCTTGCACCGTGCACCCCAGCCCGCGACTGTACCGCCCGCACCTCAAGGCGCTCTGCGCCCGCTACGACGCCGCCCTGGAGACCGCGGGGTTCGACGCGGTACTGATCGGCGCCGGCGTGCCGCTGCTCGTCCACCGGGACGACCAGGATCATCCCTACAAAGCCGATCCGCTCTTCCTCCAGTGGGCGCCGCTCGCGGCCCAGCCCGGCTCGGCGCTGCTTTACCGGCCCGGCCGCAAGCCGTTGCTGATGGTTTTCGAAGCCGATGACTTCTGGCACCAGCCCATGCCGGTCCCCGCGGGTCCCTGGCAGAAGGCGCTGGACATCCGGGTCGTTCGCAAGCGGGATGCCCTCGGCAAACACCTGCCCGCCAAGGGCCGGCTGGCGGTGCTCGGTGATGCGGGGCAATGGCGTGGCCTGGATCTCAAGGGCGAGCGCAATCCCAGGGCCCTGCTAACCCACCTGGACTACGACCGGGCCTGCAAGACCCCCTGGGAGGTGGCCTGCATCGAGCGGGCGACGGTGCTGGGCCTGGCAGGCCACCGGGCCGTGCGCGAGGCCTTCAAGGCCGGCTGCAGCGAGTTCGAGATGGGCCTGATCTTCCTCGCCGCCTGCGGCCAGACGGACGCGGAACTGCCCTACCCCGCGATCGTCGCCACGAACCGGAATGGCGCGACGCTGCACTATCAGCACCGGGACCGGCAGCGGCTGCCGGCGCGGGACCGGCACAGCCTGCTGCTCGACGCGGGCTGCACGCACTTCGGCTACGCCTCGGACATCACCCGGACCCACGCGGCGCACCGCGGCGATTTCGCCGGCCTGATCCGCGACCTGGACCGGGCCCAGCAGCGGCTTTGCAACCTGGTCCGGCCGGGCGTCGCCTTTCCCGAGCTGCAGCTCGCGGCCCACGCGGAAATCGCGACACTGCTCGCAGACTGGGACATCGTCCGGATGACGCCGGAGGAAATGGTCGCGCGCAAGATCACAGACGCGTTCCTGCCCCATGGCCTCGGCCACCTGCTGGGCCTGCAGGTCCACGACGTGGGCGGCGGCCTGGCGAGTGCCGAGGGCGGCACGCTGGCCCGGCCCCGGCGCTTTCCCCGGCTGCGCCTCACCCGGCCGCTGCTGCCGGGCATGGTGGTGACGATCGAGCCCGGCCTGTACTTCATTGATTCGCTGCTCGCCCGCCTGAAGAAGCGGCGCGACGCCCGGCGGGTGAACTGGCGGCAGGTCGCCGCGTTGCGCCCCTGCGGTGGCATCCGCATCGAAGACAACGTGCTGGTGACAGCCACCGGCCGCCGCAACCTGTCCCGCGAGTTCGAGGCAGCCTAGCTTCCCCGCACCGGACGCCTGCCGGCGCGGCAATTCGTCGCGCCCGCGGGACACCTGCAAGGCGGTCACGGCAGCCGGTTACGACCCCGCCGAGCGGACCCATCTGCTAGGATTCCGGGCCTCTTTCCGGATGCGTAGTCACTTGAACAGACGGCTCCTTTCAGTGCTCCGACCCGCCACCTGCTGTCTGCTCGCCGGCCTGTTGGCTGCCGGCTGCGGTGCCGGCAAGCCCAAGGGCGCCGGCGGTCCTGGGGGCAATACTGGCGGCGGTGCTCCGGGCGGCATGGCCGGTGGCCCCCCGGGTGCGGGCATGCCGGTGGCGGTAATCGCCCGGCGCGTCGCACCGCGGACCTTCGTCGATCGCTTCACGGCGCTCGGCACGGCCCGCGCGAACGAGTCCATCGACGTAACCGCCCGGACCACCAGCGTCGTTACCCGGATCAATTTCCGGGAGGGACAGCGCGCACGCACCGGCGACGTGCTGGTGGAGCTGGACAGCCGGCAGGAAAGCGCCGATCTGAGCCTCGCGGAGGCCCAGCTGAAGCAGGCCGAGAACCAGTACCAGCGCAGCCAGACGCTGGCGGTGACCCAGGCCGTTTCGGCGGCGGACGTGGACCAGCTGGAAGCCAACCTGCTGGTCGCCCGGGCCCAGGTACGGGGCGCGAAGGCGCGGCTCGACCGGCTCTCCATCCGCACACCCTTCGCCGGCACTGTTGGCCTGCGCAAGGTCAGCCTGGGCGACCTGGTGGGCCCGGACACGGTTATCACCACGCTCGATGACACGAGCGTCATCAAGCTCGAATTCGGCATCCCGGAAACCTTCATCAGCGACGTCCGGCAGGGCATGACCATCACCGCCGACAGCTCCGTCTACACGGATCGCCGCTTCAGGGGCACGGTCACCTCCATCGACTCCCGGGTCGACCCCGTCACGCGCGCGGTCATGGTCATCGCCACGGTGCCGAACGGCGACGGACTGCTGAAGCCGGGCATGTTCATGACCGTCGGCCTGGAGAAGAAACGGGAGAACGTGCTGATGATTCCCGAGGAGGCACTCGTGCCGCGGGAAGGCCGCCAGTATGTCTTCGTCGTGGAGGACGGCAAGGCCGTCGAGCACGAAGTGGCCCTGGGGGCCCGCACACCGGGACTCGCAGAGATCCGCAGCGGCCTCGAGCCCGGCGCGCTGGTGATCACCGAGGGTACCCAGCGGGTGCGCACGGGATCTCCCGTGCAGTTCTCCACGGACGGCTGATGAGCGGCGGAGCGTAATCGCCATGGTGCTATCCGACATTTCGGTCCGCCGTCCGGTCTTTGCCGGGGTCTTAAGCCTGATCCTGATCATCCTCGGGATCCTCTCGGCCCTGAGGCTGCCGGTGCGGGAGTTCCCTGCCATTGATCCGCCGGTCGTCTCCATCGGGACGACCTACCGGGGCGCGTCCGCCGAGATCATCGAACGCCGCATCACCCAGCCCCTCGAGGACCAGGTCTCCGGCATCGCCGGCATCCAGAAGCTCACCTCCACGAGCCAGGACGAGCGCTCCAGCATCACCCTCGAGTTCTCGCTGGACCGGGACCCGGATGGCGCGGCCAATGACGTGCGCGAACGGGTCTCGCGCATCCTCCAGCAGCTGCCCCCGGACGCCGACACGCCGGAGGTCACAAAGCAGGACCAGGGCATGGACGCCACGCTCTACATCAGCGCGGAGAGCCAGACCCGCTCGCTGATGGAACTCACGGACTACGCCGAACGCAACCTGGTGGACCGGCTGTCGGCCATCGACGGCGTGGCACAGATCCGCCTCGCCGGCGCCCAGACACGCGCCATGCGGATCTGGCTCAACCGGGACGCCCTGGCCGCCCGTGGCCTGACCGTGCAGGACATCGAGGACACCCTCCGCCGCGAAAACGTCGAGCTGCCCGCGGGCCGCATCGAGTCGCGCCAGCGTGAGTTCTCCCTGCGCACGGAGACTGGCCTGGATACACCGGAGGACTTCGAGGCGCTGGTGGTGGGCCGCGGCCCGGACAACTACCTGATTCGCCTGGGCGAGGTCGCGGACGTGCGGATCGAGCCCGAGGACTCCCGGTTCTTCTCCCGGTCCAACCGGGTGTCGGGCGTGAGCCTGGGCGTCGTGCCCCAGTCGAAGGCGAACATCCTCGAAGTGAACCGGGCTGTGCTGCGCGAAGTAGACGCCCTGCAGGCCACGCTGCCAGGGGACATCAAGGTGGGTCCGAGCATCGATTTCTCGAAGTTCGTCGAGGAGTCCATGCTCGAGGTGGCCAAGGTGCTGGTTGAGTCGCTGGTTCTAGTGCTGATCGTGATCTTCGCCTTCGTCGGCTCGGTGCGCGCCACCATAATCCCCGCCGTGACCATCCCGGTGGCGATCATCTCGGCCTTCATCGCCATGGCGGCGCTCGATTACACCATCAATACCCTGACGCTGCTCGGGCTGGTGCTCGCTATCGGCCTGGTCGTGGACGACGCCATCGTCGTGCTGGAGAACATCGTGCGCCAGATGGAGCTCGGCAAGGTGCCGCTGCTCGCGGCGGTGGACGGCAGCCGGGAGATCGGCTTCGCCGTCGTCGCCACCACCGTGGTCCTGGTGTCGGTCTTCGTGCCTATCTCGTTCATGCCGGGCAGTGTGGGCCGGTTGTTCGGCGAGTTCGGCCTGTCGCTGGCCGCCGCCATCGCCTTCTCGGGCCTCGTGGCGCTGACGCTGGTACCCATGCTCACGTCCAAGTTCTTTGCCAACGGCATCCACCGGGGCCGGCTCGCCCTGCGGCTAGACGGGTTCATCAAGCGCCTGACGGAGCGCTACCGGTCGTCGCTGGCCCGCTTCGTGCAGCGCCCCTGGGTGGCGGTCGGGGTGTTGCTGGCCACGGTGGCCGGCGGCGCGGCCATCTACAGCATCCTGCCCAGCGAGTACGCGCCCGCCGAAGACCGCAACATGATGCTCATGATGGTGCGCGCCCCCGAGGGATCGTCGCCCGGCTACATGGACCGCCAGGTCCAGGAGATAGAGAGCACGGTGATGCCCTACGTCGAGGCCGGCGACGTCAAGCGCGTGGTCGCCCGGACCGGCATGTGGGGCGCCGGCGGTGACGTGAACACCGCCTTCATCTACATGCCCCTGGAATCCCGCACCGTGCGCAAGCGCTCCGCCCAGGAACTGTCGGCCGAGATCCGGGCCAAGGTGTCCCAGCTACCGGGCGCCATGGCAACCGTCTTCCTGCCCCCCAGCCTGGCGATCCGTTCGGCCGGCTCGGGTCTTGCGGTCGTTCTCAGCGGGACGACCTACGAGCAGCTGTCGGCCTGGCAGGACCAGATCATGGCGAAGGTCGCGGCGGACAACCCAAAGATCCTCGGCATGCGCTCCGACTTCTTCCCGACCAAGCCCAAGATCAAGATCAACATCGACCGCAACCGGGCCTTCGACCTGGGGATTTCCCTGCAGTCCATCGGCCGGACGCTGGAAACCATGCTGGGCTCGCGCATCGCCACGACCTTCGTCGACCGGGGCGAGGAGTACAACGTCGTTCTCCAGGGCGTTGCCCGCGACCGGGCCACACCGTCCGACCTGGAAAATATCTACGTGCGCTCCGAGCGGTCGGGCCAGCTCGTCCCGCTGGCTAACCTGGTGAAGCTCGAGGAAGTTGCCGGCCCCAAGGAGCTGAAGCGCTACAACCAGCTCCGCGCGGTGACCCTGACGGCGAGCCTGGCGCCCGGCTACTCGCTGGGCGAGGCGGTAAAGTACATGGAGAAGCTGATCGCTACCGAACTGCCGCCCGGTGCCACGATCGCCTTCGACGGCGAGGCCAGGGAACTGAAGGAGTCCGGCAGCGCGGTGTACCTGACGTTCGGACTGGCGCTGATCATCGTGTTCCTGGTGCTGGCCGCCCAGTTCGAGAGCTTCCGCCACCCGCTCATCATCATGTTCACCGTCCCGCTGGCCCTCACGGGCGGCCTGGTCGGACTGTGGCTCTTCGGATCCTCGATCAATGTCTACAGCCAGATCGGCGCTATCATTCTCATCGGTCTGGCCGCCAAGAACGGCATCCTGATCGTCGAGTTTGCCAACCAGCTGCGGGATCGTGGCGTGGAGTTTACGGAGGCGATCGTCTCGGCAGCGGCCATCCGGCTGCGCCCGGTGGTCATGACGAGCCTGTGTACGGCCTTCGGCTCGGTACCACTGATCCTGGCGGCTGGCGCCGGGGCCGAGTCCCGGCGCACCCTCGGCGCAACGGTGTTCTTCGGCGTCACGATCTCGGTATTCCTGACGCTTTACCTGATCCCGGCGATGTACGTGCTGATCGCGCGGAAGACCCGGTCGCCCGAGTACCTGGGCCAGCTGATCGAGAAATTGAAGCGGGACGCCGGCCCGGCGGCACCCGAGTCGCGCTAGCTGGCGGGACCGCGCTGCGGAGGCTCAGGCGGGGCATACGTGAAGGGCTCCGTCATCGACCCGTCCCGTTTCGCGACCCTGCCGCTCTTCATAACGAAGTCGATATCCTTGAGGACGGAGATGTCCTGCAGCGGGTTGCCCTTCACTGCGATGAGGTCTGCCAGCTTGCCGGGCTCCAGGGTGCCCACGTCCTGGCCAATACCGAAAAGCTCTGCCGTGGAAATGGTCGCGGAGTAGATGGCATCTTTCGGCGCCATGCCGAACTTCACCATCAGCTCGAATTCCTTGGCGTTGGTGCCGTGCGTGAAAGTGCCGGCATCGGTGCCAAAGGCAATCTTCACGCCCGCCGCGTAGGCGCGCTCGAAGGCCCGGTACTCATTGCGGAGCTTCACGGACGGCGGGTCCGGAATGCGGAAGATCGGTGGCGGGTAGCTGGCCGAAAGCGTCGGCACGAGCCAGGTGCCGGCCTTCTTCATCAGCGCAATGCCCTCGTCGTCGAGCAGGAAACCGTGCTCGATCGAATCCACGCCGGCGCGGACCGCGTCCTTGATGGCTATGGGCGAATAGGCGTGGGCGGCGGCCTTCAGTCCCAGCAGGTGCGCCGTGGCGACAATGGCCTGGATCTCGTCAGGGAAGAGCTGGGGATCGAGGCCCGTGTTGGAGCCGAAGCCGCCCGTCGACGTGAATTTGATGACGTCCGCACCCAGCTTGTACTGGTAGCGCACGGCCTGCCGGCACTCGGTCGGGCCGTCGCAGGTCCCGTCGCGGAGGCGGGCTTCCGGGTCGCCTGTCTGCCCGATCGGGATCGAGTCCCCGTGGCCGCCGGTCACGGCGATCGCCGAGCCCGCCACCAGGATGCGGGGGCCCAGCATGCGGCCGTCATTGATCGCGTTGCGCACTGCGAACACGGACTGGTCGTCCGAGCCAAGATCCCGGACCGTGGTAAACCCGGCTGCCAGGTTCCGCCGGGCATAGACCATGGCGCTGACCGCGTACTCGGCGGCCGTGGGTGGTGACCGGTCGCCGCGTTCCGTCCGGCGGCGGGAGAAGCTGGGCTCGCTGCGCAGGTGGACATGGGCGTCCATGAGTCCCGGCAGGACGAAACGGTCCGACAAGTCGATGACCTGCACGGTGGACCCGGCGGGCGCGGCGAGACCGTTCTGGTCCAGGTAGCCGGCAACCACGCGCTCGACACGGTCGTTGCGCACAACGACCGTCATCCGTTCCTGGGGAGCCTTGCCGGCCACGGCGAGCAGGGTGCCGGCATGGATCAGCTGGTAGCGATCCGCGGGAGGAGGTTCCGCCGCGGCGCCAAACACCGGCAGGAGGCCGAGTAGGACCGCCGCGCCGGCGAGAAGGATCCGGAAATTCGGAAAGGCCATTGCGACTACCCCGGCCGCCCGGATTCCGGGGCGGCAGCCAAGTTGAGGAGCCCGGGCCCGTGGACGCCCGACGAGCTGGATCAGCCTGCCGTCGCCGCCTTCTTTGCCCGGGGATTCTTGCTTGGGGCCGCCGCCTTCGGTGCGGCCTTCTTGCGAGCCTTCTTCGCGGCGGGCGCGGCCGCTTCGACCGCCGTCACCGGCTTGTCGGTCAGCATGACCAGCGCCATCGGCGCCGCATCACCGGCACGGAAGCCCATCTTCAGGATGCGCAGGTAGCCGCCCGGCCGGGCCTTGAAACGCGGGCCCAGGTCGTTGAAGAGCTTGCCGACGGAGGCCCGGTCCCGCAGACGGTCGAACGCGAGCCGGCGCCGGGCCAGGCCGTCTTCCTTGGCGAGGGTAATGAGCGGCTCGAGGACGCGGCGCAGTTCCTTGGCCTTGGGCACGGTCGTCCGGATCGTCTCCTCACGAATCAGGGAGGCCGCCATGTTGCGGTACATGGCAGTCCGGTGACTGCTCTTCCTGCCGAGGGCTCGGCCGGCCTTACGGTGCATCATCTCGCGTACTTCCGATCAGTCTGTGGCTTCAGGCGGCCTTGTCGTCGTGCTTCGCGAGACCCGGCGGGGGCCAGTTCTCGATGCGCATACCCAGGGACAGGCCGTGGCTCTCGAGGACTTCCTTGATCTCGGTCAGGGACTTCTTGCCAAGGTTGGGTGTGCGCAGCAACTCGACTTCCGTGCGCTGCACGAGGTCGCCGATGTAGTTGATATTCTCGGCCTTCAGGCAGTTGGCCGAACGGACCGTAAGTTCCAGCTCGTCCACCGGGCGGAGCAGGATCGGCTCGATCTGGGACTCGGCGGCCGTCGCAGCCGTCTCGTCCTGCCCGCGCAGCTCGAGGAACACGTCCAGCTGGTCCTTGAGGATGGTGCCGGCGCGCCGGATGGCGTCCTCCGGATCGATCGTGCCATTCGTTTCGACGTCGAGCACCAGCTTGTCGAGGTCGGTGCGCTGTTCGACGCGGGCGGACTCCACCGTGTAGGTGACTTTCCGGACCGGGCTGAAGGAGGCGTCGAGTCGCAGGCGGCCGATGGTGGTGCTCTGCTCCTCGGGATCCTGCTGGGTGACAGCGGCGCGATAGCCACGACCCCGCTCGATCGTGAGCATCATCTTCAGCTCGCCGCTGCTGGTGAGGTTCGCGATGATGTGCTTGGGATTAACGACCTCGACATCATGGTCGGTGACAATGTCGCCGGCCGTTACGGGGCCAGGGCCCTTGCGGTGCACGGTCAGCTCGACCCGGTCCCGGGAGTGCATGCGGAGAGCGACACCCTTCAGGTTCAGCAGGATCTCGACGACGTCCTCCTGGACGCCCTCGATGCTGGTGTACTCGTGGAGCACGCCCTCAATCTCGGCCTCGACAATGGCCGCGCCTGGCATGCTCGACAGCAGCACGCGGCGCAGCGCGTTGCCAAGGGTGTGACCGAAACCCCGCTCCAGGGGTTCGATGACGATGCGCGCACGATTGCCGGTTTCCGCCTGGACCCGGACGCTGCGTGGCTTGAGGAATTCGCTGATCGATGACTGCATAGCTGACAGGCCTCCTAAACTGAATGGACCTGGATTACGGCAAGAATTACTTCGAATAGAGCTCGACGACGAGGTTCTCGTTGATGTCGGGCAGGATATCGTCACGTGCGGGCAGGTTCTTCAGCGTGCCGACCAACGCCTGGTCATCCACCTCGACCCACTCGGGAAAGCCGACCTGGCTCGCCATCGACACGGCGTTCTTGATCCGCGGCTGGGCCTTCGCCTTCTCGCTGACCTCGATCTTGTCGCCGGCACCCACCTGGTAGGACGGGATGTTGACCGACTGGCCGTTAACCTTGATGGCGCAATGGCTGACCAACTGACGGGCCTCGGCGCGAGTCGACGCGAAGCCCATCCGGTACACGACGTTGTCCAGCCGGCCCTCCAGCAGCTTGAGGAGGTTCTCACCGGTGGAGCCCTTCATCCGCGCCGCCTTGAGATAGGCGTTGCGGAACTGCCGCTCGAGCACGCCGTACATGCGGCGCAGCTTCTGCTTCTCGCGCAGCTGGGTGCCGTAGTCCGAAATGCGGCCCTTGCGGGCGCCCTGCTGGGTCCCCGGCGGGGTGTCCAGCTTGCACTTGGTCTCAAGGGGCTTGATGCCGCTCTTCAGGAAGAGGTCGGTACCTTCCCGGCGGGCAAGCTTGCATGTTGGTCCGCGATATCTGGCCATAGTGGTTCGTCCTTAAACGCGCCGCTTCTTCGGCGGGCGACACCCGTTGTGGGGAATCGGGGTGATGTCTTCGATGTTGCTGATCCGGAAGCCGGCGGAGTTCAGTGAACGAACCGCAGACTCGCGCCCGGGCCCGGGACCACTCACAAACACTTCCAGTGCCTTCACGCCGTATTCCTGCGCAGCTTGACCCGCGCGCTCCGCGGCCACCTGGGCGGCGAAGGGCGTGCTCTTGCGGGAGCCCTTGAAACCACAGCTGCCGGCGGTCGCCCAGCTGAGGGTGTTCCCCTGACGGTCCGTGATCGTCACGATCGTGTTGTTGAACGTGGAATGGACATGGGCGATGCCGTCGACGACGAGCCGCTTCGACTTCTTGCGGGTCCCCTTGGCGACGGCGGTATCGCCGGGCGCCGCTGGTGCGGCTGCGGGTGCTGCGGGCTCTGCGGGTACTGCTGGATCCTGTGCCATCTAATCTCTCTCTTGTCCGGTCCCTCTCGCGGGACCAAGGTGTCTGGTTGTATTGGCTGGGTGCGGTGTCGTGGCTTGCGGTGCCGGGTCCCGCCTAGCGGCGGATAGCCCGCCGCGGGCCCTTGCGAGTGCGCGCATTGGTGCGCGTACGCTGGCCACGCATCGGCAGTCCCTTGCGGTGCCGGATGCCACGGTAGCAGCCGAGGTCCATCAGGCGCTTGATGCTCATGGACACTTCACGCCGGAGGTCACCCTCCACAGGGAAGCGGCCGATCTCCGTCCGGATGCGCTCCACCTCGGGCTCGCTCAGGTCCTTGACCTTGACGTTCGGCTCGATGCCGGCAGCCGCGCACACGCGCAGCGCCCGGTTGCGGCCCACACCGAAGATATGGGTGAGGGCAATGCCGACGTGCTTGTTCGGCGGAATATTGATGCCAGCTATACGTGCCATGTTTAACCCTGCCTCTGCTTGTGCCGGGGATCAGTACAGATCACCCGGACCACGCGCTTGCGACGAACGACCTTGCAGTTTCTGCAGATCTTCTTGACTGATGCTCTAACTTTCATAATCGACTCCCGTCGTCAGCGCCTAGCGGAGCTGACCCGCCCGTCCATAGCCACCGAAGTTAGCCTTCTTCAGCAGACTGTCATATTGATGCGACATCATGTGCGCCTGCAGCTGGGCCATGAAGTCCATGGTCACGACCACGATGATCAGCAGTGACGTGCCGCCGAAATAGAACGGCACGCGCCAGTAGAGGATCATGAATTCCGGCAGCAGACACACCCCGGTGACGTAAATACCGCCCCACAACGTCAGGCGGGTGAGGACCTTGTCGATGTACTCACCGGTCTGCTGGCCAGGCCGGATACCCGGAATGAAGGCGCCGCTTTTCTTGAGATTGTCCGAGGTCTCGCGGGAATTGAACACGAGCGCGGTGTAGAAAAAGCAGAAGAACATGATAAGGCTGGCGTACAGCAGGATGTAGATCGGCTGCCCGGGCGAGAGCTGGGCCGAAATGTCCTGGAGCCAGCCAAATCCCTCGTTGGTGCCAAACCAACTGGCAATCGTGGCCGGAAACAGAATGATACTGGACGCGAAGATGGGCGGAATGACGCCGGACATGTTGATCTTGAAGGGCAGGTGACTGGCCTGGCCGGCGTAGACCCGGCGGCCCTGCTGGCGGCGGGCGTAATTGACGGTAATCCGCCGCTGACCCCGCTCCATGAACACCACGAACGCGGTGACGCCCCCGATAAGCAGTACGAGGATGAGTGCGATTGCCGGGTTCATCTCGCCGGTGTTGACCAGCTCCAGGGTGCCGCCAATGGCTGCCGGCAGGCCGGAGATGATGCTGGACAGGATGATCATCGAGATGCCGTTGCCGATGCCGCGCTCGGTGATCTGCTCGCCGAGCCACATCAGGAAGATCGTGCCGGTAACCAGCGTGATGACCGCCGTGAAGAGGAAGCTGAAACCCGGGGCGATGACGACTCCCTGGTTCTGCAGCGCATAGGCGGCACCCAGCGACTGGACAGTGGCCAGGCCAACGGTGCCGTAGCGGGTGTACTGCGTCATCTTGCGGCGGCCGGACTCGCCTTCCTTGCGCAGCTGGCTCATCTGCGGAATGACCATGCCGGCCATCTGGATGATGATGGACGCGGAGATGTAGGGCATGACGCCAAGCGCGAAGATGCTGAGGCGCTGGAGCGCCCCGCCGGAGAACATGTTGAACATTGCCAGGATCGTGCCTGACTGCTGCTCGAAGAAGCGGGCGAGAGCAGCAGGATCGATGCCCGGCACGGGAATAAAGGTGCCGACCCGGTAGACGATGAGGGCGCCGACCAGGAAAAGCAGGCGCTGGCGGAGGTCAGCGAAGCGTGTTGCCTCGCCGAGTGCCGCTGCCGTGTTTGCCATTCCGCCCTTCGCCACGATACCGGTTCCTGTTGCCTTACTCTTCGATGCTGCCGCCGGCCGCTTCGATGGCCTTGCGCGCACCCGGGGTCACCTTGATCCCCTTGAGCTTCACGGCCTTCTCGATCTTGCCGGAGGCAATGACCTTGGCAGTGACCACGTCCTTGCCGACAATTTTGGCAGCCTTGAGGCTGTCCAGGTCCACCACGCCGCCCTTGACCAGCACGAGCTCGTGCAGCCGCACCTCGGCGGTGTCCGCCAGCAGGTGTGAGACGAAGCCGATCTTCGGCAGGCGCCGCTGGATCGGCATCTGGCCGCCCTCGAAGCCAACCTTGTGGTAGCCGCCGGCGCGGGCGGACTGGCCCTTGTGGCCCCGGCCACAGGTCTTGCCCTGGCCGGCCGAGCTGCCACGGCCGACGCGCTTGCGTGGCTTGCGGGAACCGGGCTTTAGAGTGTTCAGTTTCATCAACGTTCCTTCGGAATTCCTGGGCTCGCCTCGGGCCAAGTGGGGCCGGCCGTCAAACCTGCTCGACGCGGAGCATGTAGGCCACGCGATTGATCATGCCCCGGTTCTCGGGGGTGTCGGCGACGACCACCGTCTGGTGCATGCGGCGCAGCCCGAGACCCGACACGCAGGCCTTGTGGCTGGCGAGACGCCCGAACTTGCTCTTGACCAGGGTAAGCCTGACCTGCTTGATCGTTGCCATGACTTCAGCCCACCAGTTCCGCGAGGGACTTGCCCCGCTTTGCGGCAATGGTCTCCGGAGCACGTATGTCCAGCAGCGCGTTCATGGTCGCGCGGACCACGTTGATCGGGTTGCGCGAACCGTAACTCTTGGCGAGAACGTTGCGCACACCGGCGCACTCGAACACCGCGCGCATCGCACCGCCGGCGATGATGCCCGTACCGTCGGACGCCGGCTGCATGTAGACCCGCGTCGCGCCGTGGCTGCCGGACTGGGAGTAATACAGCGTGTCCTTGTGCAGGGGAACCGGCTTCATGTTCCTGCGAGCCGCCTGCATGGCCTTCTGGATGGCGGCCGGGACTTCCCGGGCCTTGCCATAGCCAAAGCCGACATTGCCCTTGCCGTCGCCCACGACGGTGAGGGCGGTGAAACCGAACTGCCGGCCACCCTTGACGACCTTCGCCACGCGATTTACCGAGACGAGCTTCTCGAGGAAGTCGTCACCATCGCCTCCGCGATCCGGAGCCTTGCCATCCTGTCTTCGCGCCACTGTCAGAACTCCAAGCCGTTTTCGCGGGCTGCCTCGGCCAATGCCTTGACTCGCCCGTGGTACTGGAACCCGGACCGGTCAAACGCCACGCGCGTGACACCGGCCGCCTTCGCCTTTTCCGCAATCGACCGGCCAACCATCGCGGCTGCCGCGATGTTGCCCGTGCCGTCCAGCGCATCCTTCACGTCCTTCTGGAGCGTGGACGATGCCGCCATCACCGTGCCGCCGTCGGGCCCGATGACCTGGGCATAGATGTGCCGGGGCGTGCGGTGAATCGTCAGCCGTGCAACGCCCAGCTCGCGGATCTTTGCCCGGGAGCGCCGTGCGCGCCGCTGTCTGCTGTCTTTCTTGTTCATAGCGACTCGAAGTCACGATTGCCTGGTATTCAGCCCATGGGCGAACCCGGCGCAATCGCTTACTTCTTCTTCGCCTCCTTCAGTACAACCTTCTCACCCGCATAGCGCACGCCCTTGCCCTTGTAGGGCTCCGGTGGACGATAGCGGCGTATATCTGCGGCCACCTGGCCGACCCGGTGCTTGTCCGAGCCCTTGATGACGATTTCCGTCTGGCTGGGCGTCTCGATCGTGATGCCCTCGGGAACCGCGAAGACGACCGGGTGGGAGAACCCCAATGTAAGGTTGAGCTTCTTGCCCTGCGCCTGGGCGCGGTAGCCGACGCCGACGAGCTCGAGCTTGCGCTCAAAACCCTTGGAGACGCCGTTCACCATGTTGCTCAGCAAGGCCCGGGTCGTGCCCGCGATGGCCATCGTGCCGGGAGCCTCGCCACGGCCGGAAACCTTGGCCTCGCCGTCGGCCACGTTGACCTCGACCTTGGTGTTCAACCGCAGGTTGAGCTCGCCCTTTGGGCCTTTGACCCGCACCACGCCGCCGGCCTGGGTCAGCTCGACCCCCTTTGGCAGCGGCACTGGCATTTTTGCAACTCTCGACATCTTCTATTCCTACGACCGATCGTCAGGAAACTATGCAGAGCACTTCGCCGCCGTGGCCACCGGCCCGGGCGTCGCGGTCGCTCATGACGCCCGCGGGCGTCGACACGATGGCTATACCCAAGCCACCCTGGATCTTCGGCAGCGAATTCTTGCCCTTGTAGATCCGCAGACCGGAGCGGCTGACGCGGCGAATCTCGTCGATTACAGCTCGGCCATCGAAATACTTGAGCTCGATGACCAGCTCGCGCTTGTTGGCGCCGGTGTCGGTGGCCTCGAAGCCCACGATGTAGCCCTCGTCCCGCAGGACCCTGGCGATGGCCTCCTTCTGCGTGGAAGACGGCATCGTCACACTGGGCAGCGCCACTCTCTGCGCGTTCCTGATGCGGGTCAGCATGTCTGCAATTGGATCCGATAGGCTCATTTGCGTTTACTCGATCTTGTAACTGTGTCTGTTCACCGGGGCTCTCCTCTGCGGAGAACCGGACCTGCGGAGTACCGGGCTTACCAGCTGGCCTTGCTCATTCCGGGAATATTGCCGGCCAGGGTGAGCTCACGGAGCTTTGTCCTCGACAGGCCAAACTTCTGGTAGTACCCGCGGGAACGCCCCGTAATCGCGCAGCGGCTCCGCATACGGCTGGGGCTCGAGTCTCTTGGCAGCGACTGGAGCTTGTCTGACGCAGCCTGCTTCTCGCCGGGCCGTGACTTGGGACTGGCAATGATCGCCTTGAGCGCCGCGCGCTTCTTGGCGTACTGCTGCACCAGCTTGGCGCGCTTGACATCCCTGAGGATCATCGATTTCTTGGCCATAAACTGCTTCTCGACCTGACTGTGTGGGGTCTACTTGCGAAACGGAAAATTGAAGGCGTCGAGCAACGCCCGCCCGCGGGCATCCGTCCCGGCGGTGGTCGTGATCGTAATGTCCATCCCGCGGATCACGTCGATCTGGTCGTAATCGATCTCGGGGAAGATGATCTGTTCCTGGACACCCATGCTGTAGTTGCCGCGACCATCGAAGGAACGGCCATTCAGCCCGCGGAAATCCCGGATCCGGGGCACTGCGATACTGATCAGGCGATCCAGGAACTCCCACATCCGCTGGCGCCGCAAGGTGACCTTGCAACCGACAGGGTAGCCCTCGCGCACCTTGAAGGTGGCGATGGACTTCCGGGCCAGCGTGATCTGGGGCTTCTGCCCGGCGATGCGGGTCATGTCCTGCACCGCCTTCTCGATAACCTTCTTGTCGGTAATCGTCTCGCCAACGCCCATGTTGAGCGTGATCTTGGTGATCCGCGGCAACTCCATGACGTTGTCGATGCCCAGCTGCTGCTTGAGCTTCGGCACCACCGTGCTTGCGTAGTATTCCTGCAACCTTGCCATAGCTTGTTCGCGATTCCCGCGTCACCCGGGGCACGTGCCCCGCGGTGCCTCAGGCGTCAACGACCTCGTTGTTCGATTTGAAATAGCGGACCTTGCGGCCATCCTCCAGCGTCCGGAAGCCCACGCGGCCGGGCTTGTCGGTAGCGGTATTCAGCAGCGCCACGTTGGACACATGCAGCGACATCTCTTTCTCGACGATGCCACCCTGCAGGCCCTTGGCGGGGTTGGGCTTCTGATGCTTCTTTACGACGTTCACGTTTTCCACCCACACGCGATCACCATCGATCCGCGTGACGGCGCCCTTGCGGCCCTTGTCGCGGCCCGCAATGACGATGACCTGGTCGTTCTTTCTGATGCGATTCATGTCAGCTTGCTCACAGCACTTCGGGCGCGAGGGAAATAATCTTCATGAAATTCTCGTTGCGCAGCTCGCGGGTTACTGGCCCGAAGATACGCGTGCCAATCGGCTCGAGCTTGTTGTTCAGCAGCACTGCGGCGTTGCCATCGAAACGGATCACCGAGCCATCGGGACGGCGAACACCCTTGCGGGTGCGCACGACCACGGCATTATAGACCTCGCCCTTCTTGACCTTACCCCGGGGGATCGCGTCCCTGACACTGACCTTGATGACATCACCGATGTACGCGTAGCGCCGCCGGGTGCCGCCAAGCACCTTGATGCACATCAACTGCCGTGCACCGCTGTTGTCGGCTGCCGCGAGGTAAGTCTGCATCTGAATCATGTTCGTTTCCCGGTTTTGCCAGCGTTACTGAAGCCACAGCCAACCCTTCTGGGGCCGTCGGGACCTCACTGCACAGGCTTGCCCGACTCCTCTGCCCGACGGATAACCTCAACGAGCCGCCAGGCCTTGCGCTTCGAGAAGGGGCGGCACTCGGTAATCGACACCAGGTCGCCCTCACGGGAAGTGTTGGCTTCGTCGTGCGCCAGAAGCTTGGTCGTGCGCCGCACATACTTGCCGTACTGCGGATGCTTGACCAGGCGCTCGACCACCACAGCGATGGTCTTCTGCATCTTGTTGCTGACCACCGTGCCGGTCAGCGTCCGGATCGGGCTGTCGCCCGGGGCGGATTCTTGCTTCACGTTGTTACCTGCCGTGCTGTTTGCTGCCGTGCTCATGCCGCGCCCCCAGCCTTCTTCTGCCGGGAATGCTCGCCAAGGAGCGTCTTGATCCGCGCAATGTTCTTGCGCACCTTGTCGAACTGGTCCGGACGGCTCAGTTGCCCCGTGGCGCGCTGCATCCGCAGATTGAACTGCTCCTTGCGGAGACCGAGCAGTTCCTCAGCCAGCTCGACTTCGGACTTCTTGCGGAGGTCGTTGAATTTCATCGGCCCGATACCTGAATTTAGATGGCGTGGCGGCTTACGAAAGTGGTCGAAACCGGCAGCTTCGATGCGGCCAGGCGGAATGCCTCCCGGGCAATATCCTCGGTGACGCCTTCCATCTCGTAGAGGACGGTACCGGGCTGCACGAGGGCCACGTAGAACTCGACGTTGCCCTTGCCGCTGCCCTGCCGGACTTCAAGCGGCTTGGCGGTCACAGGCTTGTCCGGAAAAATGCGGATCCAGACCTTGCCGCCGCGCTTCACGTAGCGCGTCATGGCCCGGCGGGCCGCCTCGATCTGCCGAGCCGTCAGGCGGCAACGGTCCGTCGCCTTGAGGCCGAACTCACCGAAGGCCACCGTGTTGCCACGCTGGGCAAGGCCACGGTTTCGACCCTTGAACTGTTTGCGAAACTTGGTTCGCTTGGGCTGCATCATGAGCGCAATTCCTTAGCGGGCGGCCGGCGCTGCGGCTTCTTCCGCCGGCGCCTCCTGCTGATCAAAGACTTCGCCGCGGAAGATCCACACCTTCACGCCGATGACCCCGTAGGTGGTCTGGGCCTCGGCAAGGGCGTAGTCAATATCGGCGCGAAAGGTATGCAGGGGTACACGACCCTCCCGGTACCACTCCGTGCGGGCAATTTCGCCACCATTGAGCCGGCCGGCAACCTGCACCTTGATGCCCTGAGCACCCAGCCGCATGGTGTTCTGCACGGAGCGCTTCATGGCACGGCGGAACATCACCCGCCGCTCGAGCTGCTGGGCAATGCCCTCGGCTACGAGACGGGCATCCAGCTCTGGCTTGCGAATCTCGGCAATGTTGATGCGGACATCGCCCAGGCTCATCTTGAGCAGCTTGGCTACCTGGTTGCGCAGGCTCTCGATGTCCTCGCCCTTCTTGCCAATGACCACGCCCGGCCTGGCCGTGTGAATCGTGATATTGGCCTTGCGGGCCGGACGCTCGATCTGGATCTTGCCGACCGAGGCTTCCTTGAGCTTCTTCATGAGGAACTCACGGATGCGGAAGTCCATCTCGACGTACTTCGGGAACGTGCGCGCATCGGCATACCACTTGGATGCCCACTCGCGCGTGATGCCGAGGCGGATGCCGATCGGATTGACCTTCTGACCCATGGTTACTCGTCCGCGACCTGAATGGTGATATGGCTGCTGCGCTTCTGCCGGGGCGAAGCGCGGCCCTTGGCCGACGCCTTGAACCGGCGCAGACGCGGCGCCTCGTTGACAAAGACTGTGGCGACCTTGAGCTCGTCGATATCGGCCGCGTTGTTGTGCTCGGCGTTAGCGATGGCTGAATCAAGCACCTTCTTGATGAGGAGGGCGCCCTTCTTCGGCATCAGATCGAGAATCTGTTTCGCATTCGCGACGGTCTTGCCGCGGATAGCATCGGCAACAAGCCGGCACTTCTGCGGCGAGATCCGCGCGTACTTCAATGTGGCAGATACCTGCATCGTCCGATCCTTATGCTGCCGACGACTCGGCGGCCTTGGTCTTCTTGTCACCCGAGTGACCCTTGAAGGTACGGGTGACCGCGAATTCGCCGAGCTTGTGGCCAACCATGTTCTCGGTGACCAGCACGGGAATGTGATCGCGGCCGTTGTGTACCGCGATGGTCAGGCCAACCATTTCCGGCAGGATCATCGATCGCCGCGACCAGGTCTTGATCGGCCGCCGGTTGTTGGTGCCCACCGCCTGCCGGACCTTGTTGGCCAGGTGCAGGTCGACGAACGGCCCCTTTTTGATTGAACGCGCCACGTTTCAGATTCCTTGAGGGTCGGTTACTTCTTGTCGCGCCGGCGCACGATCATGGTGGCCGTGCGCTTGTTGCGCCGGGTCTTGTAACCCTTGGTCTTGATGCCCCACGGGGTCACTGGGTGTCGACCGCCGGAGGTCTTGCCCTCACCACCACCGTGCGGGTGATCGACCGGGTTCATGGCAACGCCCCGCACCGTCGGCCGGATGCCGCGCCAGCGCTTGGCGCCCGCCTTGCCGAACTTACGCAGGTTGTGCTCTTCGCGACCAACCTCGCCGATCGTGGCACGGCACTCGACGTGCACCTTGCGCATCTCGCCAGAGCGCAACCGCACCGTGGCATAGACACCGTCGCGAGCCACGATCTGCACGCTGGTGCCGGCGGCGCGGGCGATTTGCGCCCCCTTGCCGGGCTTCAATTCAACCGCGTGCACGAGCGTGCCCATCGGGATATTCCGTAGCGGCAGCGTATTACCGGCCTTGATCGGGGCATCCCGACCAGACACCACGACGCTACCAGCCTCCAGGCCCTTGGGGGCGATGATGTAGCGACGCTCGCCGTCTGCGTAGAGAAGCAGCGCGAGGTGGGCACTGCGGTTGGGATCGTACTCGATGCGCTCGACCTTGGCGGCGATGCCGTCCTTGTCGCGGCGGAAATCGATAATGCGATACAGCCGCTTGTGGCCGCCGCCCTTGTGCCGGGTCGTGATCCGGCCGAGGTTATTGCGACCGGTGCTGCGCTCGAGCTTCGTGACCAGGGGAGCGTGGGGCTCGCCCTTGTGCAGGTTCGGCGTCGTCACCTTGACGACAAAGCGCCGTGCCGGTGATGTCGGTCTGGTTTGCTGGAGTGCCATGTCTGATCTCTGGACTATTCTCTAGGGTCGATACCCGGGCCTAATCGGCGCCGAGAAAATCGATGTCCTGGCCTTCGGCCAGCGTCACGTAGGCCTTTTTCCAGTCCTGCCGGCGGCCCGGGCTGCGGCCAAAGCGCTTGGCCTTGCCCATGACCTGGACCACCTGGACGGCCGTGACCTTGACGTCGAACATCAGCTCGACGGCCCGCTTCACGTCGGACTTGTCGGCGTCCCGACGCACTTTGAAGACAAACTGCTTGAGACGCTCCGCAAGACGGCTGCTTTTCTCCGAGAGGTGCGGACCAACAAGCACCGTCATCAACTTCTCGTTGTTGAGCCGTGCGGCCAGGGACTTCCCGGCGGCGGCCTTCTCGGCAGCCGTCCTGGAGGCACGGGGCTTCGCAACCTTGGAGGGCTTCGCAACCTTTGCGGGCTTGGCGGGCTTGGCTTTGGCGATCATGACAGACGCTCCGCGACCGCCCTCAGGGCGGCAGACGTGGCCAGAACCTTTTCGAACCGGACGAGCGACACCGGATTCAACTCCCGCACATCAAGAACTTCGACGGCAGGCAGGTTGCGGGCGGACAGACGGAGATTGTCCTGCCCCTCCTCCACAAGGATCAGTACGCGGTCGAGATTGAATCCCTGCAGGTACTTCACGAGATCCTTCGTCTTCGGCTTTGCCATCTCGATGGCATCCACCACGAGCAAGCGGTCCTGGCGAATCAACTCGGACATCACCGACCGCATGGCCGCCTGGTACATCTTGCGGTTGACCTTCTGGGCGTAGTCCCGCGGACGCGCCGCGAAAGCCCGCCCGCCGCCAACCCAGATCGGGCCACGCGTGGTACCCGCCCGGGCGCGACCGCTGCCCTTTTGCGCGAACGGCTTCCGGCCACCGCCCCGCACTTCAGCGCGGGTCTTCTGGGCCTTGGTCCCCGACCGGCCACCAGCCATATAGGCGGTGACGACCTGGTGTATCAGGGCCTCGTTGAACTTGGCACCAAAGGCGTCATCCGACACCTCGAGGCTTCCGCCACCGTGGATTGCAAGCTTCATGGCAGCCTCAGCCCTTCCTCTTTCTGCGAACCTTCGCCGCAGGCTTGATGACGACGTGGGAACCCGCGTGCCCCGGCACGGCGCCCTGAATCAGCAGCAGGTTCCGCTCCTTGTCGACGCGAACAACCGCCAGGTTCAGGGTCGTACGGGCTATGGCGCCCATGTGACCCGACATGCGCTTGCCCTTGAACACCCGGCCCGGCGTCTGGCGCTGGCCAATGGAGCCCGGTGCGCGGTGCGACACCGAGTTACCGTGGGTCGCGTCCTGGCTCTGGAAGTTGTGCCGCTTGATGGTGCCGGCGTAGCCCTTGCCGATGGTCGTGCCCCGCACGTCAACCAACTGGCCAGCCGTAAACGCCTCCACCGTAATCTCGGAGCCGGCGGGATGGGCAGTCGCCTCCTCGGCGCTGACCCGGAACTCCCACAGCCCCTCGCCGGGCTCAGCCCCGGCCTTGGCATACTGCCCGGCCAGCGGCTTGCTGATCCGGCTGGGCTTGACGCTGCCCGTGGTGATCTGGACAGCGGCGTACCCGTCCGACTCCGCGCTCTTGACGCGAGTCACCCGGTTCGGGAACGCCTCGATGACCGTAACCGGCACGGACGCGCCGTCTTCCGTGAAGACCCGCGTCATGCCGCGCTTTCGCCCTACTAGACCGATAGCCATTTCTGCTTCCTGGTCGGTATTCCTGCTTGCCGCACGCCGCAACCACTCGGGTCGACGGACCTGCCGCTGCCTGTGAATCTTGCGCGGACGCGGCCAAACCCAGACATCCCGGGCAGCCTGTTTCCGTCGGAGACCCCAGAACCCTCTTCTTTTCGAAGGGCCGTCAGCTGGCCGAATCGCTCAGTGGCTCGGCTGGCCCTACGGCGGGTTCAACTTATCTTTGCGCTCTTCGTCGAGCTCTACGCGCAATGCACTGCAAGGAACATGCAAGACACTGCGCGGAGCCGGTTAGTATAACAGCCTTCTGGCGGAGTTCAATTTCGCTAGTTGAGCTTGATCTGGACGTCGACGCCGGCCGGCAATTCCAGCTTCATCAGTGCATCGACGGTCTTTTCGGTCGGTTCCACGATATCCATCAAACGCTTGTGGGTGCGGATCTCGTACTGGTCCCGGGCGTCCTTGTCGACGTGCGGGGAGGTCAGCACGGTAAAGCGCTCGATCCGGCTGGGCAGGGGCACAGGACCGCGCACCTGGGCGCCCGTCCGCTTGGCAGTGTCCACGATTTCCTTGGCGGAATTGTCGATCAGGCGATGATCGAACGCCTTCAGGCGAATACGGATATTTTGACTCTTGGCCATCTCTAAATCCTTGCTTTAATTGACAATGTCTACTTAATAATCTTGGCGACGACGCCGGCGCCGACGGTCCGGCCGCCCTCGCGGATGGCGAAGCGCAGGCCGTCTTCCATCGCGATCGGGTTGATCAGCGTCACCACCATCTTGATGTTGTCGCCCGGCATGACCATCTCCACGCCC
>JBBQSA010000050.1:0-24169 GCA_038214295.1 Gammaproteobacteria bacterium
TGCCGGCAATGCTCCGCTCTGCCATGTTGCCCCTGCTCCATCATCGCTGGCGGCGCGTCTCACCGGTGAGCGAGACGACACGAGTGCGCAAGGGCCAGAAGATCAGCTTCCTGCTCCTTGACAGCAAGCGGGATGAGGCCATTGCGTGGCTCGGGGAGCAGGGCTGGCGGCTGGTCAAACCGAAGGGCAGTTCGCCGAGTAACGACTCCCGAATGGCCTGAAGGACGCGTGGCAGTTCATATACGGTGATCTGTGGGTATAGGTATCTCCCCCAAAATCCCCACAGTCACGCATCGACGGGGGCGGCGTATAGGTTGTACAACCACCCCCCGCCAGCGTGGTTGCCAGCCCTGACAACCCAACCGCCACGGTCCTCGGGCCCACGAAAACCTGGCACTGCCGGCTTTTTCCTTCGGGGCTTCCTGCACGAAGGGCTGAAACATTCCGAAACAAAGCGAAACGCTCTCGAGAGGACGCCAAGGCCGTGGGGCGGCACTATGACAGGCATCTCCATCACCGCTGAAACGGAGTTCGCCATGCAATCCTGGGTCAAGAAGACACTCATAGGCGTATTTGGCGCCACGCTCTTCGTGAGCTCGCTCTCGTCCTGCACACGCAGCCCCCACGGTAGCGGCCCGGTGAGCGACGAGCGCGTCGCGGAAATCCGCGGCAAGATGATCGAACGGGTAAGCGGCAAGCTGGACCTGAACGAGCCGCAGCGGCAAAAGCTCGGCGTGCTGGCCGACGAGATGATCGCGCTGCGCACCGCACTACGTGGCAACCATACCCAGCCGCGGACCGAGATGACGGCGCTGATAGCCGGAAAGCAGTTTGATCGTGCCCGCGCCCAGGCCCTGCTCGAGGAAAAGACCGAGGCCGTGCGGGGCAACGGCCCCAGGGTAATCAGCGCGTTGGCCGACTTCTATGACAGCCTCAGTCCGGGGCAGCAGCAGCAGGTGCGCGCTCGAATGGACCGTGCCTCGCGCTGGTGGGGACGGAACTGATTGAGGCTGAGCCAAAAGGGCCTGAGAATGCCGAATGCGCCGCGTTCTGCTCATTGACGACGACGAACAACTGGGCGAGCCCCTGGCCACCTACTTCCGCCGTTTCGAGCTGGAGTTGACCCAGGCGCTTGCGCCGAGTGACGGTCTGGCCCGCTTGCGCGCGGCTGACTTCGACGCCGCAATCCTTGACGTGATGCTGCCGGAAATGGACGGCTTTGAGCTTTGCCGCACGATCCGCAAGGAAAGTGCCATCCCCATCGTCATGCTCACCGCGCGGGGCGATGTGATGGACCGGGTTGTTGGCCTCGAGCTGGGGGCGGACGACTACCTGCCGAAGCCCTTCGAGCCGCGCGAACTGGTGGCGCGTGTCCAGGCGGTGCTGCGCCGACACGCGAGCGTGGGGAGCATGGAAGCGACCTTGGCCACGAGCGGGCAGAACGTGCTCCAGTTTGAAGGCCTGACTGTCGACCCCGCGCGCCGCTGCGTCACCCGCCTGGGCGGGGAGATCGAACTCACCGGCATGGAATACGAACTGCTGCTCCTGCTGGCGAGGGAGCCCGGCCACGTCTACAGCCGCGACGACATTCTCAATCAATTGCGCGGACACGAGGCCGACCTGTACACCCGTTCAGTGGATATCGTGGTGAGCCGCCTGCGCAAGAAGCTCGAACCACTGGACTGCATAAAGACACTGCGCAATGCGGGGTACTCTCTCGCACTCCGACACCTGCCATCATGAGTAGCGCCACCGAAAGTACACCAGAGCGACGCTGGCACCGCCGCGCACGCCGCGCGCTGGGGCGGTCCATCAAGCTGCGGCTGGTTCTGGTGTTCCTGTTCCTGGCGATGGCAATGACCTTCACCTTTGTCGGCAGCGCACAACGGGCGTTTTCCGTTGGCTGGCGGGAAGCCGCGCGGCCCCTCCTCATGGACTACGTGGAACGGTTGGCCGCCGACATTACCGCTGACGGAGGCAGTGCGCCCAGCGCTGAGCGCGCCAGGGCAATTACCCAGCGCCTGCCTGTCACCGTTGACATCAGTGGGCCGCGGGTGAATTGGCGCTCGCACCCGACTCAGCACCAACCGTCCCGGGATCTCGACGACCCTGGCTGGCGGCGCTTCCTCGTTCGAACCACCGCAGATGGTCACACCATCAGGTTCGGCTTTAACGATGATGCCTTCGAGCGCCGCCCGCGCCTCGTGGGGTACACGCTTGCGGTCCTGCTGCTGCTCACGTTGTTCGCCTACTTCTATGTGCGTCACCTGCTACGCCCGCTGGATGACATCGGCGCCGGCGCGCAGCGCTTTGGGGCCGGCGAGTTCGCCCGCCCGATCCCGGTGCGGCACACCCACAGGCCCGATGAACTCGGCCAGCTGGCCGCGACCATCAATACCATGGGGCACGACATTCACCAGATGCTGGAAGCCAAGCGCGCGCTTCTGCTCGCCATCAGCCACGAACTGCGCAGCCCGCTCACCCGCGCCCGCATCCACACCGAACTGCTACCGGAAACGGATGAGGTCGCACCGCAGCGGGAAGCACTGCTGCGGGACCTGCAGCAAATGGCCGACCTCATCAACGACCTGCTGCAGAGCGAATCCCTGGCCAGCCGCCACGCCGCCCTGCACCGCGAGGCCGTGCAGCTGGACACACTGGCTCGCGATGTCATCGCCGGACTGAAGACCCGCTACCCCGCCGCCGGCCACATCGGCGTGCACGTTGCGCCCGGCGTGCCCGCAGTGCAGGTCGACGCGGTGCGCTTGCGCCTGATGCTGCGCAATCTCTTCGACAACGCCCTTCGCTTCAGCGTCGATGCCCTTCAGGCGCCCGAATTGCACATCCGCCCAGCCGGCACGGCCGGCGCGGGCATTGAACTGGAGGTCCGCGACTATGGCCCTGGCGTGCCAGAAGACCAGATCCCTCGCCTTGCCGAGCCGTTTTACCGCCCCGATACTGCCCGCACCCGCAAGACTGGCGGGGTGGGTCTGGGCCTGTACCTGTGCAAATTGGTGGCGGAGGCCCACGGCGGCACGTTTCGCGTACGGAATGCAAAACCCGGACTCGCCGTCACGGTGACCCTCCCGTGCTGAGTCGCATCCAATGGACCGGGTCAGGTAGCAAACTTAGCGTCGTCCCGTCAGGCAGCAGGGCGCCGGCAATCAGCGCCCCGGCGCCGGACGCTTAGCCAACCGGGCAACCAGGCGTGCAAAGCGCGCCTGATCGAAGCCAGCATCGTTTTCCAGCTCGGCGAACAGGGCATCCACATCGGGATTGGAGCCGGCGTCAGCGCCGGCGTCACTCAGCAGGACGACGACGGCCATGGCGGCCTGCTCTGCCGTCGCGTAGTCGGGATAAGCGCCCTCACCTGACGCGCGCAGCACCGACCGCAGCATTGCCTGGCGATCAGCCGGTGCCGGGGGCGCCCGGTGCAGGGTCGATGCCAGCCCGGAGAGCTGGCGTCGCAGGCTATCAGCCGCCACGCCGACACCCGCCCGGTCATCGTTGGCGGCGCGCTGCAAGGCCTCCGTATCGCGCGACAGGTTCGCCGCGGCAGCCGGGTTCCAGGACCGGAGTGCAGTTGCCAGCAGCCGCAGCGCGCTGTCGTTGATCCGGAGAGCGCCCGGCGTCCCGCCAGCCGCAGGCGCCCGGTCCCGCCAACGGGCCAGACCCATACCGCGATGACAGGAGTAGCAATTGAACGCGGCGAACTCGGGAAGCGCACCACGGCCAGGAGCCGCCTCCACCTGGTCCACGCTGGCGGCGCTCGCGAGGACGAGGCCAGTCAGCCACACAACGGCAGGTCCGGGCTCCGGCTTCCGTGCCGCGTAATCCTCGTCCCGCCGATAGTGCTCGCGCCCGCCGCTAGTACGCCAGAGCTCGGTGAAGGTATCCAGTTCGAAACTGAGACGGGGATGCCCGGCTGCCATCATGGCGTGGGTCGCCACCCTGTCCGTGTCGCCCGCATGGCAGGCGAGGCAGGTTGCTCCTCGCACCGCCGGCTCGTTCAGCGCCCGCAGCCCCGCGCGACGGCTGGCAGAGCGGGCTTCCGGGGTGCCGTCATCGTGCACCGCGAGCCAGTTCCCGGCCGCGCCATGGCAAGCCTCGCAGCCAATACCGTCGGCCTGCTGGAACTTCGCTCCGCGCTGGTCGGGGGGCACGACCTCCGCATGGCAGGCCAGGCAGGCAGGGGCCCTATCGGCCGCACCGATGCCGAGGCGCCGGGCAATGGCCGCCGAACGCTCGTCGCGCAACGTGCGTTCCGCCCTGGCGTGGGGATCGAAGGAGGACCAGGTGACGTACTCGTTCTGCAGCACCGGCGTGCCAGCAAGGGGGCGCGCGGCACCATGGCAAGTGGTGGACGCACAGGTGGCCACGCCCTCATGGCGGGCTGTAGACGCAGGGTTCCCGGCCGCGGTCACGCTGAGGGGGGCTCCGCAGAGGGCAGTGATGGTCACTACCAGGGGCACCAGTCGGTGGCGGAAACCAATCACGAAACCGGCCATGGGGGCAGTATAGCGGCCAGAGCCAAAGCGGCCAGAGCCGCTAGCGCGGCTCGACGCCGGGCTGCAACTCGTCCGTAACAGTCCAGGGGGAGCCACCCTCCCCCAGGTACAGCTGCCGCATCTCGTCTGACCGGAACGGCCGGGAGCCGCGGCGGCCGAACACGGCGACCTGCCCGCCGCTCTCGTCCACGGCCCGGTCCCTCTCAAGTGGCCTGGACAGTGCCAGCGCCGGCGACCTGGTTTTTCTGCTGGCAATGACTGCGGGCATTGGCTCGGGACTGAAGCCATAGAAGTTTGGCTGGGTGTCGGGCGCCGTCAACTGGAGCACCTTCAGCCCGTCGAATCCATCGGCCACATAGGCAAAGAGCGAGGCGTTCGTGGAGGCTACGACAACGTCCCGTGCGTCACGGATTTCCCCGCCACCATTAAACAGCTCGTGCAACCGCGGGCTTTCCGGCTTCTCGACGTCGATGATGGCGAGGCCCTGGCTGCCAGCCGCCACGAACGCGTACGTCCTCGAGACGAACACCTTGCGGGCGTCCCTCAGCGGTATGACCGCTCCGGCCACCAGCTTCGCCGCCGCCGGAACCGTGACATCGATCACCTTCAGTCCGTCGCCATCCGTCACGAACAGGTAGCGGAACTGCTGCATGCTGGCCCGGGCGCCAGGCAAGGCGACGACAGTCAGCAGCCGGGGTTCCAGTGCATTCCGGACGTCCACCACGGCCACGCCAGCGGGCGTGGTGATGTACAGGGTACTGCCCGCCACCGTCACGTGCCGGGCCCCCTTCAGGGCGCCACCACCGTCCCAGGTGAGTGCCCGGCCGAGAAAGTTGTTGCGGAACTCGCCGTCGGCCAGCGTATTGACATCGACCAGGATCAGCCCTTCCACCGCATCCGTGATCACCGCGTAGTTGTAGATCGACGCGAACGGCTGCTCGAGATTGTCCTTTCGCATCAGGTCGCCCTCGTTGCGGGGCGGATGCACGGGTTGTGTGGTGGCCAGCGCCACGCACGTGGCGTTGGCTGTGGCGACACGGGTATCCTGGCCCAGCGGGCCGAACGGCGCGCTGAGGATCTTCTGGCTGATTCCCTTGTTGCCGATCCCCGCGACGTCGTAGACGCGGAAGCCCCTGGGACCCTCGGCCACGTACAGGTACTCGCCCCGCAGCTGGAGGCATTCCGCGCGGCCCGCCCGGCGGGACTCCATCACCGGCAGCACGCGGCCGCGCTTCTCGTGGTCCCGGTACCAGTCGGGATAGGCATAGCGCTGCAGGTAGCTCCCGATGACGGCCTGCGGCTCGTCCCACTCGGTCACCTGCACCGCCGTCACCGCGCTCTCCTCACCCACCCAGGCATTCAGGCCCAGGAAGTTGATGAACTGCGTGCCCTGCCCCAGCGTCTGCGCCAGGATCGCGTTGTTGTCGCCGGCGGCGCTGAGATGGCAGTCGGTGCAGGTCTTCGTCTCGGTCTTCCGCTCGGTGTGCGGGTAATGGGGATTCATGGCCTGGGAGCTGTAGCCGGACGCCGAGATTGGCGGCTGCTGCACGTAGATGCGCTCCCGGTTCGCGTTGGTCGACGACAGTACCAGCGCTGATGACGAGCGCACCGGCGAGACCTTGGAGCCCTCGGCGGGTCCACGGCGACCGAGCATGAAGATCTCCTCCCGGGCCACCTGCGGGTTGTAGGTGGCGTAATTCCGTGAGGTACCGCCCTCGGGCCGGTGACGCTCTGTCTTCCAGTTCGCCTCGATGGGCAGATGGCAGCCGCCACAGCTGGTGGTCCAGGACGTGTGGCAGGAGTAGCACTCGAGGTCATCGTCGCTGTGGGCAAGCTGCTCCCACGCAACGTCCGTACCGTAGTACTGCGTCTTCGTGTTCCGTGACATCAGTTTCGCGCGGGCCGCCTTCGCGTTGTAGTGCGCGTTGCCAGGGGTCACGGAATCCTTCACCAGGGACACCGTCCACTCCCGTTGCGGGTCGACAGCAGAGCGCTGGACGAGGCGGTCACCCCGCCATTCAAAGCGCTTCCGGCCGTCCGGGTTCCGGATGGTTGAAAGATCGGTGCCGTTCGGGCCTGCCGCCGGACCGGAGGTCCGGAGCGTCGGGTAGGCGCGCGTCGTGCCATGGCAATCCTTGCAGTCGATCTCCACGGCCTGGGCCACTTCGGCCATCAGGTGCCCGGTGCCGTGGGAGTCCTGGGCGTAGTGGCAGTCCACGCACTGCATGCCCACGTCCACGTGGATGGATTGCATGTGCACGGCCTTGCCCCACTTCTGCGGGTCATCCGGCGTGACACGCGTACCGTCCTTGTCGAGGAGGTTGCCCTTGCGATCCCGCCTGAACACGCCGCGAAAGTTCCAGCCGTGGCCGTGATAGTCGGCGAACTGCGTATCCCGAAGCTGCGGGTTGAGCCCGGAAACCCCCGCCAGGAACTCCTCGTCGGCCCACTTCCCCCGCGGCGCCGCGCCCTCCGGGTTCCGGTCCAGGACCTTGCGCACCTGTTCGGCGTCGGGATACTGCTGCTGTTCCGGCCACATGGCAGGCGCATCGGACTCGTAGTCCCACATCGTGTAGCCGAGGAAGGAATTCATGAACATGTTGGGCTGGTGCATGTGACAGGTCATGCACTGGCTCGTGGGAATGGACCGCGAGAAGGCATGCCGGATCGGATGACCGGACTGTTCCTTAGGGATCACCGGATCCATCGTCTGGGTCAGGCCCCGGTTGCCGGCAGTGGCATAGATGCTCGCTGAGAACGGATTCCGATCGTTCGCATACACCACGTGGCAGCTGCTGCAACCGGAAGAGCGGTAATCGCCTGGCTGGTCATTGGTACCGAGGTACCACATCAGCGGATCATTGAGCCGTGTCTTGTGGATGTTGAGCACCGGCACGGCGATCCGGGCCCCGGTGCCGGGACCACGATTCGACTGCTTTACGTCGGGCCGGCCTGGCTCCTCAAGGCGCTGGAGCTGGCCGAGGGCATTGGGGATACCCGTCTCCGGGAACGTGTTGAGGATGTTACGGCCGCCATCCTCGAAGACGCGGAAGACATCGGCAGGCTGCAGGTTCTCCCAGCGCGGGAGCGGGTACAGGGTCGTCAGCACGCCCCGATTCCTGGCGTCAGCCAGCGTGAGACCCAGCTTGTCGAACGGTGCGCTCGTCAGCACCGCGGGCTGTCCCTCGCGGGTATAGCCCTCGCCCAGCAGGTAGTTCTTGAAGGGCAGGATGCCGTTGTTGTACGCAGCGCCACCCCAGAACATGGCATTGGTTGCCATGAGACTGCGCTCGGCAGCTTCGATCACGTCCAGGTGGCAGCTGCCACAGGACTCCCGGGCGATCCGGTAGTCACCGGGATTGACGAAGCGAATGAACTCCGGCGCCTCCCGGTTCAGCAGCGTGTAGCTGCGCACCGGGTTGCCGCTGCCCTGCTTCGCCCAGGCCTCCGGGTAGCGGGGCAGTACGTGAGCCTGCTTTGATAATCCTGCGTACTTATCTGTTCTATCCGGAACTGATGAGAGGCGACGGACCTGGGCATTGCCGCCGTGGCAATCGGTGCAGCCCAGCACCACCGCCGGGTTGGTGTGCATCGTGGGTGCGTCGGTGGCGGTGTGACAGTCCAGGCAGCCTGCGCTCTTCTCCGCGGCCACCGCCGTCGGCTGTGCCTTCGGAGCCGCCGGCGCCGTCACCCAGCCACGCTCTACGGCCCGCTCCTCCGTCGCGGCAAATGCCGCGGTCGTCGCAACCAGCAGTAGGAGCAGCTTCAGCCGCGACCCGTATCTCATACCTAATACGTCAACACCAGGTTACCCAGAATTGAATACGCGATCTCGTCTTTGTACAGCTGCGCATACCCTTTTCCGGGCAGCAGCGCGGCCGCCGACAGCCGCAGCACGATGTTCTGGATTGCCAGTGGCCGCCAGGTCAGGGCAACGGACGCGTCAAGCCCAATGTGCTCATCGAGGCCGCCCTGGTTGCGCGCCACCTCGATCGTCGCCGTATTGGCGAACCAGAGTTCGTTGGCGTTGGTACTGATCCGGAGCGTCGGTGACAGGTCCAGGTCGGCACCAATCCCCAGGAGCACCGTGCCCGGGTTGCTGAAGTTGGACTGGCCATAATCCTTCGACGAGCGCAGCGCGTTGAGCAGGCCGTTGCGCCCGGACAGGCCCACGCGGCCACCACCGATCAGGGGCACCGCCTGGCGGATCCAGAAACTGGTGTCGGCGCCGGCGAACAGCGGATTCTCGAAGATGGCATCGAAGCCCGTCGCCACGTCGTCGAAGGGATCGTCATCACCACTCGCATAGAGGGCCGAGGCGCGGACCCGTATCCAGTCGAAATCCCTGGACGCTTCGGTGGCCAGGAAGAACGCCCGGATGTCTCCGCCGCCGGCGTTGAAGGTGCTGCGCGTCTCGTTGCCCAGGGCCGCATAACCGGACACGCTCAGGTTGAACTGGCGAAAATGCCCGTCGCCGTTATACCCCAGGTAGACGACATCGTAGTCGCGGCCCTGCTCGATCCCGATGGACGCGGGGCGCTGGATGAACCCGTTGTCGTCGTACTGCACGTCACCGGCCTCCCGGTTGCGGTTGTACGCCACCACCACCTGGGACGTGAAGCCGGGAGCGGGCGTGTCCTGCGCGTAGAGATTGGCGATGAAGACGTCGTCGTCCCGGATCGCAGGCAGGCCCTTGTCCAGGATCGCGTTCAACCCGCTATTGATGTCCTTGTCCAGGCGACGGAACCAGGCCAGGTTGTACTGGTAGCGGTTGTTGTCCCGGGTACCGAACAGCCGGATCCCGAGTGGACTGTCCTGGAACAGGAAGCCGCGGAAGTCGGCGGTGAACGGCTGGATACCCGCACGCAGGGAATCGAAGTCGTAGCGCGCGGACACGTCCCGCAGGTGTCGGTCGACGAACAGGCCCTGCAGCCCGACCGTGCCGTCGCGCCGGGTGGTGCGCGCATCCGCCGGCGCGCCGAGCAGGCCCGCCTCCTCCGCCCGTGCGTAGTTCAGGTTAAAGGCGGGGATGATCCGGAACTCCCACTCCGGCGGCATGAAGACGGTGTTGCCCTTGTAGATGACACCCTCCAGCAGCACCGTCTCGGCCAGTACCAGCTGCCGGCCCTCACCGAGGACGTCGAGGCTGCCGGGGTCTGCCGTAACCGGGCCGCCCACCGGGACGGGAAAGCGGCGTGACTCAACGACCGTGTCGGAGATGCCTGTCAGGCTCACGAACCAGTCCTCGCCGAACGCCGGACGGTCGCCCTTCAGCCAGTTATTGCCCCGCCACGGATTGGCCGGGCCTTCGGGATAGCCGAGCAGCGAAACAAGCCGCCAGCGATCGGGATAGGCAGCGAAGTCCACCAGCGCCGTGCCCGGTGGCCGCAGCGCACCGGGATTGCAGGGGGTCGGCACAAAGCGCTCCGGGTCGTCACCCGGGCGACGGCGTCCCGGGTCGCTGGCCTCCTGGGGCGGGCAAGGTTCGCTGGCGATTACGGGACCCGCGAGGAGGAGCAGGCCACAGACGAGCGCCCTACTGTCCACCGCAGGCCTCCGGCGCCGTCGAGTCGAGGAACGGCGCCTGGGGGCAGTTGACGTACCGGAGCCGGGCGCCGGTCGGTGTCAGCGTGTCGGCACGGATCGTGGCCGGTGCATTGCCGATCGTGCCCAGCAGGCTGGCCGCTTCAGCCACGCCCAGGAAGGCAATCATGTCGTCCTGGTCCGAGCCGTCGCCCGAGACGCCAACGGCACCAACGAGCGTGCTGCCCCGGTACAGCGGCACGCCCCCGGCGAAGATCTGGAGCCCGTTGGCAAGCGCCGGAACCGGCGCTACCGGCACGAAGCCTGAGTCGAAGCCACTGATGCCGGTGCAGTTCTGCGGGGTGTCCGCCGCAATGCCAAGCACGAACCCGACGTGCTCGATCAGCGCGTTGTAGACGAGATCGAGCTGTAGGCCCGTCGAAAACGCGCTCCACTCAGGGTAGGGCCGGCTGAACGGCCCGGGTGCCCGGCCGTCCACCCCGTCCGGGTAAAAGGGGCGCGCGAGGTTGCCAATGCTCCGGGTCGAAAACGCGATGGCGCCGTCAGTGAATGCCGTCGGCAGGCCGAGGAACCCCTGCGCACCGGTGATGTACGCCCCGGGCGTGCTGGTCGCGAGGACGCTGAGTCCTCCGTCCAGGTACACCGCATCGGGAACGGCAGCGATGGCGGCACCCGCTCCGGCCGACGACAGCAAAGCGGCCGTCCGCGCCTTCTGCAGGGAAACGTCGATGCCGAAGACTGGCGCATCGCGGCCACGGACGATGCCGAGGGTATTGCCAGCCGAATCCACGAGACTGACCGTCACACGCGCTGCTGAGCTCAGCGGCCGGCGAATCTGCGCCCGGGTGCGCTTTGCCACGCTCAGCGCCTGGGAAAGCACGGCGCGCACCTCGGCAGCGCTGAGCGCATCCACGGGTTCGTTCCCGGGAATGGGTGCATAGCGGGGCAGGTCGGCGTTGTCGACCAGTACGAAGGCATCCAGTCCCGGGTAATCCACGGCGTCCGGCCGCACGCCGGACGCCGGCTCGCCGAACGCCACGCCGGGCTGCACGACGGCACCCGCGTAGCCGGGCACTGCAGCCAGCGAGCCCAGGACGCCGTCGATGGCGGCAAACGCCGGCGCTGCGGCCGGTACGGTCTCCAGGTCGCCGAAGTCTGCATCGCTGAAGCGAAAGGTCTTGCCGTCGGCACTTATCCGGTCACCGCGCCGATCGGCGGGAGCCGCATAGCCAAAGGACGCGGCGAGCGCGATCAACTCATCGGTGTCCAGGTCCCGGTCACTGACGTCCCGGTCAAGACCGTACTCGCCGTCAGCGACGACCCCCACGCCACCCACGGGCGTGCCGGCCTTGTAGAGGGGAAAGCCCCCGGGGTCGGCGGAGAGCCCGAGGGGCGAGCGCTTCGGCCCGGCATCCGGTGCACCGCCGGTCCAGCGACCCGCCAGATCCGAGCAAGGCAGCTGGCTGAACTGCACGCCGAACAGCGGGCCGCCGGGCGCCAGCTGCTCGCCGGGATTGAAGTGCTCCTGGACGATCTGGCTGGCGGTGCGGGTGCTGAACGCATTGCCCTCGCTCGACAGGTAGGCGCCGGTGACGGCCTTCGATATGGCGGCGAGCGTGTCGGGGATGATGCTGACGTTCTCGAGGCCGCCCTGCACGCCGCTACCCGAGGTGATCGTTACGGAACCGGGTGCGCCGTTCATGCGGAAGACAGCCAGCACGTTGCCCACCCGGTCCACCACCACGAGGGTCGCGGCGACGTGGCGCGCGTCCGCCTCCGCAACGCCCTGGGCAATGATCCTCTCCACGTCACCGGTGCTGAGCAGGGTGGCCGCGGAGGCGCAGCTGCCATCACAGGGCACGGGACCGGAACCTTCGGCTCCCGCGACGGGACCGTCACCCCCGCAGCCCGTCGCCAGTACGGCGATCAGCCAGAGCGTGGCCAACTCGCGCAGGGTGGGTCCGCACCACATCCGGTTCACTCCGCCTTGGCCCGCCACACCGGGTTCCGCTCCGCGTGGAAGCCGTGACACAGGATGCACGTGCTTGTGATCCGGTTTGCAGGGGTTTCCGAGGGCTTGCCACCGGCATGGCAGTCGCGGCAGGTAGCGATGTCGGGCAGCAGCACGTCGGTTGCAGACTCGGAACTCTCAGCCTCGTGGCAGGTGGCGCAGGACGTGAGCGCCGTGCCGTGGGCGGCGTGACTGAATGTCGATCGAGGCAGCCATGCCGTCCGCACCTCGGCGGGCCGGACCTTCCATGTGGCCAGCGATGGGCCGCTCGCCGCCACCTCGTGGCACTCTACACAGCTGCGCCGCTCGAACAAGTCCCGCGTGACAAGGTCTGCCTGCTCGCGCGCATCGCGGAGCAGCCGCTCGCGTTCCGCCGGCGATGGCCTTGGCCCCGCACGGCGCGCCGCGAGCGGCCCGGCGGCCAGCGGATCCGCGTAGCTCTCCAGGTACCGCCGGCTGTAGTAGTCCACGAGGAATTCCGTAACGGCGCCCGCATCGCCGTGGGGCACTACCCGGTCCGGATAGGCCGGATCGAAGTCCAGCAGGTGGCAGCCCGCGCAGTCCCGCTCCATCCGCAACGGCCGGAAACGCGCACCGCCGGGCTCTGGCACATGGCAATCGCCACAACCCAGCACGGTGTCGCCAACCGGCGACCGTATGCCGCCCGTTGCCAGGTGGACCGCGTGGGAAAACTTCAGGCCGGAGTCCTCCCGGGCCGGGAGCGTGAAAGCGGGGTGATCGGTGGCGAAATCGGTGACCCGTGCGGTGACACGGCTCCAGGGGGCGAGGGTCGGAAGGTCCTGATGGCAGTTCGTGCACACCGAGGGATCGTTGCGCACCAGCGTCGCCGGCTCCTTGTGCTCGGCATGGCAACTCGTGCAACGCACCTCGTCCAGTGCCGGGACGGCCGTCTCTGCCCGGAGCGCCGCCGTAAGCACGACGCCCTCCTTCACCGCTTCGATACCGATGTGCTCGTGGAGATTGCCGGCATGGCAGGCAAGGCAGGCCCCGTTCCGCACGCGCCGGAACGGCTGCTCGTGACAGGCCTCGCACCGCGTGGCCACGGTCGCGTGCACCGGGCTCAACGCACCGGGCGACCAGAAGTGATCGTCCGGAAGGGCGCTGCCCCGGAGCGTGTCCTGCACCGCCGGGCTCTTGAGGCCCGCCGCCGGGATGAAGAGTGCCAGGAGCAGTACGCCGAGAAACAGCGCCCAGGACCAGCGGCGCTTGGCAAGGCCCAGTTCGGCGAGACGCAGGCGCGGGAGGTCGACCCTCAGTTCATCAGACCGCACCTCCGCGTCCAGCTCGAAGCTGAAGGCCAGGTCGCAATCCTCGACCGGATCAAGGATGCAAAGGACATTGGCACCGATATGCACGGTGTCCCCGGGCTTGAGCCGTACCTCGCGCTGGAGCGTGCCGTTGACCAGTACGCCGGCGGGCACGCGGCTGACGAGCACCGGCTGTCCGTTGCGCAGGACCATCTGCGCGTGCGCCAGGGCCACCCGGCGATCCTTGATCTGGACGACCTGGTCCGTCGACCGGCCAAGCGTCACCATCTCGCCGTCGTAGAGCCTGTCCTTCTGCTCGACGGCACCGGCCGGTCCACGGCGCACGAAGCGGATCAGGACGCGCACGGGCCTACCAGTAGGTGAAGACGGCCAGCACGTGCGCGAGCAATGCCGCCAGCAGGCCAAACGACAATGGGACGTGGACGTACAGCCACACCTCCATCCAGGCTTTCAGCTGCGCATCGCGTCGCAACCGGGCGAGCAGCGTGCGCCGCGCGCCAACCAGGCTGAGGAGTTCCTGCAGCTGCCGGGAGAGGCCGCCCTCGCCGCTGGCGGCGAGGCGCTTGGCAAGCCAGTCGAGGAGTGCTCCCTGGTCTGGATTGGCAATCTGCCGGTACTGCACTGGCCCGTGCACCCCGGCGGCCGCCGGCAACAGGATGACGGAGCGGTCCCGGCTGGTGAGCAGGGCCAGGACAGCACCGCCAATCAGGGTGCGATCCCGGTTGGCGCGCAGTACCTCGCCGAACTCCGGCGGCATGCCGCCGGCCAGCCGCAGGCAGCGCGCATCCAGGTCCGAGAGGTCGCCGAGCAGCTGGGCCTGGGTCTGGGAGCCCCGGTTACTGCTGAGGAACCGGGGGTAGCGGATGTAGACGAAGACCCCGAACACCCCGCTTGTAACCACCACGCACATGAGCACGTAGGCCAGCGTGTGCACGTTCCAGCCAAACTCAAAGCCGGCGTGCAGCGTCGCCACCACGACCAGGCAGAGGCCCAGGTAGATATGGGCGGACAGCCAGCCCTGCACGGTACCGGCACGGGAGGCATAGGCGCGCTTCCGGATGCCAAAGGACATCAGCCACAGGACGAGAACGGCGGCGAGCGTGCCGAGCGCGTAGCCGAGCCCTGTGCCGCCATTCGGGGGCACGCCGGGCGAATGCCAGGCATAGGCCACGATGGCGGCCAGGCCAAGGGCCAGGGATGCCCAAAGGTACCGGGAACCGCGGTAGGCGAGGACCGACTGCTGAAGCGACTGCCGGTACTCGCGACTGGCCATCAGCGCGTGGCCTCATGGATCAACTCGACGAAGCGCTCGGGTCCGATGCGGATCGCGGCGCCAGTCGGACAGGCCCGGACACAGGCGGGGCCGCCAGGGAGGTCGCGACACATGTCGCACTTCACCGCCTTCTTGGGGCTCTCGTCCGCTGCGCCGGCCTGGTGTGGCGCAGGACCCGGCCCTGGGCCGGCGCCGAACAGCAGCCAACTGAACAGGCCCGGCTTCTCGGGTGCCGTGGCGGCCATCTGGATCACGCCATAGGGGCAGTTGCGTTCGCAGTTGCCGCAACCGATGCAGTTGTCGCGAATGTAGACCTCACCGTTGGGCGACCGGCCGATCGCATCTGGCGGGCAGTCGGTCATGCAGTGAGGGTCCTCACAGTGTCGACAGGACGTGGGCACGTGAATATGGGCGAAGGTGGGGCCGGCCTCCCGGTCGAGCCGCGACGTACCCTCGTGGGTCTCCGCGCAGGCTGTTTCGCAGTTGTCGCAGCCGATACACAGGGTCTCATCGATCAGCAGGACGTCGGTGGCCTCACCGAGGCCCTGCTCCATCAGGAAGGAAATCAGGTCGCCACTGCGCGGCTGGCCGGCCATGCGGGTGTTCTCCGCGAGCCGCCGCCGGACCGTGCCCTCGACCTGCTCTCGCAGCGCCGGATTGCGCTCGATGAGCTCGTGGAAAGCTGCGGCGCCAAGGCTGATGGTTTCCGTGGCGACGGTGGCACGGACGGTGGCACTGCGGGCGGTGCGGCTCACCAGGCCCATTTCGCCCACGTAGTTGCCGGCCGCAACGTAGGAGGTCACCACCTCGCGGCCGCCCAGGTCCCGGGTAACGGCGACGGACCCGCTGCGGATCAGGTGCAGGCTGTCGGCCTCGTCGCCCTCGGCGAATATGACCTCGTCCGGCTTGTAGCGCTTCAGCCTGGCGCTGCCCGCGACATCCTTCAATTCGTCCAGGCTGGCGCCAGGCGCAAAGCTGGTCTGGATAGCCCGCGCGATGAAGTGCTCATCGATGACCCGGCGCACTCCTTCGACGGAGCTGATCAGCTTGTTGATCTCGCGGCGGGGCGACTCGATCAGCACGCAGCCGGGACCGGCCCAGGTGGTCGCCGAGCGCCGCCGGCCTGACAGCAGGCTCATCTCGCCGAAGAACTGCCCGGCCCCCAGGGAGAGCCGGCTCTTCCGCTCCTCGCCCACTTCGAGCTCGACGCTCCCGGCGAGAATCGCGAAGAAGCTGTTGGTGTAGTCGTTCTTCCGGAAGACAACCTCACCCGGGGACGGCGTCGTCACCCGGCTGCCCAGGATGAGTTCCCGGAGGTTGAGCGGATTGATCGCGGAGAACACCGGGATGCGCGCCTGGATCAGCGCGAGCGTTTCTTCCACGCCAAGGCCGAATGGCAGCGCTGCGAACTTCTCCGCCAGCAGCGGCTGGTCGGCTGGCTCCAGGCTGCGGCCGAGCGCGTACTCGACCGCCTCGTAGCCCTGGTTCATGGCCTGCTTGATCAGGGGGTAACCACCGAGGGCCCCGATCACGTAGAGGCCCGGCACGCTGGATTCGTAGCGGGAACTCAGTACGGGCAGGGCTGCGGGATCGGACCCCGGGAACCGGATGCCGCAGCTCTCGACAAACGTGCGCGGCGGCGTGGCACCGATCCGGGCGATGATCCGGTCGCACTCCACACGGGACTCACCCTGTTCGCCCGCCAGAACGAGGACGTAACGACGGCCATCCGCACTGCGCTCGAGGCCTGTGCTGGACGCCTTGTAGGCACACTCGAGGCGCTTGTCGTCGATGGCCTTGAGCACGAGGTTGAGGTTGCCCTCCTTGACCCGGTTGAACTCGTCGCTGCGGTTGACGATCAGCACGCGGTTCTGGCGGGCAAGGGCGACGGCATTCTCGATGGCCGCGTCGCCGGCACCCACGACGACGATGGTCTCATCCTGGTACTCGTCGGGGTCATCCAGTGTGTACTGGACGCAGGGCAGGTCTTCGCCGGGGACACCCAGCTTACGCGGGTTACCCTGCACCCCGATAGCCAGGATCACGTCCTCCGCGGTGACGCTGCTGCCATCCTTCAGTCTGATGAGGAACCGCGGCTTCCCGCCTTCAATCGCGGTGACCTGGGCGCCGTAGCAGGCATTCACGCCGTGCTGGCCGAGGCCAGCGTGCCAGGCCGCGAGAATCGACTCGCGCGTGCCGGCGGCAAACGGCAGGTCGCTGCGGAGGGGCAACGCGCCCGGCTCCGCCATGACGTGTTTGCCTTTCTGGTAGCGCTGGATCGTGTTGGCGTGGGCGGGGCTGGCCTCGAGCAGGATGTGGTGAATCCCCAATTCGGCGGCGTGCGCAGCCGCGCTGAGCCCGCCCGGCCCGCCGCCGACGATGGCGATCCGGTAGTGGCCTCCCGTCATGGAGCGACGAGCGCCGCCGCACCGTTCAGCTGGAGCAGTCCCTGGTTATCCGCCAGGTTGAAGGAAAGACCCGCGCCTGCTGGCGCACCACCGGGCCCGGTCGCAGGTCCGCTGAAGAAACCGCTGAAGGTTCCCGTACCCGTACCCTGGATCGGATTGATCTGGACCGTGTCGTAGATGCCGGAGAACTGATGGGCCGGGAGACCTGCCTGGGGCCCGATCGCGCCGATGCCGCTCGCCACCCAGTTGTTGCCGGCCACGGTAACATCCAGGCTGGTCGTCAGTGTCCGGTTGGTGAAGTCGACCGCAAGCGAGGCGCCGCCCAGCGTACCGGCATTGCCCAGCCCGTCGGTGGGACTCGTGCCCCCCGCGAGCGTGTAGGTGACGCTGCCGCTGACGGGCAGCACGGGCGGCTGGTTGGCGTCACCGCTCAGGACCCAGTGCAGGCTCTGCTGCGCCAGGCTCTGGACGGCTGGCGCGCCGCCGGTGTTCACGCCCATGTCGCCGCCGGACCAGCGGCCCCAGCGGACCACGGCCACGGCACTGCCGCCGGGCTGTTGCACGCTGGCGGTGCCCAGGTCGTAACTGGCGGCCAGGGGCACGGAGCCGGTGGGGAACTGGCTGTCGAAACTCACCAGGTTGCCATTGCCGTCGAGGGTGTAGCCCGTCGGCAGCAGGTCGGCGACGGTGGCAAACCCGGTCGTAGCAACGCCCAGGCTGGCGACGGACCAGGCGAGATCGCGCCGCGCAGCACCCTGGGGCCGGCCGGGGCCGCCGGGCGTCAGGTCGATGGTCTGGCCGTCAAACGTGCCGATGATCTGCTGGTCCACGCCCGGGTTACCGGCCGGCGGCTTCTGGCCGTCGTTCTGGCTGTCGTTCTGGACGGCGTCCTGGCCCGGCGGCACGGCCGACGGGGTCCGCCGTTCGTTCACGCCCGGCAGTTTGGTGTCGCTGGCCCTGGCCCGGGCGCCCGCGCCCGCCAGCTGGAAGCTGCCGGCGCCGTCCTGCCGGAGCCACAGTGGCTGGCCGTCGAGCACTGCGGGTTCGCCACCGTCTGCCGGGAAGAACATCACCTGTCCCGCCTCGAGGCGAAACTCGCGGCCCGTGTACTGGAAGACGACCACGCCCTCCTCCACGCCCAGGTAAAGGCCAGCGCGGATCACGTCCCCCGGCAGCAGGCCCGGCGCATCCCGGCAGTCGCCGGCACACCAGACGGCCACGTAGCGCGTGCCGCGGATGCCGAGGGTGCCTACCGGCGTGCGGACCTCATAGGCCGCCGGATCAGTCTTGCCAATGGCGCCCGATGTCGTGCGAAACCCCCCCTTCAGCAGGGAGGAAACCGCCTTGCCCGACGCGTTGGCCGTGGTTGCGGTGACGGGCGACGTGACGGCCGCGGGTAGCGAGAACGCGTCGATCCGGTAACGGGAGCCGCTGCGAAGCGCAATGCGGGCACCGTCGTTCATCAGGAGCTGCGCCCGGGCCTTCTCACCGGTCGCGACGACGTCACCCTGCTCGACTTCGTCGCCTGCTTGCGCGGCGACAGGCACGGCCCGCTCGATGGTCACCGGTCCGGCGACGAAGAGCAGCTTGCCCGCGGCCGCAGAGGCGGCGTTCACGGCGAGGAAGGACAACAGGATGATGGCAATGGCTTGCATGACCAGACTCTCCTTCAGCGCCGCGAGCGGCGCAGGTACACGCCGATCTCGAAGCGGTCATAGTCGTAGAGGGAAACCGTGGAGTTGGTGTTGGTATAACGCAGGGTCGGCACCAGGCTGTAGCCGGGTGCAGGCCAGTTGCGGTATTCCGTGCTGACGGCGACGGTCCACTGGTCGTCTTCCCGGTCGACGTAGGACAAGGCCTCGCTGGTGAAGCCGGGTGAATCGGCGTAGTCCGTCTTCAGCCAGGCAACCTCCAGGTTCAGGCTGTTGCCGGCGCCGGTCTGCCAGCCACCGAACAGCCGGGCGCCGAGCCGGTCATTGCTGTAGGGAGACGCCGACTTCTGCGCGTCGTCGGTCCCGAACAGGGCCGCGACGCCGACGCGTCCGTTGTGTGCGCCGAGCGCGGTGCGCGTGAGCGTCAGCGAGCCGAGATAGCGGTTGACGTCGAGGATCTCGAGTTCGTCCTGCTGGAAGCGGACCACGCCGGCACGGCCGGCGGACGCCAGCTCCCAATTCATGCCGAGGCGTTGTGCGAGTCCCAGGTCCACGCCGGCCCCGAGTTCGTGCTGGTTGCCGTCGAGCCAGCCGTAATACCCGCTGGCACCCACGCTGGCGCGGGTCGCGCCCCAGTTCTTCTGGCCCAGCGTGCCGAGCGACACCAACGCCTGGTTCACGAAATCCGCGTCGGGATTGAACCGGTAGCTGGCGCGCCCGCTGGACAGCACGGCACCGCCCGGCTCCGTGGCATAGCCGTGCTGGAAGCCGCCCGCGAGTTCGACGAAGGGCGAGCTGGTTGCCACATTGTCGGGGTCGAGCACAAAGATGCCGTAGTTGGCGTTGCCAGTGGATGCGTTCGCGTTGCTGTCCCAGCCGGCGCCGACCTCCGCATAAGGCACGAAGCGGCTGCGCCCAAGGTCTGCCGGCCCAGCGGCCTGCTCCATGGCCAGCAGGTAACGGTCGATCACGGTCCGGGTGGCCAGCGGCGGCGACTGGGTCAGCAGGTACCGGAACTGCTCCTCGGCCGCCGGGTAGTCCCCGAGTTCGTAACGGGCGCGGGCCAGCTCCATGCGGGCGCCGGCAAAGCCGGGCTCGCTGGCGAGGACGCGTTCAAAGGCCGGAATGGCGGCGGCCGCCCGTCCAGTGTCCAGGGCCGCAATACCGTAGAGGTAGTCATAGCCCGGGCTGCCAGCCGCGTCGAGCTCGAGCGGACTGAGCAGGGTCCATGCTGCCTGCGCACGACCGTCAGCAAGTAGTACCTGCGCCTCGGTGACTGCGGCTGCGACCGAGGCGGCCGGCAGCGCGGGCGGCTCGGCGGTCGAACCGGCTATGGCCGACCAGGACAGGGCCAGCAGCACGGTGAGCGTGCGTCCGGCAACTAGCGGGTTCAGTCCGCCCCATCGGCCGTTGGTCGTAATTCGCGCCATGTCGCCCCCCTGGCAAGTGGCCCCAGCCACCCAGACTATGTTAAGCCGCCAGCGTGCCCGCGTCGCGGGGACAGGACCGCGACCTGCATCACACCTACTTCGTCCGGAAGACGAAGACCCCGTCCCACTCGGGCCCCGGGGGCTCGGCAGCGAAGTGCCGGACTCGCTCCCGATACATCTCATACAGGGGCAACGGATTGGCAGCGTGAAGCCCGTCGAGGGCCGAGAGGGCGGCCGGCCACTGCCGCATCCGATACAGCCGGAGCACGTCGCCGAAGGCCAGCACCTCGGCACGGAGCGCCTCCGTGGCGCCGGCGACCAGCCCCAGGGGCTCGTGGATCGCGATGGGCTCCAGCTTGCCCTTCACCCGGACCAGGTCGAGTTCCCGGAACAGGTAGTCAGGCACGGCCGCCGCCGTCGCCGCGCTGACAATGACGTCCACGCCATACTGCTTGGTGAGGCCCTCAAGCCGTGAGCCGAGGTTCACGGTGTCCCCTAGCACGGTGTAGGCCATGCGGAACCTCGAGCCCATGTTGCCCACGTTCATGTCGCCGCTGGAGATGCCCACCCCGATGTGCAGTTCGGGCCAGCCCCGCGCCCGAAACTCCGGGTGCAGGGCACGCATCCTCCGGACCATGGCGAGTGCGGCCTCCACGGCATGGCGGGCGTGTTCGGCATCGGCCAGCGGCGCGCCCCAAAAGGCCATCACCGCGTCGCCCATGTACTTGTCGATGGTGCCCCGGTGGTCCTGGATGACGGCCGTGATCGGCGTCAGGAACTCGTTCATCAGTTGCGTCAGCTCACGGGCACTCAGACCCTCGGAGATCGTGGTGAAGCCGCGCACGTCGGAGAAGAGCACTGACATCTGCCGGGTCTCGCCGTCCAGGGACACCTCGGCCTCGCTGGCGTCCAGGTCGCTGACGACTTCCGGCGGCACATACTGGCTGAACAGTCGGGACAGGCGGCGCTTGCGCCGCGTTTCGGTGAAGTAGCCGTAGGTCAGTTGCAGGAGCGCGGCGACAGCAACGTAGAGCGCGAGCCCACCGACGGGGATGACGATGCCCGCTCGCACCCACGCGAGAAAGCCGGCCCCAATGGCCAGCCCCCCCAGTGCCACTGCCAGCAGCAGCCCGGCCGGCGGGGACAGGCCGGGTACGACCAGGGCCGTCAGCAAGGCCAGGACGACGAGACTTCCCACCTCCAGCAGATCGGCATTGCCAGGCCGGTAAGGGAACGACCCGTCGAGGAGGCCGGCCACCACGTTGGCGTGGGTCTCGACGCCCACATACTCCTGGCCCACGGGGGTGGGACGGATATCGAGCAAACCCGGCGCGCTGGTGCCAACCAGGACGATGGCCCCCTGGAGCGTTGCAGCCGGTGCGGTGCCGTCGAGCACGTCCGCCGCGGATACGTAGGGAAAGCTGCCTACCGGCCCCCGGAATGGAATGAGCACAGCGCCATTCCGGTCGACCGGCGCGCGGCCCTTGCCGAGCTCCACGTGGGTCAGCACGTCGGGCCGGGCGGCGTCGAAGATGAAGCGCAGGTCCGCCCCGGGCTCTGCGAGACGCGCGACCGCGAGCGCCAGGGAGGAATACAAACGGCCCTGGTAAGCCTGGAACAGGGGGCTACGGCGCACGATGCCGTCCGAGTCCACGAGCGCCGTATCAAAGAAGCCACCGGCGCCGGCGGCCTGCTGCAGCGCCGGCAGGTTGCCCGTAAAGCCCGCCGGTCGCACCCACTCCACGGCCGCCACGCGCGGATCGTCAACGGCGAAATGCGCCGGAAGGGCGCCGATGACTGCGGGCTCCTCGGGACTGACCCGGCGCTTGAACACGAAGCCGAGCGCCACGTCCCGGGCAATGAAGGCTTCGGCCAGGGCCCTGTCGCCGTCGAGCCGAACCTGGGCGGCCGCGAGTTCCCGGACCGCGGCTGGATCAGCCGCCAGCGGCGACTGGCGCAATTCCTCGAAGACGCCAGCAGCCTCGGCGTCACCAGGCTCGGGAAACACCACGTCGAAGCCGACGACGCGCGCACCGTAGTCGTCAAAGAGCCGGTTCACCAGCGTCGCCACCTGGGTCCGGGGCCAGGGCCACTGCCCCACCCGGCCGAGGCTGGCCTCATCGATGTCGACGATGACGATGCGGGGATCAACCTGACGGGTCAGCGTGGCCCGGACACGCCAGTCGTACAGGTAGTTCTCAATGCGGGACAGGAACTCGAGAGGTTGCGTGCCGAGGGCATGCGGGATAAAAAGCGCCAGTGGCAGGCCGCTGAGGAGCAGGCGCACAAGCAGCGTGCGCCACTTACCGCCTCCGGATTTTCTATCCGCTGCCGCCATGGCGCGAGTATAGGTTGTACAAGCCCCGGAGCGTCAGAGATTGCGGCTTGCCGCCGTCGAGTTTGCCGCAACTGGGGTTCGCGTCTGCACTTGCCGAAAGGTAGAACTCCGGAAACCAGTGCTTCAGTCGCCACGACAGCGGATCGCACCAAGGAACGCGGATTCCAGACTCCATGAACATCGTCATCTATCACAATCCCGGCTGCGGCACATCGCGGAACGTCCTCGCCATCATCGATGGCCGCGGGCTACCGTCCGACGGTCATCGAGCATCTGGCAACCGGCTGGACCCGGCCGCAATGACGGAGCACTCGTCCCTCGTGAACCGGCCTATCGTCTGCACATCGAAGGGCGTGCGGTTGTGCCGGCCGTGCGAAACTGTGCTCGATCTGCTCGACCGTCTTCCGCCCAGTCGCTGTGGCGGATTTGGGAGTATTCCGCGTCAGGCGCCCGCCGCTCATACGCTCGACTCCGCCGGACCACGTAGCCCCGGAAATCCACGCCTGGGATACAAGGAATTGGTGGTGATGGGTAGAGTTGAACTACCGACCTCAGCATTACGACGGCGACTGGCAAGTGTTTCCAATGCAGCAAATGAGGCCCCGGACAGCCGGCTGTTCTTCCGGTTTCACCCCACCGAAAGCACCCAACCTATGTAAGCAACGCACTACTCGCGTCGCAATCACGGTCCGGCCGAAGCGGCGTCGCCGAACTGACCGTCAGCAAGGACAATCAGGTGCCAACCAGTTTGACTGCAACCTGCTTCGTATAAAACGAGATCGCCACCACTTCATACGTGCAGATATTGGCTGCACAGAATTCATTCAGCGCCTTGAATTCATCCTGCTCCCAATTCCTGTTGATGATCATTTCATCGAAGATCAGGATAGTGTGAGAGTCAATAACCGGCTTCGAATAGTTCAAGGCGCAAAGGGTGGAAGAGTAGAGATCGGCATCAAAGTTGATGACTGCTGCCATGGGCCTGGAGACCGAGAAGAAAGCCGGCAGGGATTCCTCGAATTTTCCGACGATGAATTCGCCCCCTTCGATGCTCGGGGGCTGGCCTTCACTGGAGTAGGCACCTGCTTTCTCAGCATGCCAATCTTCAGGCAGGCCGGTAAAAGTATCGAACCCATATCCTTTCTTGAACGTCCTGATCAGGTATCTGAACGCATGGCCCCGCCAGACGCCAAACTCGTAGAAGGGCCGTTCCTTGATGCTGCGCTCGGCAACTGCATCGAATAGCGCCCATCGGCTGAAGTAGAGGTCGGGAAGCTTGGGCAGGCTGAATACCCATGCGCATGAACGCTTGTAAGGATGATCGTTGAGATCGGACCGCATCAAGTCATCAAAACCAGACCGGTCACCACGATAAAAGCCCAGGGCTGCGCGGGTTATCCGGGCCTGTGCATGCCCGGGATCAGCGGCGAGGCATTGGTCAATCCACTTTCCGGCCTCGTCGATTTCGCTCGCCGTTCCGCTCAGGTTCCACAACGCCGCGGCATACCCGGGTCTGGCATTGACGGCCTGTTTGTAGCTGTCTATGGCGGCCTGTACTTCACCCTGGTCATACAGAACATTGCCGATGTTGTTATGGACCTCCGCAAATTGAGGTCTGATCCTGATGGCCTGTCGGTAGCTGTCCATGGCGGCGTCGAGGTCGCCCTTCAGCTTCTGGACGGTTCCCATGTTGTTCAACGCCGCAACGAGGTTGGG
>JBBQSA010000051.1:0-23486 GCA_038214295.1 Gammaproteobacteria bacterium
GAGAACGGCGAGGCCTATTACGCGCCAGACGGCGTGCACCTGATTGCCCAGGTCAAGGATCCGGACGCAAAGGATCCCGGCAAGGGCAATGTGGGCGGCGCGCTGACCTACACCTTCACAGACACCGGCGAGGACATCCGCCGCATCAACGATCGCGGCCAGGATGCCTGCTCCTGGTTCTACCCGGACGGCAAGCGCCTGCTCTGGACCTCGACCCGGGACCATCCCGAGATGCCGCCGGGAAGCTGGTCCGATGACGCCAAGTACCCGCAGGGAGCCGAACTCTACTCCTCGGACCTGGACGGCAAGAACGTCCGGCGCCTGACCAGAAACCGCTGGTACGACGCCGAGGCCACCGTCTCGCCCGACGGCAAGTGGATCGTTTTCGGCCGCCAGATCGACGGCAATGCAGACCTGTGGCGCATGAAGGCCGACGGCAGCGGGCAGACGCAGCTGACCTTTACCAGCGACTGGCAGGAGGGAGAGGCCTACTTCCTGCCCGACAGCGAAACGGTGATCTTCCGCGCGTGGAGGCACAGCGAGAAAGAGCGCATCGAGGCAGAGGACAGGAAGAACGGCACGCATAGCCAGACGCCGATGAACATCTACTCAATGAAGATCACCGGGCCCGACCGCAACGTACAGCCCCGCACCTTCACCAACGACATGAACTGGGCGCCGTTCCCCGCGCCGGACGGCCGCCACTTCCTGTACGTGCGGATCAACGCGCGCAACAACTGGGACCTTTACCTGGGCGACCTGGCCGGCGGTGAGCCCGTGCGACTGACCTGGAACCCGGGCTTCGACGGCATGGGTGCGTTTTCGCCGGACGGCAAGAAGATGGTGTTCACGCGTGGCGAGGCCGGCGGCACCTTCATGTCCAGCCTGTACTCCTACGTCATGGATACCTCCTCGCTGAATGTGGGCCCGGAGAACTACAAGGGTGTGCCGCCGAGGGCCACGCCACCCGCCGGCTGGCAGCCGGATCCCGACTCTGCGGCCTGGCGGGCGCAACCGGCGGGTACTAAGGGCCAGTGAGCCACGGCCGCCTGGCGGCCTGCCTGCTGGGCCTGCTTGCGCTGCCGGCCTGGGCGGCCGATTACCCGCGCGCTCCCACCGCTGCTGAACTCGGCATCATGCAAGGCCGGCCGGTGCCGGAGGCCAGGCGGGTGACGCTCGCCAACTGGATGAGCCCGCCGTTCAATCGCTGGTCATTGCAGCATCTATCGCAGGTGCTGCCCACTGCCGCCGTATATCGGGGCAACGGCCCCGTGCCGGAGATGCCGGTGCGCCAGCGCGACCTCGCCGGGCTCTGGTTCGAGGCAGCCCCGGGCCGGACACTATCGATCAGCGAGTGGCTCGCCGCGTCGTACACGGACGGCTTCATCGTCATCAAGGACGGCGCGATCGTCTTCGAGGCGTACCTGAACGGCATGCAGCCGCAGACCCATCACCTGTCCTACTCGATCAGCAAGTCGGTGCTCGGAATCCTTGCCGGCATCCTGGTTGATACGGGTGCGCTCGACGTGACGCGCAGCGTGGAGAGCTATGTTCCCGAACTGAAAAGCAGCGGCTTCGCCGGGCACAGCGTGCGCGACCTGCTGGACATGCAGGTCCCGATTGACTGGCGGGAGGACTATGCGGACGCGAACGGCTCGTGGCGGCGCTGGAAAAACGCGATCGGCTGGACTGTCGAAGACCCGCCTGCGGGTCAGCCGCCGGCCGGCAACTACGCTTTCCTGTCCAGCCTGCGGGAGGACCCGGACTGGCCAGGCGGCTTCAAATACGTGTCGCCCAGTGCCGAGGTGCTGGGCTGGGTGCTGGAGCGCGCAGGCAGCCAGCCGCTTGCCGAGCTGCTCAGCGAGAAACTCTGGGTGCCGCTCGGGGCGCAACACGACGCCTATTTCGCCACCGACCGCTCATTCGCACCGGCCGCGGCGGGTGGCTTTGGTGCCACGCTGCGCGACCTGGCCCGCCTCGGCCAGATGGTGCTGGCAGATGGCCGGATGAATGACCGCCAGGTCGTTTCCCGGAAGTGGCTGGCGGACATCCGCTTTAACGGCAACAACGAGGCCTGGCGCACTGGCCAGTACAAGGGCTACTGGAATCCGGCGGGCGCCTACCGCAGCCTCTGGTACGTCAGCGGCGACGCCGATGGCAGCTTTGAGGCGATCGGCATCCACGGGCAACGCCTGCACGTCAATCCGGCGCAGAACCTGGTGGTCGTCAGGCTCTCCTCCTGTCCCGACCCGGTCAGCCGGGATGACTACGACCTGGGCTCCCGTGCCATCGCCGCCATCCGTGCGCACCTCTTAACCGAGGCGAGTGCCAGGTAGCCGCTCGCGGCGATGGCCAGTTGCTGGAGGCGGCCTTGATCAAGGGCGGCCAGTTCATCCTCGGTGGCTTGCTCCCAACGGGCGCAGGTTCGGGTCTGTTAGGATCGCACGTGCCTGCAAAAGCATGAACATCAGGAATCCCTGCCCCCTCAAAGCCATGAATGCGCTCCGACTTGAGATCACCGGCACGTCGATCTACCAGGGTCCCAACGTGCATGCGCAACAGCCGGTGATTCACTTCGCACTCGCACAATCCGGACTTGGGCAGGTTTGCCAGCCACTTGTAGAGGACCTTTTTCGACTCCTCCCGCGTATGCACGCGCACACTGGCCCGTGCGGCACACCAGGATGCTTCGAGCGCGATGACCTCGGCCCAGGTTCCACGCTAGACCATCTTTTCGAACACGTCTGCATTGAACTGCAGAACATGACGGGCAGCGGCCTGTCCTGTGTCCGCGTCGATGCTACCGGTCATACACGGCCCGGAGCGGTCACGGTTCCGTACGAGGAAGCCGTAGTCTGTACTGAGGCCGCGCAGCTGGCCTGCGACCTCATCATGCATGCAGCGTCGGCAGCCAGCGCATCGACCGGGGAGCCCTCCCCGTCCTTGAATCTCACCCGGCGCTTTCGTGAATTCCTGGAACTGGCGACGAAACAAATGCTCCCGGTTCAGGACCGGGTGTTGATTGGCCGCGCCCGGGCGCTGGATATCCCCGTTTGCCGACTGGCCGGCCGTACCATCGTCCTCGGCCACGGCGCCTATCAACGCCGAATGAGCGCCACCAAGACGAGCCTCACGAACATCGTGGGCAATGAACTCGCGGCCAACAAGGACTATTCACGACGCGTACTTGGCACCCTGGGCCTGCCGATGCCGCGTTACGAGCGTGTCTATACCAGGCGGGCAGCCATCGACGCGGCCACGCGAGTTGGTTACCCCGTCGTGGTGAAGCCAAACAACGGAAGCATGGGCCGCGGCGTCAGCGTGCGAATTGAAAATCCCCGCGAGCTGATTGCCGCCTACAAGAGGGCGAGAGCGTTCGGGCGATCAGTCCTCGTCGAGGAAATGATCGAGGGGTCCGATTACCGGATACTGGTCATCGACGGCAAACTTGTTGCCGCGGCAAAGCGGGTTCCTGCCCACGTCGTCGGAGATGGTGCGCAGACGATCGAGCAGCTCGTCGAACACACGAACAGGGACCCGAGACGGGGCACGGGAGCAGCCAGAAACTGGACCCGCATCAAACTCGATGCGCAGGCTGATCGCCTGCTCGCCAAGCACGATTACACGCGCCAGTCCGTTCCTCGCCCTGGTGAAGTTGTTAACCTGCGCCGAAACGCAAATACGTCGGATGGCGGGACAGCCATTGACGTAACAGGGTCGGTACACCCGGACAACCACGACATTGCCATTCGTGCCGCCCGCGCCATTGGCCTCGATATCGCCGGCGTAGATATCATATGCCGGGATATCTCCATGTCACTCTGGGAGAACGAGGGACGAATCTGCGAAATTAACTCCCGGCCGGGAATTCGCAAGCACCTGTGGCCCGCAGAGGGCAGTCCACGGGATGTGCTCACGCCAATCCTCGACATGTTGTTCCCCCCTGGGCGGCCCCGGCGGATTCCGGTGATTGGGATTACGGGCACCGGGCATACATCGATTACGGTACATTTGCTCGCGCACTTGCTCTCGGTGGCTGGACACCATATCGGCCTGGCAGCGGACGGGCGGGTGACGAGCGGCGGCAACAGGACCGGCGTCGCCGGAATATCCGGTCCCAGGGCCGCGAGCATGATCCTGCTGGATCCGCGAGTGGATATGGCGGTACTGGAAATAAGGCCCGAAGACGTGTTAAGTCACGGCATTGGTTGCGATGCGTTTAATATCGTGGGAATTGTTAACGCCAGTCAGGCCGCTGGTGACATTGTTGCGAACATTCCCGTGCCGGCTGAGATCCAGGATGCCGTCCTTGCTGTCGCGCGCGCCGCGCGCGACGTCGTCTACGTCGGCGACCAGGACGCGATGATCGGCAACATCGAGAGCGCCGGGGGCTCGGCACGAGTCTGCCGTCTTTCGGTCGATGCTGTCGGCCGGACCGTTGCAGAAGACGGACCTGATGCCGGTAAGCGGGTGGTACTCGATGGCGACTCACTTATGGTTCACGGTCAGGACCCGGCACGGGTCCGGATACCGATGAGGCCTTTGCTGGACAAGTATCCAGACGTGGAGCCTGCAGACGCCGTTCAGGCCGGCCTTTATGCAGTGCTCGCGGCACTTGCGCTCGGTCTGCAGGCAGACTTCATAAGCCGCGCCCTGCCAGGCTTTCGTGCCACGGCACCCAACGCGCCAATCGCCGAAGATCCGGCACCAGGGAAGCCGCGCCAGAAAGTGGTCTTAGCCGGAAATGGTGACGCTACCGCTTCTCGCGACTTCACGCCCGTGCAACGGAACGACCTCCAGGGCCTGACCTGAGGCCGGCTGCCTGTATCGCTGCCGGGCCACGTCGATGATCGCGTTGACGAGTTCGTTAAACGACAGGCCCGCCGCCGCAGCAGCCAGCTCGAACGATCCACCCTGACTGAGAACACCGGCTGTTTCGACCTCGATGACCACCGGCTGCCCCGAAGTTGATACGCGGATGTTGATGCATGCATAGTCGCGGCAGCCGCAGATCCTGAAGGCTGCCAGCGCAGTCGTCCGCAGCGCTTCGGCAAGATCGGCATTCACCGCCGCCGGGCAGACGTTACCGGCATTGGCGGGCACGACTTCCACGAGCGGCAGGCAACTGGCGGGCGTATTGCCGATAATTGCAACGTCGAACTCCCGACCGGCGATATACGGCTGGACGATGCACTCCCGCACATCGAGCATGGCCAGCTTGCGGACCGCCTCGAGTAGCTCGTCGCGATTGCTGGCGACGCGAAGTTTGTGACCCAGCGCCGCACGTGGCTTGATGACCACCGGATACGGCAAGCTGCGCCGCTCGTCGGGAACCTCGCCGACGATCCAGCTGTCGGGCGTCGCGATCCCTGCTGAGCACAGCACGGACTGGGCCAGCATCCGGTCCAGCGAGATGAGCAGGCTTTGCGGCGTCGGCCCCGTGTAAGCCAGACCAGCCATCTCCAGCATTGCCGGGACATGCGCCACGGCTGCCTCCCCCTGGATGCCGTGCGCCAGATTGAATACGATTCCACCGGGCTGGCCGCTCATTGGGTGTTGCGGGATGAACTTCTCCAGCCTTGCGAGCAACGTCATGTCGCCTTCAAACAGTTTGATGGTGTGGCCGCTGGCGCGGAGGACCGTGGCGATGCGCCTCAGATTCCGATTCTTGTAGCCCCCACGGCTGCTCGCTCCGAGACGATTGATAAAGCCGGTCCTGGTCTTGTTGTGCACGATCGCCACGCGCAGTGCGGACCCGTCTGAAAACAACTTCGGCAGTGAGAGGCCGCTCAGCTTTGCGTCCCAGTCCTGAAGCAGGCGCAGGTCCAGAAATTCGGAAATCAGAATGATCATGACGATCTGGGTCACGATCAATTCGGGGAATTCGATCGCGATTTCCCGCAATACCGTGACCTGACTGATTCCTGCCAGGATGAGCGCAATGACAATGGTCATGCCGGTGCGCCAGGCTGCGGTCAGTCCACTGTCCCGGTCTATCGTCTTGCCAATGCCCTCGGCCAACAGGCCGAGGACGATGACCGGGAAGGTCGCCAGTCCCCAAAGAATCTCAGAGTTGAACCACGGCGCCAGGATTACGGCACCGAGCAGCAACATGACCGAGAACGACATGATTACTGCCACATGCGCGTAGTAGGGCAGGCGCAGTTGCAGGAGCACCGGCCGGATCGTGATTACGATCAGCGCCATGGTGGCGATGAGCAGCAGGCTTGGCAGGATTCCACTTTGCTGGAAGCCCACGGAAATGAGAATCGACCGGAACCCGATGACCCGAATGCCAAAGGTGAGGCGCGCCAGGGCTATCAGGACCGCGCCCGTTGGGACAAAGAGCAGGTACAGGATGTGATTTCGGCTGCTCGGCGAAATATTTCTCAGAGAAAGCGTGCCCAGTTCGTGGCCGAGCGATGGCAGCAAGGTGCCGCTCACGCCGGGGCTGAGCACTCCGGGCCATGCGGAGATCCGGGCGATTGAGATCAGCAGCGGCAACGCCGCGATAGCCAGCAGGACCACCAGTCCAGTCCGCGAGATGTTCCCTTTTGGCCTCAGCCAGCTAGCCGGCCATACGCTGAACCCGGCCGGCGCAGCGCCAGTCATTGCGGCTTCTTGCTGATGCCAACGACAGCAGACAGACCCGGAAACAGCTCAACGTCGGGGTTGTCCAGTCGTATGCGGACGCTGATTACAGGGGTGTTCCGCATCCTGTCCTGGCGACGTTGGGGCACCATGGAGTCAGGGAGTTCCATGTCAGTCGAAACACCTATGGCTTCGACGACCCCGGCAAATTCCCGGTTTGGGTGCGACTTGAACGTCACCGTTGCAGGACTCCCCACTTCAACGCTAGTGAGATCGTCTTCGTCCAGCCATGCTTCGACCCAGAGTTCTTCGCCTACCCACAGGGAAATCACCGGTTGACCCACCGAGACGGATCCGCCCGGCTGGACGATCCGTCGCACGACCGCTCCGTCGTCTGGTGACCGAATGAGGGTGGCTTCGAGGTTCGCTTCAGCCAGCGCAAGCTCGGCCTGGTACGAAGCGATGTCCGACTCGAGGACCGAGATTCTCTTCTCGCGCACTGAGAGTCCGCTGGATGCCACGCGTGCCAGGTCTTCCCCGGCTCCCGCGGCGGTTACGTCGGCCCGCGCCCCAGCCGCCAGTGCCGTCGCGGTGCGCAAGTCGGTTTCCGCCGTGCGCACCCGCTCAGCCGGGACCAGCCCCTGACTGACCAGTGACTTCTGGAGTTCGAGCTGCCTGCGGGCCTCTTCGGCCCGGCTTTCGGCCGCCTGTACTCCCGCACGCGCCGAGGACAAGCCGGCCGTGACCGCGGTCAGTGAGCTACGCAGTCGTGAGCGCTCGTTCTCGATGGCCAGGCGTTCAACCTCCAGTTCGCGCTCAGCCTTTTCGAGCTGGGAGCTTGCCTGGTTGACCTTCGCCCGGTAGTTGCGGTCCTCGAGGCGCGCCACCACCTGTCCGGCCCTCACCCTGTCACCCGCGTCAACCTCGACGCTGCTGACCACACCGTTGAGGCCGGCACCAATATCAGCAATATGGCTCCTGACAACGGCATCACGCGACAAGACGTGCGTCGAACGATAATTGCTCCACAGCAGCAGTGGCGCAAGGAAGGCGAGTAGCGCCAAAACCATTGCAATGGATGGCGCCCTGCGTCGCAGTTGTGTGCCCAGTTTCTCGGCAGTGGTGAACTCTGCGTCCTCGGCGCTCCGGAAGGTCAGCCACGCATCCTCACCGTCGGTGACCTGGAGTGCACCGCCGGGCGCTACTATGGCGGGTAGTCCGGGGGCCGGCCCTACCAGCGTCTCAATGACCTGATCAGCGATGGCTACCGGCTTCAGAAATGCCTCAAACGACTCTGTGGACTCGTCGATTTCCCGGTAGCAGACCAGCGACTCGAGCTGTAACGTCCCGGCGGCCGCCTGCATCGCGGAGACCCAGCCGCGGGCCTTCCGGCGAGCGGTCGCCTCGGAGGGGCGCACAGCCCCGACGGGTGCCTCTGTGCTTTCTTCTGCAACGCTGGCCCGGGTCCCCTCAATGACGGTCATCGGCACGCGCAGAAAGTCCGAGACTTCAAAGCGCAGGGTGGACCGCTTTTCCCGTGGCTTGATCCCGCGCGGGAAGCGCTTTTCCGGATCCGGATAGGTGTAGGCGTCCGCAGCAACGATGACGACCCCGGCTACGCGCCCGGGATGTGCCAACGCGTAGCGCATTGCAAACCGGCCCCCGGCCCCGAACCCAAAAAGATAGATGCGGTCGGCTGACGCACCTGTCAGGCGGGTCACATCTTCCAGTATCGAAACCAGTGCCTCGTCTGCCCACCGTCCTGCATCACGCGACTGGTGGCTTATCCCGAGCCGCTGATAGTTCGGGTAGCGATCAACTGCGAAATAGGGCGCCACGAGAATGACGCCGCGACGCTCGCATGCGGAGGCAAATGCCTCGACCTGCTCCCGGGCATTGCGGGAGATATCGTGTACCGCGACGAATACCGGGGTGTCAGTGACACAATTGCCCGGCCGATAGACGAAGTAATCCTGCTGCGATTCATCCTGAATCATCCGGTGTCGGATCTTCTTTTCGGCGAGCCTGGAGCGCTCGTCGATATCGTCAGCAGCGGGCAGCTTCGGCCGGGCTTTCAACTCGTCACTCGTGATTCGGGGCCACCGGCGGCGGACCAAACAACGCACAGAACACCTTTTCACCAAGCCCAGCGGCCAGTATCGACTGCTTGAACGAGTGCGTTCCGTTACTGATTTTCTGGAATGAAACCCGGGATTCCAGATGGTGCGCTTCCGCCGATGCCTTCATTGCAGATACCCAGTTCCTGGCGCGCGCAATTCGGGTCACACCCTGGTCGCCGTCGAGGCGGGCACTGCGTCGAAATCCGGACTTCGTGGAGTCCTTGGTACCGACCATAACCGTCACCGGGACCGACAGGAACTCCTCGGCATCGAAGCGCACGTCCGGCAGCTTGTTGCTGATCCGCGTGCCGAATGGAAAACGCCTGGTTGCATCGGGAAACGTGTACCACCCGGCGCCAGCGACGACGGCGGCCGCCACACGGTGTGGATTGGCCATCAGGTAGCGATGCGCGAACTGCGCGCCGCCCGAAAAGCCGAACAGGTAGAAGCGTTCACCACTCGCCGGGGTCATCGCGGACACTTCGGCGACGATCAGGTTCAGCGCGATGTCCGCCCGCTTGCCGCGTCCGACTCGCCCCAGGCGCTGGAAATCCGGGTGTTCCTCGGCCGTGAATATCGGCGCAACCAGGATTGCCCCATAGATGTCGCAATAGCCGGCCAGCAGACGAGCGTGCTGATCAGCATTGCGGGACATGCCGTGGACAGAAACGAAAAGGGGTGGCTTTTCGGAAATCGTGGCCGGCACATACACCAGGTACTCCTGACCTGGATCCGCCTGCAGCACGCGGCGGACGAGGCGTTTACGCCCGGGCCGCAATGTCGGTTTGGCTTGTTCCGTCGTCGGTGCGAGCATCGATCCCTCCATTGATAATTCTAAGCTTCTGGACTTTCGCCAGAATTCCGCGGGCGACCTGGGCTTGCCCCAGGTCGTCGCGTGAGAATGTCGCGATCCCGGTTGCTGCTGATGCCTCGACCTGCTGAAGGGGCGAGGCGGTCAACAGCCCGCCAAGCCCGGCGATGGGAATTCCACGCTGCTTCAGCCAGTTCACGCCGGCCACTGCGCCCATGGCATCACCGGCCGCAAAAAATACTCCACCAACCATCGTCTTGAATACCGGCGACTCAAGCAGCGCAGCCGTTTCGGCTTGCAACATGCCGTCTGCGACTTCGAGAATAATCGCGTCCACGCCGGCTTCGGCAAGGTGGACGACGAGAGTCACGAGAATCTGCTCGAGGTCGGCCAGGGATACAAGGTAGGTCGATACGAAGCCGGCATCGGTGAAGTCGAGCACCGGATCGGCACCCGCGTCCTTCAGGAGCCAGGTATCGCCGCCCGCGCCAGTACCGGTGATCTTGCCGTACCCGACCCGCAGTCCGGCCAGGGTCAGGCCCCGCACGAGAAATGCCGCCGAGGTTGTCTTGCCGGCGTCCATGGCGGTACCGACGACAGCAATCGTGGTTGGTCCCGGGGCGACTGACTGGTCTACCCGCCGAAGGCCGTGATCGCACAGATTTACCCGCTTCCCGTCAGGCCGAAGCACGTATCCGATCGGAGTGATCAACGACGGTCCATTGCCAATGCGCGCGTGCCACGAGAGTGCCTTGGCGGCAACGCCGCCACCCGCCACGAGGTGGCACGGCCCCGGAGTCTTCGGCACCACGGCCTCGAACTGGTTGGACGCGTAACGATTGCCATAGGCGACGACGATCTCGTCGCCCGGGAACAGGTTCTTCCGGCGGCCATTCCGCAGCTGCAACCCACGGTGAAAACCGAGGGCATCCACCCGGGCGAGAACCAGGTCTCCCGCCCGGGGCGGTGACGCCTGACGCCCTATCTGGAGTGGCTGCGCACGCGGGACGCGCCGCGTCGTAAAGGCCCAGGCGGCGCTGGCCAGCCGCCGTGCGTCCGGCGACGACCCGACTCTGACGGCCGTCGTGTAGATCCCGTCGATGTCCCCGTCATCCATTAACGATGAGCCCCATTTGGTCAGCCGAAACGGCCTCAACCCGCCCTCCGCAGGTTCGAGGCCAGCACCCAGTGCGGCAATCCGTAGATCCGGCAGAGAAAATACTCAGAACCACGCCCGGCGACCTTCTTTTGCGCTTTAATGGCCGCCGAAAGCCCATTAACCTGCATCTAGAACATTGACACATTCCCCGTGCAAACGCATTGGCCGCTAGACATAATCTGCCCGCCGGATCCGAAGGCGGCTGGCGCGGAGCGTCCCGACCACCCCACGGGTCAGCACGCCTCGAACGGCAGGAATTTCCATTCGCCACGGGCCATCTGCCACGGAGAAGTGTCGTGATCAGATCGCCCATAGCGGCGATGATTATTGTGCTGTCGATTACCGGACCGGCCCTGGCTCGGGACACGGTGTGCCTGCAGTCCGCAGGGTGCCGCGGCGAAATCACCATGAGCAGCGGCGGCACCGTCAAATTCTACCGCTCGTTGCCGCTGGTCCGCAACGATTCGGTTCAGCGCGTCGTCCTCATCATACATGGGAACAAGCGGGATGCCGACCACTACTTCGACAGCGCCGTTTCGGTCGCCAGAACCGAACATCGGCTCGGTGACGTACTCGTACTGGCTCCGGCGTTTCCCACGCCGCGCGACCATCCGGCGCCGGGTGATCACTACTGGAGTTCGGGTGGCTGGAAAATGGGCAACAGGTCACTCGATGCGAAGCGCATCAGCTCCTTCTCCGTCATCGACGAACTGCTCGCGCTGCTGTGCCCGGCCGAACCGGGACTTTTCCCGCAGATCAGTACGGTCGTGATCATCGGCCATTCCGCCGGGGCCCAGTTCGTCGGCCGCTATGCGGCGGGCGGGCGTGGTTGTGCAAGCCGTTCGGTCGAGGTGCGTTACGTTGTCATGAATCCATCCAGCTACCTCTACCTCGATGGCCGACGCAAGTCATCATCGACTGGCCGTTTCGCATTCCCGGATGCTGGCTGCCGCCGGTACGACGACTACAAGTACGGCCTGCGCAAACTCAATGCATACCTGAGGCGCGTTGGTGACGAACAAATCAGCGCCCAACTTTTCGCCAGGCACACCTATTTCGTGGCCGGTGATGCGGATACACGCACCGACAGCAGCCTGGATACTCGCTGTGAGGCCCGCGTGCAGGGGCCAAACCGGCTGGCGCGATTCCTGAATTACCGGGAGTACTCGCTGCTGTTTCCGGACTGGTCCGGGTCTGAGTTCATCACGGTACCGGGGATCGGCCACGATGCTCGGGCAATGTTGCTGAGTGACGCCGTGCGAAGAATCACGTATCACTGAGCCCGGCGTGGTCGATCTTTGCCTTGAGGAATCCCGCGAGGTGCGCGACATGCGGTTGGACCCACCGTCGATAGCTCTGCTCGTCGTCTGACTGCCACTCGAACAGTTGCGTTTCCGAGCCAAAGCCGGCCACGCCGGGTTTCGAATTGACTTCAACGAGATGCAGGTTCTTGTCGCTGTCGATAATAAAATCCAGCCCGATTTCCATCAGGCTCCCGGGGAAATACGTCTCCAGGTGCAGGCAGACGCCCAGCGATACCCGCCTGATCTCCTGCTCGAGTTGCAGAGACGCCCGGTCGCCAAACAACTCTGCAAGGAGCGACTCGGTAACGCGTATGGAGCCCCCCTGGAAGATATTCGAAAGATCGCTACCCACAGGCGCGAGACGCGTTTCGAGAATTGAGTGCCAGTTGCTGCCGTCATTGACCATGACGACACGGACGTCGAAAACCGCGCCATCGGCCCGGAGTGACTCGATGCCTTCCTGGATAATGTATGACTGGTCGCCCACAACGCCCTGGACGATGCTTACTGCAGCCTCCAGGGTGACCGGCGCAAAAAGCCGCTGCCCGCCCTGGTCATAGTACTTCAACGAAAAACCGCGCGGCTCCGTTCGAAGCACGAAGATCCTGTTGCCGCGGTTCCCTGCCCTCGGCTTGATGAAGACGCTGCTTGCCCGCCCGACAAATGTTTCGACCTGACTCAAGGCGCCGGTGTATTCCTCCGTGTGCGGGTGCAGATCCGGGTCGTATTCCCGAATAACCTCATACGCCTTGCGCTTGTTTGACACCATCTCGGCGAATGCATAAGGAACGTAAACTCGAATCTGGTTGTCCTTCACCCACCGCTTGAAGCGACTGTAGCCCATACCCTGCCTGAGCAATCGGCGCGTGCCGTACGTCCAGTTGGCATTTACCTGTGGAACCGGCTGTATCGTCGCCAGCAGGCCGTCTCCGTCTATCGTGTAACCGGGTACTGCGCCAGGCGACTTGATGTCGCGCGGTGAAAAGAGGAACACCCTGATACCCATCGGGCAGAGCACCCGGTCGATCAGGAACGCGCGATTGATCAGCGACGGACTAAGTTCGTCCTTCGGATTCTTCTCGGTCGAACAGTTGCACAACAGGCCAACGTATCTGATCGCCTGGCCCGGGGCCTGCTCTTGGGAATTATTCATTTGTACCGGCGTCAGCTAGGAAGGGAACATTCAAACACTAAGGGAATGGCTATTACCACAATAGAACACCCCACGAACTGAGCCTGCCAGCCCGGAGGGCCAGCCCCAGCCCGAGCAGTACCAGCGCCAGGCTGCCCGGTCCCGGGAGCGGCTGGACGTCGCCCGCGCGGACCAGCATGAAGTCCCACTGGTCGGTCTGGTGGTAGTCCACCTGATGTGTGCCGGCCCGCAAGAAGAGGGTCCAGGGCAGCTCGAACCACGGCTCCACGGCGCCGGTCTGTTGCACACCGATCCAGCGCGAGTCATGCGAAGCCATTGATCGTAAGGCCGGCGGCCACGGCGTAACCGTTGAGGTCCCGGCCGAAGAGCGTGGACTCCCAGGTACCCTGGCCCGGGACCACCACCGAGGCGCCGGCCGACAGCGACAGTGCCAGCGAGAGTGGCAGCAGCAGGCTTCCAGCGATTCTCGAGACGGTGGCCATCATGTTCTCCCATTGGGGATGCGAGGCATCCCCTGTCAGTTGATTCTGCGCGCTTCCAGGTCATGCAAACACCCCATGGACTAAGTCTGTCAGCCGGTCGTCCCCCGGCACAGGCCAGATCCGTATGATCCAGATCCGTATGATGGAGGCTGATGGATATTCAGCCAACGCCCGCCCTGACCGTCTCCAGCGGCCACTGGTACGCGGTCGTGAGTTCCCGGGAACTCAAGGGCAGCCCGGTCGCGAAGACACGCTTCGGCGAGCGGCTGGTGTTCTGGCGCGACGACAGTGGCCAGCCGGTGTGCTTCGAGGACCGCTGCGCGCATCGCGGGGCGGCGTTGAGCCTCGGGACAGTCCGCGACGGACAGATCGTCTGCCCTTTCCACGGTCTCTGCTACGACCCAACCGGCCGCTGCGTCAGGGTACCGCCGGAGGGCGACCGGGCGATCCCGGGGTCGCTGAAGGTCCCGACCCGGCCGGTCGCGGAAGGCGATGGCATGGTGTGGCTGTGGCGCGGCCCGCCGTTGGATGCCGAGATGCTGCCACTGTTGCCAGCACTGCCGCGGCTCGCCCTCGTCGAGGGTCTCGCGTACGGCGAGGCCACATGGACCTGGAACGGGCACTACACCCGTTGCATCGAGGGCGTGATCGACTTCAGCCACCTGCCGTTCGTGCACCCCGGCAGCATCGGCCGGGGAATTCGCGACCCGCAGTGCTCGGTGTCGGTCGAGTCGATCCCCGACGGCTTCCGCGCCTCGCTTGCCAGGCAACCCTTAGACCGGCAGTTCATCGAACTGATCTACCCGAACGTGTGGCTGAACAGAATCGGTCCCGGCTACGTGCTCGGCGCGCTCTTCGCGCCGGTCGACGACACGCACACCGAGGCATACCTCCGCTGGTACTACCCGCAGGGGCTACGCTGGCTCCGGCCCCTGATCGACGTACTCGGCCGGGTCTCGCAACGGGTGGTATTCAGGGACGACCAGCCGATCCTGGCCTCGCAGCGGCCCGTCAATGTCGACGACGCGGACAGCGACAAGCTGTTACCCAGCGACGCGACCCTGATTGCGTACCGCCGCCTGCGGCGGGCGCACCGCTGGGAGTGAGGCGTTGACGGGCTAGGGCGGGCGTGGCCTTGTCACAAGTGGGCGCCGCACCAGTGCACGACAAGGCGGTGCCTATGCATGGTGCTGCTCGGCGCAGGCGTCTCGAACACAACCACGAAGCCAGCGATGGGCCGGATCTCCATCCAGCCGCGGATGCCAGAGCAACGACACCGTGAACTGCGGGATTGGTAGTGGCACTGGGAAGCTGTGCATCCCGGCGAACAACTTCCCAGTGTGCCGTTCGTGAACGGTCGCAACAAGATCCGAGGCTCTTGCTAAAGCCAACGCAGCGGAGAAGCCGCCAACGATCGTGCCGATCTCACGTTTCAGCCCAAGTTCCGCCAAGGCGTCGTCGACATGGCCCCTCTCATTGTCTCGACGGGAGACGTGGACGTGAGCTGCGGTGGCATAGCGGGAGGGCGTAATTTTGCCCTTGCTCAGCGGGTGTCCAACACGCACCACACCGACGTAGCGATCCCGAAACAGCGCCTGAGCACGCACCTCCGGACCAATGGCGTTATCAATTACTCCCGTTTCCAGATCAACCGATCCATCACGCAGCGGCCCACTCGTCTTCTCCAGCTTGTGCAGAAAGTGCAATCGAACACCGGGGGCTTCTTTACAAATGCGAGCCAGGAGTTCGGCTCCGAAGTTCTCCACAAAGCCCTCGCTAGCGCGAAACGTGAATGTTCGATCAAGCTGTTCAAGATCGAGTTTGTTAGCGGGACGCAATGCCGCTTCAGCGGCATGAACAAGTTGACTGACGGAATCGCGAAGTTCCATCGCTCGCGGCGATGCGACCAAGCCGCGTCCAGCCCTCACCAGCAGTGGATCCCCCGTCGCCTCCCGAAGGCGCGCCAGTGACCGACTCATCGCCGAGGGGCTGAGCCGCAGGCGCCGCGCGGCGCGGGCAACACTGCCCTCCGCCAACAGGACATCCAGCGCAAAGAGCAGATTCAGATCCGGCCTGGCCATGGCGTGTTCCTCAATGCTTTTACTGATATAGGGCGCCACATGCACTTATAGAGTGCAAATGATGCGCCTTCCGCCATGTCACTTCAATCACTACCTTGGCGGGCAGAAGCCTGGACGGATCACGTCCAGGCAGAGCCGGAGAAGAGGACATGGCCCGCAACACTCTTGAACTGTCGATCGAGGGAATCAGGGCGGCGTGGGGACCGCTTAGCACTCAAGTGGTCGCCGCTTGTCAGCGATACCTGGAGGATCTTCTAAAAGCGCCCGCTACAGAGGACTGGTTGTCAGCGCTGCATAGGGACGCGCCAGCCAACAAGGAGCTGTACCGCGACCCACAACACGGGTTTGTGTTGCTGGCGCACTCGGAATTCGCAGGGCTGTATAGACCCCCGCATGACCACGGTAGGGGGTGGGTCATTTATGCGATACAGCAAGGTGAAATCGAGATGGGAACCTATGCCCGGATCAACAACCGGGATGGCAGCGCGAAGCTCGTCAAGAGAAACGCGACGGTGGTACGCCCCGGTCAGGTCCAGGTCTATCTGCCCGGAGACATTCATGACACCCGGTGCCTGACAGGGCCTGCGCTCCTGCTCCGCTTTACGGAGCGAGACCTGACAAAGGAGGACAAAGAAGAGCACCAGGTGACGAGGTATGTGGAGCGGAGCGGCGTCTGGACCTCAGGCGCGCCATGACCACGCAACTCGACGATCCAGGATCGGGCTTGCAAAGGCTGCACCGCGCAGCCGCGATTGCCTCGGTGCTGGCTGCCATGGTGCTTGTGGTGCTGGACGCCGCCATTGCCAACGTGGCACTGCCTTCTATCGCTCGATCGCTGCAGGTGACGCCAGCTATGTCGATCTGGATCATCACCGCCTACCAATCGGCCCTGGTTATGGCGCTGCTGCCCTGTGCCGCGCTCGGTGAAAGCTTCGGCTACCGCAGGGTTTTCACGGTTGGCGTTGCGTTGTTTGTCGGCGCGTCCGTGCTGTGCGCGTTGTCACCGTCCCTGCTATGGCTCATCGCCGCGCGCTTTCTCCAGGGGCTCGGGGGAGCCGCCGTCATGGCACTTGGTGTCGCGTTGCTGCGCACTGTCGTCCCACATCGCCGTCTCGGCGCCGCCATCGGCTGGAACGCACTCGCGGTTGCGCTGTCATCTGCGGCCGGCCCGGCAATTGGTGCGGCAATTTTGTCGGGGGCGAGCTGGCCGTGGCTTTTCGCCGTCAACCTCCCTTTGGGCGTATTGGTACTGTTCGCGAGCCGCGCACTACCAAATATCCATGGCACGGCGCGCCGGCTGGACATGCTGAGTGTCACCCTTAATGTCAGCGCCTTCGCTACCTTTGTCATTGGCGCGGAGATACTTCCCACACGCCCCGCGCTGGCTGTCGCACTGATCGCCGCGGCAGCCATCGCACTGACGGCATTGGTCCAACGGGAGAGGCCGAAGGAAGCGCCGCTGATCCCGCTTGACCTGCTCAGCGCCAACTCATTCCGCATTTCAGTGACTGCATCGGTGCTGTGCTTTACAGGTGTGGCCGCTGGCTTGGTGGCGTTACCTTTCTACCTGCAGCACGGACTCGGGCAGAGCGTCTGGATGACAGGGCTCTACATGACGCCCTGGCCACTAACTGTGGCTATCGCGGCGCCGCTTGCGGCCCGGCTCGCGAGTCATGTGTCGACGGCTTGGCTCTGCGCAGCGGGTGGTGTTTGCCTCGCCTTCGGGCTCGCGGCTGCCGCTATGTGGCCATTGCAGGAGAGCCTGCCGCCACTCGCACTGCTTACCATGTTGTGTGGCCTTGGATTCGGGCTATTTCAAGTCCCCAACAACCAGAATATGTTTCTCTCGGCGCCGCAGGGGCGCAGTGGCGCGGCAGGAGGCATGCAGGGTACCGCGCGGCTGGCGGGCCAAACGGCGGGCGCAATCGTCATGACCTTGCTCTTCACCCTGACATCTGTCGACGCCGCGCCCCGGATCGGTCTCGGAATCGCTGCGGTGTTGGCATTGGCAGCGGGCCTTGTGAGCGTGCTGCGCGCAGGACCAGACGCGACCCGCCCGAATGACATTCGCCATTAGTACCGACGATTACGCAGCCCAGGGAGAATTCGCGAGATCCCCGCGGTCTCGTTGATGATCCGCCGGGAGGCAAGATCCGGGAACTCGTAACCCGTTTTCCGCTATCGTCCACCATCGCAGCTTGCCGCCGGGGCGCGCCATCATGGTCCAGAATCAGAGCCTGAGTCTTAAGCAGCCGGCGGCCCCGCTGACCGTTGCCACCTACCTCGGCTACGGGGTTGGCCAGATCGGCGGCCAGATCCTCCGGGATGCCCCGGCCCTGATCCTGCCGATCTACCTGACTACCGTGCTTGGCCTGGAGCCGGCGCTGGCTGGCCTCGCCATCATAATCGCCAAGGCCTGGGTCGTGGTCGCGGACCCGATCGCCGGCATTGTCTCGGACCGGTCGGCGAGCCGCTGGGGCCGGCGCCGCCCGTTCATCCTGGCCGGCGGGCTGCTCGCCGCGCTGTGCTTCGTCCTGCTGTTCTTCGTCCCGGCGCTGTCGTCCCAGTTCGCGCTGTTCCTGTACACCACGGCCATCTACCTCGTTCTCAACACCGGCTTCTCGATGTTCTCCGTGCCGTACCTGACCATGGCCTCCGAGATGTCCGACGATCCCCGTGAACGCACCACCCTGATGTCCTTCCGCAATGCCTGCCTTGCCATCGGGCTGATCCTGGGCGGGGCTCTGGCGCCAAAGATCGTCGCGTGGGTAACGCAGGATCTGGGCGGCACGCCGCGGGAGGGCTACCAGTGGATGTCCCTGGTGATGGGCGCCGTGATTGCCGGCGCCACGCTGTGGGTGTTCTTCGGCACGGCCCGGGCCCGCTCGACGGTGGCCAGCGGGACGACAGTGCCGCTGAGGGAGCAGCTCCGCATTGCCTGGGCCAACAAGCCCTTTGTCATCCTGATCACCGCCAACATCGTCCAGTACATCAGCGCCGGAATTGGCTACGCGGGCGGCTTCTTCTTCTTTGCCTACGCGATGGGCCTGGGAATGGACACGTTTAACGTCATTCCGGTCTGGATCATCATCATCTCCGTGGCGTCGATCGCTGCCATGCCGTTACTCGTTAAGGCCGCAGCGCGCTTCGGCAAGATGCCGGTCTACAAATGGTGCCTCGTGCTGTACGCGGTCAGCATCCAGGCCTACTTCTTCGCCACAGCGGGCTCCATGTGGATCGTCTGGCTGGTCGCGGCGGCCATCGGCGTCTTCAATGGCGGCTTCATACTGATGTCTTTCTCTGTGCTCACCGACACCGTGGCGTTCGACCGGGAGCAATCAGGCATCAGTCGGGAGGGTGCGCTGTCCGCGGTGTACTCGGCGGTGGACAAGATCGGCAATGCCCTGGGCGCCGCGATCTTCCTCGGCTTCCTGTCCCTGATCGGGTTTGTTGAATCCAGTGACGGCAGCCTGCCGCCGCAGTCAGCGGGGGTGCTGCGCGGGATCTTCTTCGCCTACGTCGTGGCGCCGGCGGTCCTGCACGTGAGCAGCATCCTGCTGCTTAACCGCTACCGGCTGGGGCCGTCCGACGCCTGAGACCCGGGCCGCAACAGTGCATGCAGCGTTGCAGTCACCGCCAGCGCGGCCGCAAACGCCAGGGCAACACTTGTCCTCGGCAGGAGTAAGGCCAGCACCAGGCAAAAGGTTCCGACTGACCACATGCCCTGCGCCCATCCCGCCAGGAAGCGCACCGCTGAATCACGCCCGTGGAGGGCGTGGCTGAAGCTCGCGACAATGGAGGCGACCAGGGGAAAGGTTGCCGCGTAACCCGCGAGTCGCGGGCCAAAGGCGGCGGCGAGCCCGCTGGAGACGAAGGTGAGCAGCACGCCAACCAGGATCCGGGCCGGCAGTTCCAGCCGGTTGCTGCGCTGGGGCAGCACCGGGCCCGGTGGCGGCCTGACCAGCCAGCGGGCTAACGCCAGACCGGCACTGCCGATCGTGGCCGCGACGCCGAGTCCGGGTGGCGCCTGAGACACCAATGCGACCGCGGCGACCCACCCGCCGTAGGCCAGGAGCACCGTCCGCCACCAGGGAAGTCGCGCACTGAGGTGGGCATAGAGAACAGCGAAGAACATTGTCGGGCCTACCCCCTCAAGTGCCGCTTCTGCCGCCAGGCCGCCGAAGGCGTTGCCCTGCTCCAGCGCCAGGATGAGCAGTATCGGGCCGGCCACGATGGGGAAACCGCCCAGCCAGCCGGCGACGCCAGACCCCCAGCGCCGGGCGGCCAGCGTCACCGCTGCCAGGAGCAGCGGGACGAGGAGCAGCTTGATGAGCAGGATCAGCAATGAAGGTGCGCGAGAATCCGGGTATAGGAACTTAAAACACTCGCAAGGAAAGCCGGCCTACTCCCACTCGATGGTCAACGGCACTTACAAGTTGTTACTACGACCGGACCTTTCTTGTTAGTCGCCGAATTCTACCGTCATTTTTACCCTCAATCCTTCAGGGTCCAGGATTATCGCGAGATTCGGGGCGGTCTCACCGGAACGTACCCTGCGAGATCTGTCTAGATCGAACACTAACGGCATAATCAACTGTTAGTCGATGCCACTCTTACTCAATGGGAGCCCACATGGTCACTGTCGCCTCGCCACTCCGCCGCCAGTTCCGTTACATCCGCCTGGCGCTTTGCGCCACAGCGGTGTGCTGCGCGTTGCCGGCCACCGCTCAACACGTAGGAGAGGTCGATACCGTCTTCAAGCTGATTGGCCCAGACCACAAGATCGTCGTCGATGCGTACGACGATCCTGCCGTGCGTGGTGTCACGTGCTACGTCTCGCGGGCCAAAACTGGCGGCATCAAGGGCGGGCTCGGACTGGCCGAAGACAAGTCGGAGGCATCGATCACCTGCCGTCAAACCGGCCCCATCAGTTTTCTGAAACCGATTCCGGTACAGGACGAGATGTACAGCGAACGCATTTCGCTGGTCTTCAAGAAGCTGCGCGTGGTGCGCATGGTGGATGCTCCGCGCAATACGCTGGTGTATCTGACCTATTCGGACCGGGTCATCGAAGGCTCGCCCCAGAACAGCATCACTGCCGTGGCAGTGGACCGGAGCACACCCATTCCTCTGGCGAAATGAACATAAGTCACACGCCATCAGGCTCGCCGGCGTGCGCGCGGTCGAAGTCGCTGGCCGCGTGCCGCTCGCGGAGCTGTTGATCCGCGTCACCCGACACACGGTTCACGCGCCGCCCGCGTTTCACGGCTTTGCGCTCAGCGATGCTGGCCGTCCAGCGCAAGACGTTGGGATAGGACTGCGCGTCCAGGAATGCGGCTGCGCCGTAGACCTCGTTGCTGACCAAGCCGCCGTACCAGGGCCAGCAGGCGATGTCGGCGATGCTGTAGTCATCGCCGGCCAGATACGTGCGCCGGGCCAGACGCTGGTCGAGCACGTCCAGCTGCCGCTTGACCTCCATCGCGTAGCGGTCGATGGCGTACTCAATCTTTATGGGTGCGTACACGTAAAAGTGCCCGAATCCGCCTCCCACAAAGGGCCCCGCACCCATCTGCCAAAAGAGCCACGACAGCGCCTCCGTCCGGGCTGCATGGTCCTGCGGCAGCAGCGCGCCAAACTTGTCAGCCAGGTACAGCAGGATCGCGCCGGACTCGAAGACGCGCACCGGCTCGGGTCCGCTCCGGTCCAGCAAGGCAGGGATCTTGGAGTTCGGGTTTAGTGCGACAAAGCCGCTGCCGAACTGCTCCCCTTGGCCGATGTCGATGGTATAGGCATCGTACTCCGCCCCGGCGTGTCCCAGCTCGAGCAACTCCTCGAGCATGATGGTCACCTTCACGCCGTTCGGTGTCGCGAGTGAGTAGAGCTGCAAGGGGTGCTTGCCGACCGGTAGCTCAGCCTCAACGCGCGCGCCTGCCGTGGGCCGGTTGATGTTGGCGAACATGCCGCCATTACCCGGCTTCCACGTCCACACTGCCGGCGGCGAATAGGCTGGGGAATCACTCATTCTTGCTCTCCTGTTCCAGTCGGGGGCGCACGCTTACCCGTAAGTAAGAATACGATGAGTCCCATCGCAATTCTCGATGCCGAACATCGGCTTCAGCCGAGAGCTAAAAATGTGGGGACCGCCCGGCGCTGAGCGAGCGCGGTTACCCAGCGTATTGACCCGCTGCACACCCGGGGCCGGATGACTGGCTAGTCGCGCACGCCGCCATGCGCTGCTGCTGGTGTCGGGACGACCCGCTGCCGGGCTGGGCAGGCGGGATCGACACTGCGCGCTGGAAGAAGCTGCAGCGTTCCGCGATCCTGGTGTTGGCTATTGCCGTTGCCCACGGCATCGTCTTTCAGGTGATCGAGGGTAATCCCCCCGGAAATTTTCTGAAGCCAGAAGTGGAATTTTCTCGTCATCTGAGTCGAGGAGATTTCCGTGAAGAAATCGCGATTTACCGACTGCCAGATCATTGGCATCTTCTGGCCACAGCTCCGTTTTTACCGTCAGATTTACCGTCAACTTGAGGGGGATGTCTGCGCGCACCTCAGTGTGAGGAAATCCCACAATCAAGCGAGGATTCATTGACTTAAGGCTGAGCAGTCGTCTTGTTTACTAGAGAAAGTCTATAGTTAACAATACATTATACCTTATTGATTTATAGAACGTTTTTATAACATCAATTGTGGCCGTTATTCCCACTCAATCATCAACGGCGCTTCTACGTCGTTGTCCCGTATAGACCTTGTTTCAGCGAGTAGCATTTATACCGTCAGATCTACCGTCATTTGCATCTGATACCCAAAATTCGCATTCAGCATCTATCGGCACGTATCGCAGACTATCGACAGCCCGATGTACGTAACCCTTCAGGATCGGTCGGGATCTATCGGTACCTATCGCCGGCGACGTTTTCCTCGTCCTATAACCATTGAGTATCTATCTCTACCTATTGGCAGTAAATAACTTTGATCTCAACCTCGCCATCCGAGCGTAGCAAGGCCTTTGAAATCGCCGAGAAGGCGCCTGCAAGCGTCCTCAACACTTGTGGTAGCGGCAATTGCACCGTGACGCTGCGTGCGCCGGTGAGAAGATGACGTTTTATCCACCGGTGAACCGCAGTTGCGCCATCGCTCGGAGGAGTCACCGCTGCCAGGTCTATAGAAACTTCAAACCAGCTTTTTCTCCATGCGCCCCGGTATCGCGCGGCCGAGAATCGATTGATTTGCGCGGTGTTTCGTGGACGTCCGCCGAGAGATACAATAAGCACTTAATATCAAAGTGCTTTGTGAACTAGCCGGCTCTTCACCCACAAATTAACCATCAATGAACGGCAGGCCAAGGAGCACTTCGCGGTGACGCGCCCCCTTGAGGACGAGCCCCTGCTGTTGCCACACCTCGAAGCTGTTGCCGACAAAGAAGGGCAGATATGCCGGATGATGAAACAAACATGACCGGCCCCGTGCAGGCTGAGGTTGGGACTGAGTCTATGCGTCGGGGTGCGGAAGAACTTCTGCGCATCAACAGACAGCTGGAAGACCTTGCCGCGACGAAGACCGAATTCCACGACAATGTTTTCAACAACATCGCTGTGCCGCAGACAGTTTTGGGGCGCTACGCTTATGCAGCCGCCGTTTTTGCTGTTGCCTTTGCGCTCCGCTGGCTCTTTCTTCCCGATGAAGCCGGGGCGTTCATTTTGTTCTATCCCGCAGTCGTCATCGCCACCTTCCTGTGCGGAACCGGGGCGGGTCTTCTGGTGACAGCGTTAAGCCTTCTTGCCG
>JBBQSA010000052.1:0-22124 GCA_038214295.1 Gammaproteobacteria bacterium
TATGGGCTTGTCGTAGTAGACCGACAGTCCCAGCACCTCCCGGTACCAGCGCAGCGAGCTGTCCATGTCCCGCACGATCAGCGTCGTCCGCTTCACGATGTTGTGCATGGACTATTCTATGCCGGACGTGACGCGTGCCCGGAAGTTCCCTAGGCGATTACCTCCGGTACGGGACGGCGCAGGGACCGCGGCATCAGGGGGCCACGCCCGAAGCGCACGAGCAGATCCGGCCGGCGGTCGGCTGTTTGCAGATGTGCGGCGAACTGCCTGCGCAGGGCTGGAACTTCGACAGGCTGGTTCAGGAACGCGTTGCGGATGCCAAGGGCGGTAGCCTGCAGCGCGAAGCGCTCGTAGCAGCGACCGGCCTCGATCCAGTGCGCCTTGTCTTCCCGCTCGGAGACGAATACTGCCAGTCCCGCGCTGCTGCGGACCTGCCTGGCGCACTTGTCGTTCTCGCGGTCGGCACTTGCCACCAGGTTGAAGATCCGGCTGCCCAGCCAGCGGGGAATAGCCGGGTTGCCGGATGCCGGGCCGAACAGGCCGTCTCCCGCCCGCACCGCTTCCTGCTCGCCGAACCGGATCCATGTCTTCAGCTCGGCGACAAAGGCCGGGTCGTTCAACTGCGTCGTGTTGCCCTCGACGATGTACTCCAGGACGCTTTCCATGGCCGGTCGCCCGGTGATCAGCTGCACCCGGACGCCGTCGCCCGTGCCGGCCGCGCGAAGGCTCCCGAGCTCATCCGCCGACAATGGCCTTCCGTCGTAGTCGCCGCGGGTGCACTGCCGCTCCGGAATTGCCAGGAACCGGGGCGTCACGCTGGGCCGGGTGGACTCGAGCCGGACGCTCACCGCGTTGCGCTCGATGTCGAACCCGGGAGTGGCCATCAGTCCGTTGGCGAGGGCAGCCTCCAGCAGATTTTCCGTGGCGCAGCCCAGCGATACGAACAGGTGGTGGTCATCCGGGTCCACGACCGGGCAGCGCCGTGCCAGGTCCGGGAGTATTTCGATCCCCTGCTCGTCGATCCGGAAATGCCAGCACTGGGTGTTGTGGCTGGACGGCGCCAGCGTCGCGTAGCGCACGAGCTCCAGGGCCAGGGTCGGACTGCCGCCTTTGCCGCGAGAACCCGGCCGCCAGGTACGGCGGACGCTTTCGGCGTAACTGGCCGCGCCCGCGTCACCGCTGCAGCCCGCGGTGCCTGTCACCGCTGCGGCGCTACCGAGTACGAACTCCCGTCGCTGAAGCATTGCCCGCTCCCGTCGGCATCACACAAAGATGGTATCAGGCCGGCGGCAGGCAGGGCGCCCCGTTCAGCCACCAGGGTGCATACTGATGGCACACGAGCGCGGGCCACGTCGCGCCCCGCTGTGCGAGAAGGAGAACGCCATGGAAAATTCATCAGCCAGGGTCGCACTCATCACCGGTGGCAGCTCCGGCATTGGTCGGGCAGCGGCAGTCGCCTTCGCGAGGACCGGGGCGCGGGTGGTCGTGGCGGCCCGCCGCCGGGACGAGGGCGAAGAAACTCTCCGGCTGGTCGAAGCCGCTGGCAGTGAGGGCATTTTCGTGCCAGTGGACGTGCGGCACGGGGAGGAGGTCCGCAAGCTGGTGGCTGCCACGGTCGAGGCCTACGGTGGCCTCGACTATGCCTTCAACAACGCCGGTATAGAGGGCACGGCTTTCGTCCGGACGGCAGACTACGACGAGGAGACGTTCCGGCAGGTCATCGACGTGAACCTGACGGGCGTGTTCCTGTCGATGAAGTACGAGATTCCGGCGATGCTTGCCCGGGGCGGCGGGGCCATCGTGAACATGTCCTCGGTGGCCGGGCTCATGGGTGGCGCCATCGGCGCTGCTTACCACGCCAGCAAGCACGGCGTCATCGGGCTGACCCGGACGGCAGCGCTCGACTACGCGCAGGACGGCATACGTGTGAATGCAGTCTGCCCCGGTGTGATCACGACGGACATGGCCCGGCGCCTGTTCACGGAGGATCCCGAGGTGTCCCGGCGCATCGTCGCCATGCACCCCATGGGCCGGGTCGGCACCGTGGAGGAAGTGGCGGGAGCCGTCGTCTGGCTGTGCTCCCCCGAGGCCGGGTTCATTACGGGCGAGGCGCTGCGGATTGACGGCGGGATGCTGGCAGGTCGCTGACGCGACGGGCCATCCAGTCGAGAATCAGCGCTGACGCCGCCGGCGCACCGCGGTGCAGGCTGGCATCGTGGTTGGTGTGCGCCAGCATCACCATCTCGAAGCTCCGTGCTGCGGGGAAGTACGCCTGCTCGTGGGCGATCGTCCGGGCATGATCCCGGCAGTCGAGAGCGCCGCCGCAGACCACGAAGTCATCGTCCCCGAGGACCAGCAGGACGGGCACCGTCAGCCCCTTGGACTGGGGACCAAAGTACTTGCTCGATGAGATCACCTCGCCGACGGCTGTCGTCTGCCGGTTGAGTTCGTCGACCTCGATGACCACCGGGTCGGCGTTCTCCGCCGTGTAGAAGGTTCCACCGCGGGTGCCTGCCTTCGAGATCAGGTAGGTGGGATCCACGATCTTGCCCACGAACGGACCCTTGAACGCCGCCACGTCCACGCCTGTGCGCATTGCCGTGATGAAGCCGGGGTTGGTGTTGTGGGCGAAGCCGGTAAGCACGATCCCGTCGATGCTTTCGGGGCGAGCGAGGGCATGCGCGATGGCAGTCACCGATCCGAACGAGTGCCCGACAACGAACGCGGCACTGAAGTCGTGGCTGCGCCTCAGTGAGTCGATGAGCTGGCCGAGGACATACGCCTGGTTATCCACGTTCAGCAGGATGCCCAGCGGGTGGTCGCTCTCACCCATCCCGAGCCGGTAGAAGTTGAAGGTCGCGTAGCCTGCCTGCAGCGCCGCCCGCACATAGGAATAGGTGTCCGCCTGGTAGGGGAAGTCCCAGTAGATCGGCCCGTACCCGGCGCCTGACACCAGCACCTGCAGGGCCTTGCCCTCGAGCGTGCCCCGGGAGCACAGCTCGCCCACCACGTCATGGTGAAGGAGTCCTGAAGCGGAGAGCTTCGTGGGCATCACCAGACGCTGGCAGGTGATGCCGGGCATGTCCGCCACCGTACTCAGGGCGACCCCGGCGGGCGCCTGGAGCAAGGTCGATATGCCGCCTGACTTCCACCAGCCGGCCAGCAGGATTGCCACCAGGAGGCCAGCCAGCGACAGCAGTACGTAAGACGTCAGTGAGCGGCGAGCCATGTGAACCTCGTGATCGGGCGCCCGGCGCGCCAGCCCGGTGGCATTCTATAGGCCCCCGGGGAGCGGAATGCCCGGGGGCGGGAGCCAGTCGCATTGTGACGGGCTCGAATGTATCTTGATGGCCACGTTTTCTGAGCACTCGAAGGGTTTTGACAATGCACCGGGACGAAGCAGTGCGGATGGCACAGCTGGCGATCAAGGCCAAGAACAAGCGGCTCGTCGAGGCCGTGCTGAAGATCAAGGCGGAGCGGGCCGGGGCTCCCGCCCCCGACCTGCCGATGGCGGAGTGGCCGCTGGTCGCAGTCACCTGCGCTACCGGCTGGGAGTGCTACGCGATCGTCGAGGAACTGGCCAAGACGCTCCGGTTCCGGGTGCGGGCCCTGTACCGCACGCCCGGCACCCAGGCGGCCGCCCGGCTCGAAGCGCTGCTCAAGGTCACGGAGGCCACCCACCCCGGGCTGCTGACCCTGCACCCCGGCGTGGACATGAATTCCGAGGCCAGGCTGACCGAGGCCTTTGCCGGCTGCGACGGGGTGGTGCTGTACGTCACCGCGAATACCAGCCGGGCAGGAAAGATCACCAACCACGGCAACGATCCCGCCGGTGGCCGTGCGGCAGTGATGCGCCAGGTTGTGGCGGCGCTCGGCGCCTTCCGGGCGAATCCCTCCGTGAAGCAAGTGATCACGCTGATTTTTCCGACAGACAAGGTGCACGGCATCGTCGATGAGGCGCCCGAGGCTCCCTGGTGGATTCACCAGCGCCTGCTGGTTTCAAATTTCCTGCGGGGGCAGGGCGTGAACGTTACCTGCATTCACCGCCCGGCCTACTACTACGCCATGCATCGCGTGGACTACACGGCGCAGGTCCAGATCCGCGGCGACAGCAGCCTGTCGAAGACAATGATTCGCGAGAACAACATCCCCGGCATCACCGATCCGGGGTTCCTCGTCAACTGGATCGACGTCCGGGACGTCGGCAAGTGGGTTGGTACCTGCTTCGAGTATCCCGAGGTGTTTTCCGGCGAGGACTTTTCCATCGCGTCCTGTGCGCTGACTGGTCACCAGCTCATCGAGATTGCCGAGAAGACCAACAGGCACGGCACGAAGTTCAAGTACCGCCAGTTCCCCCAGTGGCTGATGAGGATGCTCAGCGTCTTCACGGAAGAGGTGGTTTATCCCCTGCGTTACGCCCAGTGGTACAACGAGAAGAACAATGGCTACGATTTCGCCAGCAACGCCGACCTTGCCGACCTGGAAAGAGTCCATCCCCTGTGGAACTTCGAGAGAGAACTCGAATTCTGGGGCATCACGGATATCAGGCCGAAGCGTGGCTAGGGCGCGTTGATGCTGGAAGTTCTGCAAGACCAGGTTCCCGGCTGGCTGGCTGAAATCGGCCGGAACCCCTGGCTCCGCTCCGGGGCCAACCTGCTGCTGTACCTGGTCCTGGCGAGGTTTGGCGGGTGGCTGACCGGCGCCGTCCTCAGCCGCTGGCTGGGCAGCGATTCCCGCCGGCTCACCAGCACCGTCAGAAAGCTGGTATTGCGAACCGTGGCTCTCGCGGGCCTCATCACCTCTATCGAGCTCCTCCCCATTGGCGCCCGGGCTGCATCGCTGACGCTGGCCGGTGTCGAGTCCCTGCTGATCCTGGTCTGGGTTGCCGCCCTGATTACCGGCGGCCGCCTGCTTCTTGAAGGCGCCAGTGGCCGCCGGACGGCGCCGAACTGGGTGCGGCCCACCACGGTGCCGCTGCTCAACAACCTGATGCGGGTGCTGCTCGCGCTGGCCGGCGCCTATGCGATCCTGATGGCCTGGAACGTCAACGTCACCGGCCTGGTGGCTTCGGCCGGCATCGTCGGCATTGCGCTGTCATTTGCAGCCCAGGATACCCTTGGGAACCTTTTTGCCGGCGTGGCGATCCTGATCGACCGGCCGTACCAGTTCGGCGACTACATCGTGCTGGACTCCGGCGAGCGCGGCCAGGTCACGCACATTGGCCTGCGCAGCACCCGGCTGCTGACCCGCGATGACGAGGAGGTCAGCATTCCCAACGGCATCATGGGCCGCGCCAAGATCGTCAATGAGTCTGGCGGCCCCTACACCAAGTACCGGTTGCGCGTGAAGATCGGCGTGGCCTATGGGTCGGACATCGACCAGGTGATGGCGGTGTTGATCCACATCGCGGCGGATCACCCCAACGTGTGCCGGATACCCGAGCCCCGGGTGCGCCTGCGGGGCTTTGGAGACTCGAGTGTCGACTTCGAGCTGCTCGTGTGGATCGAGGAGCCCGCCCTGCGCGGCCTCGCGCTGCACGAGCTCAATTGCTCGGTCTATCGGCGCTTCGCTGCCGAAGGCATCACGATCCCGTTCCCGCAGCGGGACGTCCATCTCCGGGATCATCGCCAGCCCGGGCAAGCCCCGAGCGCCGGGCTCGCGGGCCCGGATCAGAGCCCGTAGCGCTTCGCGAGCATGACCGACAGTGTCACGAGCATGATGAGCACCAGCGGCACGCCCACGCGCAGAAAGTCGCCAAACTTGTAATTAGCGGCGTTCATCACCAGGAGATTGGTCTGGTAAGCCATGGGCGTCGCGAAACTCAGGTTCGCGCCAAACAGGATGGCAAGGACAAACGGCTCCATCGGGGCGCCTAGCTGGCCGGCGGTGGCCACGGCGATCGGCGTGCCGACGGCCGCCGCAGCGCTGTTCGATACGAAGTTGGTCAGCAGCGCCGAGAAGGCCATGAACAGTGCCAGCTGGATTGCCGGTGATGCCTGCGCAACCAGGAAAGCCACGCCGCCGGCAATCCAGTCCGCCGCGCCGGTACTGACGAGGCTCTGTCCCAGGGCGATGCTGGACGCAACAAGCAGGACGACGGCGGGGCTCAGCGCCCGCCCCAGGCCGTCAAGCTTCACGCAACCTGATAGCAGCATCGCGATGACGCCGAGGAACGCAGCAACGTGAATCGGCAAGATTTTTGTTGCCGCCCCGATGATGACGACCAGCATGATCAGCAGGGCGCGCCAGGCGAGCGGCGAGCGGGGCAGCTGCAGGCTGCTATCGAGCATCATCAGGTGGGGCTCGGCCTTCAGCGCGACAAGCCGCTCGTTCCCTCCCTGGACCAGCAGGACATCACCCGCCGCCAGGGGTACGTCGCCAATCGGGCGTCCATCCCTAAGGATCTGCTCGGTGCCGCGCATCAGGCCCACGACGACGACATTGAACCTCTCGGCAAACCGCGCCTCCGCCAGCGTCAGGCCGTCGAGATTGGAGCGTGTGCCGATCACGGCCTCAGCCAGGCTGACATCGTCATCAGAGCCGTCGGCCGCGACAAAGCGCCCCTCGCCGCCGCGGTCGAACAGGTCGCTGCGAAGCACCGCGGCGATCTCCTTCAGCCCCGACGGCGTGTCCTTGATGATCAGCACGTCGTCGGCCTCGGTGGCGTCAATGGCCGCGGGATCGATGGCCTTCCCGTCACGAATCAGCTCCACCAGCGGCAGCGGCTTGCCGAGCAGCTTGCCCAGTGCCTCGATTGTCGCGCCGACCAGGCGCTCGTTCTTTGCCGCAACGACGATCCTGGCCTCGAACTTGCGGGAGGTGTCCTGCGGCTTGCCTGAGGCGCCCGGCAGCAGTTGTGGCGCGATCAGCCAGAGATAGGGCAGCGCTACGAGCAGGGCGACGGCCGCCGTGGCCGTAAAGTCAAACAGCCCCATTGGCTTCATGCCGAGATCGGTTGCGATGGACAGCACCAGCAGGTTCGTGGAGGTGCCAATGCTCGTCAGCATGCCGCCGGTGAGGATGGCAAAATTCACCGGCATCAGCGTCTTGGACGCCGGATACCCCGTGCGCTCCGCGAGGCTCAGCAGCATCGGCAGCATGAGCACCAGCACGGGAGTGTCGTTGATGACGCCGCTCGCCATGGCCGCCAGGATCAGCGTGAGAAGAAGCCCGAGCCAGCGATTCAGTCCCCAGATCTTGGCGAGGATCCGCACTGCCGGTTCCAATGCGCCGGTCATGGTCAGGCCGCGCCCGAGGATCATCAGCGAGCAGATGGCCACGAGTGCCGGGTGGCCGAACGCCTGCAGGACCTCGGTCTCGGTAATCCGGGTCGCCTGCGATACGTAGGGAAACAGGAGGAAAATGGAGAGCAGGGCTGCGAGCAGCAGCAGCGATACGAGCTCCATCCGGATCCACGGCCGCGTGTACAGGTAGAACACGGCGACCGTAACGACCATCACGGCAACGGCATGGGCATTCAGCAAATGGAGGGCCTCCCACGGGTTCAGCCGGGATACTGACAGAAAGCCCCGGTCGTTGGTAATGGCTGGCGGAGGGGCCATGCGGGCTTGTGGTCCACCGATCAGCCACGCTAACGTTCCCGGATGAGCGAGGGCAAGCCTGTCGCCGAGCCTGACGGCCTCCCGGCGTGGGCGCGGCGGCGCCGGCGGTTGCATGCACTCTATTTTGGTGCCGGGCCCGGGGCCGTACGCTTCCAGGTCACGATGCTGGTGCTCGACATCGGGCTGATCTCGTTTTTCATGGTCGCGCCGTTCCTGGAGCGTGGTGCCATGTTCCTCGTGCTCGACTACTGCATCGCCGGCGTTCTCGGCCTGGACCTCGCCGCTCGTGGCTGGGCATTTGGCGACCTCCGCCGGTGGGCGCGGCGTCCCCTGGTGTGGGCCGACCTTGCGGTCTTCATCTCCCTCGCGCTCCCGGTGTACACCGCCAACCTGGGTTTCCTGCGAATCCTCCGGGCGTATTCGCTGGTTCACGGGGAACTGTTCTGGCGGGTCATCGGCGGTGGCCGCTGGATGAATTCCCAGGTGGTGGAATCCACGAAGGCGGCGACCAACCTGGGTGTTTTTATCTTCGTGATGACCGGGCTCGTGCACTCGGCATTTGCGGCGCGGGTGCCCACCCTCCGATCCTATATGGACTCCCTGTACTTCACGGTCTCTACGCTGACGACCACCGGCTATGGCGACATCGTGCTGCCCGGTGCCGGTGGCCGCGCCCTGTCGATCCTGATCATGATCGGCGGGGTGTCACTGTTCTTTCGCCTGGTGCAGGTCACGATCCGGACCTCGAAGGTGCGGCACGAATGCCCCTCCTGCGGACTGCAGCGCCACGAAACTGATGCCGTCCACTGCAAGGGCTGCGGCGCGTTGCTGAAGATCAGCCACGAGAACGAATAGCCGTGTGACTGGCCGGGTGTGGACCGGCGCAGCGGTTGAGCCTGGACCGGCGGGGTTTTGTACACTCCGCGGGATGTTCGTCACTCAACCTCGTTGGAAGTCTCTCTGCTGCGCGCTGGCCGGCGGCCTGCTGCTGACCCTCACGGCCGTCCGGGCCGACCCGCTCCCGCTGGATCGCAACCGCGACACCTTCCGGGCGGCGGCTGCCGCCCTCACGGGCAATCCGGCGGCCTACGAGGCCGAGCGGAAGCAGCTGGATAATTACCTGCTGGCGCCCTACCTGGACTACGCCAGGCTGAACCGCGACCTCGCTACCGTCAGTGCCGCAACGGCGCAACAGTTCCTGGCGGCGGAGGCTTCTACCCAGCTCGGGCGCCAGTTCCGGCGGGATTACCTGGCGGAGCTCGCACGTCGCGCCGACTGGCCGGCCTTCCTCGCGTTCGACACCGGGAACCTGCCCCTGTCCACGGAATTGCGCTGCCAGCGGGTCCAGGCGCTGTTGGCTGCGGACCGCACCGGCGACGCGCGGCGCGAGCTGCTGGAACTGTGGCCGACCGGCCAGAGCCTGCCGACCGTCTGCGACGGGCCGCTCGCCGTGGCTCGCGATCGCGGCTGGCTGGACAGCACCCGCGTCTGGCAGCGCCTGCGCCTGGCGGCCGATGCGGGCAACGCCGGCCTTGCTGGCGTGCTCGCCCGGCTGCTCCCCGCTGACGAGACTGTCGCCGGCGAGCGGCTCGCGGGGGCGGTGGCGGATCCGGAGGCGACCCTGAAGTCCGCGGCGCAGTGGCTGGATGCCCCGGGCCAGCGTGAAGCGGTGGTTCGCGCACTGCAACGGCGGGCCCGGGCCACCATCGACAGCGCCATTGACCACTGGTCGCTGCTCTCGTCGCGCTTCGCCTTTTCGACGGCCGAACGGTCCGCCGTCCTGCACGAGCTTGCCCTCTACGCGGCGGTGGCCTATCGCCCGGACGCAGAGGACTGGTTCGAGCGCGTGCCGATGGAGGCGCGCAGCGAGCAACTGGCCGAGTGGCAGCTGCGGGCGGCGCTGGCACGCCAGGACTGGCCGGCGGTGCTGAAGGTGGTGGACGGTCTGCCGCCCGCCCTGGCCGCCGCGCCGCGCTCCCGTTACTGGCGCGGTCGGGCACTGGGAGCAACCCGGCGGCCGGGCGAAGCTCGCGACGTCTATGCCACGCTCGCGACCGAGACCAACTTCCACGGCTTCCTCGCGGCCGACAGGCTCGATGCGCCCTACGTGATCTGTCCGAGGGAGATCGAGCCCGACCCCGCGCGCGCGGCGGCCCTGCGCGGGCAGCGCGACGTGGCCCGCGCACTGGAATTGCAGGCCGTCGGCTGGCTGCCCGAAGCGGCCCGCGCCTGGGACTTTGCCCGCCAGGGGCTCGGGGAAGCCGACCGGCGTCAACTGCTGCTGCTTGCGAGCTCCCAGGGATGGCACGACCGGGTCGTTTTCGCCCTGAGCTCGGGCGATGACCAGCGCTTTTACAGCCTGCGCTTTCCCCTCGCCGAGCGCGCGACGGTCCAGCGGGAGACGGCCCGGAACGCGCTGGATCCCGCCTGGACCTACGCCCTGATCCGGGCCGAGAGCGCCTGGCAACCTGACGTCCGTTCCCCTGCCAATGCCTATGGACTCATGCAGCTGCTCCCCGCCACCGGCCAGCGGATGGCCCGGCAGCTCGGCATGAGCTGGCTCGGGCCGGGCACGCTGCTGGATCCCGAAGCCAACATCAGCCTCGGCACCCGTTACCTCGCGCAGCAGGCCGAGCGCTTCCAGGGCAGCCCGTGGCTCGCCACCGCGGCCTACAACGCGGGCCCGGCGCCCGTGCTTCGCTGGGTCGACGAGCGCGGGACCCTGCCCGCGGATGTCTTCATCGAGACCATTCCCTACCGGGAAACCCGCGACTACGTGACGCGCGTGCTGGCCTTCAGCGTCATCTACGACTGGCGGCTGAACGGCGCCGCGCGACCGTTGTCAGCCCGGCTGCCGGACCCGGGGCGACCGCTGGCCCCGGCGGCAGTTACACTCGCGCGGAGGACAGTGTCATGTGGAAATCCGTGATTGCGATCTGCGTGGGGGCCAGTATCGGCGCACTGCTGCGCTGGTGGCTCGGCGCCCAGCTCAACAGCCTGTTCCCGGCGATCCCGCCCGGCACACTGTTCGCCAATCTGGTGGGTGCCTACATGGTCGGCCTTGCCATAGCGTTCTTCGCGACCTTTGCCGCCCTCTCCCCGGAGTGGCGCCTGCTGGTGATCACGGGCTTCTGTGGTGGCCTGACCACGTTCTCGACGTTCTCAGCGGAACTGACCACCCTGCTGCAGCAGGGCCGGACGCTGTGGGCCTTCGGGGCGGCGGCTGCGCACGTCATGGGTTCGGTGGCGATGACCTTCGCGGGCATTGGCACTGTGGCATTGATCAGGCACTGAGCGAAGGCGGGAACAGCGTGATGGAAGGGTGGTTTCTCCGGTTCTACGTTCGCGAGAACGAACGGGTCGACGGCGCGCTCGCCTGGGAGTGGCTGCTGGAGCAGGCCAATGCCCTCGGCGTCCGCGGCGGCTCGGCATTCCGTGCCATGGCCGGTTTTGGGCGCGACCACGTGTTGCACGAAAGCAGCTTCTTCGAGCTTGCCGGTTCGCTGGCGATAGAGGTTCAGTTCGTCGTCACAGACGAGGAGGCCGGCAAGCTTATGGACCTGCTGAAGCGGGAGCGCCTGGCGCTCTTCTACGTGCGGACCCGGGCGCAGTTCGGCGTGATCGAGCCCGCCTCCGGCGACTGAGCCGGCCGGTCAGTCGATCGGCGTGCCGAGAATCCGGCACACTTCTGACAGCACCGCGAAGGCCGTGGCGTGGTTCATGCCGGCGACGATTGTCGTTGAGCGCCGTCCGGCCTCGACCCAGAGCATCCAGGCCTTGCGAGCGCCGCGGCTGATCGAGCGGTCGGCCGCTTCGAGCTCCGCGGGGTCCGAACCGGGTGTCACGGGCCGTACCTTGGCCTCCGCGTTGCGCAGGACGACGCGGTGAATCACTGTAGAGGGGATTAAATCCCCGCCCGGGATCTCGATGCCCGCGGGGGAAACCACGAAGCAACGCTCTTGCGGCAGGCCGATTCTTGCCGCCCGCGGAATCAGCCTGGAAATAGCCCGCAGTGGTCGGGAGGCGGGCGCGACGACGAACCGCACCTTTCCGGGTTCCACCTGCTCGACCGAATAGACGCTGTCCATGACGGCGCCAACTCTACTCCGCTGGCAGGGCGCAAGTACCGTGCACCCGCACCAAATTTTCCCGCTTAAGTCATCTCCGCCCAGGAGTCACCGGCGTGCGTGCTGGGGCCGGCCACTGTCGGGAATTCTTTCAATTCCCCGTGCTGTGGCCCCGGACTGTGCGGTGCCGCGCTGAAACGGCGTGTACCGGCCTCCCAGCCCTCGCTGTCCCTGATCTTCCGCCGGTTTTGGCGGGATCCATGAACGCGATAATGATGTCCCGCTTCAGGCCGCGCAGGCGGCGCACTTGTCCGTGTACGGCACGGTCTTCAGCCGCTCGGGGGCAATCGTCTTGCCGCAGGCCGCGCAGGTGTCGTATTGGCCGGTGTCGATCCGCCGCAGGGCCACGTCGATCTGGCTGAGTTCGCTCATCGCCGAGTCGCTGATGGCGGACAGCACATCATCATTGCCTCGCTGCACGGCCTGGTCGGCGAAATCCGCCGACAGCGGGTCCCGTTCGTGGCGCAGGTCGGTCCCCACGCGCTCGGTGCGGTTCCGGAGTTCGGCCTTGCGCTTCAGCAAGTGGTCGCGGACGGCGCTCAGATCTGACACATGATTCCCCTGGAAACAGCCCGGAAGGCGAGGATGACACAGCCCCGCGGGCAGGCTTGATAGGTAGTGTCACTGATCATAGCCGGATTCACCGCGCCGGGGAGTTTTCTGCCGGTTCACAGTTCCCCGTCGTAGTAGTCGACGGCGCTTTCCTGACGCACCACGAGCCGCACTATCGATTCCCCGGCCGCCGTGAAGCCCATGGCCCCGATCTTCCGCGAGTCCGGATAGCCGACGACCTCCGTCGGCAGCAGGGTCGAGAAGCACAGGTAGCGCAGGGGCGACTCGCCGGTGTTCAGCAGCTGGTGAGTGTGCGCGGGACCCACCGGGAACGTGGCGTAGTCGCCGGGGCCTACCTGCACTTCGTCGGCGCCGATCCGGAGCGTGCCCGTGCCGTCGAGGACGTAGATCGATTCCTCGTTGGCGCAGTGATAGTGGTTGGGAAAGGCAGTCTTGCCCGGCGGCACCTCGTACCAGCTACAGCCGATGCCGCGGGCGCCGGTCGCGCGTCCCAGCACCCTGTTGGCGAGGGCGAAGCGCGTGCCCTTCTCGAAGCTCCCGGGAGGCAATTCGGCAAGGTTGACGACGTTGGGGTGGCGGCGTCTGGTTTCCTGCATGGCGGGCTCCGGTCGGGGACTGGCTGGTTGCTGAGACCCCAAATATACGGGACGCCCTAGCCGGGCAGCATTCTCCGCAGCACCCCGTCCCGGTCCATGAAGTGGTGCTTGAGGCCGGCCAGCACATGCACGCCGGCGAGGATGAGCAGCAGGTTGCCGAGCAGCTCATGGGCTTCCTCGAGCGTGTCCTCGGCCGCTTCGCCGCCCGGAACCGGCAGCGCGGGCACCGGGAACCAGCCAAGGAAGTTCACGGCATCGCCCTCGGCCGAAGTCACCAGCCAGCCGGACAGCGGCAGTGCGATGAGCAGCGCGTAGAAGGTGATGTGCGTAGCCCGGGCCGCCGCCTGTTGCCAGGCCGGTGTGGACGCTGGAAGTGCAGGGACCGGATGGGTCAGCCGCCAGGCAAGGCGGACCAGCATCAGCGCGAGCACGAGCAGCCCGAGCGAGGTATGCCAGCCGAACAGCCCGTTGTCCTCGTCGGCCCCCACATCGAATACCTTGCCCATGGTGAGCTGGGTGAAGGCGAGCAGCGCGATCAGCCAGTGCAGGGTCTTGCTGACACCCGTGTAGCTGTCGGTAGCGGTCGTCGGAGACATAAACTATTCCTCAGCCAATGGCGTATCTATCCTAGTCGCCCCGTTACCGTGGCTGCCAGCGTGGGTGCTAGGGACTTGTACCTAGTGCCGTCAGTAATCCATCTGGCAGGCGGTATTCTTGCGCCAGGCGGTCGCGGGCCGTCGCAGCGGGAAGTTTTATCATGCACAGAAGCCTGGTTGGCGCCTTCATTGTCCTGATACTGGCCGCCGGCCCCGCGCCGGCGGCCGGCCCCGGCCCGGCCGAGGTCGTGCAGGCCTTCAACAGCGCGCTCAGCGCCCGCAAGCTCGAGGACGCCACGGCGCTGCTCGCCAACGGCGCTGTCCAGTACACGCTGCGCTCCGCCCACGCGGGCGTCACAACGGGTACCGGTGGCATCACCAGCGACCTCAAGACGCACTGGAACACCATCGGTCCCGTGCTCTTTGCCGTGACGAGCACCTACCGGCGAGTCCCGAAGGTCACCGATACGCGCGTGGACGGGGACCTGGCCACGGTCTGGGCCACGGTAGCGAGCGAGACCGTCGAGCGCAGCGGCAAGCGGCGGCAGGACAGCTTCAGCGAGGTCTACCTGCTGGTCCGCGCCGGGGACACGTGGCGCATTGGCGCCATGGCCGACAACCGGGGGACTGATGCCATGACGGTGGGGTCGCCGGCCCCCGCACGCTGACCCGGCCGGCTGCTGCTCCTGTACCCTGTGGGCAGCTTACCGGTGGGGCCAGGTCCGATGGCAGTCAAACGTCTCGTCCTCAGCAGCTTCGAGGGAGACCAGGACATCCTGGCTCCGAAGGCCCGTTGGCGCGGTTTCAGTGACCGGGTCATGGGCGGCGTCTCCGACGCCGCCTTCGCCAGCTCGATGGTGGATGGTCGGCGCTGTATCCGGCTGACGGGCCGTGTGACCCGGGACCAGGGCGGCGGCTTCATCCAGATGGCCCTGGATCTCGGCACGCGGGATTCGGGCTTCGATGGCTCGGCCTGGGCCGGCGTGGAGATGCTCGTCTATGGCAATGACGAGGACTACAACATTCACGTCCGGACCGCCGACTGCGGCTGGTACGACCAGTCCTACCGCGCCACGTTTCACGCCGTGCCCCGGTGGCAGCGCGTTAGGGTGCCCTGGACCGGCTTCGTCGCGAACGACATCACCCTGCCACTAGACGCGGCCCGGCTCCAGCGGATTGCCGTGCTGGGCTGGATGCGGGAATTCGAGGCTGACATCGCGCTGGCCGAGATGGCACTCTATCCTGAATGAGCCGGCCCCCCGAGACAGCCCTCGAAACCATCACGGCCAACTGCCGGCCCCAGCCGGCCATTCCCGCCGTGCTCGTCCTCATGCTCTGCGGGTTGCTGGCGCGGTCCGCAGCGCAGGCCGGCGGTGACTCGCTGGTCGCCTGGGCCCTGACTGCTGGTCTCGTGGTGTCCTGCGGGCTCGCGATCGCCGCGGGATTCTGCTCGCTGTTCCCGACGCTGGCGTGGATGGGGCTCGCCTGGCTGCTGCTCCGGGGCGGCGAGTCGCTCGCGCTGCACGGGCAGGTGGCGTTCTGGGCCGGCATGGTGGCCGCCGCCGGCATGACGCTCCTGCAGGTCTGGAGGGTCCGGACGCGACGCTTCGTGCCAACGATTGCGGACGGGCCGTCCCCGGACGGCGACTAGGCCTCGTCCGGTGCCGGCGGAGGCGCAGCAATGCCGCTGGGGACATAGGGCTCGAGGTCGATGCGCGTGTAGCGGACATTCATGACAGTCAGTTCTTCCGCCCCGCGCGGTGCGTGCAGCAGCACCGCATCGCCGGTCCTGGCCTTCATGAGCGCCCGGGCCAGGGGTGAGATCCAGCTGATGTAGCCGCGCCGGTGATCGCTCTCGTCGATCCCGACGATTGTCACCTGAAGCTCGCCACGAGCATCGCTGCTGTAGCGCACCGTTGCGCCGAAGAACACCTGGTGGGCGCTGCGCTCGTCCCGGGGCATCTCCGGGTCCACGACGGCCGCGAGGTCGATGCGTTTGGTCAGGAAGCGGATGCGCCGGTCGATTTCCCGCAGGCGCCGCTTGCCGTACTGGTAGTCGGCATTCTCGCTGCGGTCCCCGTTGCTGGCCGCCCAGGACACTACAGCGGTCACGGCCGGCCGTTCCTTGTGCAGGAGGAACTGCAACTCGTCCTTCAGCCGCTGCAGGCCTGCGGGAGTGATGTAGTTCGGCGTGCCCGCGGGGAGCGGGTTGCGTTGCTCGTTGTGGTCGTCGTCAGGATCGTCGCCGTCCGTATCCGTTTCCCGCGTGAAGGCCTTGCTCACGGCGGGCTCGATTCCGGCGCCGGCCCGGCGCGCGCAGGCTTTTCCAGGAGGCCACCGGCCCACGTGAAGCCGCCGCCGAACGCACAGAGCCCGATCCTGGCAGCGGGCCCCGGCTGGCGCAGCACGGTGTCGAGCGCCAGCGGGATCGTGCTGGAAGAGGTGTTGCCCTGGTCGCCGATCTCGTTCCAGACTCGTTCCGGGGGCAGCTTGAGCCTCGTGCGCATCGCCTCGATGATGCGCCCGTTTGCCTGGTGCGGCACGATCAGGTCGAGGTCGTCCACGCCGATGCCGGCCTGGCGGCAGGCGTCCGCCAGGATGCCGTTCATGCGGCGCACGGCCTCGGAGAACACTCGCCGGCCTTCCATGCGTACACCCCGGCGCGCACCCGGCGAGGAATCCGGCAGCGGCACCAGCAGCGTCGTGCCGTCCTCGCCGCGCCCGTCGAGCAAGGGCCGTTGCACACGGGCAAGCCCGCTATACGATCCTGCCGACGGCACGGCCGTGAGTACCGTGGCGGTTGCGGCATCGCCAAAGATGGGCGCGGTTTCCGGATCGTCCGGGTTGGTGACGCGGCGCATGACTTCGGTGGTGAGGACCAGCACCCGGGCGCCGGGCCGGGTCTGCAGGAAATCCCAGGCCGTGGACAGTGCGTACAGGTAGCCGCTGCAGGCGGCCAGCAGGTCGTAGGCTGGCACGTTGGCCTCCGGCGCGATCCGCTGCAGGACGAGGCAGGCCGTGGAGGGCACGATCGTGACCGGCGTGCTGGTGCTGCAGATCACCAGGTCGAGATCGCCCGCCTCGACACCTGCCTCCCGGAGCGCGCTCGTTGCCGCTGCCGTGGCCATGCCGACGGCGTCCTGGGACGCCGAGGCCACGATGCGGCTCGTGATGCCCGTGCGCTCGGCGATACCGTCCCGGCCCTCGGCGGCGAACTCGGGAAATCGCGCGAGCAGCTCCGCGTTGTCCAGCCTGTCCTCGCCGCGGCACACGCCGAGGCCCGCGATGACCACCGCCAGTTCCGCGCCGGTTGCCGTGGTCGTGGCCGGCCCCGCCGCCGGCGCCGCGTTTCGCCGCGCCAGCTGCGGCTCGCCGGGCGCTTCCCGGGTCAACTGCCGCTGCCGGGCTGACTCCACCACGAGGGTCATCAGGGGTTCGTCGACGGGCACCTGGTCGCCGATGGCCAGGTGAATGGCCTCGACCATGCCGTCGGCCGGGCACACCAGGTCGACCATGGCCTTGTCTGCTTCGAGCGTGGCGAGGGGCTGGCCGGCGACGACCCGGTCGCCCACCCGCGCCAGCAGCTCGACCACTTCCACCTGCTGGTCGGCAGGGCTGGAGCCGATCGCGGTGACGACAAAGCGGTCAGCGCCGGCGCCCGCAGGCCGTTCCCAGTGGAGGGACAGGTCCAGCATGTCGGCCGCCGCCGTCAGCAGGCCCTCGAAGGACGGCAGGATCTCGAGCTGGTTGCCGAAGTGACAGGGCACGTAGGTGTCGGGTCGCGCCAGCCGCCGGCACTGGATGGCGCCGTCGCCCGCTTCCGCGACGGCGGCGATGACCTCGGCGCCAAAGCCGGCAGTCACGTTGTCCTCGTGGACCACCAGCAGGCGCCGCGTCCGCCGGGCCGACCGGCGCACGGCGTCCCGGTCGAACGGCGCGAGCCAGCGCAGGTCCAGGACGTCCACCTGCACGTCAATGCCCGCGAGGGCGTCGGCGACCTTCTCGCAGAGAGGCACGGTATTCCCCCAGCCCACCAGCGTCAGTTCATCGCCGGTGCGGACCAGGCGGGACTGCCCGAGGGCAATGACCTGCCGGTCCACATCGGGCGAGGTGCCGCGGGTCCGGTCGTTGAGCAGGGCCTTCGGGTAGAGGATCACCGTGGGCCGCTCGCTGTCGAAGGCGGCGTTCAGCATGCCGGCCGCGTCGGCCGCGGTGGCCGGCATGCCGACGTCGATGCCGGGGAGGTGGGCAAGCAGGGCCTCGAAGGTGTGCGCGTGGAAAGGCCCGAGGCCGGGCCGGTAGGCGCCGCAGGCCGCCAGCACGATCACGGGTGCCCGCCAGCCGCCGTTGGTGCGCCAGGCCATCGTAGCCAGCTCCGTCGCGAGCTGGTTGAAGGCGAGCGGCAGGAAATCCGCGAACTGGAGGAAGGCCACCGGCCGCCCGCCCGCCAGGGCGCGGCCGATGCAGGTACCGAGGATCGTTGCCTCGCTGAGCGGAGAGTTCCGCACCCGACCCGGGAACTCCGTGCTCAGTGACCGGGTGACGCCAAAGACATCCCCCTTTGGATCTTCCAGGTCCTGGCCATAGAGCGACACCCGCCCATCGCCGGCGAGGCGGGCGCGCAGCACCTCCCGGAAGGCATCGGTCATCAGCAGCGGCCCGCCGCCGGGCGCGCCGCGGTACTCGCCGCCGCTGACCCTCACCGCCGGCAACGCTGCTTCCCGGGTGGCGACGGGCGGCGGCTGGCCAAGCGCCTCGTCGACGGCAGCCAGGACCTCGGACTCGATCTCCGCTTCGAGCGCCTCGAGGACCGGCGCGGCAACACCTTCGCCGAGCAGGGCCGCGCGCAGCAGCGCGACCGGGTCGCCGGTTCGGCGCGCTGCTTCTCGCTCCACGGCGTCCCGGTACACACGCTCGTCGTCGGCGTTGCTGTGGTCGGCGAGGCGCTCCACCGACATCACGCACAACGCCGGGCCGCGGGTGCCGCGGATATCGGCCACCAGCCGGCCGAACAGCGCCGCGCAGGCACGGGCATCCCGCCCGTCGACCCGGTGCAATGGCAGGCCATAGAAGGAGGCCGCGTCGCCGCCAGGCAGGGAGAAGAAGGTGCGACCCGGCGTGCGGGTCGAGATCGCGTAGCCGTTGTCCTCGATCAGGAACAGTACCGGGAGTGTCCAGCGAACGGCTTCGGCCACGGCCTCCAGGAACTCGCCCTGCTGGGTGCCGCCGTCGCCGAGCGAGCACAGTACCAGTGGCCGCGACCCGTCCTCCCGGATCTGCTGCGCGATGCCGACGGCCTGGAGGGCGTTGTTGGCCACCGGGCCGACGATGCTGTGCACGTTAAGCGTGGGCACGCTGAGCAGCGGGGACAGTTGCCGGCCGGCGGAATTGCCGGAGCCGTTGCAAAGGACCGTGTTGAAGAACTCGACCAGCGGCACGCCCCGGGCCAGGAGCAGTGCCTTGTCCCGGTAATGGCAGTGCAGGTGATCCGCGGGAATCAGCAGCGGCGCCAGCGCGGCGCCCGCCTCGTGCCCGGCGCCGCTCGCGTGGAAAAAGGCTTCCCCGCGCCCGACAAGCTGGCGCTCCAGCTCGTCGACGCGACGGGCCGTCCGCATCCAGCGGTAAAGGTTCAGGTCAGGGCCAGACACAGGCACTCCGTGCGCCGGGGGTAATGCGCCGTTATTCGGTGTGCGCCGCCGGATACGATACCCGGTCAGGCGGGGTTCCGGTGGCGCGGGCGGCGTCGTGCCGTTACCTGGCCTTCTTCGCGACGGCCTTGGCCTTTTTCGCAACGGCATTGGCCTGCTTCCGGACAGTCTTCCTGGCCTTTTTCTCGACGGCTTTGGCCTGCTTCTGGACGGTCTCCTTGGCCTTTTTCTCGAGGACGGCCTCCTTCCTGGCAACCGCGCGGCGGCCGGCCGCAGCCCGCTTCGAGGCGGCGGACTTGAGATCCCCGAAGGTGGCCTGCACCGAGCCGGTGATCTGCTGCACGCGGCCCCTGGCCGTCAGGCCGGGCTTGTGCAAAGCTTTGCCCGCCAGCGCCTTCGCCTTGCCGGTGACTTTTTTCACACGGCCCTTGACTTGATCCTTGTTCATCGAAATTCCTGTCAGTTATCGGTTCAGGCAGCGGCGGGCAGGATGCCCCCGCTCGGGGAGAATGGCTGCCACGACCCCGTGGCGAAGTCATAGATCTTGCAGGTCCGGATGCATTCCCGGTAGTACTTCCAGGTGAGCCGGACCGGGCGCACCTCGGGCAGTAGTTCCATCAGGCGCTGTTGCGCGGCCTTGAGACGATAACAGGGGATGGTGCCGTCCAGGTGATGGGCCGGATGGGCCATGATCTGGTGCAACAGCTGTTCGAGGATCGGGGGCAGGCTTAAGTGCCGCGTGGCCGTGGCCTGGGCTGCCGCGCGGAGCCACTCCCGCCGGTCGTCGAACCAGCGTACATCGGGCGCGGTGTGGTGCAGGTAGATCACAAGCCCCACCGTCCAGGTCCACAGGAAGAACGGCAGCACGGCGCCGAGCATCACGAGCAGCGCCGGCGAGGTGCCCGTCCGGGTGCCGAGCCAGGCAAGACCCGCGATCCAGACAACGGCCACAGTGGTCACCGTCGTGCAGTCCGCGATGAACTGCCAGCGCCGCGTGCGCAGCCGAGCCAGGCCCGGGAAGTACAGCCGCTTCCACCAGATTTCCCAGAAGTAGTAGGGCGCCGGGCCGGCGGCGCTCCGGTAGAGCCGCTCCAGCCGCTGGCGCCACGCGGGCAGTTGCCCGTAATCGGCGGGCGATAGGGGCTCCCAGACGAAGTCCCGGCCCCGCAGGTTGTTGAAGCCGTGGTGCACGACATTGTGGCCCACGTGCCAGAGCGAGAACGGCGTGAGCGATGGCAGGAAGGCGATGCGGCCGATGACGGCATTGAGGCGGTCACTGTTGGTCAGGGCCCCGTGACAGGCGTCGTGGCCGATGAGAAAGAGCCGGACGATGGCGATCCAGGTGAGCACGGCCCCGAGCAGCCGCAGCGGGAGACCGGGGCCGGCGACCACGAGCACCTGGCCTGCCGCCAGAAGCAACAGGTCGCCGGCGAAGAGCGCGAGCGCCATGGCGGTGCTGCGTTCCCGGTAAGGGGCGAGCGCGTCCCGGAGCGCGGCGAGGCGCCGGGCCCCGCCGCCGGTGTCGGCCTGTGGCGAGGGCTCGGGAGCCGGCTCGTCCAGTTTTCTGGCGGTGTTGTTCATCGTCAGATGTTCTCCTTCGAGGCCCATATTAACGCCCGGCGGCGCGGCTGGCGGCGCGGATTTCGCAGGCCCCACCAGCGGGACAGTCTTGCAGGCCCGGCTCCCGGATTATCGACGCCAGAACCGTTCCATTTCCAGGAACGTGAATGACGCGGACCACGTGATCAGCACGAGGCCCGTCAGGGCCATCGTGCCACCGATGAAGCGGATCGGGCCGACGGGAGCAAGGTCGCCAAATCCCACGGTGGTGTATGTCTCGGCCGACAGGTACACGGCGTCCAGCAGGCTGTTGTCGTCGGCGCCACTGACGCTGCCCGTATTCCCGAATTGCAGCAGGGTCCACAGCGTGAAGCCGAAGATCCAGATCTCGACGATATGCAGGGTCAGCACCCCAAAGATACCGTATAGAACCTTGCGCCGCGCCAGTTGTTCCCGGCGCCCGCCAAGCCAGCGTGAGAGCAGGCTCAGGCCCTCATAGTGGATCAGCACGACGGCGCCGACGGCAAGCGCCGTGCCGGTGACAACGATCAGGTTTGCTGTCCAGTCCTCGTACATATGCCATGTCCCGCCCGCAGGACCGTTCCCCGGCTATCACGCGCAGCCATTCCCGGGGGTTGGTATCCGTGTTTCCCACAATAACCAAAATTGCCTTCGGATCGCATCATGCGGCTGCCCCGGACCCCGCAGCTTGCCACCGGGTGGGCGGTCCGCGGCGAAATTGAATCGGAGGGTAACTGGCTCTTCCGGGCCGGCGTCGGTGTCGTCGACCCGAAGAGCGACAACCTGACCATTTCCCCCGGGACCGAGCTCCGGGTGGACACGGGCACCAGCCTGACGGTCGAGGCCACCTACATGTTCGCGGACCACTGGGGCGCGGAACTGCTGGCCGCGTGGCCCTTCACCCACGACGTGAAAATTGCTGACGCGATGGGCCAGGCCAAGGTGGCCGAGGTCGATCACCTGCCGCCGACCCTGAGCCTCCAGTATCACTTCAATCCCGAGGGCCGTTTTCGCCCCTACGTCGGCGTGGGCCTGAACTACACCACCTTCATGAACGAGAAGACCAGGGGCGCGTTGGCCGGCAGCAACCTCAAGCTGGATGATTCCTGGGGCGCGGCGGCGCAGGCCGGCCTCGATATCGGTCTGGGCGGGAACTGGTTCGGCAACCTGGCGCTGCGCTACATCGACATTGATACCGACGCGATACTCGACGGCAGCAATCTCGGTACTGTCGAGATCGACCCGTTCGTCTACCAGGTGCAGATTGGTGACCGCTTTGGCAGTGCGGTTCCCGTGGTCGCCGCGGTGGCCCCGGTAGCAGCCCGGCCGGCCCCGGCGCCCGTGGCGGCACCGCCGCCGCCCCCGGCACCTCCCGCGGACGCGGACGGTGACGGTGTGGTGGATGCCAGGGACGAGTGCCCGGACACGCCGAAGGGCGAGC
>JBBQSA010000053.1:0-21924 GCA_038214295.1 Gammaproteobacteria bacterium
GCTCGCCCTTCGGCGTGTCCGGGCACTCGTCCCTGGCATCCACCACACCGTCACCGTCCGCGTCCGCGGGAGGTGCCGGGGGCGGCGGCGGTGCCGCCACGGGCGCCGGGGCCGGCCGGGCTGCTACCGGGGCCACCGCGGGTGCCGCCGGTGCTGCGGTGCTGCCTAGGGCGACACTGAAGCCCACATTGAGGAGCAGGTCTGTCAGATTCGTGGTGGCATCCTGGCCCCGGGCCAGCACCTCGGAACGCAGCGAGAGGCGATTGCCCCAGAGGCGCGTCAGCACGCCCAGGCCCAGCTGGCCCTGAAGATCGTCGCCCTCCGAACCGTTGGAACTCGTGTTGACGACACCGACGCCCGCAAGGAGGTACGGCGAGAACATGCCGCTGCGGTTGTAGATGTTCATCAGGTTGACGTTGATGGCGGTCTGGTCCTGGTCGGGATAGGGGCTGGTGCCCTCACCCCCGTCGTTCGCGAACGTGCCCTTGCCGTTCAGGTTCAGCCGCTGGAAATCGAACTCCACGTTGAAATGCTCGCTAAGGGCATAGCCGAAGCCCACAAGCCCGCCGGCGACGGCATCATCGACGTGGCGGTCACTGTCCGCACTGATGTAGGTCCCCAGACCCTTCAGGTACGCCTGGCCGACCTCTTCCGCCGCCTGGGCGGCCGCATGGCCCAGCAGCAGCGCCGCACCGAGCGCGGTGGTCGTTATTGCCTTGCTTCGTCGCATTGGGTATCCCCTAAAAAGGTGAGTGGGTCGTTGTTGGTTCCTAACTTAACCCAGCCCCGGCGCCTTGGCTATCGCCGTCTTCGGCGTTGCGAAGCTGCAACAGGCCGTCCGCCGGAGGGTCCGGGGCCCATCCTGGAAGCGTGAAGTGCCTCAACGCCCGGCACACGGTGGCTGCCTATCCTCGGCCTGCTGCTGCTGCGGATGGGCCTGTCATGCGTTTTTCCCGTTGCCACCCCGGGCCAAAGGGCCAGGTGGGTTTCACCCTGATTGAGGTGCTCACTACGCTGGCCGTCCTCGGGGCGAGCCTCTCCCTCGTGGTGCCGAGCCTGGGGAGTGTCGTGAGGAGTAATCGCAGCGCGACGGCCATCAACGAGCTGGTGGCGACGCTCCACGTGGCCCGCGGCGAGGCCATCACCCGCAACGCCCGGATCGCGGTCTGTCCCAGCGAGGACGGGCTCACCTGCGGAGCGGTTGCCTGGGATGCCGGCTGGATCCGCTTTAGCGACGCCAATGGCAATTACCGCGCCGATGCCGGCGAAGAAGTACTGGGGGCCGTCCCGACGCTTGCCGGACTCAGGATCCGGACTGACAGTTTCGGGCAGGCGCTGGCTTTCGGCCCTTCCGGGCGTCCGGCGGCACCGGACTCTGCGGCCGGCGGTGGCGACTTCACCTTCTGCACCGGGACCTCGGGCGATGGCGCCCAGGTACTCGTTCTTTCCGCCCTCGGTCACCCCGTGCTGGCAAAACAGCGGGCGGACGGTCGCGAGCCGGACTGCGGCGCCGGCTGACCAGTCGGCCGAATGGTAGGGCGGCTCAGCGAGCATTGCGACGCCAACACCAGCGACTTCAGAGCACCGTGGTCACGCCGTCCCGCCCTGACTGACCCGCGGACGAAGTTGCTTCTGTCTTGCCTCCACACCCGGGTCACGGTAGGGTATCCCGCCTACCAATAAGGCATACCGGCCACCCTCTGGGGGGAGGAATCTGGCTCCCGGTCTTGCCCTGACGCCGTGCCCGAAGATTCCCCGGATGCCCGCGTTGACGAGGGCCAGGGGAACCGGCACCGGACCCGGGGGGGGACTGCTCAGTCGGCGAGCTTTGTTGGCTACCGCCCTGTCCCGATCATCTGTCGCGGACAAGGTGCCTGTCTTTATTCTTGGAGGATCGTCGCAATGAGGAAGTTACTGGCCGCGGGCATCGTCGCCGCGGGCGCGCTGGGTGTGTCGATGCAGGCCAATGCCCTGGCGACGGTCTACGAAATGGATGGCACCTTCAGCGACGTCGAACAGGCTTGCACCCAGATCACCTTGCTGTTCGGCGGGTCGGACTGCACCTACGGCCGGAACCGGGCCGGCGCGGCCGGCTCCTGGATCGGTGGCCTGTTCAGTGGCGGCCACTACCCCCAGGACGGCGTCAAGGACCAGCCCAGCTACGTTCCGACATCCGGCGTGTTTGACCGACCCAGCCAGACCTTTGCACCGGCGGCACCCGACGGCAAGATTGCCGCGCCCGTCAGCGGCACGTTCACCATCGATGACAACGGCACACCCGGCGATCCCACTGACGACCTGTTGAGCTCCACCTTCACCATCGGCAACATGGCCCGCAATATCGCCACGGGCCAGACGACCCGGGCGATCCAGCGCTGGACCACCATGGACCACGTCATGGCGCCAACCGCCGTCAATGCCACGGCAACGGTGGCAAACGGAGCCGGCGGCGTGGACTACGTCATTGGCACCCGGGGCTTCCCGACTCCCCGGTGCAGCAAGACCAATGCGTCGGACTGCTTCCCCACGGCAAATTCGTCCTCAGTCTTCACGGACCTGGACAACACGCCAGAAGAAAATGCCGTCAGCTTCTGGGTGCAGATCCCGGTCGGGCAGGTGGGTATCGAGCGGGTTGGCCTGCTAGGCGACCCGAACTTTGTGCTCACGCAGCCGCCACCGGCAGACAGTGCGAAAACCGGCAACCGGGGCGCCACCTCCACCGCCACCTTCACTGGCTACAGCTGCAGCTACAACAGCCTGTCGGCGAACGACTGCGCGGCCAGCGTCCTGGTCTGGAGCGCTGCTGAGCCGGCCGGCTTTGACAACATGATCATGAAGGTCTCCACGGACAGCCTCGGCGCGATCACGTCCGCACGGATTTACTGGACCGAGGAGTACTTCATCGGCTTCGGCGGCGCACCGCCCGGCTACGACAACTCCTACCAGGCCGGCGCCATCGACTTCACGGGCGTAGAACAGAGCCTGGCGCCCAACGCCAGGGACTTCGCCGCTACCGTCATCGAGGACACGACCACCAACACGCTGAACGCCATCGGTAACGTCGTGAACTTCGCCCCGACGATCGTGATCAGCATCGTGACTCCGCCGGCCCAGGGCACTGCCACGGTCAATGGCAACGGGACTATCAACTACGACGCCTCCGGCGTGGCTCCGGGCCCCCAGACCATCGTCTACGAAGCCACCAACGGCACGGACACAGACCAGGGCACCATCACGATCACGGTGGCCGCAGACATCAGCCCCGTGGCGCCGGACGGCACGATCACCATCTCCACCCAGGGTGCCGCGCCCGGCTCCGGGACGGTCGGCACGGTGAACGTGACGTCGCTGGCTGGCTACTCCGCCGGTAACACACCGCCCAGCACTATCACGATCACGACCCCGCCGAACGGGGCCAGCGGCGTGGCGGCTGTCACGGGCACGACGATCCGGTTCACACCCGCAGCGACCTTCTTCGCGGGCTCGGACACCATCGGCTACACGATCACGGACAGTAACGGAGACACCGACGCGGGCGTCATTACCGTCACGGTCACAGATGTGACTCCCGTGCTCGCCGACGGGTCGCTCACCACAAACCAGGACACGACCAGCTCCCAGCTGACCCTGGGTATCACCCCGGGCAACGGCTCGGTCGCCCAGCACACGCTGACCGTGAGCACGCAGGGAACCGGCGGCAGCTGCGCACTGTCGGGCACCAAGGTCACCTACACGCCCAACAGCGGCTTCTTCGGTACGGACAGTTGTGTGATCACGATCGCCGATGGCGATGGCGATACGGACACCGGCACCATCGATATCACGGTCATCGAGGCTGACGACCAGCTCAAGCTGCCCGGTGGTGGCAGCGCGGTGGACCCGTGGAGCCTCCTGCTCCTCGGCGCCCTGCCCCTGCTGCGCCGTCGCCGCCGCGCCTGACCGACAACTGACGTGACGAACCTGGACCCCGCCGCAAGGCGGGGTCTTTTTTTGGGCATCCGCAAGCACCAGTCACGGCGTTGACCCATGCACAGCTTTGATCGCCCGGTCGCCCCGGTTCGGCAGCCATCGGCCTGGATCCTGCGCTTTGCCGGGCTGATCCGGGCTGGCGGCCCGGTGCTGGACCTGGCCTGTGGCGACGGCCGGCACACGCGCCTGCTCGCCGGTCGCGGACACCCGGTTACCGCCGCTGATATCGATGCGACGGGCGTGGCAGACCTGGACGGCCGGCCCGGCATCCGGATCATCGCGCAGGACCTGGAGGCCGGCACCTGGCCCTTCTCGCCGGGGAGCTTCGCCGGCATCGTCATCACCAACTACCTGCACCGTCCGCACTTCGCCGTCCTGCCTGGCACCCTGGAGCCCGGCGGCGTGCTGCTGATCGAAACTTTCGGGGCCGGCAACGAGAAGCTGGGGCGGCCGCGCAACCCGGACTTTCTCCTCGCGCCGGGGGAACTGCTGACGGCGTTTGGCCACGACCTGCAGGTCGTGGCCTACGAACACGGGATCGAGGACGTGCCGCGGCCGGCGGTGCGCCAGCGCCTCTGCGCGGTCCGCGGGACCGGCCCGTTCAGGGTTATCCCGGGGGTCGTCCCGGCACTATTCCCCCGTGCAGGGTGACACCCTCGACGGGCTTCGAAGTCCAGAGCTGCTCGGCAAAACGCGGAATAGCCATCGCGGCCACCGGAAAACACTCGACCAGCTGGGATGGCCTGGCCGGGATACCGTCCAGCGCATAACAGAAGAACTCCATGCCCTTGCGCTCAACCGTGTTCCAGAAGCCCCGGATCGACTTCTCGCTGGCTGACACCGAGCCGTCGCCATTGAAGTAGACGTCGAAGCGGACCTCGCCCGCCGGGGTCTCCATCCGGTACCGGGTCGTGTTGTTCATCAGGTGCTGGTAGAAGCTCGGGTAGCGCTCCGCCAGGGGGCGGCTCCGGTCGATCTTGCTGTCAACCAGCGCCGGCGCGGGCTTAGGCCAGTCCGCACCGCCGGTTTCCAGCAACAGGAAGGACAGCAAGGCAGTTCGCTCGGCTTCGGGAACCGGTTCCGGTATGAGCATCCGTGTGCCCGGGATCAGTTGCTCCGGGCCCGCGAGAAAGTCCCAGAGGCGCGGCACGTTCCACTGGAAGCCCGCGGACTTCAGCGCGCTGGAGACCGGGAAGTCGCCCGCGTTGCCTGCGGTGCGCCCGACCAGCGCCCAGAGGTTGGGGCCGGCCAGGTTGCTGCCACCCTCCGCAAGGGTGTGGCAGGCGCTGCAGCGCTGCAGGAACGTCGTGCGGCCCTGCTGGTAGTCGGCGCTGAGCAATTGATCCCGGGTGGGTGCTGCCCCGGTGACGCCGCTGCTGAGCAGCCCGGCACCGAGGACCCCGAAAAGCAGGCAGGCGAACCGGCTGCTGGACATGGCGGACTCCACCTTACGGACAACGCCGCCATTATCGCCACGACGTCCCCGGCCTGCCACTCGCTAGCGGTGCCAGCGCTCCAGGGAGCGGCGCGCTTCCGCGCCCGGCGCGCCCGCCGGCACAGAGCCCACGCAGGCGGCCAGCAGCGCCGGCTCACCGAGCAGGTAGCCCTGGGCCCAGGTAATTCCCAGCTTGCCGAGGAGATCCAGGGTCGCCTCGTCCTGGACGAACTCGGCCACCGACTCCAGTTGCATCACCCGCGCCACCTCGGCGATTGCCGCCACCACGGACTGGGAGACGACATTCGTCGGCAGGTCCCGGATGAAGCTGCCATCGATCTTCAGGGTGTCCACGGGGAAGAGCTTGAGGTAGGAAAAGGAACTCAGGCCCGTGCCGAAGTCATCCAGCGAGAACCGGCAGCCGGTCTTGCGCAGGGTATGCATGAAATTCTGGGCGCGCTGCAGGTTCGCGATGGCCACTGTCTCGGTAATCTCGAAGCAGATCATCTCGGCGGGCACCCGGCTGGACGCCAGCTGATGCTGGACAAAGGCCAGGAATGACTCGCTGCCCAGGCTCTGGCCCGAGAGATTGATCGCGAAGCGGGCTTTCGCGGAGGTGAGTGCGATCGCCGACGAACCCAGTAGCGACAGGGTGTTGGCGACGACCCAGCGGTCCAGGTCCTCCATCAACTGGTAGCGTTCGGCGGCCGACAGGAATTCCGCTGGAGAAACGTGCCGGTCGTCGCCGTCCAGCAACCGCACCAGTACCTCGAAGTAGCGGCTGTCGTCTGCAGCGTTCCTGACCGGCACGATAGGCTGGCCCAGCAGCGCGAGCCGGCCCCTGTCGATGCAGTTGCGGATGTAGCCGACCAGCTGGATGTCGTCGAAACGACGGACAATCGACTGGTCCCCTGGCTCATAGACCTCCACACGGCCGCGCCCCCGGTCCTTGGCGGCGCCGCAGGCAACCTTCGCAGTGGCGAGTGCGCCGCCCTCCGCGTCGTCGCCTCCGTCCACCGGGGCACTGTTGCCGATGCCGATGCTGACGGACGCCCGGTAGCTGCGGTCACCCTGGCCAAATTCCAGGCTGGCGAAGCGGGCTGCAATGCGTTCGGCCCTCTGGCGCGCGGCAGCCAGGTCGGTGTCTGCCAGCATCGCTGCGAAGTGGTCGCCGCTGATCCGGGTCACGGGATGGGTGGGGAGTTCGTCGGCCAGTATCGTGGCGAACTTTTGCAGGACCTTGTCACCCGTCTCCCGGCCCAGGGTGTCGTTGGCCAGGTGGAGCCGGTCGATGTCGAAGTACATGAAGGCTGTCGATTCTTCACCGCTGACGGCGAGGCTTGCCAGCATCTGCGTCTCAAAGACAGACCAGGCGGCCAGGCCCGTCAGGCCATCATAGGAACGTGCCAGGACAGACACGATGTGCGTTACCACGTACTGGCCAACCCTCGCCCGGCGGCGAAAGCTGAATTCCGTACCCGTCCAGCCGGCAAGGACCAGCACCCCGATGGTCCTGCCGTCCTCGGCCCGAATGGGAGCCGTGTACAGGTCGGAGGATTCGGCCTCGCCCGGGTCGTCTGCCCGTTGCAGGTACCCCTGGAGCGTCGCCCGTGAGAGGCGCTCGCCCTTGACGAGCGCGATGCCTTTGTCGGGAATCAGCAGCCCGGCGGACTTCACCTGGAGGTAATGGCAGCAGAGGGCGAGGATGTCCTTCAGCATGACCTTGCAGTCCGGTGGACCCTGCACGCTGCGCTCCACCTCGTGAAGCAGCCGCTCCTCCGCCGCCTGGACGGCCAGCTTCCGGTAGGACTCCAGCAGCCGGACACGGAGGCAGAGCTCCCGCTCCAGGGTCCGGGTGGCGGGCAGGACCGCGGCCCTGCAGGCCTCGGCGGTCAGCGTCGCGGCAGCGGCGGGGACCAGCAGTGCCAACGTGCCCACGGAGTCGGCCTTGTCATCACGTAACGGCAGCAGGTACGCGCTGACCTCATCCAGTTCAATGCGGACCGCACCGGCACCCGCCACGGCCGCCGGGCCGAGCAAGGCCGCGCGGCAAGTCTCAGCAAGCCCAGGCGGTGCCGCGGGTCCCCACGTCCAGAGCGTGGAGCCGTCAACCGCGTAGCAATGAATACCCTGAACCACGGGCACGAGCGCACGCAGCAAAGCGGTGTAGTCGCCGAACACCTTGTTCAGTTCGCCAGCAGTCGTCATGGGCGGGAGCTGCCTTGCAGTCTTACACTTTAAAGCACTGAAATAGTGAGGGTTTTGTGGGAAACCAAACGTGAAGTCCCTCCCAGAATCCGCGCCAACCGCACTGCCTTATACTGACCTCCCCAAATCTGCGAACTGCGGCAATATGAGCTTGACGACCGAGACCCCGGCCTTCACCCCGGAGATCGAACGGGAAACGAAGGCCCTGTACGAGAAGGTCAGGCATGTCATTCCCGATGTGGAATGGCCGGTGCACGCGCCACTGATCAGCGCAATCAACCACCTGAAGCGGGAGCGCCAGGCCGTTCTCCTGGTCCACAACTACATGACGCCGGAAATCTTCCACGGGGTGGCGGACTTTTCCGGCGACTCGCTGGGCCTGGCCCAGTTCGGCGCGCGGACCCACGCCAGCACCATCGTGATGTGCGGCGTGCACTTCATGGCCGAAACGGCCAAGATTCTCAGCCCTGCCAAGACCGTCCTGCTCCCGGACCTAAAAGCCGGTTGTTCGCTGGCGTCGTCGATCACGGCAGCCGACGTGCGGGCGCTCCGGAAACGCCATCCCGGCGTGCCCGTGGTGACCTACGTAAATACCTCGGCGGACGTGAAGGCCGAGTCTGACATCTGCTGCACTTCCGCCAACGCGGTGCAGGTGGTCGAGTCTCTCGGGACTCCGGAGGTCATCTTCATCCCCGACCAGTTCCTCGGCAAGTATGTCGCGGGCCTGACTGGCGTCAGGCTCATCCTCTGGGAAGGCGCCTGCGAAGTGCACGAGCGCTTCAGCGGGCCCGAATTACGGGAGTTCCGCAGCATGCATCCGGGCATTCACGTCATGGCCCATCCGGAGTGCCCTCCGGATGTGCTGGCCGAGGCCGATTACGTGGGCTCCACGTCGGCCATGATCGATCATGTAGGCAGGATCCGGCCGCGGCAGGTGGCGATGATCACCGAGTGCTCGATGGCGGGTAACGTCGCCGTGGAGTTCCCGGAGGTCGAGTTCATACAGCCCTGCAACCTCTGTCCGCATATGCAGCGCATCACGCTGCCCAAGATCCTGCGCGCCCTCCAGACGATGCAGCCCGTCATCGATGTCCCGGAGGACGTCGCCGACCGGGCGCGGCAGGCTCTCGAGCGCATGCTGGCCGTGGGCCGCGGCGCGGCCCGCGACTGATCCCCGCTGATCACGCAGCCGTGACCCCATCCGCCGTGTTCGATGTCGTTGTCGTCGGGGGGGGCCTGGGTGGCCTCTCCGTGGCCCTGCGTCTGGCCGACGCCGGCTACACCGTGGGCGTGCTGCGCAAGAGACCCTCCAATGTGAGCTCGAGTGCCTGGGCACAGGGGGGCATTGCGGCCGCCATGGACGCGGGGGACTCACCGGATCAGCACGCGGCCGACACCCTGGAAGCTGGCGCCGGTCTCTGCCGCCGCGCCGCTGTGGACCTGGTCGTCGGGCGCGCGCCGGACGCTATTCGCTGGCTCCAGAGCCAGCGTGTGGAATTCACGACCTTCGACAAGGGCCCGCCCGGCACCCTGCATCTGACGCGGGAGGGCGGGCACGGCCGCCGGCGCATCGTGCACGCGGCGGATGCCACGGGCCAGGCGGTCATCACGGCTCTGGAAGCCCGGGTTGCCGAGCATCCGGGAATCCATGTACTCGATGACAGGATCGGGATCGACCTGATCACCAGCGCCAAGCAGCGCCTGCCGGGGCCCAATCGCTGTCTCGGCGTCTATGCCCTGAACCGGGTCACGGGCCAGGTGGAGACCATCGCCGGTCGGTCGGTTGTACTCGCCACCGGGGGCGCGTCGAAGATCTACCTGTACACCACCAACCCCGACACCTCCACCGGCGACGGCATCGCAATGGCCTGGCGGGCCGGCTGCCGGGTCGCGAACATGGAGTTCGTCCAGTTCCACCCAACCTGCCTGTTCCACCCGCTGGCGAAATCCTTCCTGATCTCGGAAGCCGTGCGCGGCGAGGGTGGCGTCCTGCGGCTGCCGGACGGCAGCCGCTTCATGGATGCCCACGACCCGCGGGCCGAGCTCGCGCCCCGTGACATCGTTGCCAGGGCCATTGATGCCGAGATGAAGCGCGGCGGCCTCGACTGCGTCTATCTCGACATCAGCCACAAGCCCGCCGCCGAGATCCTGCACCACTTTCCCAACATCAGTCAGCGGCTGAAGAGCTTCGGGATCGACATCACGCGGGATCCCATCCCCGTGGTCCCGGCCGCCCACTATTCCTGTGGCGGCATCATGACCGACCTGACGGCGGCCACTGACCTCCCTTGCCTGTCCGCCGTGGGGGAATGCACCTGGACGGGCCTGCATGGCGCCAACCGGCTTGCCAGCAATTCGCTGCTGGAGTGCGTGGTGTTCGGCGAAGCGGCGGCCCGCCGGGTCGCGGCCGAGCTGGCCAACGCGCCGCCCCCGGCGAGCAACCTTGCGCCCTGGGACGAAAGCCGCGTTACCGATCCGGACGAACAAGTGATCGTGTCCCACAACTGGGACGAACTGCGCCGCTTCATGTGGGACTACGTGGGCATTGTGAGGACGAACAAGCGCCTCGCGCGGGCCCGCCACCGGGTGGACCTGCTGCACGAGGAGATCGCGGAGTTCTACAGTCACTTCCGCGTGACCAACGACCTGATCGAACTGCGCAACCTGGCGCTGGTGGCGGAGCTGACGATTCTCAGCGCCCAGTCCCGGCAGGAGAGCCGGGGCCTGCACTGGAACCGGGACTACCCCGCCGCGATGCCCGACCGGGAGGCCCGGGACACCATTCTCATCCCGGGCGGCGCTGCACGCTGGCGGGCCTGATCGCCGCAACGCTGGTCGTGCCGGCGAACTGCATGTTTCTCTGCAATTCGCTGTCGAGGATCGCGAGGACCCGGGCTACACCCTTCTCGCCGTAGGCGCCGAGCCCGTAGAGGTACGGCCGGCCGATGCAGACCGCGTCGGCGCCGAGCGCCAGCGCCTTGAAGATATCCGTGCCCCGCCGGATCCCGCCGTCGATCAGCACCGGCATCCGGCCGCGCACAGCCTCGACGACCTCCGGCAGGCATTCCAGGGTGCCCCGCCCGCTCTCCTCCTGACGCCCCCCGTGGTTCGACACGATCAGTCCGTCGACCCGGCGACGGACGGCGAGCTCTGCATCCTCCCGGGTCACGATACCCTTCAGCAGGATTGGCAAACGCGTGGTCGCCCGCAGCCAGTCCACGCTCGCCCAGCTAAGTGCAGGATCGCCGATCCGTGGCGGGCCCTTGTAACCCTCCAGATTGCCCATGCGCGGAGGCGCTTTCCGCGGCGAGATCCGGCCAAACCAGCGTTCGCCCTCCCGGTTGCCCCTGGTCGGCGAGTCCACGGTCAGCACGACGGCCTGGCAGCCAGCGGCCTCGGCGCCGGCGAGCAGGTGCCGCATGAGGCCCTGGTCGGGCGACGGGTACAGCTGGAACCAGAGCGGTGCCGTGCCGGCATCCCGGATTTCCCCGATGCTGCTACTGCTGACCGTGGACGCGATCATCAGGTGGCCGCGGGCGGTGGCCGCCCGCATCGTGCCAGGCTCCCCGTCGGCATGGATCGTCTGCTGGGCACCCACGGGCGCCAGCAGGATTGGCGTTGGCAGGGTCTGGCCCAGCAGTGTGACGCTGGTGTCGATGCGGCTGACGTCGACCAGGCGCCGCACGCGCATCTGCCAGGCGTCGAAGGCGGCGCGATTGGCGTCCAGGGTGCGCAGGTCGTCGGCGCCATTGACGATGAAATGCCAGGTCTCGAGGTCCAGGACCTTCTGCGCCGCCCGCTGCATCTGGAACACATCCAGCACCTCGTCGAGCGACTCGGGCACCGCGTACTCCGGCCGGGCGAGCGCGCGCAGCGGACCCAACAGGCCCGGTACCGCGAGTAGCGGCGACTGCAGCAGGTAGCGCAGCAGCCGGCGCCGGGCGTCGTCACGCAAGCGGGCGTCGCCGGCGCCGCTCACGGCCGGGGCTTCCCGCCGGCATCGGCTCCGTGACGTTGCCGGTACTCCGCCTCGGTCCGGTCACTGAAGGCCTTGAAATCCGGCTGCACGATCTTCTGCCGGAGCGCCTTGATGTAGGAGTCAGGCCCCAGGGGGCACTGGGCATAGAGAATGTGCTTCCAGCCGTCCTCCTTCCGGCGAAAGATGGCGAGGCAACGGTCGAAGCCCGCAGTGGGCGGCGTGGGTGGACCGATGGCCACGTCGATCTCGTAGAAGTGATCGAACAGGGCCAGGGCGAGATCCGGGGCGAGGGACTTGACGTGGAGGTTGGAGAATTTCCAGCGGAAGGCCCGCAGGACCCGCCGGCCGGGGTTCCAGTACTTCTCGAGTTCCGGCCAGGAGCGAAAGGGAGTCTCGATTTCCTCCGGAACGTACCAGGGCTCCGGATCGTCCCCGTCCCAGACATCCTTGAGCCGCACGAAGTGCTGACTGTTCCAGATTTCCTCCGTCGTACGGAGCACCGCATCGATCTCCGTCCACAGCCGGTCGCCGCCACCGGGCGAGCCATCTTCGACGGCGCCGTCGACGAATCCGGCGGCGCTCAGGCCTCCGACCGCAAGGATCATCTGCAGGGCAGCCCGGCGATCGACGCCGGGATCGGTCATGTCGCGCGCGCTGGCTTCATCCATCGGGCAGTTACTCCTGATCAGGGAACGAGGTGGCGGAACAGACGCTAAAGCAACAACAAGTGGCCGTCCACCGGGAATGGGCCCGTCTGGCTGCGCCGCGCGCATACAGTAAAGCGCGGCCCCAAGGCCTTCCGGAATCGGGTTATCCTCTGACCGGTTAGTGGACGGTGCTTTCGCCGGCCGCAGGGAGCGAGCTTACATGGCGGTGCGACGGTCGGATCTGGAGCGGAGCGACGAGGAGCTCCGGGAGTGGGTGGAGTCCATCGAGTCCGTGCTGCGGACCGAGGGACCGGAGCGGGCCAAGACCCTCTTCCGCGCTGTCCGCGACTACCTGACCGACGCCCACGTCATCGTCGAGGACGCCACGCTCAACACCCCCTACCGGAACACGATTCCGCTGGAGCAGCAGCCGGCCTACCCCGGCAGCATCGAGATCGAACAGCGCATTGAGAACATCAACCGCTGGAACGCCATGGCGATGGTGCTGCAGGGCTACGACAGCGGCACCGGCGTCGGTGGTCACATCGGCACCTACGCGTCCGGCGCCACCATGCTCGAAGTGGGCCTCAATCACTTCTTCCGCAACAAGAGCGCCGACTACGGCGGCGACCTCATCAGCATCCAGGCCCACTGCGCACCAGGAATCTACGCGCGGGCATTTCTCGAAGGGCGGCTGTCGTCGGAGCAGCTGCATAACTTCCGCCGCGAACTGCAGCCGGGCGGCGGCCTGTCGTCGTATCCCCACCCGCGGAACATGCCGGACTTCTGGGTATCCCCCTGCGCCTCCATGGGCCTGTCGACGCCGAGCTGCATCTACCAGGCGCGCTTTGCCAAGTACCTGGAGAGCCGGGGCCTGAAACCGCGGAATGGCGGCAAGGTCTGGAACTTCATCGGCGACGGCGAGGCCGACGAGCCGGAGGTGCTCGGCACCATCAACATCGCTTCCCGCGAACAGCTGGACAACCTCATCCTGGTCGTCAACTGCAACCTGCAGCGCCTGGACGGGCCAGTGCGCGGCAACGGCAAGATTATCCAGGAACTCGAGCGCAGCTTCCGCGGTGCCGGCTGGAACGTCATCAAGGTCATCTGGAGCGGTGAGTGGGACACCCTCTTCGCCATGGACCACGAGGGCGCCCTCCAGGCGCGCATGGAACGGGCCGTGGACGGCGACTACCAGATGTACTCGGTGTCGAGCGGCCCCGAAGTCCGCGCCCACTGGATAGGTGACGACCCGCGACTCGCCGACATCATGCGGATACTGTCCGACGAGGAGATTCGCGGCATCAAGCGTGGCGGCCACGACCAGCGCAAGATCTTCGCCGCCTTCGAGCGCGCGATGCAGAGCAACGGCCGGCCCACCGCCATCCTGATCAAGACGATCAAGGGTTACGGCATGCAGGGCTACGAGGGCTCCAATGTCGTGCACCAGAAGAAGAACCTGAGCGTCGAGGAGCGGCAGGAAACCGCCCGCCGCCTCGGCATTCCGCTGTCCGGGGAGGCCAGTGCCCGCGCCGATTTCTACCGGCCCGGGCCCGACAGCGAGGAGCTTCGCTATCTCGAGGCCCACCGTGCCGCCCTGGGTGGCAGCTGGCCCGTCCGGACGGTCAGCTGCCCTGCCCTCCCGGCCCCGGAGCTCGCGCTCTTCCAGGAACAGCTCAGCGGCTCCGGCGAGCGGACGCTCTCCACGACGATGGCCTTCGTCCGCATGCTGTCGAAGCTGCTCGACCACCCGGAACTCGGCCGGTACGTGGTCCCGATCGTGCCCGACGAGGCGCGGACCTTTGGCATGGAAGCGCTGTTCCGCAAGGCCGGCATCTACTCCTCCGAGGGCCAGAAGTACCGGCCCGTGGACAGCTCGACCCTGATGCCCTACCGGGAAGCGACAGACGGCCAGATCCTGCAGGAAGGGATCTGCGAAGCGGGGGCCCTGGCGTCCTTCCTCGCGGCGGGCACCGCCTACGCCGTGCATGGCGTGCCGACGATCCCCTTCTACATCTTCTATTCGATCTTCGGTTTCCAGCGCGTGGGCGACATGATCTGGAGCTGCGGTGACATGCTGTGCCGGGGCTTCCTCCTCGGTGGTACTTCGGGCCGCACGACGCTGAACGGCGAGGGCCTGCAGCACCAGGACGGTCATTCCCAGGTGGTAGCCGGCACGGTTCCAAACCTGCTCAGTTACGACCCGGCCTTCGCCTACGAACTGGCTGTCATCGTCCGCGAGGGTATCCAGCGGATGTACGAACGGCAGGAAAACGTTTTCTATTACCTGACGATCCACAACGAGAACTACGCGATGCCGCCCATGGGCGACGCGCCGGCGGAGGGCATCGTCCGTGGCATGTACCGTTACGCTGTCGGTACGGCCGGCACGGAACCAGGGCGCAAGGCCCACCTGTTCGGCAGTGGCGCCATCATGGGCGAGGTCCTGCGGGCCCAGGGCCTGCTGCAGGATCTCGGCGTGTCGGCAGATGTCTGGAGCGTCACGAGCTACAACGAACTCTGCCGCGAGGCGCTGCGGGTGGAGCGGGAGCACCTGCTCGCCCCGGACGCCCCGGATGCCCGACCCTACGTGGAGCAACTGCTGGCCGGGGAAACCGGGGTGTTTGTCGCGGCCAGCGACTACATGAAGGCACTGCCGCTCGGTATTTCCCGCTGGGTGCCAGGTCCCTACGTGGTCCTCGGCACCGACGGCTACGGCCTCAGCGAGTCCCGGGAAGACCTGCGCCACTGGTTCGAGGTCAGCGCGGAATACGTCGCCTGGGCGGCCCTGGCCGCATTGCACGAACAGGGTGTGGTGACTGCCGCCGAGCTGACAGCGGCTGCGGCACAGCTGCGCATCAACCCGGACAAGCCGGACCCTGCCTATAACGGCCCGGCCTGCAACGGGCTTGGCTGAAAAAAGAATCCCCGCTTCAGGGCGGGGATTCTTTCGTCACGCGGCCAGCGAGTTGCCGGCCGGAGAAATGGCTGAAGCGTGCTAGGCGCCGGCAAACTGCCGGCGGCGGAGCCAGCCGAGGACACCGAGACCGGAGCCGAACAGCCAGACCGCAGCCGGCACGGGCACGACGGTGTTTTCGCCCGGCACTGTGGTGTTGATCTGGAGAATGAGCTTCTTCTCGATGTAGGCCAGTTCCGAACCGGCCGAGGCGTTGGTCGTGAAGGCCCACAGCTGGTTCTGGATGGTCAGCGACAGGTTGTTGGCAGCCTGGGTCAGGGAATTCGCCGGGGTAATGGACGCGGTCATGTACCAGAGGCCGGCCGACGTTCCAGAGTAGTTAACCGCGTCCGTCGCAATAATTGAGGATTCCACGGCATTCAAGCCAAAACCAGCAAGATACAGGGAGCCGCTAACGGTGCCACCCGGGTAGTTGATGGCGTAGTCGCCTTCCTCGAAGGCGAGGATCGTGCCGATCTCATTGTCGGGATTGACGGTCCAGACCTTGCTGAAAAGCCAGGTGCCGTCGACAAAATCGGTGTTGGTGGCCGTGTGGATGCCGACCCCGTCCACGGAACGAGCCTCGAACACTGTGGGTGTGAAGTACGCGTCGTCGCCACTGAAGTTGGGCTGACCGTACAAGGCCGCCGCGGCCTGGGCATCATCCCACTGGTAGCAGAGGTTGGGTCCGCAGTAACTCTGGGTCGTTGCCTGGGCAGGCGCGAGCGCGAGCAGGCCCACCGTCGCTCCACCCGCCAGCATCAAGATGTGAGATCGCTTCACAGATTATTCCCCCGACTTTTGTTGTCCGGACGAACTCACAGGCCGTCCGTCGTTTGGAGAAGACTACCGTGCCACCGCAACCAAGGCAATTGATTTAACGCGCCACCTTCATTGGCTGCAACAGAAAAATTATCCCGTATCTTCAATCAGTTGACATAACGGCGACGGACTCGCGCGGCCCGGATCGCCAGCTCTGGCAATCACAATCGGAGCGGGCTACCCGAATCCTGACTGCAAATCCCGCAGCGGTGCAGAAATCCGCCCAGTAGCGCCCCGCCTAGCAGCGCGCGTTGCGCCGGCGGGCCAGGCCCAGCAGACCAAGCGCCGGGCCAAAAAGCCAGGCCGCTGCCGGTACCGGCACGACAGTGGTGATATCGAGCACGAGCTTCTTTTCCAGCCAGGCCAGTTCTGACCCGGCAGTGGTGTCATTGGTGAACGCCCACAGCTGGTTCTGGACGGTCAAGGTGAGATTGTTGGCAATCTGGTTGAGCGACGCTTCCGGAGTGATCGTCGTATCCATGTTCCAGAGGCCGGCGGAGGTGCCGACGATATCGACGGCGTCCTGGGCGATCAGGCTTGGCTCGAGCAGGTTGTTCAGGCCCTTGCCGCGCAGGTAGAGCCTGCCGTGCACTTCGCCCTGGGCATAGTTGACGACGTAATCGCCTTCCTCATGGGCATAAATGCTCGCGATTTCGACAAGCGGGTTCACCGTGTAGACCTTGCTGAAGACAAACGTCGCATCGACGAAGTCCGTGTTGGTGCCGGTGTGGATACCGACGCCATCGGCAGAGCGCGCTTCAAATGTGGTGGGAGTGAAGTAGGCGCTGTCACCCACGAACCCCGGCAACCCGAACAGCGCGACCGCCGCCTGCGCGTCATCGTACTGGTAACACACGCTCGGTCCGCAGTAGGTCTGGGTCGCTGCCTGAGCCTGAGACAGGCCAAACGCGCATCCGACCAGCATGCCGGCCGACAGAATTTTCCCGATTTGCATCAGTCCCCCACTCCCGCGTTTTATAGGTACTCAGGGTTTTTAACGGCCCCTGTTGAAGTCCAGAGTACCGTTGCATTCGCGGCGAACGCAAGCCCGCTGCAGATGGCGCCGGACAGAGCGCGAACGGGTTGACATAATGGCGCCCCGCCGACGCGGGCACCCGGCCGGATAGCGGCCTGTACCATAGGCTTGTAAGCGCTACCTAAGAGTCCTGATGACCCCGCAACCTCCGCTGCTCCGCCGCTCGGCCCTGTACGTTCCGGGCAGCAACGCGCGGGCATTGGCCAAGTCGGCCACTCTGCCGGCTGACACCTTCCTGCTGGACCTGGAAGATTCCGTGCTGCCCGAGGCCAAGGTGGCGGCCAGGGAGGCCGTCCTCCAGGCCATTGCGGCCGGACCCTTCGGACGCCGCGAGGTTGTCCTCCGCATCAATGCTCCGGACAGCGCGTGGGGCGCTGACGACCTGCGGGCCGCCGCGCGCTCGGGCGCGCAGGCGATTCTCCTGCCCAAGGTGGAGAGCGCCGCCGCGGTCGCGGACGCTGCCCGGGCCCTCGACGACCTCGGCGCGCCCGCCGGCCAGCGGCTCTGGGTCATGGCCGAGACGCCGCGGGGTGTACTCGAGATCGCGTCCATCGCGTCAGCCAGTCCGCGCCTCGCGGTGATCGTCATGGGAACGGCCGACCTGGCGAAGGCGCTGCGCCTGCCCGGGGCGCCGGGCCGCGAGGGCCTGCGAACCGCACTGGAACAGTGCGTGCTCGCGGCCCGCGCCAGCGGCCTTGATATACTCGACGGCGTGTACGCGGACCTGGCGGACAACGCCGGATTTCTTGCCGAGTGCCTGCAGGGCCGCGCGCTCGGTTTCGACGGCAAGACGGTCATCCATCCCGGGCAGATCGCTCCCGCCAATGAGGTCTTTGGCGTGTCGGCGGAAGAGGCCGATGCCGCCGAAGCGCTCATTTCCGGATGGGCGGCGGCCGGGGACGGCGTCGCCGTGGTGAACGGCCGGATGGTCGAGCGCCTGCACGTGGATGAAGCCCGGCGGCGGCTGGTGTTGTACCGCGCCGGCCAGGAAGCAAAGCTGCCCTAGCAGGAAAGTCGTGAATGGCTGACGCCGGAAAAACCAACTCCTCCCCCGCCCCTGCCCCTGCCGCCACGGTGGACAGCTGGCGCGAACTTGCCCGGCGGGAACTGAAGGGCGGCAATCCCGACAGCCTTGTCTGGGAAACGCCAGAGGGCATTCCCGTGAAGCCGCTGTACACCGCGGAGGATCTCGCGGCAGCCGGCCACCTGGGCAGCCTGCCCGGCTTCGCCCCTTTCGTGCGCGGACCCAAGGCCACGATGTACGCGGGCCGTCCGTGGACCGTGCGCCAGTACGCCGGCTTCTCCACGGCCGAGGAGTCCAACGCCTTCTACCGCAATAATCTGGCTGCCGGCCAGACGGGCCTGTCGGTGGCCTTCGACCTGCCCACGCACCGGGGCTATGACTCGGACCACCCCCGCGTCGTGGGCGACGTCGGCAAGGCCGGCGTGGCCATCGACTCCGTCGAGGACATGAAGATCCTCTTTGCCGGCATCCCGCTCGACCGGATGTCGGTCTCGATGACGATGAATGGCGCCGTGCTCCCCGTGATGGCCATGTACATCGTGGCGGCGGAAGAACAAGGCGTGGCGGTGGCCAAACTGAACGGCACCCTCCAGAACGACATCCTCAAGGAGTTCATGGTCCGCAACACCTACATCTACCCGCCGGAACCGTCCATGCGCATCGTCGCGGACATCATCGGCTTCACCGCCCGGCACATGCCTAAATTCAATTCCATTTCCATTTCCGGCTACCACATGCAGGAAGCCGGGGCGACCTGCGTGCAGGAACTCGGTTACACGCTCGCGGACGGCATCGAGTACGTGCGGGCGGCCCTCGCCACCGGCCTCAAGGTCGACCAGTTTGCTCCGCGCCTGTCGTTCTTCTTCGGCATCGGCATGAACCTCTTCATGGAAGCCGCCAAGCTGCGGGCAGCCCGCCTACTGTGGGCAGAGCTGATGCAGGAGCACTTCGCACCGTCAGACGCCCAGTCACTGATGCTGCGCACCCACTGCCAGACCTCCGGCGTGAGCCTGACCAGCCGTGACCCCTACAACAACGTGATCCGGACCACCATCGAAGCACTGGCGGCGGTCCTCGGCGGCACCCAGTCGCTGCACACCAATTCCTTCGACGAGGCACTGGCCCTGCCCACGCCCTTTTCGGCGCACATCGCCCGCAACACGCAGCTCGTCATCCAGGAAGAGTCCGGCATCACCCGCGTCGTGGATCCCCTTGCCGGCTCCTACTATGTGGAAAGCCTTACGGCATCCCTGGCGGCCGAGGCCCGCAAGCTGATCGACGAGGTCGAGTTGCTCGGCGGCATGACGAAGGCAGTGGAATCGGGCATGCCGAAACTGCGCATCGAGCAGTCGGCGGCGCTGCGCCAGGCCCGCATCGACCGCGGCGAGGAAGTGATCGTCGGCGTCAACAAGTACCAGCGGGATGACGAACCGGACATCGACGTCCTCGATATCGACAACTCCGCAGTACGCGAATCCCAGGTCCGGCGCCTCGAGGCCACGCGCTCGGCACGGGACAGCGCGGCCTGCACGGCCGCCCTGGCCGCGCTCACCGCCGCGGCGGCCGGGAAGTCCGGCAACCTGCTTGAACTGGCCGTCACTGCCGCGCGGGCCCGTGCCACGGTGGGGGAAATCTCCGACGCGCTCGAAACGGTCTACGGCCGGCACCGGGCCGTCATCAACTCCATCAGCGGCGTCTACGGTTCGGCCTACGCGGGCGACGCCGGCTTCGCGGAAATACAGGCCGCCGTGGCCGCGTTTGCCCGCGACGAGGGCCGGCGGCCGCGCATGCTCGTCGTGAAGCTCGGGCAGGACGGCCACGACCGGGGCGCCAAGGTCATCGCCACCGCCTTCGCGGACATCGGCTTCGACGTCGACATTGGCCCCCTGTTCCAGACGCCCGAGGAGGCCGCCCGGCACGCCGTCGAGAATGACGTGCACGTGGTCGGGGTTTCCTCCCAGGCCGCCGGTCACAAGACACTGGTGCCGCAGCTCATTGCCGATCTGCGTAGCCAGGGAGCTGGAGATGTGCTGGTGGTCTGCGGTGGGGTCATTCCACCCCAGGACCACGCCATGCTGAAGGCGGCCGGCGTGGCCGCGATCTTCGGCCCCGGCACCAACATTCCCCGGGCCGCGGACGAAGTTCTGCGGCTCATACGCAGCCGCCGCAAGGCGGCCTGATTCCCACGCACAGTCCGGACAAGGGTCGTTACGCATGCAGGACATCCTCCAGCAGCTGGAAGAAAAGCGCGCTGCCGCACTACTGGGCGGCGGTCAGGCGCGTATCGACGCGCAACACGCGAAGGGCAAGCTGACTGCCCGCGAGCGCCTCGCCGTGCTCCTCGATGCCGGCAGCTTCGAGGAATGGGACATGTTCGTGGAGCACCGCTGCACGGACTTCGGCATGCAGGACCAGAAGATCACCGGGGATGGCGTCATCACCGGTTACGGCACAATCAACGGCCGCCTCGTCTTCGTCTTCAGCCAGGACTTCACGGTCTTCGGCGGCGCCCTGTCCGAGGCCCACGCGGAGAAGATCTGCAAGGTAATGGACCAGGCCATGAAGGTCGGCGCGCCACTGATCGGCCTCAATGACTCCGGCGGCGCGCGTATCCAGGAGGGCGTGGCATCGCTCGGCGGCTATGCTGAGGTCTTCCAGCGCAACGTGCTGGCGTCTGGCGTGGTACCCCAGATCTCGCTGATCATGGGGCCGTGCGCCGGGGGCGCGGTCTACTCGCCCGCGATTACCGACTTCGTGTTCATGGTAAAGGACAGCGCCTACATGTTCGTCACGGGCCCGGACGTGGTGAAGACGGTGACCCACGAGGAGGTTACCGCCGAGCAGCTGGGCGGGGCGGTGACCCACAGCTCCCGGTCCGGCGTCTCGGACCTGGCCCTCGAGAATGACGTGGAAGCCCTGCTCGCCACGCGCCGCTTCTTCAACTTCCTGCCATCGAGCAACCGCGAGAAGCCGCCGATCTGGCCCTGCGAGGACCCGCCAACCCGGGAAGAGAAGGCCCTGGACACGCTGGTGCCCGACGATCCAGCCAGGCCCTACGACATCAAGGAGCTGATCACCAAGATCGCCGACGAAGGCGATTTCTTCGAGGTTCAGCCCGACTACGCCAGGAACATCGTCATTGGCTTCATCCGCCTGGAGGGCTCGACGGTGGGCGTCGTCGCCAACCAGCCGATGGTGCTGGCCGGCTGCCTCGATATCAGTTCATCGACCAAGGGCGCACGCTTCGTGCGGTTCTGCGATGCCTTCAGCATTCCGATCCTGACGCTGGTCGATGTCCCGGGCTTCATGCCGGGAACGGCCCAGGAGTACGGTGGCATCATCAAGCACGGCGCCAAGCTGCTCTACGCATACGCCGAGGCCACCGTGCCGAAGGTCACACTGATCACCCGCAAGGCCTATGGCGGCGCCTACGACGTCATGGCCTCGAAGCACCTCCGCGGCGACGTCAACCTGGCCTGGCCCAGCGCGGAAATCGCCGTGATGGGGCCGAAGGGCGCCGTGGAAATCATCTTCCGCAAGGACCTCGGCGACCCGGCCGCCATCGCGGGCCGCACCGAGGAGTACCGGCGCAAGTTCGCCAACCCCTTCATCGCCGGCAGCCGCGGCTACATCGACGACGTGATCATGCCGCACCAGACCCGCGCCCGGGTCTGCCGCTCGCTGTCCATGCTCCGCGACAAGCAGCTCACCAACCCGTGGCGCAAGCACGGCAACATTCCCCTTTAGGATCCGTTCCGCCGCATGTTCAAGAAGATTCTTATCGCCAACCGTGGCGAAATCGCCTGCCGCGTCATCCGTACCGCGCGCCGCATGGGCATCAAGACCGT
>JBBQSA010000054.1:0-21597 GCA_038214295.1 Gammaproteobacteria bacterium
ACATCCGAGCGGTCAGTGGCGGGTGCCTCGCCCGCGACAAGGCGTGTACTCACGTCAGCGGGCGGGGTCTCCCGCCGATGGCCGCGGGATGCGCCACTGATCCGAAAGGGATCCCCGACCGGGCTGCCGCGGGCTACGGAGCGCCCGTGCCGCGGTGCCGGATGGCGGCGATGGCCACCAGCAGCCACGCCAGCATGAACGAGCCACCGCCCAGCGGGGCCAGTTGCCCGACCGGTGCGAGGCCGAGCAGGTTCACGTAGATCGTGCCGGAGAAGAGCAGCAGGCCGAGGATCATGATGCCGCCGGCGGCGGCCACGAGCCGCGAGTTGCCGAGGCGCGGGTGCAGGAGTGCCAGCAGGATCAGCCCGAGGGAATGGTAGAACTGCAGCTCGGTTGCCCAGTGCCAGGACTCGCGCTGGGCCGGCGTCAGAATGTCGTTGAGGGCGTGAAAGCCGAGCGCGCTCAGCTGGGTGGCAGTGAGCAACGAGAGGCTGCCGACGATGAGCAGCACCTTTGATGCGCGGGAGAGCGGTCCTGTGGACATGAGTTCTGTCTCCTTAAGGCTGTTCAAAGCTATTACAGCACGACCATCGGCCGCCAGGGAGCGCAGTTCACGCGGCTTTGCCCCGCCCGTAACTTGGTCTAGCATCGAACAGGAAGGCTGCGCGGCGCAGGCCGGTATCTCATGAACATGCAACAACGTCAGCTTGGCAAGACCGGCGAAACCATTGCGGCCATCGGCCTCGGCTGCATGGGTATGGTGGGCTGGTATGGCAAGCGCGATGATGCCGAGGCGCGGGCGACGATCGAGCGGGCACTGGATCTTGGCATCAACCACCTGGATACCGCCGCGGTCTACCAGGACGGCGCGAACGAGCGTTTCGTCGGGGAGTGCATCCGGCGCCGGCGCAACGCGGTCTTCCTGGCGACCAAGTGCGGGCTCTCGCGGACGCCCGGCGGCACCGTGGGAGCGGACAACCATCCGGAGACGATCCGCTCATCCTGCGACGAGAGCCTGCTGCGTCTTCGCGTTGACCACATCGACCTGTTCTATCTCCACCGCATCGATTCCCGGGTACCCATTGCGGAATCCATGGGTGCCATGGGCGACCTCGTCAACGCCGGCAAGATCCGTCACGTCGGCCTCTCCGAGGCCTCACCGGATACCCTGCGCCGTGCCCACGCCGTACAGCCCGTCGCGGCCCTGCAGAGTGAGCTATCCCCCTGGACCCGCACCGCCTGCCGGCCTTCGCTCGAGGTTTGCCGGGAGCTGGGCATCGGTTTCGTGGCCTACAGTCCCCTCGGGCGTGGCTTCCTGACCGGGGCGATCAGCAGCGTGGCCGACCTGCCGGAGGGTGACACGCGGCACCTGTTTCCGCGCTTCCAGGGAGAAAATCTCGCCAGCAACCTGGTCGTTGCTGAGCGCCTGCAGGCGCTCGCCCGCGCCGCGGGCTGCACGCCGGCCCAGTTGTCCCTCGCGTGGGTCCTCGCCCAGTGGGAGGGCATACTGCCGATCCCGGGCACGAAAAAGCGCCGCTACCTCGAGGACAACGCGGGCGCCGTCGATGTCCAGCTGTCGCCGCGGCAGCTGGCTGCCATCGAGGAGGCGGTCCCCGAGCAATCGGTTGCCGGTGAACGGTATCCGGATGGCATGCTAGGGACCCTGAACGTTTGAGGAGAACCGCCTATGACCACGCTCCGCGAGAAAGTTGCCGGCGAACGCCGCCGGCTCAAGTCGGTTCGACAGGCGCTGACCACGGCCGTTGAGCGGACCTCTGGCGGCGATGGCGCGTTTGCGCCGTTCTACATCGCCGCTGCCGATTACATCGAGACTTCCATGGGTCGGCTGCACGCCCAGGACGTGAAAATGGGCGACATGATCCGCGCCAAGCTCGGCACACTCGATGCCCCGGCCACGCTGGCTCTCCACGAGCTGGACGAGCGGCTGGCTGGCAACCAGCAGCATCTGCAGGCGTTGGTGGCCGCGAAAAAGGGCCTGATCGCAGGCGTCAATCCCCCGGTGCTCAAGCACTTCGAGGCCGTGAGCAAGGCCTACAGCGATTACATCGTCAGCAACATGGGCCACCACGGAGGCACCACCGACCTCGCCGGCCGGCTGTTCACCACCGCGGACTGGGACTATATGGCTGGCGTCACGGACGACGAGACGCGGGCGGAGGAACAGCTCTACGCAAAGGTCTTCTCTGCGCTGCCACCGGCGCTCAGTGACCTCCGGCCTACCGCCTAGGGCCGGCGTTATGCGCGGGACGTCCGTCGGGCTGCCAGCCAGTGCGATCCTGCTGGTTGTCGCGGCCATCGGCATTGGCAGCGGCGAGGCGCGGGCAGAGACCCGGCTCGCCGACACCGTGGTCGTGGCCCAGCCCCTCGATGACGACCTCTACGCGGTGGCAGGCGACGTGCGCATCGAGAGTTCCGTGGCCGGAGCCGCTCTGCTGGCGGCGGGCCGTACCGATATTTCCGGTGATGTCGATGGGGACGTAATTCTCGCCGCCGGCCGTGTCGACCTGGCCGGCGGGGTGGGCGACGACTTGCGCGCCGTGGCGGCGGACGTCCAGGTCACCGGCTTCGTCATCGACCAGGCAACCATCGCCGGCGGCACCGTGACGATCGGTCCCGGCAGCGCGATCGGTGGCCGCACCTGGATTGCCGCCGGCAGCCTGGAAATGGCCGGGCAGGTCGGCGACGACCTTCGCGTGATCGGCGGCACCGTCGTGATCTCCGGCCGGGTTGCGGGTGACGTCGACATCGCGGCGCGGGAGATCCGCATCGCCCCGGGTGCCGTCATTGGCGGCAACCTGGTATGGCGAAGCCCCCAGGCGCCGCTGATTGCGGAGGATGCGCAGATCCTGGGCGAGGTTCGTGCCGCCAGCGAGCCGGAGCAGGCCTTTGAGGCGGAGCAAGGTCCGGGACTCGCCGAGGGCTGGGCGCTCGCGATCGCCGTCGCGATCGCCGCACTGATCCTCCAGTGGTTCGCCCCCCGGCTTGTGACCCGTGCCAGCGGCGCTTTCCAGGCGGCGCCGGGTCGTACGCTGGTCCTCGGCGTCGCGTCCCTCGTGCTGACGCCCGTCATGGCGTTCATCCTGTTCGCGACGGTGCTGGGCTGGCTGCTCGGCCTGGTCGTTCTGGCCGGTTATGTGTTTGCGCTCATGCTCTCGGGCCTTGTCGGCATACTGGTCATCGCCCGGCTGCTGCGCGGGCGCCTCGGTTCGCAGCAGGCCGTGGCAGGTGGCAGGCCGCGTCCCGGCGGGTGGCTTGGCATCGTACTCGTGCTGCTGGTCGTCCTTGCGCTGGTCCTGGCGCAGCGGGCGCCGTTCCTTGGAGGGCTCCTGAGTACGCTGCTGATGCTCGGGGGGCTGGGCGCCCTGACGGCGGTCGTCACCGGCCGCGCGCCGGAGTCCTGACGCTCAGGAGACGCTGCGCAGGGCAGCGAGGGGCCGCGCGCTGTCCTGCTCGTAGTTGCGCACCCAGGCGCTGAACTTCTCCGCGGGCATCGGCTTGCCGATCAGGAATCCCTGGGCCTGTTCACAGCCCTCGGCCCGCAGCCATTGCAGCGCGGGAGCCGTTTCCACTCCTTCCGCCAGCACTTCGAGGCCGAGGTTGTGCGCCAGACCGATGGCGAGGCGCACGATGGCGGCGTCGTCGCGGTTGCCCGGCAGGTCCATCACGAAGGAACGGTCGATCTTCAGTTCGTCCACCGGCAGGTGCTTCAGCTGGGCCAGCGACGAGTAGCCCGTGCCGAAGTCGTCGATGGAGATGCGTATGCCGAGGTCACGCAGGCACTGGAGCACGAGCGTGGCCCGTTCGAAGTCCCGGACCACCGCCTGCTCGGTAATCTCCAGGACCAGGCTGTGGGGCGCCAGGTCGTGATCGCGGAGCAGTTCGAGTACCAGGCAGGGCAGGTCCCGGTTCTGCAGGTCCCTGCCTGACAGGTTCACGGCAACGGGAAAATCCAGGCCTTCCTCCATCCAGAGCCGGCACTCGCGCACCGCCGCCGTCAGGGCCCAGTGCGTAATCAGCGCTATGTTTCCCGAATTTTCCGCCAGGGGTATGAACTGGTCCGGCGTCAGGAACCCGAACACGGGGTGTTGCCAGCGCACCAGCGCCTCCGCCCCGCAGACCCGGCCATCGGCAAGGCGGATCTTGGGCTGCAGGTAGAGGCGGAACTCGTCGTGCCGCGCCGCCCGGCGCAGGTCTGCGAGGATCGCGAGTTGCCGCACGTGGCGCTCCTCGTTGCCCGGCTGGTAGACGAGGACCGGCGTGTCGGTGCCGCGGGCCTCGTTGCAAGCGACCGCCACCCGCTTGAGCAGCTGGTCGGGATCCCCGGCATGCAGCGGGTAGGCCGCGATGCCGATCCGGGCATCCACGCCTACGTTCACGTCCCGGACCGACAGGCCGGCCGCCAGTAGCCGGAGAAGGTCCTCCGCGGTTTCGCCCGCCTGCCCGGGATCGCAATCGGCCAGGATCGTCAGGAAGCGGTCGCCCTCCAGCCGGGCGAGGAGGTGACTGGCATCCAGCCCGGCGCGAAGCCGCTCCGCGGCCTGGCAGCGCAGCGCATCGCCAATGTCGTGCCCCAGCGAGGAACCGATCTCGCTGAAGTTGTTCAGGTCGATCAGCAGCACCGTCACCGTCCCGCTCCGCAGGCTCGCCTCACCGATCGCGCGCTCGAGCGCGTTGAGGGCGGACAGCCGCGACGGCAGCCCCGTCAGCCCGTCGTAATTCGCCTGGTAAGCGATGCGCTCCTCCCGCTCCGCGATGCTCTCCTGCATGGCGTTCAGGGCATGGGTCAGCTCGGCCACCTCGCCATCGGCGCGTACCTCGACGGGCTGCCGGTAGTCGCCGTCACGGATGCGCCGTGCCGCCCGCACCAGCGCCTGCACGGGCTCCGAAATCGTACGCGAAAACAGGACGCCGCCCGCCATCGCGAGACACAGCACCACCGAGCTCAGGAAAAGCAGCGAGAGGCGCAGGGACGCGAAGGGCGCCATCATCGTGTCAAGGCGCTCGGACAGCAGGACTTCGACATCCGCGTAGCCGGGAATGAGGGGCAGGAGGAGGGCGAAGCGCTTGCTGCCACCCCCGCTGAGCCGCATCGGTGCCCCGGTCCGGGCGCCTGCCAGCTCCAGGTCATCCAGGAGGGCAACAGACTCCGCGCCGGCCAGCGAGGTCCCCAGCACCGACTGGGCATTGTCCACGCGGGACAGGACGGTCGCTTCCAGGCCTGTCAGGCGGGCCATGCGTTCGGCGAACTGGTTGTCCATGAGGACGCCCATGGTCAGCCAGGCAATGGGCTCGCCTTCGCCCACGGGGACCGTGACGACCTCGTAGGCCTGGTCTCCGGCCCTGATCACAGCCCGCGACGGCCCGTCCGCGTCGAGGCGATTGATCATTCCCGGGAGGCTGATGCGCTGTTGCTGCAGCCGCCCCGACGCGGCCAGCACGCGGCCGCGGGCGTCCAGCAGTATGCTGAGGTCAAGCTCTGCCCGGCGCCGGTGTGCCTCGAGGAGCGCGGTGGCGGTTGTCGTATCGCCGGCGATGATCGCGCCACGCAAGGCTGGGTCGGCCGCCAGGACGGCGCCGGCGGCCCGCAGGCGGGTCCCGCGTCCCTCGGCGAGCTGATAGGTGATGGCGCCGGCGCGCTTCAGCATCTGGTCCGCGCGGACGCCGACCTCGCGATTCGCCGTGAACAGCACGGCGGCAATCGTGCCCAGCTGGGTGACAAGGACGAGCAGGCCCGCCAGGGCCAGGATCTTGAAACGCAGGGTCCGCATGCCGATTGTTTTCGGCCACGCGAAGCCTGCGCTTGAACTAATCAGGTCCCTCAGGCTGTTTAAGTCACCAAACCTTGATGCGCGTCTCGCTGCCCTGACCGCAGCGCGGCACTCAACCTGCCTGCAGGACCCTGTCCCCGACGAAGGGATTGGTGGCCCGTTCCCGTCCGAAGGTGGACGTGGGGCCGTGCCCCGGCACAAACGTGACGTCGTTCCCGAGGGGCCAGAGGTTCTGCGTGATGGCGCGGATCAGCGTGGCGTAGTCGCCGCGGGGGAAATCGGTACGGCCGATGGAACCGGCAAAGAGTACGTCGCCAACGAACGCCAGGTGGTCCAGACGGGAATGGAATATCACGTGACCGGGTGTGTGCCCGGGACAGTGATACACATCGAGCGTTTCCGGCCCACCTGCACTTTGTCCCCCTGGACCAGCCAGCGGGTGGGGGTGAACGTTGCCACCTGCGGCATGCCGAACACCCGGGCCTGTTCCGGCAGCATGTCGATCCAGGACTGATCATCGCGGTGGGGGCCCTCGTCGGCGGCTGCCGCCAGGATCTGGTCCAGGTCGCCGCCCGGATCGATGACGGCACCCTCGTGCGTCACCGTCGACCAGATGACCGAGCAGTTCTGCTGGAAGGGAGTGACGGGGACGACTGTTGCGCGCAGGCTCATGGCACGATGATGCTGGGGTACACTCGACCCGGTCAACGAGCGATGCACGTCTCGGTTGTGTCTCAGATTAAGACAGGCGGGGCCGCGCTACCGCGGTCAGGGCGATGTTGCGCATTGGGGAACGAGCGATGCAATTGGGAATGATCGGTCTCGGCCGGATGGGCGCCAACATGGTGCGTCGGCTGATCCAGCACGGCCACGACTGCGTGGTTTTCGATGCGAACACCGAGGCTGTAGCGGCGCTCAAGGCCGCCGGAGCCCACGGCACGTCCTCGATCGAGGAGTTTGTCAGCCAGCTCAAGCCACCCCGTGCTGTCTGGATAATGCTGCCGGTGCCGGTCGTGGAAGGCGTGGTCAGGAGCGTCGCCGCGCTACTCCAGAAGGACGACATGCTGATCGATGGCGGCAACTCACCCTTTGAAAATGCCATTCGCCGCGCCGGCGAGCTCAAGCCCAGGGGCATCCACTTCGTGGATGTTGGTACCAGCGGCGGCGTGTGGGGGCTGGAGCGGGGCTACTGCCTGATGATCGGGGGAGCGCCGGAGGCCGTGCAGCGGCTGGAACCGGTCCTCAGGGACCTGGCGCCCGGCACAGGCGACATCGAGCCGGTGGCGGGACGCAACCCGGAGGAGCCGGCTTCCCGGGGCTACCTGCACTGCGGCCCGCCCGGCGCCGGTCACTTCGTGAAGATGGTCCACAACGGCATCGAGTACGGGATGATGGCGGCCTATGCTGAAGGCTTCAATCTCCTCCGGCACGCGAACGCCGGACCTGCCGATGGGCCGGGTGCGCCGGACTCGCCGGAGCGCTACCAGTACGACCTCGATCTGGGCGCCATAGCGGAGCTCTGGCGCCGGGGCAGCGTTGTGACCTCGTGGTTGCTCGACCTGACCGCGGCATCGCTCGCAGACGATCCCCAGCTCAAGGGCTTCCATGGCCGGGTGTCGGATTCCGGTGAAGGACGCTGGACCCTGAAGGCGGCCATCGACAGGGCAGTGCCCGTGCCGGTCCTGTCCGCGGCGCTGTATTCCCGGTTTGAATCCCGGGGTGAAGCCGACTTTGCCAACCGCCTGCTCTCGGCGATGCGCTTCCAGTTCGGCGGCCACCGGGAAACCGGCAAGTCATGACGGAGCGATCCGATGCGGTAGTCCTGCTGGGGGCCACTGGTGATCTCGCCCACCGCAAGATCTATCCCGCGCTGAAGGCCATGGTGAAGCGCGGCACCCTCGATGTTCCCGTGGTCGGCGTGGCCCGTTCTGGCTGGAACCTCGAGCAGTTCCAGGCGCGCGTGCGAGACAGCCTCGACAAGCGCACCGGCGATACCACGTCGCCGACGGCAGAGAAGCTGGTGTCGCTGCTCAGGTACGTGGATGGCGACTACCACGAGCCTGACACCTTCGCCCGCCTCAAGGAGGCGCTGAAGGATGCAAAGTCGCCACTCTTCTACCTCGCCATCCCGCCGAGCCTGTTCGGTCCGGTGGTGAAGCTGCTCGGCGAGTCAGGCTGCGCACAGAACGCTCGGGTCGTGGTCGAGAAGCCCTTCGGCCGTGACCTCGCCTCGGCCCGGGAACTGAATCACACCCTGCACAGCGTGTTCCCGGAGCGGTCGATCTTCCGCATTGACCACTTCCTGGGGAAGGAGCCGGTGCAGAACCTGCTCTATTTCCGCTTTGCCAACTCTTTCCTCGAGCCGATCTGGAACCGCAACTACGTGGAGAGTGTCCAGATCACCATGGCGGAAACGATTGGCGTGGAGGGGCGGGGCAAGTTCTACGAAGAGGTCGGCGCGATCCGCGACGTGGTGCAGAACCACCTGCTGGAGGTGGTCGCGAGCCTGGCCATGGACCCCCCGGTGGGCTACTGGGGTGAAGCCCAGCGCGACGAGCGCATCAAGGTGCTGCGCGCGATCAGCCCGTTCACGACCCAGAGCATGGTGCGGGGACAGTACAAGGGCTATCGCGGCGATGTCGGCGTGGCTCCGGACTCGGACGTGGAAACCTACGCCGCCATGGAGCTGCACATCAACTCCTGGCGCTGGCAGGGCGTGCCGTTCTTTATTCGCGCCGGAAAGTCGCTGCCGGTTACCGCCACCGAGGTGATGGTGATCCTGAAGGCACCGCCCCAGCAGGTCTTTGACGAGCCGGTGCCGCCCCAGTCCAACTATTTCCGCTTCCGGCTCGGGCCGGACCAGGTGGCGATTGCCGCTGGTGCCCGCACCAAGTCCCCCGGCGAGCGCATGGCGGGTGAGGAGGTGGAGCTGTACGTGTGCAACGCGACCAGCGAAGCCAAGGAGGCCTACGAGCGACTGATCGGTGATGCGATGGGCGGCGATGCCACGCTCTTCGCCCGGGAAGACAGCGTGGAGGCGGCCTGGGCCATCTGCGATCCGATTATCAACAAGGGCGGCCCGGCCTACCGGTACGAGCCGGGCACCTGGGGTCCCCGGGAGGCCGATCGCATGGTGGCGGCCTTCGGGGGCTGGTACAACCCGACCCAGAACGGGATCGGGCGCGGTACCTAGGCCGGACGGGCGAGCGCGCAATGCGTCTTGAAGTGGCGAAGACGGCCGACGGCGCTGCCGCGTTGGCGGCGCGCCTGGCCGCGACCATACTTGGCATCGCGCTTGGCCGGCGCACCCGCGCCTCGCTGGCGCTGAGCGGCGGCAGTACGCCGTTGCCGATGCTCAGGGCCCTCGCACGGGAGTCCCTCGACTGGTCGGCCATTCACGTCTACCAGGTTGATGAGCGCGTTGTGGCCCGGGGCGACTCGGCGCGCAATCTCGGAGCGCTGGATGAAATCCTCGTCTGGCGGGGCCCTCTGCCGCGCCGGAATCTGCACCCCATGTGGGTTGACCGCCAGGACCTGGCGGGGGCTGCCGACGCCTATGCCGCCGAGATCGCGCAGATCGCGGGGGACCCGCCTGCGATCGACCTCGTGCACCTTGGCCTTGGTGGCGATGGCCATACCGCCTCGCTGTTTCCCGGGGACCGGGCGCTCAAGGTGGCGGATTGCAGCGTTGCCGTGACGGGTGAGCACAACGGCCACCGGCGTATGACGCTGACGCTGCCGGCGCTCAACCGGGCCCGGAGCGTGTTGTGGTTTGTCACTGGAGCTGACAAGGCAGGTGTGGTTGCGGATCTCTACGCGGGCGGTGCCCCGTTCCCGGCGGCCCGGGTCTCCCGGCAGCGGGCCGTCCTGGTAGTTGATGCGGCCGCCGCCAGCGAAGCGTCAGTTCCGCGGCGCCGCCGTCCGGCGCTCCGTTCGGTCGTCGTGCCACTCCGTCGGCCCGACAACTAAACAAACTAAACAAAACGGTGTCCGGTACCTTTTCCGCTGGGGCGGAGGTCGAGGGCGCGGGGGCGACCGTCGCCGGTGGCCTGGTACCAGACGGTGTGATCGCCGGCGACCGCCTGCCAGGCTTTCTCCGGGTCCGGCGCCTGGACCTCGAAGGCATCGAAACCGCAGCGCTGCATGTAGAGCAGCTGCTCCTGGAGCACGTCGCCCACCGCCCGCACTTCGCCGGTGTAGCCAAAGCGCTCCCGCAGCAGCCGGGCATGGGTGTAGGCGCGACCGTCCCGGTACTTCGGGAACTCGAGCGCCACCAGTGCGAAATGTGGCAGGTCGCCGGCAACTGTTCCGGGGGGCTCGTCGCTGCGCAGGCGGAGGCCGACGGGCAGGCCTGCCGCCAGCAATGCGTCCCGGTGCGTCCGCCACTGCTCCAGGCTGACAATCAGCGGCACGCCGGCCGGCAGCGCCTCGAGCGCAGTCGCGTCGACAAAGGGATCGGGGACGAGCCGGCCCGCCCGGACAAGCCCGCTCATGCCAGTGCCCGCCGGCGCTCCGGGCTGGCCCCGTAGACCGCTTCCTTGAACGGCTCGATGCCGACCCGCCGGTAGGTATCCAGGAAACGCTCGCCGTCCTGCCGGAGATCCCGGTACCGGCCAACGAGCGCCTCGATCGCCACCGGGACTTCCGCGGCGGAGATGCTCCGGCCCAGCCGGTCCCCCAGCGACGCGTCCTCCGCGGACGATCCTCCCAGTGTCAGCTGGTAGAACTCGAGGCCGTTCTTCTCAACGCCGAGGATGCCGATGTGACCCACGTGATGGTGCCCGCAGGCATTCATGCAGCCGGAGATGTTGATCGTGAGTTCACCAATATCCCGGATCCCGGCCGCATCGCTGAAGTGCCGGCCGATGTCCTGGGCCACTGGAATCGCCCGGGCATTGGCGAGGGCGCAGAAGTCCAGCCCCGGGCAGGCGATGATGTCGGTCAGCGTGCCGATATTCGGCGTGGCCAGCGACACCGTTTGCAGTTCCTGCCAGAGCGCGTGCAGCTCGTCCTGCTGCACGTCCGGGAATACCAGGTTCTGCCGGTGCGACACCCGCAGCTCGCCGAGGCTGAAGCGTTCCGCCAGGTCCGCCACGCGCTCCATCTGGTCGGCCGTCAGGTCGCCGGGGGCAATCCCGGGCGCCTTCAGGGAAAGATTGACGATGGCGTAGCCCGGCGCGCGATGCTCCACCACGTTGGTGCTGTACCAGGCGTCGAAGGCCGGATCGGCCGCCCGCTGCTGCCAGAGGCCGGCCGGGCCGTCCGGCAGTTGCTCCCAGGCGGGATCGGCGAAGTAGGCCGTGATCCGCTCGATCTCGGCGGCGGGCACTGCGAGCAGTGGGCTCTGTCGGATCTGCTCCCACTCCTCGTCGACCAGCCGGCGGAACTCGTCGGGGCCAAGAGCATGGACCTGGACCTTGATGCGGGCCTTCTGCGGGTTGTCCCGGCGGCCACCCAGGTTGTAGACCCGGAGGATCGCTTCCAGGTAGGGCAGGAGCTGCTCTTTGCCAAGCCACTCGCGAATCGTGTGCCCGACGTAAGGCAGGCGGCCCTGGCCGCCGCCCACGATGACCTCGAAGCCGATGACGCCGTCGGCGTTGCGTCGGAGGTAGAGGCCGATGTCGTGCAGTTTCACTGCCGCCCGGTCGGCCGGCGCGCCGGACACCGCGATCTTGAATTTCCGGGGCAGGTACGAGAATTCCGGGTGCAGGATGGACCACTGGCGGATCAGCTCGCACCAGGGCCGCGGGTCCTCGATCTCGTCCCGGGCGCGGCCGGCGAATTGGTCTGCCGTGATGTTGCGCACGCAGTTGCCGGAGGACTGCATGGCGTTCATCTCGACGGCGGCGAGGGCCTCGAGCACGTCCGGCGTCTCGTCGAGCTTGATCCAGTTGTACTGGATGTTCTGGCGGGTGGTGAAGTGGCCGAAGTTCCGGTCGTAGCGCCGGGCGATGCAGGCCAGCTGCCGCAGCTGCCGGGCGGACAGGCAGCCGTAGGGGATGTTCACGCGCAGCATGTAGGCGTGCAGCTGCAGGTACAGCCCGTTCATGAGCCGCAGCGGCTTGAACTGGTCCTCGGTCAGCTCGCCACTCAAGCGGCGCTCCACCTGCCGGCGGAACGTCGCGACGCGCTCCGCCACCAGCGTGTGATCGAACTCGTCGTAACGGTACATGGATTTCTAGCCCGCCAGGTCGGTGCGGACGGTGGGTCCGGCCGCCCGGATTGCTTCCCGGAAGGAGACCGGCTGCCTGCGTCCCGTCTCGTGGCGAATGGCGATGAGGTAGGGCTCAACGACGGTGTTCCGGGCCTCGGACAGCAGCGCGGACTCGAGCAGGCGCTGCGCCGCGTCCACGCTGGAGGCCACGGCACCGGCCGCGATATCCTCCGCCCAGCCGCCATCGGCAGCCAGGAAGACGGTGCGGCCATCAGTCAGCCGGTTGGCCAGAACCATTTGTTCCGTAGCGTTCATGGGCATAGATTGCGGGCAGGGAAGCTGTCCGGGCTGCCAGCTTAGCGACGGCGGCGGCGGCGGGATAGTCGGATTGGTTGCATGCATATGCCGGAGTCATGAGATGCGCGTTACGTCCAGTCGCCAGGGGCTGCTGGCCCTGGGCGCCCTGCTGCTCTCCTGGGGAGGACTAGTGGCGCCCGCACACAGCGAGACCGACACCCGGCTGGCCCGGCTGTCGCCGGAACACCAGGCGCTGGCGCGCCGCATGGTGGCCTTCATGGAGCAGGCGGATGCGCGGTTCTTCGCCCGGGCCCAGTCGCTCAACGGAACCCCGGCGGCCAGCGTGCCCGGCGACCTGCTCCACAGCGAGACGGACGACTCCATCTACGACGTCCGCGTCGCCCGCGGGCCGGTGGTCGAGAAGCTCGGGCGGATGGTCGCCGAGGGCAAGAAGACCCAGCCCGGCCGCCGGGAAGGCGAGCTGGTCTGGAGCCGCTTCTATTCCATAGACGTGCACCCGCAGACACCGCTGGTGGGCATGTTGCACGCCACCCTCGTGCTGCAGTTCTACGCGGACGGCACCGGCTTCGCCGGCGGTTGGCTGGGCGTTATGAATGGCACCCGGGTGGCTGAGGACATGGAGGCATTGACCCGGGTCGTGGACGGGCACTTCGCGGTGGCCGGCAAGAGCCCGGCCGTGTACCGGAAGCTGATCGTCAAGGGCACCGAGGACACCGTGTCTTCCTTCCGCCGGCAGCCGGATCCGTCGGGCGTGTCCTTCTACGGTCCGCCGGTGTTTCCCGGCGATGTGGCCCGCTCCTACGCGTTCATCGAGGAACTGTTCGGGAAGTTCACTGACGCCTACCTGGACCTGGTCCCGGTGCGGGCGGCCGCGCCCGTGACAGCCGCGGACCAAGCGCGCCAGGACGCCATGCGGAAGCGCTGGCTCGTTGACCAGCTGTTCAGCGACCCCTTCGCCAGCAAGCTGGTGCCCTTCGAGGTCTGGTCCCTGGCCAACGTGCCGCCCACGGTGCGCTTCTAGTTCTTGCTGCGTCGCCGCCTCAAGTACTCGGCCACCACGGGCACGAAGGGCAGGAGCGCCCCAAGCAGGATGACCGACCAGTGCAGATAGAGCCCGATGAGGACCAGGAACAGCCCGAGGGCGATTAGCCAGAACCAGCCGCCCATCAGCTGGAAACAGCCGGGCGATGGTTAGAAAGTACCAGGCCCGGACCCGCGTGGGGCAGGGCCGGGGCCTGGGCCGGAATGGCAGGCTCTCTGGAGAAAGCTGTCACCGACATCTCAATATGTAACAAATGCCGGAAAGAAAAGAGTCACCCATATGGGTGATATTTTGGGCGGTATTTGGGGCGAAATGTCCCCATTTCAGTCGTGGATTTCGTCCACGGTGGTCTGCCCGGACAGGCGCCGCCGCAGGTGGGCCCAGGACATCCCGACAGTCAAGACCACCGCGACCCCGATCAGGACGATCCAGATCAGCGTGGCACCCGAGCGGGAGCTGACCACGTCGTAGAAAAACAGCAGCCAGACGAGCACTGCAAAAAGACTGGCCACCAGCACGACTCCCGCCAGGCCGAGCGACTGGCGGGTGGCCTGGACAAACAGCACCCAGCCGATCAGGAGGGCGATCCCGGCCAGCCCTTGCAGGGGGCCGAAGCTGCTGTTGAAGAAGGCGTCCCTGGCCCAGTGGAAGTAGGAAAAACCGCTGGGGTTGAAGGTCAGCAGGACGATCACGAGGGCGAAGAGCAGGCGCAGAAAGAAGCTGCCCGTCGTGAAACCCGGCTCCCCTGCCGGGGGCGCGCTAATCCGGTCTCCGGCCATGGGGGCTGCTCCCGCGATAAACTGCGGCGCATTCTAACCGTCGCGGGGCGTCCTCATATGGTGGCAACTCCGGTCAGGCACCGGGCCTGGCCTCGCTGGGTGCGTCAGCCGCTCTACGGCGTCGCTGCCCTGCTGGCGCTCGCCGCTGCCGTCCAGGTCTACAGCCTCGTCCCCGCCCGCTTTCCCGTCCGGCCGCTGGCTCTGCCGGCCGACACCCGCCAGCTCGTGCTGTTGTTTCATGGCAGCGGAGGGCGCGACGAACCCACGCTGATGGCGCTGGAAGAGCGCCTGCGACGCCTGCAGCCGCCCCGCTCCGGGGCCGTCATCCTGCGCTACGTCTGGGCGCCGCACTCGGACGACAAGCTCCGCACCTACCCGAATGGTGTCCGGGTCGGCGCGGTGCTCGGCGAGGAACTCGCCGGTTTGCCCGACCTCGAGTCCATCCACATGATTGCCCACAGCGCCGGCGCCTACGTGCTCGAGCCTCTCTGCGAGGCCTACCGGGCCGCTGTCGCCGCCCGGCCGCCAGCGGCCGCCAGTGGCCGCCAGGGGGCCCGTATCACCATGACCTACCTGGACCCCATCGGCTTCCGCGGCCCCCTCGACCCGGGCTTCGGTGCCCGCACCTACGGAAGCTGTGCCGACGAGGCGGAGGCATTCATCAACACGGACGACCCGGCGCCGGCCACCGCGTCCGTGCTGCAGCACGGACGCACCACGGATGTCACGGCGGACCCGGCCCGGGCAAAGTTTGACGGCGGCGGGCATCGCTGGCCGGTACAGTATTACGCTGATCACCTCACCCCAACCGGCGGCAGCGACTAACCGCCAGACCCCAGGACGCCATGCCACCACCCATCACCGAAGTTTCCAACCGTCCCAAGGGCAGTTCGCTCCGGCCGCTGCGGGAAATCATCCCGTTCATCCGTCCCTATTGGCGCGTGCTCCTGCTGGCGCTGGTGGCGCTGCTCGTCGGCGCCGGCGCCCTGCTGGGGTTGCCGATCGCGCTCCGGTACGTGGTGGATTTCGGTATCGCCGGCAAGGACCCGGCCCAGATCAACCGCTACTTCCTCTATCTGCTGGGTGTCGCGATCCTGTTCGGCACGTTCGCCGCGGCCCGGATGTACCTCGTCAACTGGCTCGGCGAGCGCGTGGTGGCGGACATTCGCCAGGCGGTGTACCGCCGCATCCTGCGGCTCGACCCCGCGTTTTTCGAGATCACAAAGACCGGCGAGGTGCTCTCGCGGATCACCACCGACACGACGCTGATCCAGGCCATTGCCGGCGTCGGCCTGTCGATAGCCCTGCGGAACATCATCCAGCTGGCCGGCTCGATCGTCATGCTGGCGATCACCAGCCCGCGCCTGACGGGCATGATCCTGCTGCTGGTGCCCGCCGTCGTCATCCCGCTCATCGTGATCGGCCGCCGGGTCCGGGGGCTCTCCCGCACTGCCCAGGACCGGGTCGCGGACTCGAGCGGTATGGCCGGGGAGATACTGAACGCGATCCAGACCGTGCAGGCCTTCACGATGGAGGAATTCCAGGGGCGACGCTTCGGCACCGCCGTCGAGGCCAGTTTCGACGCGGCGATCCGGCGCGCGCGCGCCAGCGCGCTGCTCACCGGCGTGTCGGTCGTGGCGCTGTTCGGCGCGATCACCGTCGTGCTCTGGATCGGTTCCCACGCCGTGCTGGAGGGCCAGATCACGGGCGGCCAGTTGGGCCAGTTCCTGCTCTACGCGATGTTCGTGGCGGCCTCGGCCGCGTCGCTGAGCGAGGTCTGGAGCGAGGTGCAGCGGGCGGCGGGCGCCATGGAGCGCCTGATGGAACTGCTGAAGGCGGAACCCCGCATCACGATACCCCGGGAACCGCTGGCCCTGCCGCCGCGGCGCGAGGGCAGCATTCGCTTCGACAACGTGTCCTTCTGTTACCCGTCACGCCCGGGCAGCCCGGCGCTCCAGGACTTCTCCCTGACGATTTCGCCCGGGGAGCGGGTTGCCTTCGTGGGCCCCTCTGGCGCCGGTAAGTCCACCACCTTCCAGCTCCTGCTCCGCTTCTACGACCTGGCCGGCGGCCGCATCTTCGTCGACGGCGTGGATATTGCGCAGGCCCGGCCGGAGGACGTGCGGGCGCGGATCGGCGTCGTGCCGCAGGAAACCGTGATCTTCGGCGCCACCGCCCGCGAGAACATCCGCTTCGGGCGGCCCGAGGCCACCGATGAGGAAATCGAGGCGGCGGCGCGGGCGGCGGCGGCGGACGAGTTCATCCGCGCGCTGCCCCAGGGCTACGACACCTTCCTCGGCGAACGCGGTACGCGCCTGTCCGGCGGCCAGCGCCAGCGTCTCGCCATTGCCCGGGCCATCCTCAAGGACCCGCCGATCCTGCTGCTCGACGAGGCCACCAGCTCGCTCGATGCCGAGAGCGAGCGGCTGGTACAGGAAGCGCTGGAGTTCCTCGAGAAGGACCGCACGACGATCGTCATCGCTCACCGCCTGGCCACCGTGCTGCAGGCGGATCGCATCGTGGTGATCAACGACGGCCGTATCGTCGACATCGGCCGCCACGAGGAGCTCGTGCGGCGGGATCCGCTTTACGCGCGGCTCGCCGAGCTGCAGTTCGGCGAGGCCCAGCCCGCTGCGGCCTGACCGGGTGCGGGACCCGGTAGCCGGGGGCAATTCTCAGCGCAGCTGCTGACCGATGACCGTCACCCGGTGCATCTCCCGGGGTTCGGTGTAGTCACCCACGGCGTAGTGCACCGTGCAGCGGTTGTCCCACATGGCGATGGAGTTCTGCTCCCAGTAGAAGCGGCAGTGCAGTTCCTTCCAGTCGATGTGCTGGAAGAGCATCTGCAGGAGCGCATTGCTTTCGGGCTCCCGGAGGCCCTCGATGTGGGTGGTGGTCAGTTCGCTGATGTAGAGCAGCCTGCGCCCGGTCTCGGGGTGCACGCCGACCAGGGGATGCAGCACCGGCGGTGCCTTCTTCAGGGTCTGGGCGTACTGGGCCGGGCCGCCCTCGGTATGGAGTTCCTGCCGGCGGTAGGTCTTGGTCACGTCGTGCCAGGCGGACAGGCCGCCCACGATCTCCTGCATCCTTGGCGACAGCGTCTCGTAGGCCTTGTAGAGGTTTACCCACATGGTGTCGCCGCCCCGGGCCGGGGCCCGGACCGAGCGGAGGATGCCGAGCAGGGGCGGGTCGTTGGTGTAGCTGAGATCCGGGTGCCAGGCGTTGGCGAGCCGCAGGTTTTCCTGGGCGCCGCTCGTCGCGCGAAGAAGGATGATCTCCTTGTGATCCTTGAGGCTCGGAATAAATGGGTGGATGTGCAGGTCGCCAAAACGGCGCCCGAAGGCGATCTGCTGCTCCGGCGTGACGTCCTGGTCCCGGAAGAACACCACCAGGTTCTCCAGCAGGGCGCGCTTGATCTCCTGGTATTGCTCATCGTCGAGGGGTTCACGCAGGTCCACGCCGTGGATCACGGCGCCCAGGGAACCGGAAATCGGCTGCAGGCGGATGCGCTGGTAGCTCATATCACTTCACTTCATGTGCAGTTCGATGATGTCCTTGTCGCCGAGGACGTGCTCCGGGCCCACCTGTTGGCCGGCAAACACCTCGGCACCCCAGATCTTGGCGTAGCGGAGCGCGGCGGCGATGTCCTTGTGCACCTGCTCGGCGACATTCAGCACCGTCTGGCCTCGCCGGAGGGTAAAGGGACGGTCGATGTCTGCCGGCTTGCCCGGCTGCTTCGTGTACACGCGGACGATCTGCAGGGCCTTGAAGAGCAGGGCTCCGATGCCGTCGCAGCCCGCGCCCGTCAGGGCCGAAACGTGAACGGTGGGGAAGTCCAGTTCGAGCAGCTCGGTGAGCAGCTGCAGCTCATCAGCGGGGTCCCCCACGAGGTCGCTCTTGTTGCCGACCAGGATCGCGGGCAGTGAGATCCGGAATGGGTCGCCGATGATCTCCTCGCCGTCCGCATCGAACTGCGGCTCGGGCTCGGGCTTCGGCCCCCGCAGGCCGGGCCAGTAGCCGTGCAGGTCGATCTTGCGTTCGGCGAGCTGGTGCAGGATCGCCTGGATGTGTTCCGTGCAGCCGGGGTCGGCCAGGTCCACCACCAGCAGCACGCCGTCGGCCGGCTGCAGCGCGTTGACGATCCAGCTCTCGATGTAGTCGCTGGAAATCGGCGGGAGGTCGACCAGCTGGAAGTAGAGGTCCTCGAACGGCAGCATCCCTGGCTGGGGCAGCTTGGTGGTGAAGGGGTAGGGCCCGATATCGGCCTTCGACCCCGTCAGCCGGGTGTGCAGCTGGGATTTGCCCGAGTTTGGCGCCCCGATGAGGGCCAGCTGGGCCGCGCCCTCCGGCCGGATCGTGTGGACCGGGCCCTTCTTCTTGCCACCCTGCTTTGCGGCACCGAGTTCCTCGGTGATTTCCTTGATCCAGCGCTTGATGTCGCCCTGGAGGTGGTCCGTGCCCTTGTGCTTCGGGATGGTCCGAAGCATTTCCTTCAGGTGTTCCAGCTTTTCCGCGGGTTCCCGGGCCCGCCGGTAGGCTTCTTCGGCCTTGCGATAGACGGGTGTAAGGTTGGCGGGCATCAGCCGGCTAGTTTAGCTGCCCGGGGCGCCTTGCGGCCACTTTGCGCCCGGCAGGCCGCGGGGAGGGATGCTGTCCCGAGGCACTGGTAACCGGGGCCGGGGGTGGCGGCAGTCTGGAGTGGTCCCGCCCCGGCGATAGAAGTTACCGTTATGTCAAAACAACACTTGCGGCGAGTCGCTCCGGGCGTAGACTCCCCATTACAGAAAGGCAAGGAAAGGCGAATTTGTTCCTTGCTAATAAGAGAGAGCGTGGGGAAATGTCCGGGGTCGGCACGACTGCAGGACCAGAATCCAGGCAACTCGCAAAACAGAACGCAACAATCAGATGTGTGGGGGATTGCCGAAATGAAGCTGACAAGGATCATTGCCGCCGTAACGGTGGCAGCGTCACTGCTCGGAGCCTGGGCAACCGCCAGCGCGGCGCCCTACGTTCTGGTTTCCTGGAACCAGCGCAGCAGCAGCGGCGCACTGAGTTCGCTTGCATTCAAGTCCGGCGCCGCCCAGGGTTGCCCCGGTCCCACCTACAAGCAGCCCTGCTACAACCCGGCCCAGGCCTGGGTGTCGAGCAACGGCATCGCGACCGCGGTTGCCACCGCCGGCCCGATGACCTTTGACTGGAACGGCACCACGCTGACCGGTACCGGCCTGTTGTGGGCCACGTCGTTCATCTCCAGCAACGTCAGCGGCACGCCGGTGATCAGCGACCGGATCACCAACTTCACGATCACGCCGGGCACGACCACCACGACAGCGGCCACCTACGAGTGCCATGAGGGAACCTTCCTCGTGGGCGTTGGCGCCAACGGCTGTCTCAACGTGTCCACGGGCACGAACTTCGTCGACGAGAGCTCCGCCGTGTACAACGTCGGTGGTGCCGCAAACTGCGTCAACCGCACGGTTGGTGGTGATGACGTCAGCACGGGCAACACGCGCGGCGTCACCAACTTCCCCGGCGGCGGCGGCTGCGACCCGATTGACGGCGGCTTTAACCAGTGGACCATCGTGGCGAACCCCCGCTTCCTGATCCTGGCGAACCAAGCCAATATCGTGGGTGCGGACGGCTGCTACATGTTTGGCCGGGCTTCCGAGAAGGCAGCGTCGCCCTGCGCGACGGATGCCGGTGTTCTCAGCGCCAGCTACTTCGTCTTCGCCCCGAACGTGGACACAGACGGTGACGGCGTCATCGATGCGCTGGACAACTGCCGCACGCTGTCGAACGCCACCCAGGTCGATTCCGACGCTGACGGGATCGGCAACCGCTGCGACGGCGACCTGAACAACAACGGCAACGTGAACGCCCAGGACACCACGCTGTACCGCCAGCAGCTCGGTCAGCCCAGCGTGGCGCCGCTCTACAACAAGGCCGACCTCAACGCCAACGGCTCCGTCAACGCCCAGGACACCACGCTGTTCCGTCAGCTGCTGGGTCAGCCGGTAGCGACGATGTCCGGGCTGTGCAACGGCACCTTCCCGTGCCCGGTGAATCCATAACCGGCGCGCAGGACGAACAAATTCAGATAGACATATACGACTACGAATCGAAAATCAGAAACCTTAAGACAATAACTGTGGGGATATACACCATGAAGACTTCAACGATCACCAAGTGCCTCGGCCTCGTGGCCCTGCTCGGCTCCTCCGTGAGCATGGCGGCGACCGTAAACATCACCGCCAGTCCGGGGCCGACCGCTATCCCCGGCCTCTACAACGTTGGTGACGCATTCACTCTGACCATTACGAGCGACGCCCCCAACACCTTTGCGGCGACGATGGCCCTGGCCTTTGATGCCACCAAGGTGGCTTTCGTGAGCGGCACGACTCTTGCGCCTTGGAATGTGTTCACCAAAAACAGCCTGCCCTCGGCGAACCCGACAGTGTTTGACGTTGAAGCGCCGACTGGTGCCATTGGCGCCAATCCGGGGGTCTATAACGTCGCGCAGCTGACCTTCACGGCACTTGCCGAGGGCAACCCCAACATCGTGATCAACGATGACGGCGGCAATGTCTCGGGCTGGTTCGACGCGACGAGCGCCGAGTGGATCCCGGTCAACTACAACAACGCCAGCGTCTCGATCATCCCGGTGCCGGCCGCTGCCTGGCTCTTCGTGAGCGCCCTCGGTGGTCTCGCCGGCTTGAAGCGCCGTCAGGCCGCCTGAACCAGAATCAAGAATAAACAGGAAACACCCATGAAAACTTCAACGATTACCAAGACTCTCGGTCTGGTGGCGCTGCTTGGCTCCTCCGCGACAATGGCGGCCACGGTCACCATCACGCCGAGCGGCGGAGGGCTGTACAACGTGGACGACACGTTCACCCTTACCATGACCGCGGATGCGCCGAACACCTTCGCGGCGACCTTTCGCCTGGCATTCGACGCCACCAAGGTCGCCTTCGTGAGCGGTGCCGCCCTGGCACCTTGGAACGTGTTCACCAAGAACAGCCCGGTCACGGAAAACCCGGCGCAGATCGACGTTGAAACGCCGACTGCGACGGCGCTCAACCCGGGCGTTTATAACGTGGCAATCCTGACCTTCAAGGCGCTCGCCGCAGGGTCCGGCCAGCTCATCACGATCGATGACGACGGCAACCAATATATTGGCTTCGTTGACGCGCTTACGGCGGACCCAATTGCGTCCACCTACAGCCAGGCCAACATAACGATCCAGGGTGCAGTGGTTCCGGCGCCGGCTACGCTCGGCCTGCTGGCCACCGCACTCGGCGGTCTCGTGCTTCGTCGCAAGCGGGCTGCCTGAGCCTCGACGCGAATCGAGTAGCGGTTCTTCACGGAGCGGCGACTCTGAACTAAGTGACTGCAAACCCCGGGGACGCCACCGCGTGTCCCCGGGGTTTTTTTTCGGCCCATCGATATTGCGATAACGGGGCTGCTGCGATACCGGTTCTGCCGGGAGGCACAGAAGTTGTGCAGCGCAAGCAA
>JBBQSA010000055.1:0-20821 GCA_038214295.1 Gammaproteobacteria bacterium
TGCCGCCGAAGTAGGCGCTGGTGACGCACTTGCCACCGCCACCCGTGCTCTTGGTGCCCGAGACGGTCTTCTTGTCGTCGCTACCACCCTTGCCGCTGTCGCACTCGCCCAGGTTCAGGCCGACCACGTTGGCGGAGAACAGCGAGAAGCCCTGGGGGGAGCGACCGGAGGAAAGATCCACATAGCTCATCACGGTGTCGAAATCGACGCCGGCGATCGAGAAGGTCAGGGGGTTCTGGGGAGTGCCGGCCTGGCCCTTGCCTTCGTCCTTGCCATCGTTCTTGCCGTTGCGCTTGGCCTGGAGGGCCACGTCAAACAGCCCGAAGCCGTCCATGCGGGCGCCGTTGCGGGCGCGCCAGCCATCGGGCAGCGCCGCCAGGTCCCGAGCCTCGGTGGCAGTACCACCGACGATGTTGAAGGCAAACCTGCGGATGCCGAAGTTGTCGCCCGCGATGTCCAGCAGCGGCTGCAGCGCCTGGACGGTAAAGTCGATGACGCCCGCTTCGCGCTCGTCGGAGATCGTGACCTGCAGGTAGTTGATGCCGTCGGCCAGCTGGTTGGACTGATCGAGGTAGTAGGAAATCACCGTGGCCTGGCTGGTCGTGGTCGCCAGAATTCCGATGGCCAGGCTCGCGATGAGGCCGGTCTTCAAGGTGGCAGTACGCATGGTGTCCCCTCTGCTTTAACTCGTTTGACGAGCCTAAAAAGGCTCATTACTTTTTGTTGAGGTAACTCTAGTGATTGCTTATGACGACTGCAACCTCGATCTTCCATAATCCGGACTCCGCCGGATTCCGGCCAGGGTCAGGTGGCAGGTCCCCTCCCCGGTGCCAGCACGGCCTGTTGCCAGAGTAGCGACAAGGACCGGTAGAAGGCCAGCCAGGCTGCATGGCAGCGGCTTTCCGCCGGTTCCGGCGGGCGCTCCAGGTAGGCCTCGAGCAGCTCCGCAGCCGCCGGCGGCGCCAGCCCCGCTTCCGCGATGAACACGGCCAGGTCGAATTCGGGGCGGTTGATGCCCGCGTACTCCCAGTCGATCAGCCGCAACTCATTGTCCCGTATGGGGTGGGGCATGGAAAAGGTACCGGACACCGTGGCCGATGCCGTGTCCAGTATGTTGGGTGGCGAAGGGTCATTATGACAAAAGGCCGGGGGCAGTCCGGGCCGGTCAAGGCAGGCGGCGAGGCGCGCCCGGGCCTCCTGCGCCAGCGCGGCCCCGGCCGGGCCGGCCAATCCGGCGTAACGCCCGATGACCGCCGCCAGGTCGAGCACCGGCAGGTCGAGCACCGGCGCCCGGACCGGAACAGCGTGAACGGCGCGCAGCAGCCGGGCCACCTGCCGCAGCCCGCCCCGGCCCCCGCCCGGCTTCCAGGTGGCGCCCTCCAGCCATTCGGTGAGCAACAGCCCCCGCTCCGGGTCGGCCGCCAGTAGCCGGGGCCCCAGGTCCCGCGCCGCGACGGCCCGGAGGACCGCGGGCTCGGCGGCTCTCTGCAAGCCGAGCCGGGCAGCCAGCGGGCGATCCACCCTCAGCACCGCCTGCCGGCCGGTCAGCTCCACGCGCCAGGTGACACTCACCGGCGTGTCCGCGAGGCATTCCATGACTTGCAGATCGATGACCTGCACATCGACGGCCTGCAGGCACCGCAGCGCCTCGAGCGGCGTCATCACGCGGTGGCCTCGCGACGGCGCCAGGTGCGGTAGCCAATGACGGACAGCACCAGGTACACGGCAAACAACCCGACGGTGGCATACAGCCCCTGCGCCAGGGCCAGCCCACCAGACACGGTGTCGATGACCAGCCAGTAGAGCCAGTTCTCCAGCAACTTGCGCGTGACCATCCAGGTGGTGAGCACGGCCGCCCACATCACGGCGGAGTCCAGGTAGGGGAACGCCGCATCGCTGTAGCGCGTGAGCAGCCAGCCGTTCACAGTCGCCAGCGTGGCAATCCCGCACCAGGCAAGCGCGTGCCTGCGCAATGGCCAGCGGTGGATCAGCAGGGGGCCAGCAGTGTCCCCGTGCTCACCCACCGTTGGCCGCCAGGCCCACCAGCCGTAGAAACCCATCGCCGCGTAGAACAGCTGCAGGACGGCCTGCATATAGAGGCCGGCGGCCGCGAACACGCCAAGGTACAGCAGCGAGCTGCCCACGGCGGCGGGCCAGCACCAGCGGTTCTCGCGGATCGCGAGCCCGACATAGAGTATCGCCAGCACGATCGCCGTCGCCTCGACGGGCGTTGTCACTGCGACGGTTCCAGCTTCGGGTTCACAAGGTCGGCGAGGCGCCGATGTCGAGGTCCGCGTTCAGGAACTTCGCCACCAGCACGACGGGATGCACGCGCTCCATGGCAGCCCGGGTGCAGCGGCCGACGGCGCCGAACACCGCGTCGAACTCGCCCCGCACCTGCGTGCTCATCTGGTTGGTGACAATCTCGAGGCCCGGTTCCCGGCGGAGTTCCAGGATGAAGTCGGTGATGTGGCCGACGAAGCCGGGCGCGAGGGGATACAGGCTCAGTTCGACAGTGATACGCATCGTTATCTCCTACCAGGCATAGCGCACGGTCACGCCGGTCTGGCGCGGATCGCCGAGGCGCTTGTAAAACGTGGGTGCGAAGTCCGGCGGCTCGTTGCCGAAGTAGAAGCCCCGGACCACGTAGCGTTCGTCCAGCAGGTTCCGGCACCAGGCCTCCACTGTCCAGGCGCCCCAGGCGCGGCCGGCCCGCAGGTCAAGCAGCTGGTAGGCGCTCGTCCGCGGATCCTGGCAGTCTTCCGCCTGGCAGTAGTCGATGGCGTAGCCGCCCTTGCCCGAGAGGTCCAGCCGGGTAAACCAGCCCGCGCCGGTCCGCCAGGTGCCGTTCACGGCGAAAGTGTAGCCGGGTGCGTGGGCCAGGCCGCGGCCCTCAAGCTGGGGACGCGCGCTGAAGTGGTCAATCCGGGTGCGCAGCAGGCCGAACGACGCGCCAAGTTCCAGCGCCTCCAGCGCCTGCCAGCCGGCTTCCAGCTCGACACCGTGCGTACTGACCTCCTCCGCGTTCTCGGTGTAGAAGAGGAAGGTGGCTGGATCACCCGCACGAAACTGCTCGGGAATCTTCAGCTGCGGGTCGTCCCGCTGCTGGACGAAACCGCTCACCGAGGCCCACCAGCGGCGGTCCGCGGCGGTAGTGCGCGCACCGAGCTCGTAGTTCCAGAGCACCTCGGGCCGGAATTGCAGCCGGTCGGCCGCCTCCGGTATGCCCGCGACGCCGGGATTGAAGCCGCCGGCCTTGTAGCCGCGGGCGAGCCGCGCCCAGACCGTGGTGTCCGGCGACCCGGCGCCCAGACGCCGGAGCGTGTGGGTGAGGCTGAGGTCACCGCCGATCATCCGGTCGACGGGATCCACCCGGTTGTCGCTGCTGTCCTGGTAGCGGGCGTCCCGGACCTCGCGGCGCAGGCCGGCGGTCACCCGTGTGCGCTCAGCGAGCGCCCAGCCCAGCTCGGCGTAACCGGCGAGATTGGTGGCCTCGTAGTGGCTCGACTTCCCGAGGTCGTAGATGAAGTCCTCGCCACAGGTCGTGGCCGGGCAATCGGCGACATCCCGCTGGGCGATGTCTTCCTTGAGGTTCAGGGCGTAGGCGCCCACGAGCCAGTCGGCGCCCAGCACCCGGCTGCCGGGCCGGGACACCAGGCGCAGTTCCTGGTTGACGGTATTGCGCTGGCGCGCCACGCGCTGCGTGAAGTCGTACACGTAAGGCGCCCAGGAGTCCGGGTTGCCCCAGTCCGCGTCGAAACCGTAGACGATGTCGGAGCTCGCCATGCCGGTGATGCTGACAAGCTCCGCGATGTTCCCGAGGCCGATCGTCGCGCGCAGCGCCGCCGCGTCGGTCTTCTGCGAATCCTGGCCGGGCTTGTCTGACAAGGTGGTGAAGCCGTTTGCCAGGGCGAAGTCGTCGTAGCCGTTGTCCAGGTCCACGTGGAACGCGGTCAGCTGCAGGACGGTGTCCGGCGCAGCCTGCCAGCGGAGCTTGGCCCGCGCGGTCAACTCATCCTGGCCGGAGGTGTCGTTGCGGCCAAGGTAAGCGTTGTGGCGGAAGCCGTTGCTGCGAAACTGCTGCACGGCCAGGCGGCCGGTGAGTTCCTCCCCTGCCCCGGCCAGCGGGCCATTGAGCACCGCGCCGGCGGACCACTCCCCGTCGGTGCCCAGCGTTCCCGTCGCCGTGGCGCCCGGCGTGGCGGTGGGCTGGCCGGTTTCCACGTAGATGAGGCCGGCGAGCGCGTTGGCCCCGTAACGGGTGCCCTGGGGTCCGCGCAGCAGCTCGATGCGCCCCACATCGAAGGTGGTCGCCACGCCACCAATGCCCGAGAGGTCGATGTCGTCCACGATGAAGCCGACTGAGGCGTTGGGGGCGCCCTCGTACTGCTCCAGCTCGCCGGTGCCCCGGACCTGGAAGTAGCGGGCCCGGGACCCCTCCCCGCTCAAGTTGAGGTTGGGCAACTGCGGCGTGAGTTCCTCGAAATGCTGAAGCGACGCGCTGCTGATGAGGTCGGCATCGAGCACCGTGATGCTGGCGGGCACCCGGGCAAGGTCCGTGGGCCGCAGCGCGGAGGCCACGACCACGACCTCGGGCACCTCAGGCGCGGGGGCTGCCCCGAGAGGCGCCGCGAGCAACAACAGGAGCAACAGCCAGGCCATTCCGGAACTCTCCACCAATAACGTGGATCCGGCTGATGCATGGCGAAGGGGAGCGACAGACGCGCGTCTTGTCCCTACGCCGGTACTAGCCGGATCAGGTTCAGAGGGTTTCCTGTCGGATCAGAATCCGGGCGGATCTCAGGCCGGGCGCGTCGCGCCGGGCCACCCCTAAGACAGGCGGCCAGCATAGCACTACAATGCGGACCCCCGAACCAGCCCAGCGGATGCGGACCATGAGCAAGCCCGAATACCAGGCCATCGATGCCGTCGTGAACATCTGGACCGACGAGGCCCTCGCCCAGCGTCCGCAATGGGGCACCGACTTCTTCTCCGGCAAGATGAACGCCGACAAGGCCATGGTCTCGAAAAGCATCAGCCTGGAGCAGATGCTGGAGCAACTGGATGCCGCGGGCATCGAGCGGGCCTTCCTGATCGCCGCGCGCTCGGGCCGCCCGGGCCTGCCGGGCTGCTACCACATGCCCTACGAGATCGTCGCGAAGGCCGTGGCGAAATACCCGAAGCGCTTCCACGGCCTGGCTGGCGTGGACCCGTTTACCGGCATGAAGGGCGTGCGGGAACTCGAGCACGCCGTGAAAGACCTGGGCTTCATCGGCGCCCACCTGTACCCGCACTGGTTCGAGCTGGCACCCGACCAGGCGAAGTACTACCCCTTCTATACCAAGTGCTGCGAGCTCGGCATCCCGATCCAGATGCAGGTGGGCCAGTCCATGATCTACGCGCCGGACTTCCCCTGCCGCAGTGTCGGCCGGCCGATCACCCTCGACAGCATCGCCTGCGACTTCCCCGAACTGAAGCTGCTCGGCATCCACGTGGGCATCCCGTGGCACGACGAGATGATCGCGATGGCCTGGAAGCACGCCAACGTGTACATCGGCTGCGACGCCCACCGGCCCAAGTACTGGCCGGAAACCTTCAAGCGCTATATCAACACCCAGGGCCAGGACAAGGTGTTCTTCGGCACCGACTTCCCCGTACTGCCGTTCCAGCGCACGGTGGAAGACATCGATGCCCTCGGCTTCAAGCCCGAGGTTCGCCGTAAGCTGATGCGGGACAACGTGCTGCGGATCTACGGGCTGGCGTAAACCACCGGAACGTCAGCCGGGAGGCGCCTGCTTCGCGCCCTTCGACTGCAGCAGGGCATCGATCTCCGGCTGGGTCAGGCCGGCTTCCTTCAGCACCTCGGTCGTGTGCTCCCCGAGCCGGGGCTGCAGGCGCCGGACGTCGGCCGGCGTGGCGGAGAAGGTGACCGGGAAGCGGGTCATGCGCAGCCGGCCCTCGGTCGGGTGATCCACTTCCTGCCAGAAGCCGACGGCCTTCAGGTGCGGATCGTCCTTGAGGCCCTCCAGCGTGTTCACCTTGTTGGTCGGCACGCTGGTTTCGCCGAAGATCGCCAGCCACTCGGCAGTGGTGCGGGTCAGCATGATCCGCGCCGTTTCCTGGTAGGTGTCGTCGATGTTCGTCACCCGGTCCGAGAGGGTCCTGAAGCGCGGGTCCGCCAGCAGTTCGAGGTGGCCGGACAGCTTGCAGAAGCTTTCCCAGTGGGCATCCAGGTACGGCAGGATCGCGATGTAGCCGTCCTTCGTCTTGTAGGGCTTGCGGTGATGGCTCATCAGCCGCGTGTAGCCCGGCCCGCCGATCGGCGGCTCGAAAGTCATGCCCCAGAGGTGCTCGGCCATGGTGTAGTACACCATCGTCTCGAACATCGGGACCTCGATCTCCTGGCCCTCGCCGTGGCGCTCGCGATGGAACAGCGCGGCGCTCACCGCCGACACGACCTGCATCGCGGTCGTCTTGTCGCAGACGACGGTGGGCAGGTAGCGGGGTTCGCCCAGCACCATCTCGTTCAGCATGGCGATGCCGCTGACCGCCTGGATGGAGTCGTCGAGGGCGCCCTTCTCGCCGTAGGGGCCTTCCTTACCGTAGCCGTAGGTGCCGCAGTAGATGATCTTCGGGTTGACGGCCTTGAACGCCGGGTAGTCGATACCCAGCTTGGTCATCACCTGGGGCCGGTTGTTGTGGATCACCACGTCGACACTTTTCGCCAACTGCAGGACCACGGCTTTCGCCGCCGGCTGCTTCAGGTCGAGGACGATGCTGCGCTTGTTGCGATTGCAGGTGAGGTACAGCGCCGCCATACCGGGGTTCCGGTAGGCGCCCAGCGAACGGTTGCTGTCGCCCCGCGGCGGCTCGACCTTGATGACCTCGGCGCCCATGTCCGCCAGCATCTGGCAGGCCCAGGGGCCGAGCACGACGCTGGTCAGTTCGAGAATCTTGACGCCAGAGAGGGGACCGGACATTAGCGGGAATCGCGCCCACCGGCGCTCCAGTAGCTAGTAAACGACGCGAGCCTTGCGCTTCGGCTTCCGGGGCAACTCGTCCGGCGTGATCTTGCGCAGCTGGTCGTAGGTCACGCTGTAGCCGCGCGTCTGGATGCGCTCGAGAAACTGGGCGTACCAGCGCTCGCGCTTCGGCGCGAGCTCCTCGTTGATGTACTGGGAGATGCGCTTGTAGCGGGCGTTTTGCTCCGCCACCTCGCGCTTCAGCCAGGCCCGGGCCGCCGGCGTGCGGCGATGTTCGATGATCTTCATGGCGCTAGGTTACGAGGGCTTCTTCAGTTTTTCCAGTGCGGCGCGCGCCTCGGCCAGTCCGGGGTAGTCGCCCTGCACCTTCTCGACCGCCTGGGTCAGCTCCTGTTTGGCGCCCACCGTGTTGCCGGCGCCGAGGTAGGCCATCCCGAGGTGATAGTGGAAGATGGGGAAGCCGCCCGCCTTGGCCACAACCCGCTCCAGGGTCCCGACGGCCGCGGCGTAGTCGCCCGTCCGGTACTGCGCCCAGCCGAGGGTATCCACCATGGCCGGGTTGTCCGAGTTGCCCAGGGGCTTCGCGAGCTCGAGCGCACGGGTGAAGCTGGCCTTGTCCGTGCGCCGGTCCAGCAGCAGGGCGGCCAGGTTGTTGATGGCCGGCAGGTAGTCCGGCGCGGTCTTGATCACCGACTCATAGACCTTCAGGGCCTCGTCGAACCGGGTGGCCTGCTCGTACTCGGTGGCCATCAGCATGTTCAGCTCGACGTTGCCCGGCACGGCCTTGAGGGCCCGCTGGTAGACGGCGATACGGGCGTTCCGGTCCTTGTAGATGCCGGCCAGCGAGGCCCAGGCAACCACAGAGTCCGGCTTCGTCTTCAGGACGTCCTCGAAGTATTCCTCGGCCTTGCCCTGGTCGCCCTCGCGGCCGTAGATCCCGCCCAGCAGGAACTTGGAGAAGGTCTCGTTCTGGTTGGCGGTCAGCTGCTGGTTGAGGACGCTCTTGGCCTCTCCCTCCTTGCCGGCGGCCAGCAGGGAGCGCACGAGTCCCTCGAGCGGCAGCGGGTCGTCGACGCGGGCCGCAAGGGACTTCTTGAAGGCGTCCGCCGCACCGGCGTAGTCCTTCTTCTGGGCCAGCACGCGGCCCATCGAGAAGTCGCCGACACCGGTCTGGTTGGTCAGCGCCTGCATGCGCTTGGCTTCAAGCTCGGCCTTGGCGGTTTCGCCCTGGGCCATCAGCACTTCCACCAGCCGGCCGGAGCTGACGAGGTCGTCGGGCTGCTTCTCCAGGCGCTTGCGCAGGAGTGCCTCGGCATCCCCGTACTCCTTGGAGCCCGCGAGGAGCGCGGCGTACTGTTGCAGGCCGTCGGGTGAGTCGGGCGCCACTTCGAGCAGGCGGCGGTAGGTGTCCTTGGCCAGCGCCAGGTCGTTCTTGCGCACGTAGGCCTGGGCCAGCAGCAGCAGCGCCCGGTCGCTCTTGGGCTCCTTGCGCAGCACGAGGCGCAGGTCGGCCACGACATCGTCAAACTTGTTCTCGGCGTAGCGCAGGCCGGCGCGGAGCAGCAGTGCCCCCGAGTCGTCCGGCGCGTCGGTCAGGACCTTCTCCACCGTGGCCCGCGCCTCGTCGAGCTTGCCGGCGCGGATTTGCAGGGCGGCGATGCGGTTGCGGGCCGCCAGGCCCTCGACGCTGGTGGGCGCCTTGTCACGCAGTTCGCCATAGACCTTGGCCGCTTCGTCGTTCCGGTTGGTGGACTCGTACAACTGGCCGAGGGCGAGCCGCAGCTTGCCAGCGTCGGGATTCTCCTGGATGAAGGTCTTGAGCGCGGCTTCGGCCTTGTCCAGGTTCTTCTGGCTGGCGAGGAACTGGATATACCCCAGCTGCTTTTCGGCGTTCTTGGGGTCGAGTTCAGTGACCTTCTTCAGCAGCTTGTCCGCGTCGTCCATGCGGCCCTGGCTGGCGTAGAACTGGGCCAGCTGGAACTGGTAGCCCTGCTCCTCCGGAAAATCCTCGGAGAGCTTGCGCAGGCCCTCTTCCACCTCGTCCGTGCGCTTGCCCTGCGCGAGCATGAGCACCCGCAGCTCGCGCAGCTGGCGGGTCTTCTCGGCGGGCAGCCGGCCGATGGCGGCATCCAGCGTGATGAGGCCCTTATCGATGGTTTCAATGGCGTCGGCGGCGGCCTTGAGCAGGATCGCGTCGACGTTGTCCGGGTCCAGCTTCAGCGCCGTGTCGATCTCGGCCATGCCGGCGGCGCGGTCGTCTTTCTGGATCAGCACGCGCGCCTGCAGCAGGTGCACCCGGGAGTCATTCGGCGCCAGCTTCATCAGCTCCGCCGACTGCTTGCCGGCCTCTTCCCAGGACTGGCCCAGGAAATAGAGGGTGCCGAGCTTGAGGCGGGCCTCCACGTTGCCGGGGTCACCGTCCACGGCCACGAGCAGATGACCAAACATCTGCTGGTATTCCTTCTGCTGCTCGGCGATCTCTGCCAGCAGGTAGCGCGCCTTGGCGTTCTTGGGCTCGACCTGGGCCGCGTTCTGGGCCTCGAGGCGGGCCTTGACGTAGTCCCCCGCGTCGTAGTGCTCCTGGGCCTTGACCAGGTAATCGGCAGCCCGCTTCTCTGGCGAGCCGCACGCGGCCAGCAGGATGGCGGTGGTGGCGACCAACAGGATTCTTCCGTACGACATGGCTCTTTTCCTCAGGTACTTGTGCGTCATTGTGCAGGTATTCAGGCGGCGTGTCGCTTCAGGCTGGCAACGCAGCGGGCGGCGGTCTGGCCGTCCCAGAGATGGGGACGGCGGCCGTGGGGCCAGTCGCCCCGCAGGGCCTTGCCGGCTTCGTCGACCAGTTGCCCCGGCTTCACCAGGCGATTGGTGCCCTCGGTCACCGTGATGGGCCGTTCCGTGTTTGGCCGGACCGTGAGGCAGGGAATGTCGAGGTAGGTGGTTTCCTCCTGCACGCCCCCGGAGTCGGTGATGCACAGGGCGGCGTGACTCACGAGGTTCATGAACTGCACGTAGCCCACGGGCTCGCAGAGCCGGATGCCGGGTGCAGCGGAAAGCCCGGCGTGCAGCCCGAACTCCTTCAGGTTCTTGAGGGTACGCGGGTGCACCGGGAACACCAGCGGCAGGTCCGCGGCAACCCGGGTCAGGGCCTGCACAAGCTGCCCGAGCGTGGCCGGGTCGTCGACATTGGAAGGCCGGTGCAGCGTGACGACCCCGTACTTGCGGGGCTCGAGCCCCAGCTTGCGGAAGGTGCCGTCGGCCTCGATGCGCGGCCGCTGCAGTTCGTAGGAGTCCAGCATGATGTTGCCAACCCGCTCGATCCGTTCGGCGGGAATGCCCTCGTTGCGCAGGTTCTCGTCGCCGTCCGGCGACGGCGTCCAGAGCAGGTCCGCCAGCACGTCGGTGACCAGCCGGTTGATCTCCTCCGGCATGCTGCGGTCGAAGCTGCGCAGCCCGGCCTCCAGGTGCACGGTGCGCAGGCCGAGCTTGGCGCACACCATGACCACGGCCGCGGTGGAGTTCACGTCGCCGACCACCACCGTCCAGGCGGGTTGCTCGGCAACGGCCACGGGCTCGTAGGCCATCATCACGCGGGCGGTCTGGTCGGCGTGACTGCCACTACCGATACCCAGGTGGTGGTGCGGCTCGGGCAGCCCGAGGTCACGGAAGAAGGCGTCAGACATGTTGGCATCGTAGTGCTGCCCGGTGTGCACCAGCCGGGCATCGAAGGTGCCGTCGGCCACCAGGGCGTGCCACAGCGGTGCCACCTTCATGAAGTTGGGCCGGGCGGCGGCGATGAGATGAAGTATGGGACGGGTCACGCCTGTATTCCTTTCACTCGTCCGACGCCGCCCGCATGGGACGGAATTCCAGCGCCGCGACTTCCTCGGGAGTGGCCAGCCGGGTAGCGGCCCTGGCGTCGGGCAGGTGGTACGCGAGCTTGGGCGCCGCGGCCCGCATGAAGTCCTGCAGGCGCGCCTCGGCCTGCGGGATCAATGCCTTGTCGCCCACGAAGGTCGACAGCCGCACCAGGGCGCCGTCGGTCCGGTTCGTGGTCAGGCCGTCCCAGAAGATGAACCACTTCACAAGGAACTCGTTGGTCAGCACGCGGCCCCGCTGGGCGAACCAGTAGTAGACGACCTGCCGGTCCTCGCCGAGCGCGATCTCGACCCGGTTCACGCGGAGGCTGCCGCCGTCCGGCAGGTAGTCGGGAATCTCCTCCTGCGTGAAGCTGTCGATGCGCCAGCCGCCGCCGGGCAGGCAGGCCTGCGGCGAATGCACCGAGGCGCCTTTCACCTGGGAATCGTAGTAGGCGATCCAGATATCCACCGGCGCCGGGTCACCGGACCGGTTGTAGGAGGCAATCATGTAATCAGACAGGCGGAGCTGGTCCAGGTAAATCTGGTCGACGAAGCCTTCGCGACCCTGGAAATCGCCGAGGCGCATCGGGAAGGTCGCGAGCCTGGAGCGCTCGGGCAGCAGGGTCGGCGGCCGGGGTATCACCTCGCTGAGCACAGCGGCCGCGAGCAGCACGCTGACACCGGCGAGCAGCGGCACGTTGAGGCGGAATGACTTGAGCAGCGCCACGAAGTCGCTCAGCGGGGGCACATCCAGCCCGAAGATCTCCAGGAAGGCACGGCGCTCCATGCGCGCGAAGATGAAGACCTCGATCATGAGCACGCCGACCGACGCCATGAACACCACCCAGCCCTCGAAATCGTGCAGGAAACCCTCGGCCTGCTCGATGCCCCACTTGTTCACCAGGATGCCGATGACGCCGATGCGGAAGCTGTTCATCAGGATCGTGATCGGCACGGTGGAGATCAGCAGGATGCCCCGCTGCCACCAGCGCCCGCGGAACAGTACGGCGCACAGGTAGCCGAAGCTGAGCAGCGGGAACAGGTAGCGCATGCCGCTGCAGGCCTCGGCCACCTGCAGCTTGTAGCTGCCGAGGTCGATGACGTTGCCCTCAAGGAACACGGAGAGCCCCGCCACGCGGATCACCGCCACGCCGATCTGGGAGGAAATCAGCTGCAGCCCGGCGGTCAGCTTCTGGCCGAGGAAGTCCGGCAGCGGCACCATGAACACGAGGTACAGCAGCGGCACCCACAGCAGCCGGATGGCCTGCGGCCCGCCGCCCGCCCAGGCCAGCGCCCACAGCATCAGGATGAACGCGTACTGGATCAGCGGGAAGACGGCGCTGCGATCACCCAGGAAGGCAATCGCGAGACTGAGGATCACGATGGCGATGCCGAGCCAGGAGCCGGTCAGGCGGGTCACTGACACTTCCCGGGCGCGGAGCCACAGCAGGTACACCGCGACGAAGGGAATCATGAAGCCGTGGTTGTACTCGGGCTCGTTCCACATCGAGTACATCTGGGACAGGCCGTCCCGGAACAGCACCGCCATCGCCCCTGCCACGAGCGCCCCGACGACCAGGACCATGCCGATGCCGCCCGGGAGGCGCGGCGCTGCCGGGGGTGCGGGGTTCGTTGCAGTGCTGCTCATTGCTGTTTCGCTCTTGCTGGTTGTCAGGCGCCGAGTTTGCTCAGGGCGGCGCGGGCATCCGACGCGCCGGGAAAGTCACTGGCGAGCTTCAGGGCTTTTTCGAACTGCTGGCGCGCGCCGGCGCGGTTGTTGGTGGCCAGGTAGGCCAGGCCCAGGTGATAGCGCAGCGTCGGGTCATCGGCGCCGGCGGCCAGCGCCTGCTCCAGGTAGCGGACCGCCGCCCGCTCGTCGCCACCGCGGAAGTTCGCGAGGCCAAGGGTGTGCAGCAGCCGCGGATTGTGGCTGGCGGAGAAGCGCTGGGTGAGGTCCAGGGCCCGCTGGTAGCTGGCGGCGTCGGTACGCTTCTCAAGCAGGACCAGCGCGAGCGCGTTGGCGGGCAGCGCCGCGTGGGCGTCCCGGGCCAGCGCTTGTTCATATATACGCAGCGCGTCGCCCGCCCGGTCCGCCGCCAGGTAGGCCGCGCCCAGGGCGAGCTCCAGGGGCTCGCTGCCGGGATTGGTGGTCAGCGCCTGCTCGAGGATGGCGCTGCGTTCCGCCGGTGTCCCGTCCGCCCGGGCCAGCCAGGCCGCTACGTTCTCGGGATGCTTCTGCAGCACGGCCCCCAGCAGGCGCCGCGCGTCGCCCGGCATTTCCTTCCTGAACAGGCGGACCGCGAGCAGGACGCGCGCCGTGTCGCTGTCGGGATTGGCGGCCAGGTGCCTGTTCAGCAGGTCGACGGCCCGGGCCTCCTGGCCGCTGTCGGTCAGTGCCGCCACCAGCCCCTCGAGTGCCAGTGCCGAGCGCGGCTGCTCGCGGAGCGACTCCTCGAAGGCGCGCTGGGCACCCACGTAATCTTTCCGGGCAAGCAGCACCTTGCCCGTCTGGCCGGCAGTAAAGCCCGGCGCAACGCCGCGGGCGCGGGCAGCGGCGGCGGCCGCCGGCCACTCGCGGCGGGCAATCAGTGCATCGACCAGCCCGGCAATCGCCCGCTCGTCGGCGGGTGACCGCTGCAGGACCTGGCGATACAGGCGCTCCGCGTCGTCCGGCAGCTGCTGGGCGAGCAGGATATCGGCGAGCGCCAGGCTGGCCACGGTATCCATGGGCACCGCTTCCAGCAGCCGACTGTAGGCGTCGGCGGCGAGCGTGCTGTTGCCCATCCGCCGGTGCACGTCGGCGAGCAGGCTCAGCGCCCGGGCATTCGCCGGCTCCTTGCGCACGGCAGCCCGGACATCGGCGAGGGCATCGTCCAGCTGGCCGTCGGCAAGGTTCAACGCGCCGCGGTCTATCAGCGCCACGACATCGTCCGGCCGGGATTCCAGCACGCTGTCGAGGGCGGCGCGTGTCGGCGCGCCAGTGGCCAAGCCTGTCGGTGACGGGCTTGCCGGTGACGGGTCCGCAGCCGCGGCGCCGGGGAAATCAGCGGCGAGCGCCCGCCTCTCGCGGCTGGCATCGGCGGCGCGGCCCAGGCCGTCGAGAAGAGCAATCCGCGCACGCCGCAGCGGCACGGCGGCCTCACCCGGGACCTGCTGGATCGAGTGCGTGAGATCGGCTAGACCACGCTCGGGATCCGACAGGGCGAGCGCCACGCCGCGCAGGCGGGCCGCGCTGGCGTTCGCCGGGTCACGGGCGAGGATCGCGTCCAGCTCCTGGATGGCGAGCGCCGCGCTGCCGGTGCGAAGCAGGAGCCGGGCATTCAGCAGCTGCACGGCGGGGTCGTTCGGCGCCAGCTGGCGGGCGGCCGCCGTTAGCGTGGTGGCGCCCTCGTAGTCCTCGGCGTCCAGCAGGACGTTCGCCATCTTCACCCGGGCCACCACATGGCGCCGGTCCTCGCCGACGATCACCTCGAGGTGGCCCAGCATCTGGCCGATATCGCCGGTCCGTTCCGCAACCTCGGCGAGCAGGACGCGCGCGCGGATGTTCTTGGGCGCCACCTGGATCGCAATCTGCGCCTCGGAGCGCGCCTTCAGCAGGTCACCGGCCGCAAAGAACTGCGCTGCCGCCTGCACGTGCTCGGCCGCCCGCTCGTCCGGGGTTCCGCAGGCGCTCGCCAGCAGGCCCATGGCCAGGACTGGCGCAATCAGGAACGGCAGGGGTTGGGGCAATCCGGAGCTCCGCGGGAAAAATTCTTATGCCCGAAGTTTGACAGCCTCTGCCCGGACCTATTAGAGACCACGCCACGTAATTCGGTTACCGATTGTTCACGTTGGCCACGCTGCGACGGGCCACACAGCGGCACCGCCGGCGCCTGAATCTTGCGGCGCACAAGAATCCCGGTAGGATGGCGCCCGGCTCACCGGGTGGGCCAACACCGTGTCCTTTCTGGAGAGATTTAATGGAGTTGCGGAACAAGACGATCGTGATCACCGGCGCCGCCCGCGGCCTGGGTGCCGCCATGGCACGGCGCCTCGCGCCCCACGGGCCGAAGCTCGCGCTGGTGGACCTGAAGGCCGCGGACCTCGACAGCATCGGCGCGGAATGCCGCAAGCTCGGCGCCACCGTGCATCCCTTCGGCGCGAATGTGGCCAGCGAGGCCGACGTGATCCGGCTCTTTGACGACATCGTGACTCAATGCGGAGCAGTCCACGGCCTGGTGAACAACGCCGGCATTACGCGGGACGCCCTGCTGGTCAAATTCAAGGAAGGCAAGGTCGAGTCGAAGATGAGCCTGGCCCAGTGGCAGTCCGTGATCGACGTGAACCTGACCGGCGTGTTCCTCTGCGGCCGCGAAGCGGCCGAACGCATGATCGTTGGCGGTAACCCCGGCTGCATCATCAATATCTCGAGCATCTCGCGCGCCGGCAACGCCGGGCAGACCAACTACTCCGCCGCCAAGGCCGGTGTGGCCGCGATGGCCGTGACCTGGGCCAAGGAACTCGCCCGCTACCAGATCCGCGCCGCGTCCATCGCGCCTGGATTCATCAACACCGAGATGGTCGCCGGCATGAAGCCCGAGGCCCGCGAAAAGCTGACCTCCGGGATCCCCCTGAAGCGCATGGGCGAACCGGACGAGATCGCCCGGACCGTGGAGTTCATCCTGCAGAACGATTATGTGTCGGGACGCTGCTTCGAGATCGACGGCGCGCTCAGGCTCTGATCGCCGGCTTTGGTCGCCGGAGGCCTACCAGCCGCCGCTGAACTTGCCCGTGTCGTAGGGATTGAAGGTCTCGCCGTCCTGCTTGGGCCGCTTGTCGATCAGGTGCGCCCGCTTCAGCTCGCGCTCGCCGTCCGGCTCCGTGTGCAGTTCCCAGGTGTAGGTGTCGTAGGGATTGGCACCGTAGCCGGTGCCCGGCTCGCCCTTCGGCTTGGGCTGGGCCTGCCGCGCATCCACTGGCGCGTGCCGCGCCGGCTCGTCGGCGTTCTTCCTGAAGATCTTCAGCCAGCTCACGGGAAACTCCGGCAAGGGGTTGTCCAGCGCGAACCCTAACGCCGGTGCCGGGCATGACGCGTGACGAAGCTCGCAGTTCGACGTGGCGCGGGGTGGTAGGGGGGACGGGGGCGACGGGTGGTCGCCATACAGGGGTAGACGGTGCCGGGGGTTGCGCCAGTAGATCGCCTCCGGACGGCGCGTTATGTTCACCGTAGACTCTTTGAAATTGACTATCCCCAGACCGGCGCCCACAGTCGAAGCGCAACGTGCAGGGGCTCCCCGGCGCTCCTGGCGAAACAGCGGGAGTGTCATCGTGATGCACAGGATCACAACTCTGGCGGCCATTGTTGTCACGGTGGTCCTGGGGATCTTTCTCGCCACGCCCGCCACGGCGGCGCTGTATGCCACGGGTGGCGGGGTCTTCGAACTCAGCGGCCTGTGGATGGTCGACCCCGGGAACGGCAACGCGAGCAACGTCTGGAACTTTCCGGGCATCGCGATCTACGCCGGCGGCCTGGCGTATGACCCGGCCACCGATATGCTCTACGCAACGGGCACCACTGTTGCCGACAGTGGCACGAGCAGGCTGTTCACGATCAACCGCTTCACCGGCGTAGCAACGCCCCTCGCCGGACTCGGCAGCGACATCAACCTGTCATCCGGCGGCCTCGCCATCAGCCCTGTGACGGGCGTGATGTACGCCACCGGCTCCAAGAGTGAAATCGCTCCGCATCAAAGTACGGCGCTGTTCACCATCGACAAGACCACCGGCGCGGCCACGCTGGTGGGTTACGCCGGCGGCAACTGCTGCACGGGCGACTTCGGCATCATGCTGAACGGTATTGGGTTCCGCAGCGACGGCACGCTGTATGCCAACGGCTGGGCACTGGGTGGTCCCTCGTACCCGGATTCCAGCCAGTCGCACCTCTACACCGTCGATCTCGCGACGGGCGCCGCCACCAACATCGGCCCCAGCGGTGTCACACTCGGCCGTTCGCTCAAGTACAGCGGGCTGGCGTTTGCCGCCGACGGCACCCTCTTGAGCCTGGGATCCCTCGATGCCGCGTCCGGCACCCTCTACTTGCTCGATCCGGCGACGGGCGCAGCAACCGCACTGAGCCCGCCGGGCCTGCCCTACGGCGGCGGCCCGATCCACTTCGGGGTTGATGGGGCCCTGACGTTTGCGCCCCCGGTGCCGGACACCGATGGCGACGGCGTTCCCGACAATCTCGACAACTGCACACTGGTGGCGAATCCGAGCCAGTGCGACAGCGACGGCGACGGCTACGGCAACCGCTGTGATGGCGACTTCAACAACAATGGCTTCACGAACGCGCAGGACACCACGCTGTTCCGCCAGCAGCTCGGGCAGCCCAGCGTCGGTCCCACCTACAACCAGGCGGATCTCAACTGCAACGGTTTCGTGAATGCCCAGGACACCACGATTCTGCGGACGCTGATTGGTCAGCCGCCGGGACCGTCGGCGTTGCATCCCTGAGGTTCGCACCGGGAACTGATCCCGAATAACAGGAGGCGAAAGCGCTATGCCCAGCATCGACAAGCGGCTTTCCACCGGGCGGTATTCGGGCGCAGTGCTCTCAGCGCTGCTGCTCGCCACGACACTCAGCCTGGTACCGGCGAACCCGGCACACGCCGCCTTTCCGGGCTCGAACGGGAAGATCGTTTTCCCGAGCGACCGCGACGGGAACTTCGAAATCTACTCGACGAATGCCGACGGGTCGAACCCGGTACGGCTCACCAACAACGCCGGCAACGACTTTGACCCCGCGTGGTCGCCGGACGGCACGCGGATCGCGTTCACCGCCAACCGCGCAGGCAAGTCACAGATTTTCGTGATGAATGCCGACGGCACGGGCGAGGTAGCGCTCACCACGCTTGGCTCGGACAACTACCACCCCGCCTGGTCGCCCGACGGCACGCGAATCGCCTTCGACAGCACGCGCGATGTCGACTACGAGATCTACGTGATGCTCGCCAACGGCGGCGGCCAGACCCGCATCACCACCAGCCCGGGCGAGGACTCCATCCCCGCCTGGTCGCCCGATGGCACCCGCATCGCGTTCCGCAGCACCCGCGACGGCAACTACGAACTGTACGTGATGAATACCAGCGGCACGGGCCAGACCCGGCTCACCAACAACGTGGCCTACGACTCCGATGCCGCCTGGTCGCCCGACGGCACGTGGATCGCGTTCACCAGCGACCGCGACGGCAACCTCGAGACCTACGTCATGAACGCGAACGGCACCGGCCAGACCCGCCTCACGAATAACGCGGCCAAGGAAACCGATCCGGCCTGGTCGCCCGATGGCGCCCGGATCGCATTTCGAAGCACCCGCGACGGTCATCCCCAGATTTACACAATGGATGCGAACGGCTCGAACCAGACCCGCATCACCAACAACACGGCGAACGACTACGCGCCCGACTGGCAGCCCGTCAACCGGGCGGGGAGAATTGCCTTCACCTCCAACCGTAACGGCAATGAAGAAATCTACGTCATGAACGCTAACGGCTCGAGCCCGACAGACCTCAGCCTCAACACGGCGGCTGACTACGAGCCCGCGTGGTCACCGGACCGCACTCGTATCGCGTTTACCAGCGACCGCAGTGGCAACGGCGAGATCCACGTCATGAACGCCGACGGGTCAAACCCCGTCAACCTCAGCAACAGCTCGGCGATCGACGGCGACGCCGCCTGGTCGCCCGATGGCAACCGGATCGCTTTCTACAGTACCCGCGACGGCAACAGCGAGATCTACGTGATGAATGCCAACGGCTCGAACCAGGTGCGCTTGACCAGCAACGCGGCACCTGACCGGGCGCCCGCCTGGTCCCCTGATGGCACCCGGATCGCGTTCCACAGCAGTCGCGATGGCGATTACGAGATTTACGCGATGAATGCCGACGGGTCCAGTCCAACCCGGCTGACTTTCACTGCGACGGGTAACTACATCCCCGCGTGGTCTCCGGACGGTGCCCGGATCGCGTTCGTCAGTACGCGTGACGGCAACAGCGAGATCTACGTCATGGACGCCAACGGCGCGGGCCCAGTCCGGCTGACGAACAACGCGGCGACTGACTCCGACCCGGCGTGGTCACCCGATGGCACCCGGATCGCGTTTTCCAGCAATCGCGCCGGCAGCACCCAGCTTTACGTCATGGATGCCACTGGCGCCGGCCAGTTTCGGCTCACCAACAGCATCGCCAACGACTACGAAACCGCCTGGCAGTTGGGCACGGACACCGATGGCGACGGCGTCATCGACGTTGCCGACAGTTGCACGCTGGTGCCCAACCCGACCCAGTGCGACTCGGATGGCGACGGCTTTGGCAACCACTGCGACGGCGACCTGAACAACAATGCCTTTACAAATGCCCAGGACACCACGCTGTTCCGTCAGCAGCTCGGGCTGCCCAGCGTGGCGCCCACGTATAACCAGGCAGATCTCAACTGCAACGGCTTCGTGAATGCACAGGACACCACCCTGCTCCGCCGACTCCTTGGCAATCCGCCGGGGCCATCGGGGCTGCATCCCTGACCAGCAGGCGAACAAACGCCCGCAATAACGCGGGCTTACAGATCTTGTCTAAACCTGGCTGGAGCTAGATCTGGTGGAGCCGGGGAGGATCGAACTCCCGGCCTCCGCATTGCGAACGTATTCGAGCCCCTTTCTCGGGTCAATAGTCGTATCAACGGGTTGAATGACTTTCGCGTCTAAGTCGCTGTTCCGCTAGATTTTCTCGCCTCCTCCTCAGCACGCGCACATACGCCGGTTTACGCCCGGCTTACATTGCGGTTGCACTTATAAGTGCAATACCTTCACCGCACGAACTGGAGAACCTTCTGTGCGAGCGATCATTGGAGCACGTCTACTGTCGAGCAGTGCTGCTCAAGCCAAGTGCAAGCCATTCGACATCCATGACAGTCGGCTGCCCGGCTTTGTGTTGCGCGTGCAACCATCCGGCGTCCGATCTTTCTGCGTCCAGCTGGGGCGGGGCCGCCGGCTGACCCTGGGGAAGGTCGGCCACCTGACCGCCGACCAGGCGCGCCGCCGTTGCGAGCTGGTGCTGGGCAACGTCGCCCACGGCCGGGAGCCCACCGCGGGCCTGGACGGCGCTGCCCGAATCAGCCTCGGGGACTACATCACGAATCACTACCGTCCGTGGGCGCTGGCCAACCGGCCCCGCAGTGCGTCTTCTGCCCTCGCCCGCATCGAGTACTGCTTTCGCCAGTGGAACGATCAGCCCCTATGCAGTCTGTCCACATCCCAGCTGGAGACCTGGAAGACAGCTCGGCTCTCGCAAGGTTTGCGGCCGGCCACCGTGCTTCGCGACTTGGCCAACCTGTCGGGAGTTCTCAGTCACGCCGTCAGGCTCGGCATGCTACCCGACAACCCCATGCGACGGGTCGACAAGCCGCGCCTGGACCGGACACCGAATGTTCGCTTTCTGGATCCTGAGGAGGAGACGCGCCTTAGGGCAGCACTTGAAGGCCGGGACACGCGGCTCAGGGCCGCTCGAGAGTCCGGCAACGCGTGGCGCCGGGAGCGGCGACGGGCTCCCCTGCGCTCGCTTGAGCGCTTTGGCGACCACATGGCCCCCGCCATCCTGATCAGCCTGAACACGGGATTGCGCCGCGGAGAGTTGCTGGCGCTACGTTGGAATGACATCAACTTCCGGCTGGCCTTGCTTTCGGTTCAGGCCACATCGGCCAAGACCGGGCAAACGCGGCACGTCCCCCTCAATGAGGAGGCCATTGAAACCCTCAAACAGTGGCGACTGCAGAACCCAGGTGCTTCCGGGATCGACAAGGTGTTTGCGGCCACCACCTCATTCAAGACCGCTTGGTCCGGCATTCTGAAAGCGGCGAAGATCAAGAAGTTCCGCTGGCACGACCTCCGTCACCACTTCGCTTCACGACTGGTCCAGGCCGACGTCAATCTCAATACCGTGCGTGAAC
>JBBQSA010000056.1:0-20749 GCA_038214295.1 Gammaproteobacteria bacterium
CAGGAACCGCGGCTGGGTGTCGACTTCCTTGTAGCGGGCCATTGGCAGCGATCTCCGTATCTACTACGTGTCCCGATCTTGCTGGCCGCCGACGTCCGGCGCAAGATCGCCCTATGGGACTTTTCCTACAACCTCGTTAGGCAACACAAGTGCAGCAAGGAGCGTGCATGAACGAACGTGCCAAAGCCCTCGCGGTCAGCCTGATTCGCAACTTCGACGATGCGCCATTGGAGCGCCTCTTGCGAGAGCCTCACTATGATTCCACGGGCACGCGTCTGGCTCGAGGCACGGCGGCTTGTAAGCTAGGCGCGTCCATCGACACGTTGGCGCCGGGCAAACTAGGCTGTCCGTACCACCTTCACCACGCCCAGGAAGAGATGTTTGTGATCCTCGAAGGAGAAGGAACGCTGCGCGTCGCAGGCGAAATGCTGCCGCTACGCACGGGCGACGTCGTCTTCATTCCGCCCGGACCGGAGTACCCGCACCAGATCATCAACACGTCTAGCGCGCTACTGAAATACTTGTCAGTCAGCACTCAAGAAACGCCGGAGATCTGCGAATACCCGGACTCGGGAAAGTTCTTGGCGGAATCCAAGAACGGTGCAGACTCCGCTTTCGACGTTATCCACAAAAAGGGTCAAAGCCTCGACTATTGGGAAGGCGAGCCCTAGTGCCGGTGCCGCTTAACCCTTCCATCGAGCGGACTCGCACCGGCAGGCCGCGCTACGCTCGTTCTTTATTTTTTGCTTCGCGCGGCCTGCCGGCGCGCGCCGCTCATGTCAAACGTTAGGTGCCATGTGACATACCGCGGATCATGGCGAAACATGAGCGGTCTCGCAGTGCTCGTGTTTGGTTTGGCCCTTCTCTTCGCAGTTTGTGCGTGGGGCACCAACTCGCCACTGCTTTTCGTACTTTCGGCCGGTGCAGTCGCCTGGCTTGCGTGGCTTCGCCTTCTTTGGGTTCGGCTCGATGGTGAAGGCCTAACCTTTCGGAGCTGGCTGCGCATTCATCACGCCAAGTGGTCGGAAGTCACTCGCATCACGCCCTGCAGTAGTCTGCCATATCCCAGGAATCGCCTCTACGGTCCGTTCTGCTATCACGTTCGCACAATGAACTCTTCTTTCGTCCTAAACCTCCTCTACTTTCCGGCGGAGGTATCTCGCGAGTTCTCAGCTCGAAGTCAAACTCTTACAGGTACGCGCGATGGCCCCTAACCCTTCCATCGAGCGGACGGGATATTTTCTTCGGTTCGATTCGTTTCCGCCCCTGTTCACACTTGGATTGCCTGTGTAGGGAAGGCCAATGACATACGACCCGGCCAGGATCGATGAGGCAGTTCTTGCGCTGCTTGGTGTATTTGCCCAGACCGAGCACGGCGACTGCTGGGCATGGAAGACCTTCGACTTTGAGGCCACGAGCCGCCTGTTCGAGCGCGGCCTGATCCACGACCCGCGCGGCAGTGCGAAGTCCATTCGCTTCACCGCCGAGGGTTTCGAGGCGGCACGCGCGGCGGCGGAGCGGCTGTTTTCGACGCACCAATAGGCCGATTGCCGAGCGCTACCGTCCAATACCACGCTGTCTCGCCCGCTCCAGCCCCGGCTGCCACGGCACCAGGCTGAAGCCCACGCCGTCGGACATTAGCGCGTACTTGCCGCTGACGAGCAGCATCGCTTGCCGGTACCGTCCGCCGGCCCGCTGGCCGTCCGGCACGGGCCGGTAGGTCATCCCCGTCCGGGCCGTGATCCCGGCGGCCACGCCCACCAGTTCCCGGTTCCGGAGCCGCGGCAGCAGGTCCCGGTCCACCCGCAGCTGTCCGTCCCGCCGCTCGGCCAGACCCTCACCGATCAGGAATTCGGCGCGGACGGCGAGGGCAGTGCGGACCTCCGCGCCGAATCCGCGGGTGTCCAGCCCGCCGTGGTCCCCGACCAGCCGGGCATCGAGCCAGGTGGCGCCAATGGCGTTGGTCTGCCGCGCCAGGGGGAGGGCCGATTCCAGGCTCACTCGGGGACCACTGGCCCGCACGATCCCGCCCACCGGGAATTCGCCCAGGTCCGGCTTGCCGGTGAGCCGCAGGTAGTGGGTCCGGCCGTCCGTTCCCTGCACCAGCAGGTAGCCCTGCTCGGTGAGTTCGTCGCTCAGGCCCCGGGCCACGATGGCCCCGGTCACCGGCGGTGACTGGCCCGGGCTGAAGATCGCCAGGTCGTTGCCCGCTGGCCCCAGGATCTGCTGGACGAGCCGGACGATGTCGCCCCGCTCACCGAGCGCCCGCAGCGTCGCCTCGGCGTCGGGGCGGAGCTGCCAGCGGCCGGGCCGCAACTCGTCCGCGAGGCCGAGCTTGGCAAGGTGGGCGAGCCGCCCCAGTTTCAGCACCCGGACCCGCCGCGCAGCCGGACTGGCCGGGGTCTCTCGGAGGTCCAGCCCGCCGTCCGCCGCTTCCCGCTGCAGGGTCCGGTCCAGCGGCGTCAGCCGGTCGGCCTGCAGGTCTTTGCTCTGAGTGGCCTGGATCTCCCGGTCCGTCCGTGGCCCCAGCCACTCGGTGGCGAGTTCCTGGGCACGGAAGCGCAGGCCGTGGCTGATGTAGTCCCGGTCGATCACCAGGTCCTGCCCGGTGCCGGTCTTGCCCCGCAGGAGAATGTGGGTGTGGGGGTTGTCCGTGTCCCAGTGGTCCACGGCCACCCAGTCCAGCGGCGTCTGCAGGTCCCGCTCGACCCGGCTCATCAGGGTGCGGGTGAACTGCGGCAAGTCATCCAGATCGACCCCGTCCTCCGGGGCGACGATAAAGCGGAACTGGTGGCGGTCGCCGGCAGAGCGCTCGGCCAGGGCGTCGAGGTCCGACGCGTCGGTCTCGGGACCGTAGGCGGGCCGGTGGCCCGGCTCACTCGCGGGCTCGCGTTCCAGATAGCGGGCGTGACGAAGCGTGGCGCCTTTCAGCCGACCCGGTTGCACCACGAGTCGTGCCTTGACGATGACCCGTCGCGCACGGGGACCCGGCCGTCCGACGCCGGCTCGGGCTGCCACCCTGCCGCGGCCCAGGTGACCCAGGCTCTTGGCAAACCCCGGGCCCGCCGCCCGGAGGGCCTGGCTGACGAAGCTGCCGTCCCGGGCGCCGCCCCTGCCGCGCCTGAATCGTGGACGAAAGTCGTTGTCGTCGCCTCGTGGCATTGCGGCCCTCAGGAGTAGCCTGGCGAAGCACGGCGCAAACAGCACGGCGCGGCGGGAGTCGGCACCGGCAAAGTCGACTCACGCGCGGCACGCGACGACCGGACTGCGTGCCTGGTGAACCGCGCGCCACGGTTGGGGTCTGGCCCCAGCCGTGCCTGCCGTTCTATCTTGCAGAAGACCCTTCGCGCGGTTCTTCTCTTTGCTCGATGGCAAGGCCGCTGCATGGCTTCGTGTCGTCACCCTGTTGCCGAGTCGATCGGGACGCCGTCGCCGGGCTGTTCGGAAAGCGGTCAGCCGGCGGTCAGCAACCGGGACGGTGACGTGTTGTCAGGCGGGATGGGAAGCAGGGTTTCTGATGATTTCGACCAGATTTGCACAAGCGGGTTACGCACGCCGGGCTACGCCGGGCCGGGTTTCGCAGGTGAACCGGGCGGCGGAGAATCCCGGCCCATGCCCACGCTAACCCTGCAACAGGCCGCCAGTTTCCTCCAGCTGCACCCCACGACCCTGGCGGCGCGCACTAAAGCCGGCCTGATTCCCGGCGCCAAGCTGGGCCGTCGGTGGGTCTATCTGGACGTTGACCTGATCGCGTACCTGCGCGGAAGATATCCCTCGCGGGCGTTGCAGGGCGAAGGTACGGAGGATTCTGTATGTCGCTCTTCAAACGCAAGGACTCACCCCATTGGTGGGTCAAGATCGCCCACAACGGCACTCGCCTACAGCGCAGCACTGGGACACCCGACCGGACGCAAGCCCGGGAGTTCCACGACAAGCTGAAAGCATCGTTGTGGGAGCAGGCACGACTCGGCGTGAAACCGAGCCACACCTGGAACGAGGCTGTTGTGCGTTACCTGGCGGAATCGAAACGGAAGACCTGTACGCCGTCGCAGAGGGCCCATCTGCGCTGGCTGCACGCGCACCTGGACGGGCTGGAGCTGGAGCGCATCGATCGCACCAAGGTCGACGAGCTCCGGCAACGCAAGCTGGCGGACGGCGTCTCGCCGACCACCGTCAACCGGCAGCTGGAGCCGGTGCGGGCCATCCTGCGCAAGGCGGCCGGCGACTGGGAATGGCTGACGCGCGCACCGACCGTGCGCATGTTGCCGGAACCGAAACGCCGTATCCGCTGGCTCAGCCGGGAGGAGGCCGGACGGCTGATTCAGGAGCTGCCGAAGCACCTGAAGTCCGTCACCGGTTTCAGTCTGGAAACCGGACTGCGGAAGGCCAACGTGACGGGGCTGGAGTGGTCGCAGGTCGATCTCGCGCGCTGCTGTGCGTGGATCCATCCGGACCAGGCGAAGGCGCGGCGGGCGATTGCGGTGCCGCTGTCGGCGGCGGCGGTGGCGATTGTCCGGGCACAGCAGGGCAAGCACGCTGACTACGTGTTCAGCTACCAGGGCAAGCCGCTGATCCAGGTCAATACCAAGGCCTGGAAAGCGGCGCTGAAGCGTGCGGGGATTGCCGACTTCCGGTGGCATGACCTGCGCCACACCTGGGCCAGCTGGCACGTCCAGGCCGGGACGCCCCTGCACGCGTTGCAGGAACTCGGCGGCTGGGAGTGTGCGGAGATGGTGCGCCGCTACGCGCATCTTTCGAGCGAACACCTGGCGGTGTACGCGCAGCGGATGTCCGGTGCAGCAACGGTGACGGCAACGACGAACGTGCCTGGCTACGATTTGGCTACGGAGAACGTCAGCAAACTGAAAGGTGATTTCGCAAGTTGCTGATTTAATGGCGCGCCCGGAGAGATTCGAACTCCCGACCTTCTGGTTCGTAGCCAGACGCTCTATCCAACTGAGCTACGAGCGCGTTCCGTCTATTGTTTATCGTGGATAGCGGCCAAGGATTATAGGCAATCCGGCCCCGATGGGAAGCGGTAGACTGCGGCTGCAGCCCGGTAGGGGTCGCACCGGCCGGTGCTCCGGCAGGGAAAAATACGGAGAAATCGCCATGGCTCCCAGGGTTGAGGAAGTCCGCGGCAAGCGGGTCGTTATCCGCTTCGAGGCCGCCAAATGCATCCATTCCCGCAACTGCGTCCTCGGCCGGCCCGACGTGTTCGTGCCCAACGTCCAGGGCGAATGGATCCACCCGGACCGGGCCACGCCGGAGGAGATCGCGGAACTGGCCCACAACTGCCCCTCTGGCGCCATTCAATACGACCTGCTGGAGGGCGGCGGCGAGAACGGGCCCGTCGTCAACACAGTGCATGTCAGGGAAAATGGCCCGCTGGCCTTCCGTGCGCCGCTGCAGATCGCCGGGCAGCCGTCGGGGTACCGGGCCACGCTTTGCCGCTGCGGTGCTTCGCAGAGCAAGCCCTGGTGCGACGGCAGCCATTCGGCCGCGGGCTTTGCCGCTACCGGCGAGCCGGGGACGAAGGAATCGAAGCCGCTGGCCGTGCGCAATGGCCCGCTTGCGATCACCCCGCTCACGGACGGTCCGCTGCAGGTGAAGGGCCCGCTGGAGATCGTGAGCGGCACGGGCCGGACGATCCACAAGGTGGAAGAGGCCTTCCTCTGCCGGTGCGGAGCCTCGAAGAACAAGCCCTACTGCGACGGCAGCCACAAGGCGCTCGGCTTCAAGGCGCCGTGACCAGCCTGCTCACCCAGGTCGCGTTGTTCCTCGCGGCCACGGTGATCGCCGTGCCGCTATTCCGGCGCTTCCGGCTGAGCGCGGTGCTGGCTTACCTCGCCAGCGGCATGCTGATCGGCCCCTTCGGGCTGGGTCTCGTGGCGGACGTGGACAGCATCCTGCACTTCGCCGAGTTCGGCGTGGTGCTGTTGCTCTTCGTGATCGGCCTTGAGCTGCAACCGAGCCGGCTGCTGGCGCTCCGGCGGGTGGTGTTCGGGCTCGGCGCGGCGCAGGTGGTAGTCACCACGCTCGTACTCGCCGGGCTCGGCCGGCTTGCCGGACTGCCGCTGAGCGCTGCCCTGGTGACGGGGTTCGGCCTCAGCCTGTCGTCCACGCCCATGGTGCTGCAGCTGCTCGGCGAGCGAGGGGAACTCACGGCACGGCACGGGCGCGCGGCCTTCGGGATCCTGCTTTTCCAGGACCTGGCCGTGCTGCCGGCCCTGGCGCTGGTGCCGTTGCTGGGGATCGCGGCGGCTGGTTCGGCCCACAGCGAGGACGTCGCGCTGAACCCGCTGCTCGCGCTGGGCGCCGTCGGACTGATCGTGGTCGCGGGGCGCTACGCGCTGCGGCCGGTGCTGCGCATCGTTGCCGAGACGCGCATCCCGGACGTGTTCACGGCGGCGGCACTGCTGCTGGTGATTGCGACATCGCTGCTGGTCAACGCGGCCGGCCTGTCCATGGCGCTCGGCGCCTTCATCGCCGGGGTACTGCTCGCGGACAGCGAGTACCGGCACGAGCTGGAAGCCGACCTGGAGCCTTTCAAGGGCCTTCTGCTCGGCCTGTTCTTCATCGCGGTCGGCATGTCGGTGAACCTGGGCCTGGCCGGATCGGCGCCGGGCAAGGTGCTGGCGCTCACGGCCGGGCTCATGGCCGCGAAGGGGGCGGTGCTGCTCGTTCTCGGCCGCTTCGGCGGGCCGGGGCTGCGGGAGCGCTCGAAGTCGCTGGCGCTCGTCATGCTCGCGGGCGGCGAGTTTGCCTTCGTGCTGTTTCCGATCGCCGTGGACGCGGGCCTGCTCGCCGGCGACGTGGCCGAGCTGCTGGTGCTGGCCGTGACGCTCTCGATGCTGGCGAGCCCGTTGCTGCTGATCGCGGACGACCGCTGGTTCAGCCGCTGGTTCGGGGCGGCCCCGGTGCCGGCCTACGACGCGGTCGCGCCGGAAGAGCATCGCGTCGTGATCGCCGGCTTCGGACGCTTTGGCCAGATCGTAGCGCGCATCCTCCGCGCCCGGGGTATCCCGTTCACCGCGCTGGAGATCAGCCAGGTCCAGGTGGACTTCGTCCGGCGCTTCGGCAACCGCATCTACTACGGGGACGCGGCCCGCCCGGAGCTGCTGCGCGCCGCCCAGCTGGATAAGGCGGAGGTGCTGGTCATCGCCGTGGACGACCAGGAGGCGTCCCTGAAAATCGCCGGCTTCGCCCGCCAGCAGTACCCGCAGCTGAAGGTCTTCGCCAGGGTCCGCAACCGGCAGCACGCCTTCCGGATGATGGAACTGGGTGTGCCCTACATCGTCCGGGAGACCTGGCTGTCGAGCCTGGACATGGCCGAGCACGTGCTGGAGTGGCTGGGTGACGCGCCCGCCGATGCCCGGCGCAGCGTGGCCATGTTCCGGGCCCACGACGAGGCGACACTCCAGGACCAGTTTGCCGTCCACGGGGACGAGGACAAGTTCCGGGACACGGTCCGGGCGTCCGCTGTGCAGCTGGAGGCGCTGTTCGAGGCGGACCGGCGGGGGCCGGATCCGCTAGACTAGCCGCCGCTTCACGCAATCCCCGGAGAATTAATATGTTGCTGCTCACTGGTGTCACCGGCAAGACCGGCGGCGCGTCCGCCCAGGCGCTTCTCAAGAAGGGCGTGCCGCTGCGCGCCATCGTCCGAAATGCCGAGAAGGCTGCCGCCCTGAAGGCTGCGGGCGTCGAGCTCGTGATCGGCGACGTGACCGACAAGGCCGTGCTCGAGAAGGCCATGGTGGGCGTCGACAAGGCGTTCATGACCATGCCGAACGGCGAGAAGCAGCTGGAGCTGGAAAAGCAGTTCATCGACGTGGCAAAGCAGGCCGGCGTGAAGCACATCGTGAAGATGTCCTCCATGGAGGCCGTGGCGAACGCGAAGGCCCCGATCCCGAAGATCCACTACGCGTCCGAGCAGTACCTGCAGGGCTCGGGCCTCGACTGGACGATGATCAAGCCCAACTTCTTCATGCAGAACTTCCTCGGCAGCGCCGGCACCATCAAGGAGCAGGGCAAGTTTTTCCTGCCGATGGGTGAGGGCAAGACCGCCATGGCCGACACCCGCGACATCGGCGCCTGCGTCGCCGTCGTGATGACGGCGCCTGGCCACGCGGGCCAGATGTACGAGATCACCGGGCCGGAGGTGCTCAGCTTCGCCGACGCGGCCGCACGGTTCAGCAAGGTCCTCGGCCGGAAGATCGAGTACGTCCACGTGCCGATGCCGGCCTACCGCCAGACGCTGGCCCGCTTCCTGACCAATGAGTGGCACCTGAACGCCGTCTGCGAGCTTTTCCAGGAGATCGCCGATGGGCATGATCTCCACATCACGGACACGGTGCAGAAGCTCACGGGCAAGCCGGCGACCTCGCTGGAGCAGTTCGTCCGGGATCACCAGGCAGCCTTCACCGCCTGAGGCGAAAATTCCTACTCCCTGTCGACGGAAATGTCTGTGAGGGTGCCGTCCTCGTCGACCGAGTAGCCGACGACGATCGGCGCGCAGCAGACCGCACAGTCCTCGACGTAGGACTGGTCGCCTTCCGACAGGTCCAGCACGAGCGTGATCGTCTCCCCGCAGTGGGGGCACTGGACGGCGACTTCCTCGAGCATCGGCGACTCTCCTAGAAACGGTCCTTGCGGCGGCGGGTCTCGCCAAGGACCGCCGCATCCGCGGCATCCGCCATCCCCAGCGTGGCCCGCAGTTCCGGGCTGGCCGGCCGCAGGAAAGGGTTGGTTGCTTTCTCGACGCCGATGGTACTCGGCACGGTGGGCCGGCCGGCGGCGCGCAGCGCCGCCACCTCCCGCACGCGGGTAGTGAGCGCCGCGTTGTCCGGCTCCATCGTCACGGCGAAGCGGCCGTTGCTTGCCGTGTACTCGTGGGCGCAGTACACCCGCGTGTCGTCGGGCAGGCTCATCAGCTTCTGCAGGGAAGCCCACATCTGGGCCGGCGTGCCCTCGAAGAGCCGGCCGCAGCCCAGGGAGAACAGCGTGTCGCCGACAAAGGCCGCCCGGTCAGCGTCGAACACGTAGCAGATGTGTCCGACCGTGTGCCCCGGCGTCTCGAAGACCCGGGCCTCGTGGGTGCCGAGGACGAAGTGGTCGCCGTCGCCCACCCGGACGTCGATGCCCGGGATCCGGGCCGCGTCCGCGCCGCAGCCGACGATCACGCAGCCCGTCTCCGCCTTGAGGGCCAGGTTACCGCCCGCGTGGTCGAAGTGATGGTGGGTGTTCAGGATGTAGTCGAGCTTCCAGCCCTGCTGCTTCAGGGCCTTCGAGATGGCGGCCGCGTCCGGTGTGTCGATGCTGGCCGTCAGGCCGCTGTCCGGGTCGTGAACCAGGTAGCCGTAGTTGTCCTGCAGGCAGGGAACCTGGTGAATGTGGAGAGCGGCCATGGCCGGCCTCCTCAGGCTTCCTTCAGTCGTGGCATCAGCTCGACGAGGTTGCAGGGCCGGGTGCGGGCGTCGAGCTGGGACGCGATCAGCTTGTCCCAGCCCGTTGCGCAGGCGTTGCTGGAGCCGGGCAGGCAAAAGATGAAGGTGCCGTTCGCGACACCGGCAAGGCAGCGGGACTGGAGGGTGGAGGTGCCGATGTCCTCCCAGGAGAGGTAACGGAAGAGCTCGCCGAAGCCCTCGATGAGCTTGTCGAGGAGGGGCTCTATGGCCTCGGGCGTGCTGTCCCGGCCCGTGATACCGGTGCCGCCGGTCGTGATGATCGCGTGAATGCCGGGGTCGGCGATCCAGGCAGAGACGGTGGCGCGGACGCGGTAGATGTCATCCGGTTCCAGGGCCCTGTCGCCGAGCTCGTGACCTGCGTCCTCGAGCCGGCCGATCAGCAGGGCGCCGGACTTGTCGGACTCCAGGGTGCGGGTGTCCGACACCGTCAGGACGGCGATCGCCAGGGGCTGGAATTCTCGGGGTGTGTCCATCGCTGGATGATACCTGCGCCGCTCAGGCGGCGTCGTCGCCGCCGGAGCGGCGCAGCTGCTCCCGGAGGAACTCGGCGAAGTGGCGGCAGGCGTCGGTGACGGTAAAGATCCCGGCCAGCTTGCCGCGCCGCGTGACGATGGCGGAGCCCAGGTGCTGCTCGGCCATGTGGGCCAGGACCTCGTCCAGGCGGGCGTCCATGTCCACGACGTAGGCGTCCTTCACCATGGCGTGGCCCACCAGCGTCCTGTGCTCGTCCGGGTTCGCGAAGTCCGGGCCCAGGATCAGCTTGATGTCCCGGTCCGAGACGCTGCCGGCCAGCTCCCCGTCCTGGGTCACGGGCAGGTGCCGGATGTGGTGCTCGCGCATGAAGGCCAGGGCGTCGGCCACCGAGGCACCCACGTCCACGGAGTAGGGAAACGGGGTCATCACGGCCTTGATTGCGGGGATGCGCTTCATGGGTTGATCATAGCGCCGCGGGGCGAATTGTGCGCCTCCGGGAAAGTACGGTAGTGTGGATTCCATGACGGCCAACCAGGCGAACGGCAACCTACCGGACCTCCAACCCTACTGGATGCCCTTCACCGCCAACCGCTACTTCAAGCAGCACCCGCTGCTGCTCGAATCCGCCGCCGGCATGTACTACACCACCCGGGACGGCCGCCGGATCCTCGACGGCATCGCCGGCCTCTGGTGCGTGAATGCCGGGCATTGCCACCCGCGGATCGTTGCTGCGGTCCGGGAGCAGGTGGGCAAGCTGGACTACGCCACCGCCTTCAACCTTGGCCATGCCGGCGCCTTCGAACTGGCGGCCGAGGTGGTCAAGCTGGCGCCCGGCAACCTGGATCACGCCTTCTTCGTCAATTCCGGGTCCGAGGCCGTCGACACCGCGCTCAAGATCGCGCTCGCTTACCACCGGGTCCGGGGCGAGGGGCAGCGCTTCCGGTTTATCGGCCGGGAGCGTGGTTATCACGGCGTCGGCTTCGGCGGCATCTCGGTGGGCGGCATGGTCGCCAACCGCCGGGCCTTCGCCAGCGCGATGCTGCCCGGCGTGGATCACCTGCCCCACACTCACGATCCCGCGCGTAATGCCTTTTCCCGGGGCCAGCCGGCCCACGGCGTCGAGCTGGCCGACGCGCTCGAGCGGCTCGTCGCGCTCCACGACCCCGGCACCATCGCCGGGGTGATTATCGAGCCCGTGTCCGGTTCGGCCGGCGTGCTGCTGCCGCCCAAGGGCTATCTCGAGCGGATCCGCGCCATCTGCGACCGGCACAACTTGCTGCTGATCTTCGACGAGGTGATCACGGGCTTCGGCCGCACCGGCTCGGCCTTTGCCGCGCAGACCTTCGGCGTGCAGCCGGACCTGATGACGGTTGCCAAGGGCATTACGAGCGGCGCCGTGCCGATGGGCGCCGTGCTGGTCGACCGGCGCATCTACGAGGCCTGCGTGAGCGCGGGTAGCGGCCCCACCGCCCAACCGGAGCAGGCCATCGAGTTCTTCCACGGCTACACCTACTCGGGCCATCCGCTGGCCTGCGCGGCTGGCCTCGCGGCCCTGGCCGTTTACCGGGAGGAGGGCCTGTTCGAGCGGGCGGCGGCGCTCGCGCCCGCGTTTGCCGACGCGCTGCACAGCCTCAAGGGCGCGCCTCACGTCATCGACATTCGCAACATCGGCCTGATGGGTGCGGTCGAGCTTGAGCCCCGGCAGGACCAGCCGATGCTGCGGGCGCTGGACGTGTTCCGCTATTGCTTCGAGGCCGGCGTGCTCGTGCGCACGACGGGCGACACCATCGCCCTCACGCCTCCACTGATCATTGAACCCGCCCAGATCGGGCACATTGTTGACGTGCTCGGCAAGGCGCTGAAGCACGTCGCCTGATCACTGTCTTTTCCAGGAGAGTCCCATGCTGATTGGCGTCCCCACCGAGACCAAGCCCGACGAACACCGGGTCGGGCTTACTCCCACCAGTGTCCGGGAGCTCACCGTGCACGGTCACCGGGTGCTGGTACAGAGCAAGGCGGGCGTCGGTATCGGCATGCGGGACACCGACTACGAGCGGGCCGGGGCGACCATCGTTGGTTCGGCCAGTGAGGTGTTCAGCCGGGCCGAGATGATCGTCAAGGTCAAGGAGCTGCTGCCGGACGAATTCAGGCTGCTGCGGGACGGGCAGGTATTGTTCACCTACCTGCACCTGGCGCCGGACCCGAAACAGACCGAGATGCTCGTCAAGTCCGGGGTCGTGGCGATTGCCTACGAGACCGTCACCGGGCCGAACCACAGCCTGCCGCTCCTGTCGCCGATGAGCGAGGTGGCGGGCCGCATGGCCGTGCAGGCGGGCGCGCACTGCCTGGAGCGGGAGGCCGGCGGTGCCGGCATCCTGCTCGGCGGTGTGCCCGGCGTGAAGGCCGCCAACGTGGTGGTCCTCGGCGGCGGCGTGGTGGGCACCAACGCCATCCGCGTTGCGATGGGCATGGAGGCCCAGGTTACGGTCGTCGACCGCTCCTTGCCGCGACTGAAGGAGCTCGACTTCCAGTTCGGTGGCCGCCTGAACACGATCTACTCCACGGTGGAGGCCATCGAGCACTACGTGGCCGAGGCCGACCTCGTGATCGGCGCGGTGCTGGTGCCCGGCGCAGCCGCGCCGCGGCTCGTCAGCCGGGAAATGGTGCGGGAGATGCGCGACCGCTCGGTGGTGGTGGACGTGGCCATCGACCAGGGCGGCTGCTTCGAGACGGCCCGCCCAACGACCCATTCGAAACCCACCTACGTGGAAGAGGGCGTGGTGCACTACTGCGTGGCAAACATGCCCGGTGCCGTCGCCCGCACCTCCACCTTCGCCCTGAACAACGCCACGCTGCCCTACGTGCTCGCGCTGGCCGACAAGGGCTACCGGCAGGCACTGCTCGACGACCCCGGCCTGCTCGAGGGGCTGAACATCCACCGCGGCAAGGTCACCTACGAGGCGGTCGCCGCGGCGCTCGGCTACGAATACGTCCCGGCCCGGCAGGTCCTGGGAGTTTGAGAAAAGGGGATGTCCCCTTTTTCCTACCAGGGGTGGAAGCGGGCGGTGTAGCCCGGCGCGAAGTCCGACAGGCCCCGCGGCAGCTCGACGAAGCCATCGGTGCCGCCCAGCGCCACGAAATCCCCCGACGTGTTGGTGGGCCTCGGCGTCGCCAGGCACTCGCCGTCGGCACCCCAGGCAAGCGTGACCGGCAGGAAGTACGTGAGGTCGGGCTCGAAGCGCACGTGCTGTGCCAGCCGCACCACGATATCCGGCCGGGGCGTTGCGCCGAGCGCCGCCACCAGCGCCGGGGCCACGTAGCGCACCAGGCACACGAGGCTCGACACCGGGTTGCCGGGCAGGGCGAAGACGGGCTTGCCGCCCGGCGACACGCCGAACCAGAGCGGCATGCCGGGGCGCTGCAGCACCTTGTGGAAGACCAGTTCCATCCCGAGGTCCGCAAGGACGCGGGGCACGTAGTCGAACTCGCCCATGGACATGCCGCCGGTCAGGATCAGCACGTCCTGCCCGGTCAGCAGTTCGCCCAGTGTCGACTCCAGCACGGCTCGGTCGTCGGGCAGGTGCAGCCGCTCGCAGTCGAGGAAGCCCCGGTTGGCGAGGGCCGCCGCGATGGCCCGGTCGTTGGACGCGCGGATCTGCGTCGGTGCCAGCGGCAGGCCCACATCGACGAGTTCGTCGCCCGTGGACACGACGGCGATGGCGGGACGGCGCGCGACCTCCACGGTGGCGCTGCCGCCGACGGTGAGGATGGCCAGCTCGGTCGGGCCCAGCGTGCAGCCCGGTGACAGCAGCGTCGCGCCCTGCGAATGGTCCGATGCGCGCCGGTGCACGAACTGGCCCGGCGCAGGCCGGTAGTCCGCGGCAACGCTTGCCGTGGCGCCGTCGCGGGTGATGCGCTCGACGGGCACCACCGTGTCCGCGCCGGGCGGCAACGCCGCGCCGGTCATGATGGCCACGCAGCTGCCGTCATCCGGCAGCGGTACCGGCTCGCTGCCCGCGCCCTGGGTGCCGGCCACGGTGAAGCTCCGCCGGCCGGACGCAAAGGCGCTGTGACGGATCGCGATGCCGTCCATCGTCACCCGGTCGAAGGGTGGCTGGTCCCGCTCGGCGGTGATGATCTGCCGGAGCACTTCGCCCTGGGCGGCGTCGATCGGCACCGGGACCGTACCCCAGCCGTGCGACCGTGAGTGGACTTGCATCCGTGACTGGATCAGCGCCGCGGCCTCCGCCACGTTGATGCGCCGACGGGCCGGGTCTGCCATCAGCGATTTCTCGTCGCGGCGTGGATCTCGGCGAGGATCGACAGTGCGATGGACTCGGGCGAGTCGGCGCCGATGTTGATCCCGGCCGGGCCGCGCAGGCGGCCTTCCACGGCGGCGGCCCCGGCGCCGAGTTCCCTGAGCAGGCGGTCCCGCCGCCCGGGCGGGCCGAGCAGCCCCAGATAAGGAACCGGGCTGGCGGCGAGAGCGGACAGGTAGCTGAGGTCAGTGGCCAGGTGGTGGCTCATCACGATCGCCGCGTTGAACACGGCCAGCTCGATGCTGGCCGCGAGCGCCTCGGCAGGGGCGCACAGGCGTGTGTCCACGACAGCAAAGGCAGGCCGCTCCAGCCAGGCGGGCCGATGGTCCACCAGTGTGACCCGCCAGCCCAGGAGGTCGGCGAGCACGACGACGGGCACGGCGTCCGCCCCGGCGCCGAGCACCAGCAGGCGGGGCAGGGGCTGGATGAGGCATTCGAAGATGTCGGCGCCCCCGCAGTCCACGGCATCGACGCCGTCGCCGCTATCGAGCAGGGTGTGGCCGGCGGGATGGTCCCCGCGCGCCGCGAGACGGATGCGGCAGCGGCCCGGCGCGTCGCCGCGGAGGATGCCGGCGATCTGCGCCAGGGGCTCGTAGCCGTCCCCGGGCGCCAGCCGCTGCAGTAGTATCCGCAGCAGGCCGTCGCAGCCGATGCCGAGGCCGAACAGCTCCTCGCGCTCGCCCCGCAGGTCGTAGGTGACTAGGCGCGCCTCGCCCGAGCCGATGACCTCCCGGGCGTGGACGGCCAAGTCGCCCTCGAGGCAGCCACCGCTCACCAGCCCCTCGTAGTCGCCGGAGTTGGCGATGAGAATCCGGTGGCCGGCCTTGCTGTAGGTGGAGCCCTCGGTGCCGATTACGGTGGCGAGCGCCAGCGTCCTGCCCTCCGCCTGCCAGGCGTCAAAGCGCTGCAGGAGCGCCTTGTCCGTCAAGGGTCTGGGCTCACGCGCAGCACGATCTTGCCCATGGCCTCGTTGGCCTCGAGCAGCCGGTGGGCCTCCACCGCCGACTCCAGCGGCAGCACCCGCTGGATCACGGGCACGATGGCCCGCTGCAGCAGCAGCGGCCACACCGACAGCTCCAGGGCCCGCGCGATCCGGCCCTTTTCCGCCGGCGGCCGGTTGCGCAGGGTGGAGCCCGTGAGGGTGAGGCGCTTCAGGAACACCTGGCTGATGTTCAGCTCGCCCTTCGTGCCACCGAGCGCGGCGATGTACACGAGCCGCCCGTCCTCCCGCAGCAGGCGGATGTTGTCGGCGAGGTAAGGGCCGCCGACCATGTCGAGGATCACGTCCACGCCGCGGCTGCCCGCGTTCTGGCTGGCGTTCTGGCCCGCGTTCTGGCCGGCGTTGCGGCCGGTCGCTTCCAGGATAACGTCGAGGAAGTTCCCGCTCCGGTAATTCACTGCCAGCTCCGCGCCGAGGTCCATGCAGAGCGCGCACTTCTCGTCGCTGCCGGCGGTGGCGAAGACCCGGGCACCGAAGGCGATGCCGAGCTGGATGGCCGTCGTGCCGATGCCGCTGGCCCCGCCGTGCACGAGCAGTGTCTCCCCGGCCGTAAGCCGTCCCCGCTCGAAGACGTTGGTCCAGACGGTGAAGAAGGTCTCCGGGATCGCGGCGGCTTCCACCGCGCTGAGCGCTGCCGGCACCGGCAGGCACTGCACGGCAGGTACCACGCAGTACTCCGCGTAGCCGCCGCCCGCGACCAGTGCGCAGACCATGTCGCCGATGGCCGGCAATGCCACGCCGGGTGCGGCGGCCACCACCGTCCCGGCGATCTCCAGGCCGGGCAGGTCGGAGACGCCGGGCGGCGGGGGATAGCCGCCGGCCCGCTGCAGGCAGTCCGGCCGGTTCACGCCAGCCGCCGCGACGCGGACCAGCACCTCGCCCTTCCCGGGCACCGGGACGGGCCGGGTGCACAGCCGCAGGACTTCCGGCGGGCCGGCCATCGTGATCTCGATCCCGCGCATGGTGGCGGGCAGGGCTGTGGGCGCTGTGTCAGGCATTGGCCGAGTATATCGGGATGAGGGATGTCAATGCCCCGCAGGGACCGTCTGCTACCATCCTGCAATGACCGAGAACGTCATCACGCTGCACCGGAAGGACGACCTGCCGGCCATGCCGGACCAACTCCAGCGGCCCCTGCGTGACCTGCGCATCTCGGTGATGGACCGCTGCAACTTCCGCTGCCCCTACTGCATGCCGGAAGACAAGTACCACCCGGACTTCGAGTTCCTGAAGAGCAGCGAGCGGCTGTCCTTCGAGGAGATCCTGCGCCTCGCCCACATCTTCGCCGGGCTCGGGGTGCGCAAGCTGCGTATCACCGGCGGCGAGCCGCTGCTGCGGCCGAACATCGCCGAGCTGGTGGGGGATCTCTCCCGCGTGCCCGGTATCGACGACATCGCGCTCACGACCAACGGCATCCTGCTCGCCCAGCACGCCGCAGCGCTGAAGGCGGCCGGACTCTCCCGCGTGACCGTCAGCCTGGATTCCCTCGACGACGCCGTCTTCCTGCAGATGAGCGGCGGCCGGGGCAGCAAGGCCCAGGTGCTGGAAGGCATCCGCGAGGCCATCACCGCGGGGCTGACCCCCATCAAGGTGAACGCGGTGGTCAAGCGGGGCATGAACGAGCACACCGCGGTGGATCTCGTGGACCACTTCCGTGGCACGGGTGTGATCGTGCGCTTCATCGAGTACATGGACGTGGGCACGATCAACCACTGGCAGGCGAGCGACACCGTGCCGTCCCGCGAGCTGCTGGCCAAGCTCCGCGAGCGCTGGCCCTTGGCGCCCGTCAAGCCGAACTACCACGGGGAGGTCGCCGAGCGGTACCGCTTTGACGACGGCGCCGGCGAAGTGGGCTTCATCTCCTCGGTGTCGGAGCCCTTCTGCGGGTCCTGCACGCGGGGCCGGCTGTCCTCCGATGGCCAGCTCTACACCTGCCTGTTCGCTTCCCGCGGCACGGACCTCAAGGGCCCGCTGCGCGCCGGCCTGGACGACGAGCAGTTGCGAGCGCTGATCACCGGCGTCTGGACCCGCCGCGAGGACCGCTACAGCGAGCTGCGCGCGCAGAAGCCGGCGGGCGAGAAAGTGGAGATGTACTACATCGGTGGCTGAATGACGCCCCCTCCCGCCCCAGACGCGGCGCCCGCCGCGACCCTCTGGTCGCCCGACCCCGCTCGCCTCGAACGTGCCCACCTCACCCGCTTCATCGCCCACGTCGCCGCCCGCCATGGCCTTGACCTGCCGGACTACCAGAGCCTCCACCGCTGGTCCGTAGAGTCGCCAGCGGAGTTCTGGGGCGAGCTCGCAACCTTCTGCGACCTGCGCTTCCGTCGGGGCTACGACGCCGTTCTGGAGCACGGAGACCGAATGCCGGGCGCGCGTTTCTTTCCGGGCGCCACGCTGAATTTTGCCGAGAACCTGCTGCGCTTTCGTGACGAACGGCCTGCGCTGGTTTGGCGGGATGAGACCGGTGCGCGCGGCGAGCTCAGTTACCGGGAGCTGCATGGCCAGGTGGCGCGGGCGGCGGCCGGACTCAAGCGACTCGGCGTCAGCACGGGCGACCGCGTCGCGGCCTTCCTGCCGAACGGCCCGGAGGCCGTCATCGGTATGCTGGCGGCGACCAGTCTCGGCGCCGTCTGGTCCTCCTGCTCGCCGGACTTCGGCACGGCCGGCGTGCTCGACCGCTTCGGGCAGATCGCGCCGAAGGTGCTGATCGCGACCGCGGGCTACCACTACGCCGGCAAGCGCATCGACACCCGCGCCACGGTGCGGGAGCTGGCCGCGCAGCTGCCGGGCCTGGTGGCGGTCGTCGGCGTGGGCGAGGTGCCTGGCAGTCTCCCGTGGCAGGAGTTCATCACCGAGTCCGCGCCACTGGCGTTCACGGCGCTACCCTTCGACCACCCGGTTTACATCCTGTACTCCTCGGGCACCACCGGGCCGCCCAAGGGCATCGTGCACGGCGCCGGTGGCACGCTGCTCCAGCACCTCAAGGAACACCTGCTGCACACGGACCTGCACCGGGACGAACGGCTGTTCTACTTTACGACCTGCGGCTGGATGATGTGGAACTGGCTGGTCAGCGGGCTGGCGAGCGGCGCCACGCTGGTGCTCTACGACGGCTCGCCCATGCACCCGGACTTTGGCGCGCTGTGGCGGCTGGCGGACGAGGAGGGCGTCACGGTGTTTGGCACCAGCGCTCGCTACCTGGCGAGCCTCGCCAAGAGCGGCGTCCGGCCCCGGGACACCTGCTCGCTGCGGTCCATCCGCACGATCCTGTCTACCGGCTCGCCGCTGGCGCCGGAGACCTTCGATGCGATGTACGACATCGTCAAGACTGACGTGCAGCTGGCCTCGATCTCCGGCGGTACCGACATCTGCGGCTGCTTCGTGCTCGGCAACCCCCTGCTGCCGGTGATGCGCGGCGAACTGCAGTGCGCGGCACTCGGCATGGCCGTGGACGTCGTGGAACCGGCCGGCAGGCCGCTGCCGTCTGGCCGCGGCGAGCTGGTGTGCACGCGGCCGTTCCCGTCGCAGCCCGTCTCGTTCTGGAACGACCCGGACGGCGCCAAGTACCGCAGCGCCTACTTCGCCCGTTTTCCCGGCATCTGGGCCCACGGTGACTTTGCCGAGCACACGGCGTCCGGCGGTTTCATCATCCACGGCCGCTCGGACGCGACGCTGAACCCGGGCGGCGTGCGCATTGGCACCGCGGAGCTGTACCGCGCGGTGGAGTCCGTGCCGGAGGTGCTGGAGAGCCTCGCGATCGGGCAGCGCCAGGCGGGCGACGAGCGCATCGTGCTGTTCGTCGTGCTGCGCGCCGGCCTGACGCTGGACGCGGCGCTGATTGAAAAGATCCGGAGCACCGTTCGCCGGGTGCTGTCACCCCGTCACGTCCCGGCCCTGGTGCGGCAGGTGCCTGAGCTGCCCCGCACGCGGAGCGGCAAGCTGATGGAGCTCGCCGTGCGAGCGGTGGTGCACGGGGAAGCGCCAGGCAACGAGGAGGCGCTGGCGAATCCGGAGGCGCTGGAATACTTTAAGGGCCTGGTCTAGGGATTCACTTGCGGCAGCAGCCGCTCGAACAGGGGTCATCACAATGCGTAGCCTGATACTCGCGTCCTTCCTGGTTCTCGGCAGCGCCCAGGCAGCCGACGGCCCCTTCCGGCTCACGAGCCCGGACCTGGTGCCGGGCTCGCCGATTCCTGCAGCGCAGGTGTTCAACGGCTTCGGCTGCAGCGGCGGCAACCTGTCCCCGGCGCTCAGCTGGAGCAACCCACCGGCGGGGACCAAGAGCTACGCGCTGATGGTCTACGACCCGGACGCGCCCACGGGCAGCGGCTGGTGGCACTGGGTGGTGTGGAACATCCCCGCTAATGCGCAGGCGTTGCCCGCCCGGGCCGGGGACCCGGCAGCCAGGCTGATGCCGGCCGGCGTGATGCAGGGCAACACCGATTTCGGCACGGCTGGCTACGGTGGCCCCTGCCCGCCGCCCGGCGACAAGCCCCATCGCTACTACTTCCGGCTCCACGCGCTCAAGGTGGACAAGCTGGAGCTGCCGCCGAACGCCACTGCGGCCCTGGTGGGCTACAACGTGCGGGCGAATTCCCTGGGTGTCGCGGAGCTGATGGCCACCTACGGCCGCTAGGCGGGTGCCGCCTGTCGTCCTGGCGGGCTGCCGGCCGTCGATTGTGGCCAGCGTCACGGCATGCTCGCGGCGAATCCCGGACCCTGTCCGCGGGCAACTGGATGGGACGGGCTGAATGATGCGCAGGATTTCCAAACTGGCCGCGCCACTGTTGCTGGCGGGCATTGCCACGCCGGCGGTGGCCAGCGACTTCTCCCTCGGGGCCACCGCGAGCACCCTCGGTGTGGGGCTCGAGGCCGGCTACCTGCTCAATGAGCACTTGGGGCTGCGGCTGGGCGGTTACGCCCTGACCGTGAACCAGGACGGGGAGGAGAGCGGCGTCAATTACAAGGCCGACCTGGACCTCGCCAACGTCGGCCTGTACCTCGACTGGCACCCCTTCGCCGGCGCCCTCCGCCTGAGCGCGGGCTGGTTCGCCACGGACAACGGCCTCAAGGCCACCGGCACACCCGGGGCCGGCGGCACCTACGACATCGGTGGCAGCACCTTCACCGCCGCGGAAGTGGGCGACCTGCGCGGTGACGTGGATCTCGGCAGCTCGGCCCCGTTCCTCGGGCTCGGCTGGGTCTGGGGCCGGGATGACGGCGGCCTGGCCTTCAGCCTGGACTTCGGCGTGCTCTTCCAGGGCTCGCCGGACGTGACCCTGACCTCCACGGGCGGCACCCTGAGCGGCCAGCCTGCACTGCAGGACGCCATTGCCGACGAAGAGACCCAGCTCCGCAACGACCTGGACAAGTACGACCTGTACCCGGTCGCGAGCCTGGGACTCAGCTACCGCTTCTAGCCGCCGCGCCGTCAGGCCTCGTAAAGGGCGGGCAGCTCGTGCACCCGAGTCGCCGCCAGGAAGGGA
>JBBQSA010000057.1:0-18403 GCA_038214295.1 Gammaproteobacteria bacterium
GCCTGAGCTGTACTGTGTCGGGTAAACAGTGGATCTGCTTCGACCCGGATCGGCCAAGCGGATGGACGGACGATGAGTTTGCTTCGTTTGTCGCCTCGCACGAATGGGTCTTCGCTCGAACCATGCCTGACAATCCGCACGAGTACACGCTCCGGAGGAACTCCGCGCCAGAGCACTTCGAGAACGCAGTCCGGTACATACGCGAATTCGGGGAGATCGAGACCTTTGCCGGGCGTCCCTACAAGGTGCTGATCCGGTCAGGCTACAAGTACTGGACAATGGGTGCGGTGCTCAGTGAGACCATCCTCATTAATCGCAAGCTGGTTTGAGCTGAGCCGGTTGGCGCTGTACCCAGGAACTGCACCTGTCCCCCAGTGATTGGCAATCTTGCATAGGCGTCCCGCCATGGATCTCACCCGCCTGATCGTCTTCGCCGGCAGCTTCTTCCTGGTGGCACTGTCCCCGGGCCTGTGCATGACGCTGGCCATGTCGCTCGGCATCAGTATCGGCCCGCGCCGGACCCTTTGGATGATGGCCGGTGAGCTCGCGGGTATCGCCTTGGTTGGCACCTCTGCGGTAATCGGGGTGGCAGCGATGCTGCTGAAGGCACCGACGGCCTTTGCAGTGTTCAAGTGGATTGGCGCTATCTACCTGCTCTACATGGGCTGGCAGACCTGGCATGCCGAGCCGGCCCGGCCCGGGCAGCTGGTGGGAGGCGGGCAACGCACACGTTCATCGCTGATCGTGCAGGGCTTTGTTACTGCCGCGGCAAATCCCAAGGCCTGGGCATTCTTTGTCGCGCTGTTGCCACCCTTTGTGGACCAGCAACGTCCGCTGGCGCCGCAACTGCTGAGCCTGCTGGCGCTGATGCTGATCATCGAGTTCACCTGCCTGCAGATCTATGCGCACGGCGGGCGCGCGTTAGCTGACCAGTTGCACCGACGCGGAAAGGCACGCTGGCTCAACTACGTCGCCGGGAGCTTAATGGCGGTGGTTGGGGTCTGGCTGGCACTGGGCCAGAGGTGAACCCCACTATCTGACATCCGAGAAGGATCCTTCATCATGCGCAACGCCTCCTGGTACACCCGCTTCGCAAAGGCCGCCTCGCATTTCTGCGGGCGTCCCCGGGTCTTTACTCTCGCCGTGCTGGTCATCGTGGTATGGCTGGTTAGTGGTCCGCTGTTCGGGTACAGCGACACCTGGCAGCTCGTGATTAACACGGGGACCACCATCATCACGTTTCTGATGGTGTTCCTCATTCAGAACACGCAGAACCGGGACACCCAGGCCATCCAGGTAAAGCTCGACGAGCTGATACGCGCAACCCAGGGCGCGCACAACGCCCTGCTGGATCTCGAGGAGCTTGAGGAAGAAGCGCTCGATTCCTTCCGCACGCGGTATCAGGCGCTTGCAGCTTCTGCCAGGGCTGACCTGGTGGCGGGCAGTGAAGATACGGGTACCCCCGAAGCATGAGCCGGCTGCTGGATAGGGAATCCTGATGTTCACCTACCTCTGCCTCGGCACCAACGACCTTCCGCGCTCGATTCGCTTCTACGGCCCCGTCATGGCGGCGCTCGGCCACCTGCGCTGCGTCGTACAGGACGATGAGGGTTGGGACGGCTGGGCGGGCTGGGGCCTCTACGAGGACAAGGGGGCGCGGGAGCTGGCGTTGTGGGTGTGCCCGACCTTCGACAAGCGGGCGGCGACGCCGGGCAGCGGGTCGATGATTGCGCTTCGGGCGGGCAGCTGGCGGCAGGTGGACGAGTTCCACGCGGCGGCGCTCCAGTACGGGGGCAGTTCGGAGGGCGTGCCGGGGCTGCGACCCCAGTACCAGCCCGATTTCTACGCGGCCTATGTGCGAGACCCGGATGGTCATAAACTGGCGGCCGTGTGCCGTGGCTTCACAGCGAGAATGGAACCGTGACCCAGGACTTTCCTCACGACGAAACCGGCGAGCTGCTGCGCCTGATGCAGGAGCAGGGCGATGACCTGTCCATGGCGCGGGACATCGACTTCTTCCTGCTCTTCGATACCAAGGAGCAGGCGGAGACCTTCGCCGCCCGGGCCGACCTGGGGCCCGAGTTCCGGGTGCGGACGGGCCGTTACGAGAAGACGAGCAAGTGGCAGGCCTGCCTGACGGTGCTGATGATGCCGGTCTACGCGGAGCTGGTGGCGGTGGAGAAGCAGGTGGACCACCTGGGCCGCCAGCACGGCGGCTACGCCGATGGCTGGGGCTGCACCAAACCCTGAAAAGGTACCGGACACCGCTTTTGGTTAGTTTCGTTAGTTGTTGCGATAACTAACGAAACTAACCAAAAGCGGTGTCCGGTACCTTTTTCTTTTTTCTATTCCAGGCCCGCGGCGTGGTGGCGGAGGTGGTCCTCGATCACGCTGCTGATGAAGTAGTAGCCGTGGCCGTACTCCGCGTGGCGGCGCAGGGTCAGCGGGTAGCCGGCGGCCTTGGCGGCGGCCTCGAACTGCTCCGGCATGAGCTGTGTGGCCAGGAACTCGTCGCCGAGGCCCTGGTCGACAAGCAGCAGCGGCCGGCCCGCGGCAGACGGCAGGTCCCGCATCAGCTCGGTGGCGTCGTACGGACGCCAGCTCTCCTCGTCCGGCCCCAGGTAGCGTGGCAGGGCCTTCCGCCCCCAGGGGCATTGCATCGGCGCGGCGATGGGCGCCAGCGCCGACAGGCTGCGGAAGCGTTCCGGGTGCTTCAGCCCGATGGTCAGCGCACCGTGCCCCCCCATCGAGTGACCCATCAGTCCGATCCGCTCTGCATCGACCGGGAACAGGCTCGTGACCAGGTCGGGCAACTCCCGGGCCACGTAGCTGTACATCCGGTAGTGGGCCGACCAGGGCGCCTCGGTGGCGTCCAGGTAGAAGCCCGCGCCCAGGCCAAAGTCGTAAGCCTCGTCGTCCCCGGCGATCCGCACGCCCCGGGGGCTGGTGTCCGGCGTCAGCAGCGCGAGGCCGAGCTCGGATGCCACCCGCTGGGCGCCGGCCTTGATCGCGAAGGTCTCCTCGTTGCAGGTCAGGCCCGCCAGGTAGACCAGCAGCGGCACCCGCTCGTGCTCGGCCTGGGGCGGCAGGTACAGGCCGAAGCGCATCTCGCAGTCCGTGGACTCCGCCGGGTGCCGGAAGAACTGCTGCCAGCCGTCGAAGCAGCGGTAGCGATTGGACAGGGCGAGGGGTTCCGGCGGACTCATGGTGCTATCTCCAGTAGGCTCGGCCCATCTTCTCATTCGAGGGACGGGCGATGTACCTGGACGCGATGCAGGCCACGGTGGCGAACTTTTCCAGGCGGGGCGTGCTCGGCTTGGCGGGCAGTGCGGCCGCAGGCCTGGCAACGGGCCTGGCAACGGGCCTGGGCGGGCTGGCGGCGCTGGGGATGTCGGAACCGGCCGCGGGGGCCAGCCGGGCCAAGTCCCGGCCCCTCGACCTCAGCACCGCCGCCGACAACATCTACGCCTACGCCAAGACCTGGGGCACCCTGGGCGAGGAGCCGGTGTTTGGCGGGCACGAGGGCGTGTTCTTCGCTGTCTCGGGCAACCGCCGGGCAATTCCCCTGTTCGGCTACGTGGGCTTCGGCAGCCTGCAGTTCCGTATCCTGGCGAATGGCGACGCGGAGTACCGGGGGAAGGACGCCACCTTCTACACCGACCTGAAGACCGGGGAGATCCTCGACGGCTGGCAGAATCCGTTCACCGGCAAGACCGTGCAGGTATACCCCTACATCAACGACCAGGTCACCACGACGATCCCCGCCCGCTACCCGGCCGAGCGCATGGTGACTGACGCCTACCGGTGGGAAATCGCGATCGGCAACGCGGCCTCGCGGCAGGAGACCGCCGGCGCCTACCGGGGCGACCGGGGCGAGTCCGGCAAGACCGTGCCCTTCATCCTGCCCTGGCGGCGGGTCGGCAACCAGTACCTGCTCAGCTGGGACTGGCTCCTGGAGGTGGCGAACCCGGTGACGCCGGAAGGCTGGCCCGAGGCCTCCACCGGGCCGGTCATCAACCCGTCCGAGCACTTCACCTTCTTTGTGCCGGCCGACGAGCTGGAGGACCGGGGCCGCCCCTGGGCGACCATGACCGCCGGATTCTTCCGCCAGTGCCCCTGGCTGCCCTGGATGCGGATGGGCCGGAGCGGGGTGGACGGCCGGATGTTCGCGAGCTCCCACAGCTACAAGATCAGCGGCGGCCTGGACAACATTCCCCGGGTCGTCCGGGAGCGCCTGGAGCGGGACCGGCCCGACCTGCTCGTCGCGCCCAAGGACTGGACCCAGCACCCGGTCGGCTCCACCTGGGGCTACTACGCGAAGACCGCCCCGAAGGAGTGAGAAAAGGGGCCACCCCGCTTTTTGGCACCGCAGAAATCAGGGATGCTACCTTTTCCGCTACAATGGCGGGGTTGCCGAAGGTGTTGATAAATGGCGGTTTTGCGCCGCATGTCTATTGACTGTCAAGTTAATGATAAATAACTGCCTATAAATCCAGCCACCCCCGCCTGACCTAGGAGCAGCGTCTTGGAAGTCGACATCATTCTCGAACCGGATCTCGGTCCCGCCCAGCTCGTGGAGCTCGCGACCGCGGCCGAAAAGTACGGCATCCGGGCGCTCTGGACCTCCAACTACTTTGCCCACTGGGACCCCTTCATCAGCCTGGTGCCGGTGGCCCAGGCCACCAAGCGACTGAAGATCGGCGCACTCGCCGTCAGCCCCTTCGAGATGCACCCGCTCAAGATCGCCAACGCGCTGCTCAGCCTCAACGAGTTGTCCGGCGGACGGGCGATGGCGGCCATCGGCGCGGGCGAGGGCAACCTGGACGCCATGGCCCTGCACAAGCCCAAGAAGATCGTCGTGGCGGTGCGGGAAGCCCTCGAGATCGTCATCGGCGCCGGCCACAAGAAGCTGGCCAAGGACGGCTACAAGGGCGAGGAGTTCAACGTCACCTACCCGTGCGCCTACGACTGGCTGAAGGCGCCCCCGCCCTTCGTCTACGGCACCGCCTACCGCCACATGATGATGCGCATGGAGGCCCGGGTGGCCGACGGCGTGTTCATCGGCTGCACCCCCAACGAGATCATCGAGCCCGCCATGGAGCAGGTGCGGGTCGGCGAGGCCAAGCGTGAGCCGGGCATGAAGCCCATCCGCGTGAACAGCTTCTGGGCCTGGCACGTGAAGGCCGACCGGAAGGAGGCCTACCGGGAGTCCCGGCGAGAACTCGCCTGGCGGGCCCGCAAGCTGGACGCGGACCTTATCAAGCTGTGGCTCACCCCCGACGAAGTGCAGACGGTGGTGAGCAATTTCGACAAGTTCGTCGCCGCCTGGTTTGACCGCTCCGGCAACGTGCAGGGGGTCTCCGAGGAGATGTGCAACCGCCTGTGCGAAGGCCTGACCTCCACGGGCGGTCTCGAGGACCTGGACCGGGAGATCGCGCGCTTCCGGAACTTCGCCAAGGCCGGCCAGACCGAGATTGCCCTGCGCCTCCACGACAACCCGATGGACGCGCTGAAGATCATCGGCGAGAAGGTGGTCCCGGCCCTCCGCTAGGGACTACAACCCCAGCGCCGCGGCCGGCGCGTTGAGATTGGCGAGTCGCCGGCTGACCAGCGCGCCCACCGACTCGGACGGGTTCGGCAGTACCGTGAAGACCGGCGGTTTCCGCCGCAGGCTGGCCGTGGCGCCCTGCTCGAGAAGCCCCTCCAGGTGGCGCAGGTTGTGCTCGATGGCGAGCAGGTAGGGGTTCTGCCCACCAAACAGCGGCTCCAGGTACCGGTAGGCGCGGTTGAAACTCTTTTCCAGGCGAACCCGGGCTGACTGTTCCCAGAAGCCGGGCGTCTGCCGTAGCAGGTCGGTGCCGGAGGCATAGCGCACGACCCGCTCCTGCGGTGACTTCTGTTCCACGGCGATGCCGGCCAGCACGAACTCCCCGTAGAGCCGGTCCCGGCACTTCTCCAGGTAACAGCGATCCGCCACCTGGGCGAGCATGTCCGCCGTGCCGAGCAGATGGCCGATGATGCTGTCCTTCGGGTCGTCCAGCTCGATGTTGTCCAGGCTGATCTCGTAGCCCGTAAAATGGACCACCTGCCGGGCCACCGGCACCCAGTGGCCGAGGCCGATGCGGGGCAGGTAGCTGGCGAGGAACTCGGCGCTCCGGGAGATGTGATACGGGGTAAATTCCGCGCCGTTCCGCTGGCGCTCGCCCACCCGGCGAATGTAGCCGGAGTCGTGGAAGAGCGCACACACGATGCCCACCACCGCGCGCTCGTGACCGAGCCGGTCCGCTTCCGGCGCCGTTTGCTCGTAACCGGCGAGCAGCCGGGCCATGGCCAGCGTCACATCGAGGGAGTGCTGCTGGTCGTGATAGAGCGTGTCGCAGCCCACGTAGCCCTCGGCCTGGCCACGGAACAGGCGGCGGAAATCGTGAAACGTGAGCCACAGCTGGTCGAAGCCCGTCCCCGGCCAGGCGTGCTGGAAGAGGTCCTGGCAGGCGTTGCGAACCTCGTCCACCGAGCTGACGCGCACGGTGTTCGTGACGTCATAGTCGTTGCGGCGATCCCGGGGAGTGAACTGGAATGGGGCGGGGGTGGTCACGGCGGGATTCTTGCACGGGCCGGGGACGGCTCCAACGGGCAAAACCGGTGTCTTTCGCGGCATTTATTCCGGCAGGGGGATGAACTCCGTTTCGCCGGGCACGGCGGGGAAGCGGCCGAGCTTCCAGTCCAGCTTCGCCTGCTCAAGAAGTTCCGTACTGCTGGCCACGAAGTTCCACCACAATTCACGCGGCCCGTCGGCGGGTTCACCGCCGAGGACCATGCAGCGCGCGGTACCTGCGGCCGACAGGGTCACTGGCCGGCCCGGCAACAGCCTGGCCATCGAACCGGCGGGCAAGGCATCGCCATCCAGTGCGAGATCCCCCTCCACCAGGTACACCGCCCGCTCCTCGTGCTCGGGGGGCAGGACACAGCGCGCGCCGGCCGACAACTGCAGCACGCCGTAGCCCATGGCGGAGTAGACGCGGACCGGAGAGGTCTGGCCGAGCAGCGTGCCGGCGATCACCGTGAGGCGGGCGCCGTCGGTGTCCCTCACGGGAAGTGCGGCCGCGTCGTAATGCTGGAACTCCGGCGCCATGTCCTCGGCAGACTTCGGGAGCGCCACCCAGGACTGGACACCGTGCAGGCGCGAGGGCCGGTCCCGGTTCGCCGACGGTGTGCGCTCCGAATGGACGATGCCCCGCCCCGCGGTCATCCAGTTCACCTCGCCGGGGCGAATCAACTGGCTGAACCCCAGGCTGTCCCGGTGCAGCAGTTCGCCCTCGAAGAGCCAGGTGACGGTGGCGAGACCGATGTGGGGGTGTGGGCGCACGTCGACGCCAGCGCCGGGTGCGAAGGTTGCGGGTCCCATCCCGTCGAAGAAGATGAAGGGCCCCACCATCATCTTCGGGCCCGCGGGCAGCACCCGGCGGACGCTGAAGCCGCCGAGGTCGCGTTCCCGGGGCCGGATGATCTGCTCGATAACGCTCAAGACCTGCGATCCTCAGGTGCAGAGCACGGCCGCGCAGAGCAGCAGGATCGGGCGGCCTAGGCCGGCAAGCGACGGACCGGGCATGCGAAGTTCCTCGACAGTCGCTTTTCAGTCTAGCAGAGGGATTTCCGCGGAATCCGCTACCATTCCCGGCGCCGGGCCCCCCGGACTTCACGAGGACCGCACCCATGACGATCCATACCCTGTGCCGCGTTGAGGAATTGCCAATCGGCCAGCTGCGGGCCTTCTCGCCCGGCGGCACCAACCTGATTGTCTATCACCTGGACGACGGCTTTTACGCCACCCAGTCCAACTGCACCCACATCTTCGCGCCGCTTGCCAAGGGCAAGATCGTCGACGGCTGCAAGATCCAGTGCCCGTTCCACCGCGCGCGCTTCGACATCCGCACCGGCAAGGTGATCGACTGGGCTAACTGGCCGCCCGGCCTCGTCAACGTGCTGAACGCCCTGCGCGGCGAGAAGGACCTGAAGACCTGGCCGGTGCGCGTCGCCGGCAACCAGGTGCAAGTGGAGATCGCATGACGGTAGCGCCGACGCGGGCACTGCTTTTCGTCCTCATTACGATCTTCATCGACACCGTCGGCTTCGGCATCATCATTCCGGTGCTGCCGGGCCTGCTCATGGACCTGCTCGGCGGCTCGCTCAGCACTGCCGCCCTGTACGGCGGCTGGCTCATGTTCGTGTTCTCGGCGCTGCAGTTCGTCAGCGCGCCGGTGCTCGGCAACCTGAGCGACCATTTCGGCCGCCGCCCCGTGCTGCTCGGCTCGCTGGCCGCCTACTCGCTGGATTTCGTCGTGATGGGGCTCGCCACCACCGTGGGCTGGCTGTTCCTCGGCCGGGCGCTGTCCGGCGTCTTCAGTTCCACCTACGCAGTGGCCAGCGCCTACGTGGCTGACCTGACAGCGCCGGGTGAGCGGGCGAAGAGCTTCGGGCTGATGGGTGCCGCCTGGGGCATGGGCTTCGTGGTGGGCCCGGCCATCGGTGGACTGCTCGGTAACAGCAATCCGCGCCTGCCGTTCTTCGTCGCGGCGGGCCTTGCTGCCGCCAACGTGGTCTATGGCTACTTCGTGCTGCCGGAAAGCCTGGCCGTCGCGAACCGCCGGCCGTTCGCGATCAAGCGTGCCAACCCGATCGGTGCGTTCCTGCAGATGCGCCGCTACCCGCTGGTGACGGGCCTGCTCGGTGCACTCTTCCTCTACCACATCGCCCACGACGCCAACCCGTCCACCTGGACCTACGTGACGATGGCGAAATTCGGATGGACACCACGGGACGTGGGGCTGTCCATGAGCTTCGTGGGCGTGTGCGCGGCCCTGGTCCAGGGGCTGGCTGTCGGCCCCATCGTGAAGGCGCTGGGTGAGCGGCGCGCGATGCTGATCGGCTTTGGCCTCTTTGCAGTGAGCTTCGCCGGGTACGCCTTCGCGACGGCGGGCTGGATGATGTACTTCTGGATCGTGCCCTTCGCTTTCGGGACCATCGCCAGCATCTCGGCGACGGCGCTCATGTCCCGGGAGGTGCCGGCCAACCAGCAGGGCGAATTGCAGGGCGCGGTCTCGAGCCTGCGCAGCATCACGGCCTGCATCGCGCCGCTGCTGATGACGGGTCTCTTCAGCTACTTCACGTCCCCTGCCGCGCCGCTGCAGTTCCCGGGCGCATCCTTCCTGGCGGCATCGCTGCTCACCACCGTGGCCCTGTTCCTGGTCCTGATGCTGCTGCGGAAAAGGGGACATCCCTGATTTGCACAGTGTGCAAATCAGGGATGTCCCTTTCTTCCTTCTCCGCCTAGAGCAGGGCGACGACGGGGGCGTGGTCGGAGGGCTTGTCGAGCTTGCGGGGGGCGACGTCGATGGTGGCGCCGGAGCACTGGGCCGCGAGGGCCTGCGAAGCGAGGATCAGGTCGATGCGCAGACCGTGGTTACGGCGGAAGCCCATCATCCGGTAGTCCCACCAGGAGTAGGACTTTTCCGGTTGGTCGAACAGCCGGAAGGTGTCCACGAGGCCTAGCGCGAGCAGGGCCTGCAATCGCTCCCGCTCAGGCACGCTGCACAAGACCTGGTCCCGCCAGGCGTCCGGGTCGTGCACGTCCCGGTCCTCCGGGGCGATGTTGAAGTCCCCGACAATTGCGAGGCGCTCGTAGCGCTTCAGCTCCACCGCCAGGTAGCCCGCCAGCGCGTCCAGCCAGTCGAGCTTGTAGCGGTACTTGTCCGAGCCGACGCTCTGGCCGTTCGGCACGTAGACGTTGATCACCCGCGTGCCACCGTAGGTGGCGGCGATCACCCGGCGCTGCTCGTCGGGGAAATCCGGGATCCCGGTGCTGACCTCCGCCGGTTCCTCCCGCGAAAGCAGCGCGACGCCGTTGTAGGCCTTCTGCCCGTCCAGCACGCAGCGGTAACCCGTCGCCTCGATCTCTGCCAGCGGGAACTTGCTCGCCTCGGTCTTGAGCTCCTGCAGGGCGAGGACGTCCGGCTCGTGGGCGGTCAGCCAGTCGACGACGTGGGTCAGCCGTTGCCGGACGGAGTTGACGTTCCAGGACGCGAGTTTCACGTGGCCTCCGGCTGTGCGGGGCGCCGGTTGGGCCGGAACCACCTGGACTTTATCAATTCAAGGACAACCAGGCTCGCCGCGCCGGCTGCCGTGAACACACCCAGATCATCCCAGTGCGGGCGGCCAAAGTGAAAAAGTTCCCGCGCCGGTGGCCAGTACAGGGACACCGCGAGCAGCGTGCCGACCCCACCCAGCAGGATCCAGAGGGACGGGTTCGGGCGCAGGAAGGCACGCGCGAGCGACGAGCTGAATGACCGGTTTACCAGGATCAAACCCATGTTGGTCAGGACGAGCGACGTGAAAACCACGGCCCGCAGGTCGGGTTCCGCCATACCCTGGCTCGCTGCACCGATCAGCACGGCGGCAAGGATGGCCAGCACGACCCCGCCCTGGGTCATCGCCCACAGCACCCGCCTGCGGTCCAGGATCGACTTGGTGGGATCCCGCGGGGGCCGGTTCATCACATCGGCCTCGGCCTCCTCCGCCTCGAACACAACGGAACAGGCCGGATCGATGACCATTTCGAGAAACGCGATGAGGATCGGCGTGAGTATCAGGGGCAGGCCCAACAGGAGGGGCAGGAGCGCCAGACCCGCTATAGGGATGTGCACGGCAATGATGTACTCGATGGCCTTGCGCAGGTTGTCGTAGATGCGCCGGCCGAGGCGGATGGTTGCCACGATCGAGCTGAAATCGTCGTCCAGCAGGACGATGGCGGAGGCCTCCCGGGCAACATCGGTGCCACGGCCACCCATCGCGATGCCGATGTGCGCCGCCTTGATCGCCGGCGCATCGTTGACCCCGTCGCCCGTCATGGCGACGATTTCGCCGCCGGCCTTCAGGCTCTCTACGATCCGCAACTTCTGGTTCGGCCGGATGCGGGCGAAGACGGAGGTGGTCCGGACCAGCGCCGCCAGGCGCTCGTCGGCGAGCGTGTCGATCTCCTCGCCGGCCAGCACGGCCTCCGCGTCGATGCCGGCCTGGCGCGCTATCGCGAGCGCCGTGGCGGGGTAGTCGCCGGTGATCATCACGACGCGGATGCCGGCGGAGCGGCATTCCGCAACGGCGGCCGGCACACTGGCGCGCAGGGGGTCGGCGAAGCCGATCAGGCCCGCGTATTCGAACGGCAGGCCTTCCGGTGATTCGGAGAGAGCGTCTCCCTGCATGGCGCCCGGGAGCGTTGCAGTCGCCACACCGAGCACCCGCACGCCCTCGGCCGCCAGGGCATCGACCTCCGCGCGAAGCATCGTCACGCGGTCGGCGGGCAGGCGGCAGAGCTCCGCGATGGCCTCGAACGCGCCCTTGGCAAAGGCCATTGGCTGCCCTCCGGTGCTGGCCTCGTAAACGTTCACCACCGCCAGCAGATCAGGCCGGATACCGTAGGCGCGAAGGAGCCGCCGGTCGACGAACGGCGAGGGGCCGGTGCCCCGTTGTGCCTTCCAGAGCGTGTGGACGGCGACATCCATGGGATCGGCCGGTTCGCGCGGGCAGGCGAGCAGGGCAGCATCGAGGGTATTTCGTACCGTGCCGGAGACGGGCGTTCCCCGGGATGCATCCCAGCGCTCCCCGCCATTCCGCAGGGCCGCGACGGTCATCCGGTTTTCCGTGAGCGTTCCCGTCTTGTCGGTGCACAGCACGGTCGTGGCCCCCAGCGTCTCGATGGCCGCTGCGCGCCGGGTCAGTACCCGGGCCTGGGAGATCCGCCACGCTCCCATGGCCATGAAGACGGTCATGACCAGGGGAAACTCTTCAGGCAGCAGCGACATGCCGAGCGCGATGCCGGCGAGCAGGGCTTCCAGCCAGGAGCCCCGCAGCAGGCCAAAGAGCAGGACCGTCAGGCCTCCGGCAAGACCGCCCACGATGGCAAATCCCAGCACGAAGGCGCGCATCTGCTGCTGCAGCCGGGGCTGCACCGTTTCGATCCCGCGCAGGGCGTGGCCGATCTTGCCCATCTCGCTTCGGAGGCCGGTCGCACGCACCTCGGCAAGGCCGGTGCCCCGAACGACCAGCGCTCCCGCGAAGATGAAGGGCAGGTCGTCCCCCCCGGGGCGCGGTGTGGGGTCCGCTATCCCGGTGCCGGTGCCGGTGCCGGTGCCGGCGGGGCGGGCCAACTTGCGGACCGGGACAGACTCGCCGGTGAGTAGCGACTCGTCGAGCAGGAGTTCGTGCGCCTCTGCAAGCGTGGCATCCGCCGCGACCCGGTCGCCCTCGGCGACGACCATGAGATCCCCGACCACGACCTCCCGGCCGGCGACCAGCACCCGCTTCCCGTCACGGATGACCAGCGCCCGGGGACTGGCGAGATCGCGAAGTGCCTCCAGAACGCGCTCGCTGCGGGATTCCTGGATGATCGTTATGGCCACGGACAAGCTGGCGAACAGCAGTAGCAGGATGGCTTCCAGCCGGTCGCCCAGCAGCAGATAGACAACTCCCCCGCCAATCAGCAGCATGAACATCGGCTGCCGCAGCACCTCGGCCAGGATGCGCAAAGCCCCCCGCCGGTCCGGCCGTGGGAGCTCGTTGTAACCGTCGCGCCGGAGGCGGTCGGCGGCAACTGCGGCGGTCAGGCCGGGAGAACTGTGCTGCTTCGACATGGGACCATGATACGGCGGGCTGCTCTGGGGGTAATTCCCGAAACCCCGCTACACTCCGCCCGCAGCCCTAGCCCCCGCTAATGCCCGACTGCCGGAGCAGGGCATCCACGTGCGCCGGCCGGCCACGAAAGGCCACAAATGCCTCGCCGATATCGCGGGTTCCGCCGATCTCCAGGACCTGCTCCCGGAAGCGCCGGGCCAGTTCGGCGTTGAACAGCCCGGCCTCCGCGAAGGCGGCGAAGGCGTCCGCCGCCAGCACTTCCGCCCACTTGTAACTGTAGTACCCGGCCGCGTAGCCGCCGCCGAAGATGTGGGTGAAGGCGTGGGCGAAGCGGTTCCACTCCGGATTCCTGATCACGGCCACCGTGTCCCGCACCTCGGCAAGGATGTCCATCAGGCGCCCGCCGCTCTCCGGCGAGTACTCCGCGTGGATGCGCAGGTCGAAGAGCGCGAACTCCAGCTGGCGCACCATGTGCAGGGCCGACTGGAAGTTCTTCGATTCGCGCAGTGAGGCGAGCACCTTCGCCGGCAGGGGCTCCCCGGTCTGGTAGTGGCCGGAGCACAGTGCCACCACGTCGGGCTCCCAGGCGAAGGTCTCCATGAACTGGCTCGGCAGCTCCACCGCATCCCACGGCACGCCGTTGATGCCGCCCACGCTCGGGTAGTCGATGCGCGTGAGCAGGTGGTGCAGCACATGGCCCATCTCGTGGAACACGGTGACCATCTCGTCGTGGGTGATGAGTGACGGCGTGGTGGCGGTTGGCAGCGAGAAATTGCAGACCAGGTGCGCCACCGGCACCTGCAATGACCCCGCAAGCCTGAGCCGGTTCAGGCACTGGTCCATCCAGGCCCCGGAGCGCTTGGTGGAGCGGGCGTAGAAGTCGGTGTAGAAGCCGCCCACTTCCCGGCCACCGGCATCGACCAGCCGGTAGTACTCCACGCGCGGCTCCCAGGTGTCGATACCGCTCACCGGTTCGATGCGGATACCGTAGAGCTTCTCCACCACGGTGAAGAGCCCGGCGAGTACCTTCGGCAGGGGGAAGTAGGGGCGCAGCGACTCGTCGGAGATCGCGTACTTATGTTCCCGCAGCTTCTCGGAGTAGTAGGCGATGTCCCACGGCTCAAGCGCCTGGCCGGCGAAGACCTCCAGCTCGGCCAGTTCGCGCCGGGCGGCGTCCCGGGAGTGCCGCGTGAGTTCGATCAGGAAGTCGCGCACCTCGTCCACCGACTTCGCCATCTTGGTGGCTAGAGAATAGGCCGCAAAGTTCTTGTAGCCGATGATGCCGGCCGCCTCGTGCCGGAGCGCGAGGATCTGCTCCAGGAGCGCGGTGTTGTCGTGCCCCGGTGAGTAGTTTGCCTGGTCCGAGGCGCGGGTGACCCAGCCCCGGTAGACAGCCCGGCGCAGCTCCCGGTCGTCCGCGTGGGTGACGACCGCCACGTAGGTGGGCTGGTCCAGCTGGAAATGCCAGCCGGGCTGCTCGTCATTCTGGCCGGCAGCTTCCGCCCGCTCTGCCGCAGGCTCCAGCACGAAGCCCGGTATGCCCGTCACCCGGGACGGCTCGGTGATGGTCAGCGACCAGGCCGCTGCCGAGTCGAGCACGTTCTGCTCAAAGCTCGCCTCGGCCGTGGACAGTTCTTCCATGATGGTCTTGAAGCGGGCCTTCTGCTCCGGCGGCAGGTGCACGCCGGACAGCTGGAAGTCCCGGATCGCGAGCTCGAGCAGCCGGGTTGCGCCTTCGCCGCCGGCGTCCTGGTGCCGGTCATGCAGGCGCTTGTACAGGGCGTACAGGCGCTGGTTGTGGCCGAGCTCGGTCTCGTAGCGGGAAATCGCAGGCAGGCAGGCGTTGTAGGCGGCGCGCAGTTCAGGCGTGTTGACCACCGACTGCAGGTGCTGGACGGGCGACCACACCCGGTGCAGCTTGTCACCGAGTTCCTCGATGGGGAGCACGGCCGCGTCGAACTCCACCTCCAGCTGCTCGGCAGCGGCCAGGAGGCGCTCCAGCTCCTGCCGGTTCGCGTCGAGCGTGGCGAGCACCGCCTGCTCCACGTGTTCGGGCCGGATCCGGTCGAAGGCGGGCAGTCCGGTGGCCCGGAGCAGGGGATTTTCTTGCATCGGGAAATGCTAACGGAAAACCGGTCCCGGCCCCAAGCCGGCTGCTTGCTACACTTCAGGCCGTTCTGGCGGTCCCGCGGAGCCTCAAGTACCCATGACCGAGCACTTCGACCTCATCACCATCGGCGGGGGCAGCGGCGGCCTGGCGGCTGCCCAGCGCGCGGCTGAACATGGCGCCAAAGTCGCCCTGATAGAGCCGGCCCCACTGGGCGGGACCTGCGTCAACGTGGGCTGCGTGCCCAAGAAGATCACTTTCAATGCGGCCAGCCTGGCCCACGCCCTGGACGACGCCCGGGACTACGGCTTCGACCTGACCGTGCGGGGCCATGACTGGGCGGGTTTCGTCGCCCGGCGGAAGGCCTACATCGAGCGCCTGAACGGCATCTACGCGAAGAACCTGGCCCGGAAGGGCATCGTGCAGGTTGCCGCCCGGGCCCGCTTCGTCGACCCGCACACCGTGGAGGCCGACGGCCGGGTCCTGGTGGGCAAGCACATCCTGGTGGCGACCGGCGGTCGCCCCGTCGTTCCCGACCTGCCGGGCCAGGAACTCGGTATGGTCTCCGACGATTTCTTCGCGCTGCCCGCCCGCCCGCAGCGGGTGGCCATCGTTGGTTCGGGCTACATCGCGGTCGAATTTGGCGGCGCGCTCCGGGCGCTCGGCTCCGATGTCGCGCTGCTGGTCCGGCAGGACAGCGTGCTCCGGCATTTCGATGACTACCTGCAGCAGGGACTGCTCGCCGCCATGGCCGCGGACGGCATCGCCCTCGTGCCGCACGCCACGCCGACCAGTCTTGCCCGGGAAGCTGGCGGACTCGTGCTCGCTACGGAAGACGGCCGCCGCCACGGGCCCTTCGACGCGGTCTTCTGGGCAATCGGCCGGGAGCCCTCGTCGGCGGACCTGAACCTGGCGGCCGCCGGCGTGCTGACGGACGCGGCCGGCCACATCACCACGGACGAGTACCAGGTCACGAGCGTGCCCCACATCCTGGCGGTGGGCGACGTGACCGGGCGCGAGGCGCTCACGCCGGTGGCGGTCGCGGCAGGAAGGCGCACCGCCGACCGCGTGTTCGGCGGCATGGTCGGGCGCCGGCTGGACTACAGCAACATCCCGACCGTGATCTTCAGCCACCCGCCGATCGGCACCTGCGGCCTCAGCGAAGCGGCGGCCCGCAAGCGCTACGGGGCGGACGTGCACGTCTACACATCCGAGTTCGTGCCCCTCTATAACAGTATGACCACCGCCAAGCCGAAGACCCGCATGAAGCTCGTCACGGCCGGGGCGGACGAGAAGGTGGTGGGCTGCCACATCCTCGGCCCCGGCGCCGACGAGATGCTGCAGGGCTTCGCGGTGGCGATCCACATGGGCGCCACGAAGCGCGACTTCGACGACACGGTCGCCATCCACCCCACCGCCGCCGAAGAACTGGTCACCATGCGCTAACGGGAAACGGGGCCGCCCCCGACGACAAGCAGCGCCGTAAATCAGCCAGTCGTTGTCTTCTGTGCTGAAGACTTGTGCACCGCCAAAATGAGGGATGTGCCCATTTATGCGAGGCGCTTTTGCATGGTTTCGGTGGCGCCGGGGGAGCCGGGGAGCTTGGCGATCACGGGGCTGGTATCGGGGCGCACGCCGCGCCACACATAGAAGGACTCCGCGGCCTGCTCCACCAGCATGCCCCAACCCTGGGCCAAGCGCCCGGCGCCGTGTTCCTTGGCCCAGGACACGAAGGGCGTGTCGTGCATGGAATAGGAGAGGTCGTAGCAGAGGGTCTCCGGACCCAGGATCGACGCGGGGAACGGCGGCATCTCGCCCTTGAGGCCGGCGGAGGTGGCATTGATTATCAGGTCGAAGCGCTGCCCGCCGAGCTCCTGAAACTGGCAGGCGTTGATCTTGCCCAGCATGCGGAAATCCTTCGCGAGGCCCTGGGCCCGGTCCAGGGTCCGGTTGGCGATCAGGATGTCCCGGGGGTTCGTGTCGAAGAGCGCGGGGACGATGCCGCGGGTGGCGCCACCCGCGCCGAGGATCAGGATCCGGGTGCCCGAAAGCCGCGTGCGCAGGTTCTGGCGCAGGTCGCTCACGAGTCCTGCGCCGTCCGTGTTGTCGCCCTCGATAGCGCCGTCGGCGCGGATGACCAGTGTGTTCACCGCGCCGGAGAGCTCGGCGCGGGAGGTGAGGCGGGAGGTGAGCTTGATCACTGCCTGCTTGTGGGGCACGGTGACGTTGAGGCCCCGGTAGCCCTCGACAAACAGCTGCCGCACCCGGGTCGCGAGCTGCTCGGGCGGGATGTCGATGGCGTCGTAGCTGATGTCCTGGCCGGTCTTTTCGGCGAAGAGTCGATGGATCACCGGCGACTTGCTGTGGGAGATCGGGTGGCCGATGACTCCGTACCGATCCGTCATGTTCTGCCCCGGGCTGCCAGCTGGACGCCAATCATTTTCCATAACGCTGCGCCCTGTCGAGGGGCGCCGGGCCATTTCGGCCTGTTTCGGCCAGAAAGTCGGCTCGCGCCGGCTGCCCGCGGTCCGCTAAGGTGCTCGCCCATATGGCCAAGAACCCGGTTCGCTGTCCCTGGTCCGAGGGCGTCAGCCCCGCCTACCTCGAGTACCACGACCGGGAGTGGGGCGTGCCCGTCCACGATGACCGGCGCCAGTTCGAGTTCCTGATCCTCGAGGGCGCCCAGGCCGGCCTCTCCTGGTCCACGATCCTCCACCGGCGGGAGGGCTACCGCCGGGCCTTTGCGGACTTCGATCCGGTGAAGATCGCGCGCTACACGCCGGCGCGCATCGACAAGCTGCTCACCGATCCCGGCATTATCCGCAATCGGCTCAAGGTCGAGGCCGCCGTCAGCAACGCGCGGGCTTTCCTCGAACTGGCAGCCGCTCTCGGCAGCTTCGACGCCTACCTCTGGGCCTTCGTGGACGGCCGGCCGGTGCAGAATCGCTGGCGGGACCAGTCCGAGGTGCCGGCGACCAGCCCGGTCTCAGAGGCTCTCAGCAAGGACATGAAGAAGCGGGGTTTCCGTTTCGTCGGCAGCACGACGCTCTACGCCCACCTGCAGGCCACCGGCCTCATCAACGATCACCTGGTCAGCTGCTTCCGGCACCGGGAGTGCCGGAAGCTCGCCGCCGCCAGCCGGTAGCCTGGCCAGTCGGTAGCGTGGCCAGTCGGTAGCGTGGCCAGTAGCCGCGTCAAAAGCCGCACCAGAAACGCGGGAGCGCACTTGGAAGACAAAGTCCGTCAGCAGGCAGAGCGTCTGAGGGGACAGCTCGCGGCCCTCGATGGCGCGCCACCTGTCCTGATCGATCCGGCCCCGCGTTCTTCGAGTTTGCGCAAGGCTGGCTCGAATTCGCCGGCGTGGCGGCCGATCACCAGCGGCTGATCGGCGCCGTTCCCTTATCTTTCACCCCCGGACAGGGCTAACCTTCGACGGTGACACCCGCCGACAGCACGCATTTCCGGGGACTGCCGCGCGGCGTGGTGGCGCTGGGGCTCGTGTCCCTGTGCATGGACGCGTCCTCGGAGCTGGTGCACAGCATCCTGCCCGTGTTCCTGGTGACCACCCTCGGCGCCAGCGTCGCCACCGTAGGCATCCTGGAAGGCATTGCG
>JBBQSA010000058.1:0-18322 GCA_038214295.1 Gammaproteobacteria bacterium
ACTGCACGAAATGGACCGTCCCGAATACCTGTCCATGAAGCGCAGGGAGGTACAGCGGCAGCAGGTGCCGGTACCAGGCCGCCCGTGACTGGCGAGCCAGGCGAATTCAGGACGCCGGCCTTCGAAGAATCGGTACGCTGCGGGTCGTGATGCCGACTACTGCCGGGTAACCCGCAGGCGCTCTTCAGCATCGCCTTTCTCGCCGGGCCGGAGAACAGCCACTTCGCCCTCTGACCGTCGGCTTGGGGACTAGGCGCCGGGGAGTTTCTCGATACGCACGTGGCCGGCCCGGCGCTGGTCAACCGACAGCACTGTCAGCCTGAAACCAGAGACTTCGAGCACATCACCTTCGACCGGCAGGCGGGCGAGGCTGTCCATGAACAGGCCAGACAGCGTGTTGGTATCCGGCTCGTGCTCCAGGCGCGAGGCAATCATCCGCTCGACGTCGGCCAGTGGCGCCAGGCCGTCCGCTTCCCAGCGACCCTCGGACACTTCACGGACATCGTGGGCCCCGGCGACGGTGTCAGTTTCATCCTGGATATCGCCCGTGATTTCCTCCAGGAGGTCCTCGAGCGTCACCACGCCGATCATCTGGCCGTACTCGTCGACGATGATCGCCATGTGCATGCGCCTCTGCCGCATCTGCTCCATTACCCGGGAAAGACCGACGCTTTCCGGGATCACCAGTGGCTCACGCACGTACGCCTGAAGATGCTCCCACGGCGACGTCTGGCCAGTGAGCATCGCGCGGAAAATATCCTTGGTCAGCAGCACGCCGATCACGTTGTCCGCCGTGCGCCGGACCACCGGGTAGCGGGAATGCTCGGTGTCGGCGACGATGGCGATGTTGGTCGCGGCGTCGTTCTCGATATCAAGCGTGACCACATCGGGCCGGGCGATCATGATTCCGGAAATGGGCTGACGGCCGAAGCCCAGGAGATTCTGGAGCATTTCGCCCTTCAGGTTGCCGACGAGGCCGGCCGCCCGCGAAGTGGCGACCAGTCCCTTCAGTTCAAGGGCGGTGAACACGTCGGCATGCGTGGCCTCACTGACACCAAACAGGGACAGGATTCCGCGTGATGCCCGGTCCAGCAGCCAGTTCAGCGGGAAGACCAGCAGGTAACAGGCGTGCAGCGGGTAGGCGATCCACAGGGAGACGGTCTCGGCCTGGCGGATCGCGAACGACTTCGGCACCTGCTCGCCGATCACGATGTGCAGTGACGAGAAGATCAGGAAGCCGGTGAGAAAGGAGATCTGGTGAATGGTTGCGCCGGGCAGTTCGAGCGGCGCGAGGAGCGGTCCGATGAGACCCGCCACGAACGGTTCGCCAATCCAGCCGAGCCCCAGGGATGCCATCGTGATGCCCAGCTGGCAGGCGGCCAGATAGGGCTCCAGCTTGTTCATGATGACCAGCGTGAGTCGAGCGCTGCGGCTGCCGGCATCGGCAAGGGCCTGGATCCGAAAGAGCCGGGACCGCACCAGCGCAAACTCGGCTGCCACGAAGAAGGCGTTGGCTGCCAGCAGCGCTATGACCAGCAGCAGCGTAACCGGGGTACTCATGCAGACGGGCCCGGGAGGGCTTGGTGTTGCGAAGGTCTCATCGCCTCAGTGTGCCAGCCCGCACTCTTACCCGCCACGGCTTTGGCGCCAGCCCACCCCGGGCACGGCCCGCTGCTGTTGGTCGATACCCCAGGCCGTTCAGCGACTTCCGCGACTTCCGCGACTTCCGCGACTTCCGCGCTGCCGCGGGGCATGACAAATCTGCTAAAGGCCAACCCTTTTTGTCAGTTGGCTGCCGCACGGAAGAGCGATCGATCGGCCATACATAATCGCCATCACGGGTGAGCACCTCGCTCATTCGCAGAGGCTAAGCAAGCCACTACTCAAGCCACAGGAGAGCCACATTCATGAGTGACAAGCCCATGAGCATGAACAATCGCCGACCCGTCGGTTGCCGGGGCAGCGCAGTGCAGAGCTTCCCGCTGCCGTCTGGCGCACCACCCGCAACGCCGCGATCCCAAACAGCGGTGCCTCGATCATCCAAGCTCCGCCGAGACGCGCTTCCTGAAAGTACCGCTCCTGTTTCTGATGCGGATCGCAAGTCACCGTCCCGGTAGGGCATTCTATTCGTGCAGAAACGAGAACCCAGCGTGATTCAGTACGGACGCGCGCTCGCCCTGGCCACCCTGGCCGTCGCGCTCGCTGCCTGTACGCAGTCGCCGACGCCGGCAGCAGACATGGACACCGCAACCGCGACTACCACCCTGCCCGCACCGACGCCGGCAACGGCCGACCAACCTGCGACGGAACCCAAGGCCAGCCTGTCGGCTGCGCCAGCCGATGCTGAACCCGCCAAGCACAGCCCGCTGCGCGCACAGGTACTGCTCGACCGCGCCTATTTTTCGCCCGGCGAGATCGACGGCGCCATCGGCAGCAACATGCGCCGGGCCGTGACGGCCTACCAGGCCGCAAACGGCATCGCCGGGAGCGGGAAGCTCGATGACGCGACGTGGGACGTGCTCAATGCCGACACCGCTCCGGTGCTGGTCAGCTACACGCTGACCGCCGATGACGTGGCCGGGCCGTTCGCCGCAACGCCCGACTCCCCGGCGGAAACGGCCAGGAAGGAGTCGTTGCCCTACGCCTCGGTCGAGGAACAGGTTGCCGAGAAGTTCCACGCCAGCCCGGTGTTGTTGAAGCAGCTCAACCCGGAAGCCGATCTGACTGCGGGAACGGTCATCACCGTGCCCAACGTGATGTCTGCTGACCGCATGCCGACGCCGGCGCGGGTGGTGGTCGACAAGTCGGAGGGCGCGCTACAGCTTCAGGACGCCGCCGGCAAGGTTCTGGCGCAGTACCCGGTGACGACAGGCAGCGCGCAGTTCCCGCTGCCGATCGGCGAATGGAAGGTGACCGTCGTGGCGCGGAACCCGGTCTGGCACTTCGATCCCGAGCTCATTGCCGGCAGCGCGCAGGGGGCCGAGAAAGCGGAGATCCCGCCGGGGCCGAACAACCCCGTCGGCACCACCTGGATCGGCATTTCCAAGCCACACTACGGCATCCATGGCACCCCGGATCCGGCCAGGATCGGCAAAACCGCCTCCAACGGCTGCATCCGCATGACCAACTGGAGCGCGGCGGCACTGGCCAACACGCTGTCCAGCGGGATGGTGGTGTCGCTGCAGGAGTGACAGACTCGCCCGACCGATCCGCTCTTCTGAGGGCGGCTTCGTAGCCGGCCAGAACGATGAGCATCCCGGCTTTGATCTTTATGCCGGTCCGCTTTGGGCTGCCCTGCCGGCCGCCCTCCGGGCAAAGGCAAGCGCCGCATCCAGCGCGTCCATGAGCCGCTCGATCTTGATAGGTTTGGTAATGTAGTCCAGAAACCCGGCCTTGAGGGCCTGCTCGATGTCACCAGGCATCGCATTGCCGCTGAGCGCAATGATCGGAATATGCGCCGTCGACGCATCCGCCCGCAGCATTTTGCAGGCTTCAATCCCGCTGATGCCCGGCAGGTTGATATCCATCACGATCACGTCCGGTTGATGGGCGCGCGCACATTCGATGCCGACAGTGGCGTCCGCCGCGCAGAGCAGGCGCAGTTCGGAGCGGCGGGCAATGAGTTGCTCGACCAGTTCCCGGTTTGCCGGATTGTCATCCACGTAGAGGACCGTGCGCCCCGGCGCGCCGGCGGGCGACTGCATGCTCGCCGGGGCGCTCTGCCCAGCCTCCCCTACCGCATCCGGTACGGCCATCAGACTCAAGTCGATCCAGAAGACGCTTCCCACCCCTACGGTGCTCTCCGCGCCAATGGTCCCGCCCATCAACTCAACCAGCCGCTTGGAGAACACCAGGCCGATGCCCGTGCCCTCCTCCGCGCTGGACTCTTTGCCCAGGCGGTTAAAAGGCTGAAAAAGCTGCCCAAGACGGTCCGGGGTCAGCCCCACACCCGTGTCTCGCACCTCGATCCGAATCAAATCCGGGGAACTCAGGACGTACTCGACCGTTACCGTGCCCGCCGGCCGGTTGTACTTGATGGCGTTGGAGAGGAGGTTGATCAGAACCTGCTTGACCCGGATCCGGTCCCCTTTGACATGGTGGGACATTTCCAGACCAGGGAATATCATGCCGATCCCGCGCTTCTGCGCCTGCGCCTCGACAACGGCGCGGCACTCACGCATGACCTCAGCCAGCGGGACCGACTCCTGCACCATGACCAGTTTGCCCGACTCAACCACCGCGAGATCAAGGACCTCGTTGATCAACTCCAGCAGGTACCATCCTGCCTTGAGAATGTGGTCGATACTGCACTTCTGGGAGGGCGTCGGGGGCGGCGAGCCGCCTTCAATAAGCTGCGCAAACCCGAGGATCCCGTTGAGCGGCGTGCGCAGTTCATGGCTCATGTTGGAGAGAAACTCCGACTTGGCGCGATTCGCCTTCTCCGCGGCAGCCCTGGCTTCGATCACTTCCGTTTCCGCGCGCTTGCGTTCGGTGATATCGAAAAAGCAATTGATCGCTCCGCTGATTTCTCCGCGGTCGTCCTTCAGTGGACGAATATTGATGACGACGGTGATCCGAGAGCCGTCGGGCCGCTCGATCTGCATCTCGCCGTCGCTTACCTCCGGGATATTTCCCGACAGCACCTCGGCCATGGGACAGTGGTCGCGGGGAATGACGCTGCCGTCGGCACGGTACTCTTTGAGCGCGCCGCCGAAGCGCTCACTGCCGTCCCCGAGGATGGGATTGCGGCCCCACAATTCCACGGCGGTGCCGTTGAAATCCTGGATGTTCCCTGAGACGTCGCAGGAATAAACCCCGACGGGACCCAGATGGAACAAGGTGCGATAGCGCTCTTCGCTCTCCCTCAACGCCGCTGCCGCCAGTTTGCGCCCGGCGATTTCCGCCAGCAATTGCGCGTTCAGGTAGTTGGCATTCTGCGTGAGTTCGTGCTGGCGCACGGACGAGAGGATCAGCGCCTCGTTCATCGAGGTCGACAATTCCTGCAATCGTGCGCGCTCTTTGTCGAGCGCCGCGCCGGGGGAGTCCGCGTCTGGTTCCGTGGCCACGAGCTTGGACTTCCTTTTTTGTGACTTCACTTCTGCGCTTTGGCTTTCGGCTCTGGCGCAGGCTCTGGTGGCGATTGGCCGATCCGGTCGGGCAGGCCGCTGGTCAGACGCACATAGTCCGTCTGGCGCGGGCCGATGACGACCACACCTTTGTTGGTAATGACGTATTCACGGATGTCCTTGCTGTGGTTGCCGCCGCGCATCTTGACCACCACCAGGACCTTCCGCAGCTGGCCATCGATCTCCACGTAACGCAGTCGGACGATGTCGTCGGTGAGGAAGGAAATTGTGTAGTGGCTGAACTCAAACGAGGTAAACGAGTCCTCGATCTCAACCGTTGTCAGGATCGTCACCCCCACGCCGGTCAGCGCCGCGATCATGCGGTAGAGCGACTCTCGAAAGTCCTGCCGAAAACCGGGCGCCAGCGCCATTTCGAAACCGACCAGCGAATCGATGACCAACCGCTTGGCGCCGGTCCTCTCCACCGCATCGAGAATTTCCTGCAACGCTTCGTCCACAGAGAGGTCGAGCGGCCGCAGGTAGATCATTTCGAGCATTCCCTGCTTTTGCGGCGTATCCAGGTCCAGGCCAAAGGCATCGGCCCGCGCCGTGTAGCCTCTCGGGCGCTCTTCGAAGATCGCCGCGATGCCCGGCTCCCCCTGGCGCACGCCCTCGGCGAGAAAGTGGGTCGCCAGCGCCGATTTGCCGGTGCCCGAAGGTCCAGCTACCAGCATGCTGTCGCCCTCCAGGACGCCCCCGCCCATCATCTTATCCAGTTCGGGAACGCCGGTGGACAGGCGCCGCCGATTGGTCGGCCTGTTTTTGTGCGCGGCCAGGCCCTGAGTGCGCGAGAAGGCCACCAACCCGTCGCCGGTGATGCGGATGGTGTGCAACCCCGGCACCGATTCCTGCCCCCGCACTTTCATGATCTGCAACTTGCGCACCACGGAATTGCGCTCCGTATTCTGGGTGAGCCAGAAAAGGCCGTCGCACACCGTGAATACCGGGTTGTCGCGTAGTTCGCCGTCGGTGTATTCGCCGATCAGAAAAGTGGTGGCCTGCCAACTGGCGAGGAACAGGGAGAGGCGCTGGATGAAGCCTTGCAGTTCCATTTCGCCCCCCCCGCCGCTCATCGCTTTACGGACCACGGTACGGAATGAGTCGACCACCACTATGCCGGGTTTGGCCGCCTGGACTTCCTTGATGATTTCCTCGAGCACCGCGCCCAGGTCCTTCTCCAGAACCAGGTCGCTCAGGTTGATGAAACGCACCGCCTTGCCCAGCTTGGCCGGATCGAAGAAGGAATACTGCTGCTGGTAGCGCAGCATCTTCAGCGCGGGTTCGCCGAGAACGGTGAAATAAAGCGCCGATTTCTCCGGCGTTGCATTGGCGAAGATGATTTGATGCGCCAGCGTGGTCTTGCCGCTCCCCGGCGCGCCCGCAATGATGTTGAAAGACAATTCCGGCAGCCCGCCGCCAAGGATGTCATCGAAGCCCCGGACACCGGTTGGCAGCAGGCGGATTTTCACTGAGCCCGGCCGGCGCGCTTTGTCCGGCAGGCTCGACTTCTGCTTATCAGCTGAACCACGCGCGGTGTTTTTTTTCTTCAAGGCGTTTCTCCTGTTCCAACATCAGCATCGTCTATGTCTGGCCAGATGTCGCGCAGCATCTGGACCGTCAGCGCCGGTCCGATGAACGTCACCAGCAGTCCGGCCATGTGCGCCAGGAGCACGACCTCGCCCTCTGAAGCCGTGCGCGGGTCGACGCCCGCATCGAGGTACTCCAAAGACCCATCCGCCTTGATGTGCAGCTCGAGGAGCACGGGAGCTTCCTCACCGCCCAGCGCCAGGGCGCGGGTGAGCAGTGCGCGAAAGCCGCTGATCCCAACCAGTTTGCCGAGCGGCACGCGCAGCTTTTCGGAGGCGCAAAAGGCCCGGGAATCTCTTGCGCCGCTTGGGTTGCGCGTTGCCGCCTCGCACGCCACAAGTTGCCGCGCAAACGCTTTCAGCTTTGAGGTGGCGCTATCAGCCATGCGTCGATTGCCTGTCCAGGGGGACCACGCTCGCCGGTCACACTAACAGCGGGTCAAGGCCGCACACGCGCTTGATTAGCGCGACCTGGGCGAACGTAACACCAATTGTCGCCGTCCTGCCGATGGGCCTCCGTTCGGTGCCGTACATAGCGGGTGGCACCGCGCCCAGGTGGCTTTGAGGCCTGGCGTCGAGCTTGGTTCAGCGCCTCATTTTTTGGCCGGATCCGCTCCTGGAGCGGTTTCCACGGGGGTTGGCGGGGTGCCAGCTCCAGAACCTTCAGGTCGCGTCGGGCAGCTGAAACGCCGTGGGCTCTGCGCTCATTGTCCCGCTAACACCCATCAGCACCAGTGCGTTGCCCAAGTGAATCTGGAGTTCCTGGAGGTCGAGGTCCCCGTAGCGCTTGAATCCCATCGGAACGTCCACGTGCCGCGCCCGCGAACCCAGATTGACCCTCACGCCGATCAGGCCTTGATTGTTCGCGGAAATTGCAGCTGGGATATTCAAGGTGGGCCGATTCTGATCGTCGCCTCCCGGGACGTCTGTTCGCCCCCCCACATCTGGACGACTCGCAACTTCGGAATCGAGATCGAGACCTGTGAGCAGTGCGGGGACCAGTAAGCTGCCTTCCGGGTCGAGGGTCAGGTGGCTACTCTAGCATCGCGCGTCAGAACGTATAGACAGCGCTGGCCGAGAGCAGGAAGACGTTGTCTGCTGCGCTGATATCGAACATTTCGTACTCGCCACGAACCTGGAAAGAGCCCAACTGGAACCGGAGGCCGACCCCGTAGGCCGGGTCAGTGCCACTGTCGCTGGACGAGGCGAGCACCGAGGACGCCCTCGCATCCCAGTTGATGGCGCCCGCCTTGCCAAAGATGCCGATGGGACCGAGATTCGTGCCAACGAGACCGAACAGGTCGAACCCGTCTGCATCGATCTTCAGGCCATTGTCATGGGGCGTTCCGAAGTTCACGTACCCGCCCTCGACGGCCAGGTCCAGCAGCGGAATCACGCCGAAATTGAAACCGGCGAACAGCTTGTATGCTGTGTCGTCGCCATTGAAATTGAAACTTGTGTGGTCGATGTCGATATCTCCGATCGACACCCGTCCGACACCAGCGCCCACGTAGAAGCCGCTGTCAGCCCCCGCAAGTACCGGAGCAGGAAGCAGGGTGACCAGCAAGAGGCTGGTCGCGGTGATCAGTGTTGATGTATTCATGCGTGTTTTCCTCAGGAGACCCTGCGCGTGGCTGTGGGCGGCGCGATCTGCGAATGCGAAGCCGACTTGGGCGCGGGCTCCCCGGTCAAAAGTGAAAGCGGTTGTCTACCGGGCGAGAGTCGTCACAAGCCAAATCGTCCAGTGGGATGGAGCGCAGAGCATATCTTTACGCCGGACCGGCCCACTGGTCTGTTCGGCACTGAACATATGACCGGCAGCCTGCCCCCGGGAGGTGATCGCATCGTCCAGGGGCTGCGGGTCAGCTGGGGAATCCGGCTGACCTTTCAGTGAATACCGAACTCCCCCGGGTCGGGCCCCACGCCGCCGGTCGTGACCCCGCCGGCAACTCCAGGTACGGCGGGCCTCAACACCCCAAGGGTGCCCCGCATCATGTTTCTAAGCCCTACGCAGCCTTAATACTCCGCAACCTGCCCGTCCGTTGCCGTCGCGGGCCCCTGAAGCCGTCGGGTAGCTGCGTTTCCCTCCACCATGCTCCGGTCAATGACGCCAGCCGTCCATATCCTCGGCATTTCCGCCTACTACCACGACAGTGCCGCCGCGCTCCTGCGGGACGGCGAGGTCCTGGCCGCCGCCCAGCAGGAGCGCTTTACCCGTAAGAAGCATGACGCGGGCTTTCCCCGGGAAGCGATCGACTCCTGGAAACGTACCTGAGTTACGCGCCACGCGGCTTCCGCTCCTTTGTCGCGGCGATGCCGGTCTGGCTCAAGGAGAAGCTCTACCTCAAGACCACACTGAAACGGGAACTCGCCAGTCTCGGCAACTGCCGGCAGCGGGAACTGCCCCCGCTGCTGTTCGCGGAACACCACCAGTCCCACGCAGCCTCCGCCTTCTACTTCAGCCCGTTTGACCGGGCCGCCGTGCTCTGCCTGGATGGCGTCGGCGAGTGGGCCACGACGTCCACCTGGGTCGGCCACGGCAAAGAGCTGAAGCCGCTTTGGGAAATAGACTTTCCCCATTCCCTGGGCCTGCTCTACTCGGCCTTCACCTACTTCACCGGCTTCCGGGTTAATTCCGGCGAGTACAAGCTGATGGGCCTGGCACCCTACGGTCGGCCGATCTACGAAGCACTGATTCGCGACAAGCTGATAGACCTGCAGCGCGCGGATGCAGATCATCATGAACCTCAAGATCAAGTACCGGGAGTCGTTCCGCCCATTCGCGCCGGCGGTACTAGCCCACCGGGTGGCGGACTACTTCGAGCACGAGGGGCCAGTCCCTACGTTTGACCCGGCGCTGGGCAAGCATGCCGCGTCCGTGTTCGGGGTCGTCGCCGCTAATGGGGCGGCATCGCGCCGGCAGTCGGGCGGCGCTCCCGTCGGTCAGGACGCCTTGCGGCGGGCGCCCGCCAGCAGGCCAAGCCCCGACGCGAGCAGCCACGCGGCCGCCGGCACCGGCACGACCGCCTGCGGCGTGATGGAGAAATAGGCGGCCCCGCTGTAAACCTCTGCGGGATCCAGGCCGATTGTGGCAACGGTGTCCGGGCTCAGGTCGAAGCTGAGGCGCAGGCCGATCAGCGACAACACCGTCAGGCTCGGCGGGCCGGCCTGGCTCGTCGACAGCGACGTGACGGCGTTCTGGCACCCGGCATCGGCACCAAAATCGTCGCACACGCTGAATGGCGTTCCCGGCCCGATGCCGTCGATCGCGAGGGCGGGAGTGCCGGGCGGGCCGTCCACGAACCCTTTGACCTGTAGATTGAGCAGACCGCCGCCGAACACGTTGTTCACGAGACCGGTACCGAGCGCCAGCGTGGGGGACGCGAAGGTGCCGCTCATGGGGAAGAGGATGGTGGCAACGACGGAGATCGTGTTGGTCGTCGAGGCGTTGTACAGGTTGAAGGCGCCGGTCACGTACGGGTCCGGATCCGCCGTGAGCTCAAAAGAACTGATGAGGAGGTCCCCGGCGGCGCCGGTACCGAGGCAGGTGACGGCCTTCGTGCCATCGCACACCTGGTCGTTCTCGAAGGACACCTCAGGGCCGCCGTCTACCGATACCCACAGCACCGGGACGTTGACGGCGAACGCGGTACCGGACCAGCCCAACGCGAGCAGCAGGCACGTGACGGTGAAGGCGCGCGAACCGCCGCGCGGCGCAAGGCGAAGTGTGGTCATCGTGAATCCCCCAGATCGAACCGCCGTGGCGGTCCTTGTTCTTGTACGTTCGCCGCTGACATTACAGCAAAAAGGACCGGCGACGTAACTCTGTCACCGGCGGAGATCTCTGCCGCCCGACTTAAGGTAAATCCGGCGGGGCGTTGCGCGTTGACGGCCCCGGCAGAAGAGGACTATGTTGCCCCCCTCGGGGGAATTTTGGGAGCCACAACGATCATGACGTCACTCTATCTGCCGTGCGCCCGCCTGCTGCGCGGCGTCGCCCTCAGCCTGACAGTGGCCGTCGTGCCACTGCTGGTCGCGCCCGCGGCCGATGCCGCCAATTACTGCCCGGCGGTCTGGAAAAAGGGCGTGCTGCCGCTGAACTTCAACGCGGCGTTCACGAGCATCGAGACCTACAACGGCCCTTCCGGTCCCGCCGATGACCTGATGGTGACGAGCTTCTACAACGTCCTCAAGGATCCCACCGGAACGACGGTAACCAGTTACTTCGAACGTGACCTGGTGGCCCGGATCCGGAACCTGGATACCCTGAACCCGCTGACCTTCAACAAGACCACGGACGTTCAGCAACTGACTGACGTCGGCGGCCCGCCCGCGCCGGGGGCCCCCAACACGATGAACTGGCCCAACGATGCCGTCCGCATGCCTGACGGAATGGTGCCGTTCGAGGCCGTGGTTATTCCCCAGGGCTTCCACCCCGCAATTCCGCCCGGGCGGCTCTCGTTCATCAATCTCGATGATCCGGGACTCCAGGAATACATCGTCCACCAGAGCACGGGCGGCCCTCCGGGCGCGAGCTGCGATCCTTCCAGCAACGTCAGTAACCCGAAGTTCTATCACGACCTGGAATTCGTCGACATGAATGGCGACGGCTTCAAGGACATCGCAACCGTGCGTTCCTCGTTCAAGGTCGCCGGGTTCGGCAGCCTCTGCTTTTTCACGGGTGAGCTCGTGTGGTTCCAGAACCCGGGAGCCGCACTGTCACCCACGGTGCAGTGGCAAGAGCACGTGCTGGTGGGCTACCCAGGCGCCGCGAACGGGGCGGATATCTCGATCGCATCCTACGATTTCGAGAACGATGGAATTCCGGAACTGATCGGCGGGTCGTTCTTCATCCTCGGCGGCTTCGTCAGGATCTACGGTGCGCCGGCCGGGCTGCCGTGGACGGCCGTCGACGTGGTCAACGGCCCCGCCGTGCGCGTGGGCACCATCTCTAATGGTCTCCAGGGCAAGATCTTCGGCGTCCAGGTGGCAGACCTGAACCTGGACGGCAAGGTCGAAGTCCTGGCGTCCAATCACCAGGAAGACAACTGCTTCTCTGTCACGCAGCAGCCAATTCCCGGCCGCATCAACGCCTTTGAGCAACCGGTAAGCGGCAACGTCTTCGGTGGCGGCTGGGTACGGCACACGCTGAAGGACAATATCCGGCCCAATCCCACGTTCCCTGCGCCCACCTCAGGTCCCGGCCGGCTGGCTCCGGGACCCGCCAAGGCGTTCGTCCCGGTGCGCGGCCAGGAAGGCAAAGTGAAGCCGTGGATCCTGGTGGCCGGGGACGAGGCCTCCAAGGTCTGGCTGCTGACGCCGAAGTCGCCCAGCAAGACGAACTGGGAGTACCAGTCCGCCGTGATCTTCGACATCAACGATACCTACGGTCCAGGCACTACCCAGACCATCATGGGCCCGGAAGGCACTTCCCCCGGCGAGGTGATCTCCACCATCGGGGTGCCGAGTGTCCGCTATGACGACCCGGGGCCCCTCGGCCGCGCGCAGATCTACATCCCCGTGTTCGAGGCGAAGGAAGTGCACATCCTGACCCTGCGCCCGGGCGACGCGGCGAATCGAGTGGTCTGCCCACCGGACGGCGCGCTGGCCTGCCCGGTTCCCTGAACGGGTCCTCGCCGAGTCAGGCGGCCTGCCGGGTTCCGGCTACTGGAATCCGGCAGGTATCAGCGGGTCTTTCGACTGATGACGGCCAGCGCAGCGGCTGACCTCTCAGTGAACACCGCCCCCCAGGGCGGACCCCGCGGCGCTGAGAGGACCTGGCTGCGCCGGTCGCGGACCGCGCTGCACGATTCCGGGGGCTGCGGGCTGGCAGACTCAGCTCATGGGGCGTTTGAACTTTCTATTCCCAGCCCGCAATCCACCCTAGGGTCCACCAGGAGCCGTTCAATGCCATCAGTACTGCTGCGCTCGCTTCTGGCGCTGGTGCTGCTTTCCGCCGGCTGCGTAACCCAGCAGGGCACGCGGAACAGCTCGCCGGCCACGCAGGCCCGCGCACCTGAGCTCGATCACCAACGCCTGATTCTGAGTGAGGGCTACAGCATTCTGCGCAACGATGCAGAAGCCTTCAGCCGTGCGAAGCTTCTGCTCTACTTCAAGGTTGAGAGCGACGACTTCGAGCGGGTGATCACCCACGTCGCGGATTTTGGCACCGACCTGAAGGCTGAACTGGCGCGGGTCGATCGTGACTACCCCGGCGTCCGCACTGACCTGGATCCCCTGCCTGAGATGGAAAAGCGCAAGCGGTTGACCACCGCCCTGGACAAGGTCAGGGAAAACGCTCCGCTCTTCGGCAATTCCGGGCGTGAATACGAACGCACCGTTCTGATTTCAATCTCCAACGGCATCAACCAGGAGCGTCACCTGGCCGGGGAGATTGCCAAAGAGGAGCCCGATGCTGGACTGAAGCAGTTCATGGCGGGAGTCAAGGCGCGGATGGATGCACTCTTCGCGGAGACGGAGGCGCTACTGAGGAAGTCCTACTACCGCCAGTGAACCCGTCAACGGTCCGCGAATAGTCTCCGGACTACCCGGTCATTCGAGTGCACGCAGATCTTCAACGTGGGCCCGGCCCGCTACCGGGTGCCGCCCTGGTGTGCGAGAACCCGGACGGGCCTTGCCAATATCAGTCATTTGGCCGCAATCTCAGCCTCGACAAGTTGGCTATCGTGATGATGTCAATCAGGACCGCGCAGGAGGCGAGATTCCGCAGAGTTATGAGAGACGCGCGATGCACATAGAAGAACTGACACGCAAGGCCAGTATGGATTTCCTGGCAAGCAAGCGTTTGGGCCACCTTGCCTGCGCGAACCAGTCCCAGCCCTACGTCACACCTTGTTATTTTGCCTATCACGATCAGTGGATCTACAGTTTTTCCACCATCGGCAAGAAGATTGAATGGCTGCGGGCCAATCCCCTCGCCTGCCTCGAAGTGGATGAAATAACGAGCCCTGAAAAATGGACAAGCGTTATCGCCTTCGGGCGGTATGAGGAACTAACTGACACTGTTGATAATCGGGCGGTGCGCGAGCTGGCGCACAAGCTGTTCCAGCAAAATCCGGTATGGTGGGAACCCGGTTACGCAAGAACAGCTATTCATGGCACACCGCGGCCGCTGGCCCCGCTTTACTATCGTTTGTCCATTGACGAAATTAGCGGCCACAGAGCGATCCCGAATTAATCCAGTCGCATGGAACGCCGCGCACATGTCGCGGTCCCTGGCCACGGTGACAGAAATGGGCAAAGCCCACCGGCTATGTGAGGCGACGCGCCCGTCAGCGGCGGGTACTCAGGCGGGTGGCGTCGGCGCTGCAGCGCCCCGACCGGCAGCAGGGGTGCAGGCCCGCATCCGGTGTAGCGCCGGATCAACATGGTGCTGCGTTCGTTGTCGAAGCGCTTCCTCCCCACCAGGTACGGCAAGTAGCCCTCGAGCAGCGCGATCTGCTTCGCGCGCCTCCGGTGGGCGGACCGGCGTCCGACAACGTTCAGCAGCCGGAACGAGTGCCTTGCAAGCGAGAGCATCGGCGGCAGCGCCCAGGCCGGAGCGAAACTGATTTTCGGGATCACGTGGCCGGGTACGGGGTCGTGGGCGCAGTAATAGGCGTATCCCGCGTCGTAGAGCTGGCGGACGGTGATGGCGTCATCGCCGCTCGCGAGCCTGAGAACGCCCTGCCGCAGCTTGCCGCGGATTATCACGTCGGATATCACAGCGGCCACCCAGTCCACCGGCACGGTGTCTAGCGTGTTGTCGGGAGCCGCGAGGAACGGCAGCCTGCCGAGGTAGCCGAGCATGATCACCAGGTAATGCAGGTGATAGGCGCGGGTCCGGCCCGTCTGCGCCGATCCGCCAACGATCGTCGGCTCAATGATCAGGATCTGGTCGTCGAAGCGGCGGATCTTGTCCAGCATGAACTGCTTGGCTTCGGCTTTCGTACGGGCGTAGGTGTAGTCGGGGGGGCCGGGGCGGAAATCGGGGTAATCCTCTGGAATGCGGGCCGGATGGATGCCGTAGGCATAGGCCGTTGAGAGGTAGTAGAGGGTGGGCGGCTCCCGATGCAGCGCCGCCCGGCGCGCGCGGATCTCGGCGTGAAGCGCCTAAACCTGCCCGGCAAAGCCGACGTTCGGTATCCGGATCGCAGCGTAGGGCTGGTCGAAGCGCACATCGGCCGCGCCGTGGAGGATCTGGTCGACGCGTTCCACGATCTCGGCGCGGACCCGCGGTTCGATGCCCAGGCCGGGGTGCGCGATGTCGATCTCGACCAGCCGCGAGCGCGTTTTGAGCCGTTCGCACTCCGCAGGCTCGAGCTCGAGAGTCGCGACTACCGCCGCAAATCGCCGGGCCGGGTTTGTGCCGGCGGCGTCCTTCCGGATCGCGAAATAGAAGAACGCGCCGGGATCCTTCCGGACGAGATCCTCGACGATCACCGGCACGATCGTGCCCGTCATGCCCGTTACGAGGTAGATCACGCGTGCCCCTTCTGTTTCTTCATCTACGCCCTCGACGACTCCAGCCGGTGTCAGGTCGCGAGGCGCATGAGGCACAACCCGGGGCCACGTTAACTCCTGACTGCCTATATAGCAGCATCCAGACCCCGCATTGCGCCCAGGCCCTGAAAGAGGACGGCGCGCCCCCGGCAATTGCGCCAGCGCCGGCGCCGGCGCCGGCGCCGTCAGGATCAGACCACGCCGGCAAGTCCCGGGCCGTCAAGGGCCAACTGCGGGGTGGCGGGCGGGGTGTGGCCTTTGCCCGCGGCGCATAATGCGGGCCACATTGCTATGATCCGCCGGCAATCTTTAGCGCAACCAAATTCAAGGGGACTACCTAATCATGAAAATCCATCCCATGGCTCGATGGACCGCCGCTGGAATCGCAGCGCTCTTCGGCATTCTGGCCGGCTGCACCATGCCCACCAGTCCGCCCGCCGCCAGAGCAACTTCACCGGACCTCGGATTGTCGTCCAGTGAAGCCCCGCCGCCGGAATGGGCAGGCAAGGAACTGCCGGTCCGCATGATTCCCAACATCCCGAGTTCGGCGGAGGCCTACTACGCCCCTGACAACCTCCACGTCATCGCCCAGACCAAGGATCCGATGGCTGCCCAGCCGGAGAAGGGCAAGATTGGCGGCTCGCTGACCTTTACCTACACCGACACCGGCGAGGAACTCACCCGCATCAACGACAAGGGTCAGGACGCCTGCTCCTGGTTCCTTCCCGATGGCAAGGGGCTCATCTGGACCTCCACCCGTGACCACCCGGAAATGCCGCCGGGCAACTGGTCCGAAGAGACCGACTATCCGCAGGGCGCCGAGTTGTACACGTCGGATCTCAAGGGCGGCAATATCAAGCGCCTGACCAACAACAAGTATTACGAAGCAGAGGTCACGACGTCTCTCGATGGCAAGTGGGTGTTCTTCGGCCGGCAGATCAACGGCATGCTGGACATCTGGAAAATGCGCATCGACGGCACGGATGAGCAGCAGCTGACCTTCACCCCGGACTGGCAGGAGGGCGCGCCCTATCCGGCTCCGGATGGCAAGCACCTGATCTTCCGCGCCTGGCTGCGCAGCGACAAGCAGCGCATCAACGAAGAGTTCAAGGCCACGGGCAAGCACCAGCAGACGCCGATGACCATCTTCACCATGACGACGGATGGCACGGATGTGCAGCCGCGCACCTTCACCAAGGACATGAACTGGGCACCGTTCATCGCCCCGGATGGCCGTCACTTCTTCTACGACCGGGTCTTCGCGGGCAACAACTGGGAAGTCGTGATGAACGATCTTGCCGGCGGCGAGCCGAAGCAGATCACCTTCAACAAGGGCTTCGACGGCTTCGTGTCGATCTCCTGGGATGGCAAGAAGGCGCTGTTCGGCCGCAGCCTCGGCTCTGGCTTTATGTCCAATATCCACACCTTCGTGATGGACATCTCGTCGCTCAACGTCGGTCCGGAGAATTTCACGGGCAGCATTCCGCCCAGGGCCGCGCGGCCCGCGGGCTGGGTCGAAGACCCGCACCTGGCGGAATACGGCGATCGCCTCGGCAAGTAGAGCCAGAGCACAAAGCCAGAGCACGGTCACGACAGGCCGTGACTTGATACCAGCCGGGGGACGGCGGGCGTGAGCCTGCCGTCCCCCGGACTTTTTCCGGCCTGGGCGCGGGTGCCACCAAGGCCGTGAATTGCCGGTCCGGTACGGGACCGGCCCTGTCCTGACGGCGGCCACGCCCACCGCAGGCCTTCCTGTGACCGCGCCCCGGGGTGCAGAATGACCTCACGTTTCCAGGAATCCGCGAGCACCGTGCACCAGCCCCTCTCCGCCGCCGACCACCCCGACCTCGCCGCGGCACTGCGGCTGGGGGCGACGCCGCTGCGCGAGCTGCTCGTGCGGGCCGCCTCACTGCGGGACACCGGGCACGGCGAGCTCGTCACCTACTCACCCAAGGTCTTCATCCCGCTGACCGAGCTGTGCCGGGACGTGTGCCACTACTGCACCTACGCGAAGACACCCCGACGGCTCGCCACGGCCTACCTCGCCCCGGAGCAGGTGCTGGCGATTGCCCGCGCCGGCCAGGCGGCGGGCTGCCACGAGGCATTGTTCACGCTGGGCGACAAGCCGGAACTCCGCTACCGGGTCGCACGGGAGGCGCTCGCGAAGCTCGGCTACGCGACGACCGTCGACTACCTGCTCGCGATGGCCGAACTGGTGCGGAAAGAAACGGGACTGCTGCCCCACCTGAACCCCGGCGTGCTGACGCGGGAGGACTACCAGCGCCTACGCGCCGTGGCGCCATCCATGGGCATCATGCTGGAGTCGGCATCGCCCCGGCTCAGCGAGCGCGGCGGCCCCCACTACGGCTCGCCGGACAAAGACCCGGCTATCCGCCTCGCGTCGATCCGCGCCGCAGGCGAGGCCCGGGTGCCACTCACCACCGGGCTGCTCATCGGCATCGGCGAGACCCGGGACGAGCGGCTGCTCTCACTGCTCCTGCTCCGGGACCTGCACCGGGAGTTCGGGCACCTCCAGGAACTCATCATCCAGAACTTCGTGCCGAAGCCCGGCACGGTAATGGCCGAGGCGCCCGCGCCGGACTTTGACGAGCTGCTGTGGACGATCGCGATGGCCCGCCACCTCTTCGGCGCCGCGATGAGCCTCCAGGTGCCGCCCAACCTCAACGCCGGCCGTCTCGACGAGCTGCTCGGCGCCGGCATCAACGACTGGGGCGGCGTCTCCCCCGTCACGCCGGACCACGTGAACCCGGAATCCCCCTGGCCGGAGCTGGCGGTGCTCGCCCGGGAGACGGCAGCCGCGGGCAAGCTGCTCGCGCCGCGCCTCACGGTCTATCCCTCCTACATCGAACAGCGCCGCGAGTGGTTGCACCCGGAAATCGCCACCGCGGTGCTGCGCCTCGCAGACGCCAGCGGCCTTGCCCGCCCCGACAGCTGGGCCCCCGGCGCCGGCATGGCGCCGCCGCGCGCTAGTGGATTGCCGGTCGTGGGGGGGGGGTTGCCCCCCCCGGGGGGGTGCCGCGCCCGACGGGGGATACCCCCCCCACCCCCCGCCCCCCCCCCAGAGGAGGCCGGGGCGCCCCCCTGCGG
>JBBQSA010000059.1:0-17007 GCA_038214295.1 Gammaproteobacteria bacterium
CCCCCCCGTGGGGGCCCCCTCTTTTCGTTTTTTCCACTTGCGTTGTTGGGGTTGTTACTTTTTGGAGTCACCGCCCGACGCGTCATCTCTAACGCTTTTTCTTCGCAGCCTTCTTCTTGGTGGTCTTCTTCTTCGATGCAGCCTTTTTCTTCGTAGCCATAGTTTTACTCTCCGTGTCGGGGTAGACGGGGCTGAGTATATACAACAGTTTGCAAAATTCCAGCAAGTGGGGACTTTTGCGCCTTGACGATGGTTGCGGGCAGACCACAACTCAATCGAAGCGATACGTCGTTGTCTCGGTGACGACGGCGTCGAGGTGCACATCCCACTCTGCCGATGGCAGCGTGGGAACACGTTGCATGTCGAAGGCGAGCGCAACGAAGTGCGGCCGACAGGCGCTGGAACGGTTCTTCATGAAGGCGAGCGTGCGGTCGTAATAGCCGCCTCCCATGCCGAGGCGGCAGCCATGGATATCGAACGCCACCAGGGGCGCGACGATCACGTCGAGCTGGATTGCGCGGCACCAGCGCCGCGGCGGCGCCACCGGCTCGAAGATGCCAAAGCGATTGGGCCGCAGTTCCACAGACTCGTCGAAGGGAGCGAAGCGCAGCCTGTTGCCGGTGAGTACGGGCAGGAACACCGCGCGGCCGCGGCGCCAAGCCTGGACCGCGAGGGAAGTGCAGTCGAGCTCGCCGCGCGTCGGGAGGTAGAGGGCCAGGCGGGCCGCGCGGGCCATTACGGGGAGGGACCACAGCCGGTGCACGGCTTGGGAAGCGGCCGCGCGGGCTTCAGCAGGGGGCAGTGCGGCCCGCTGTTTGCGCAAGTCGCGCCGGATACCAGCCTTGTCGCCGGTCGGGTCGCTGATGGGGGCCATCGACATGCCGATGCGGGGTGGGGGGAGGTCTCTCCCGCCTGTGCCGGTGCGGCCTGCTGCTCTCAGACCAAGAGCATCAGGTGGGACCAGAAGCGGCAGAGCAGGCTTCCCGCGTGGGCCCGGAGGTCCAGGCGGTCGTGCACAAACTGCCGGCAGTACGCAGTCCCGAAAGCGCGATTAAGGGTCGAGAGACCTATCAAGCCGCTGTCGAACACCGCAGGAGAGACCAAGCTGATTATAGGCAGACCCGGCAGGAAAAATGTGAACGGGGTCGTTGGAGCTAAAGGTCCAGCTGGCGGGTGGTCTGCAGCGCGCCCTCGACCCGCTCCCGCATGGCCTCGAGACGCAACCGCGCGTCACCCTCGAGGTTTTCGCCCCGGCTGCGGGAATGCAGCAGCTCGTTCGCCATGTTAAGGGCCGCCATGACGGCGATCCGGTCCAGGCCGATCACCTTGCCGGTGTCCCGGATCTCCCGCATCTTGCGGTTGAGGAGTTCCGCCGAGTCCAGCAAGGCCCCCCGCTCGCTGGCGGGACAGGCGATTTGGTATTCCTTCTCGAGAATCTTGATGTTGACCTGGGAAATGGCATCCGTCACGAACCGTGCTCCATGGCTTTCAGGCGGCCAATTATCGCCTCGACACGCGACCGGACCTGCTCGTTCTTCTGCAGCAGGGTGGCCCGTTCGGCAATCAGGTTGTCCTGGCGCTGGCGCAGGGAACGGTTCTCTTCCTTGAGCTGGCTGGTGATGACGACGAGCTCATCGAGCCGACGCTCCAGCCGCTCCAGTTCCCGGGTGAACGTCTTTTCCAATGAGTCGGTCATGAAGTCAATATAGTGTCACCCCGCAGCCACGGTCAAATGCGCAGCCGCACGGTGCGGTGCTAGGATTGCGGGCGGTTCTGGAAGATGTCAAAAGACCCGACGAGTCACGATTTCCCGTCCTACGACGCCATTGACCAGGCCCTGCGGCGCGCGGAGGCTGCGTCGGACGCCGCCGAAGCCCACGGGAGCCTCTGCGGGCTGGTCTGCGCCCTTGGCGACAGTGGCCTGTCCATCTGGCTCGCCGAAACCCTGGCCGAAACTGGGGCCGAAACTGGGGCCGACATCCCGGCCGATTCACCCGCCAATGCGGTCGTCGCCGGGCAGACGAGGGCCATCCTGGGCACCCTGGCAGCCAGCACGCGAGCGGCGCTGGAGGGCGCTGAAATGTCGTTCCAGCCCCTGTTGCTGGCCGATGAAGAGCCGCTGGCCGAGCGCGTCGATGGCCTTGCCCAGTGGTGCCAGGGATTCAACCACGGGCTGTTCGTGGCGGCGCGGATCAGCTCTGCCGAGGCCGAGGTCGACAGCGGCAACACGGCCGAGGTCGTCCACGATTTCGGCGAGTTGGCCCAGGTGTCCGTCGGTGACGACGAGCCCGATGCGGACGGCGAGGCGGCCTATGCCGAACTCGTGGAGTATGTCCGCGTCGGCGTCCAGCTCGTGTACGAGGAACTGGCGGCCGTCCGCCAGCGAATTGAAGCCGCCGGCCAGCATTGACGCCGACCTTATGAACAGCGATGAATTTCTCCGCCGCCGCCGGCAGCTGATGCGCATGATGGGCAAGGGCGCCCTCGCGATCCTGCCGGCCGCCCAGACCCGGGTCCGCAACCGGGACGTGCTCTACCCCTATCGCCAGGACAGCGACTTCTACTACCTGACCGGGTTCGCAGAACCCGACGCGGTGGCGGTCCTCGTCCCCGGCCGGCCGGAGGGGGAGTACCTCCTGTTCTGCCGGGAACGCGATCCCGAGAAGGAAACCTGGGACGGCACCCGCACCGGCCCGGACAACGCCGTGGCTCGCTACGGGGCCGACGCCGCCTATCCGATTGGCGCGGTTGATGATGTGCTGCCGCGGATCGTGGGCTGCTCAGAGCGCGTCTTCTATTCGATGGGCGCCCATCCGGATTTCGATCAGCGGCTCCTTGGCTGGGTCGCCAGCCTCCGCACCCGGGGTGGTACCGGCGCCCACACGCCGGACGAGTTCATTGCCCTCGATCACTTTCTGCATGACCTGCGGCTGTACAAGAGTCGCGACGAGGTCGGCACGCTGCGCCGCTCGGCGCGCATCGCAGTGCAGGCCCACCGCCGGGCCATGAGCATGTGCCGGCCCGGCCTGTTTGAGTACCAGATCGAGGCGGAATTCATGCACGAATTCCGCGTCCACGGGGCACAACCGTCCTACCTGCCCATCGTTGGATCGGGAGCGAATTCCTGCATCCTGCATTACCACGCAAACGACCGGCGCATGGAGGATGGCGACCTGCTATTGGTGGACGCCGGCTGCGAGTACAACTACTACGCCTCGGACGTCACCCGCACCTACCCGGTCAACGGCCGCTTCACGCCGGAGCAGCGGGCCATCTACGAAATCGTCCTCGAGGCCCACGAGGCGGCGCTGGCCGCCGTGGCGCCCGGCAATTCCTGGAGCGAGCCCCACGAGGCGGCCGTGCGCTGCGTGACACGGGGCCTCAAAAAGATTGGCTTGCTTGAGGGCTCGGTCGCCGGGCTGATCCGGAGCCGTGCGTACCAGAAATTCTTCATGCACCGTACCGGCCACTGGCTGGGCATGGACGTGCACGACGTGGGCGACTACAAGATCGCAGACCAGTGGCGGGTGCTGGAGCCCGGTATGGTGCTGACCGTGGAACCGGGGATCTATATTCCGGCAGGCACCAAGGGCGTACCGAAGCGCTGGTGGAACATCGGAGTGCGCATCGAGGACGATGTGCTGGTGACCCGCGAGGGCTCCGAAGTGCTCACCCGGGATCTGCCCCGGGACCCTGATGTGCTGGAAGCCATGATCGGCGCTTCCGCCGCATGACCACCCGGAACGCCCCGGACCCCGTGGACTGCGATGTGCTGATCGCGGGTGGCGGCATGGTCGGTGCCAGCCTCGCCGTGGCCCTTTCTGGCCTGCCCCTTAAGGTCACCGTTGTCGAGGCGATCCGCCCGGGCGATCCGGGCCAGCCGAGTTTCGATGCCCGGACCACCGCCTTGTCCCGGAGCAGCCGGCGCATCCTCGGCACCCTCGGCGTGTGGCCGTTGGTCGCCGCCAACGCCACCCCGATCGGGCGGATCCACGTCTCGGAAAGGGGCCGCCTCGGCACGACAGTCATCGACGGGGACAAGGAGGGCGGCGAGCCCCTGGGCTACGTACTCGAAAACCGCCTGCTCGGTGGCGCACTGTGGCGCCTGCTCGGCACGGCCGGCCAGGTCGAGGTGCGGGCGCCGGCCACGGTCGCCGGCATCGTCAGCGGCCCGGACGCATTGCAGGTGGAGGTCCGGCAGGACGGCGCCACCAACCAGGTGCGCACCCGTCTCCTCGTCGTCGCAGACGGGGCCCGCTCGTCGCTGCGGGAGGCCCTCGGCATCGGCGCGCGCCACCGGCCCTACGAGCAGACTGCCATCGTCGGCAACGTTGCCCTGGAGACAGTCAGCCCGGACCCGGGCCGAAGTTCCGCCGCGGGGAGCACCGCCTACGAGCGCTTTACGCCGGACGGCCCGCTGGCCCTGCTCCCCGCCGGCGCCGGCCGTTACGTCTTCGTTCTCACGCGGCGTGCCGCCGTTGCAGATGACGTGGCCGCCCTGTCGGATCGTGATTTCCTCGAGCTGCTCCAGCGGGAATTTGGTTTTCGCCTGGGGCGCTTTGCGCGCGTAGGCCAGCGCCACAGCTATCCGCTGGAACTGGTGGCGGCCGAGGCTGTCACGGCGCACCGGGTGGCCCTGATCGGCAACGCGGCCCACGGCCTCCACCCGGTCGCCGGCCAGGGCTACAACCTCGGCCTGCGCGATGCCGCCGCGCTCGCCGAGCTCATTGCCGGGGAGGCACGGCGGGCCGCTGGCGCCGGGGATTCCGGGGGCGCGGCGCTACTGGATGCCTATGCAACGTGGCGCCGACCCGACCAGCAGAAGGTCGTGGCCTTCACCGACGGCCTGATCCGGCTGTTCGGCCGCGACGGGCTTGGTCCCGTGCGCGGTCTTGGCCTCGCGCTATTCGACACGTTCCCCGGCGCCAAGAGCCTGCTTGCCCGGGAGACGATGGGCCTCGGCGGGCGGCGCTCGCTGCTGGTCCGGGGCCTGCCCCTGTGAAGGCTTACGACTACGATGTCCTGTTCGTCGGTGGCGGCATCGCAGGCCTCGCCTGCGCGGCCCTTCTCCGGCAGCAGCTGCGCGGGCGCCCGCAGCCCCTGCGCATCGGCATCCTCGAAGCGCAGGCACCGCCGCCCCTGGCGCCGGATGCGCCGACCGGCCTGCGCGTGTTCGCCATCAGCCCGGCAAGCCGGGCGATCCTGGAGGCTGGCGGTGCCTGGGACGCTGTCCCGACGGACCGCCGGGCCGCCTTCGAGCGCATGCGCGTGTGGCAGGCCGGCGGCACTCCCCGGGGGCCGGGCAGCCTCGGCTTCGACGCGGCGGAGACCGGTTTGCGGGAGCTTGGCCACATCGTCGAGCACGACTGGCTGCGCCAGGCGCTGTGGAACGAACTCGCCGGTGCCGGCGACGCCGTCACGCTGCTCACGGGCGTGGCCCCCGTGGAGCTGCACCAGGAACCGGCGGCCATGTCCTTGCGGCTCGCCGACGGTGCACTACACCGCTGCCGCCTGCTGGTGGGCGCCGACGGCGCCGACTCCTGGACGCGCGGCCAGCTGCACATTCCGACGAACGCCCGCGACTATGGGCAGCTGGCGCTTGTCGGTCATGTGAGCAGCGAGAAGCCTCACGAACGCACGGCCTGGCAGTGCTTCACGCCCGAGGGTCCGGTCGCGCTGCTGCCCCTGGCCGACGGCCGCTCATCACTGGTCTGGTCGTGCTTCGAGGCCGGAGCGCGGGAACTGGCGGCACTGCCCGATGCGGAATTCGGCGCCAGGCTGACCGCCGCGACCGCCGGCGTCCTCGGCAGGCTGGTGCCGGCCACCCGGCGGCTCGCCGTGCCGCTGGCTGCAAGCCATACCCGTCGTTACACTGGCCCGCGCTTCGCCCTGATTGGCGATGCCGCGCACCAGATCCACCCGCTGGCCGGCCAGGGAATCAACCTTGGCCTGCTCGACGCGGCGGTGCTCGCGGAGACCCTGGCCGCGCACCTGCTGGGTACGCGACTTGCTGACCCGGGCGACGCGCTGGTGTTGCGCCGCTACGAGCGGCGTCGCAAGGGGCCCAATCTGCTGACGATGGCGGCGATGGAAGGACTGCACCGCGTGTTTACCAGTGACTGGTCTGCCCTGACGCGCCTCGCCACCGCCGGTCTCGGGGCGGTGGACCGCCTGCCGTTGCTGAAGCGCCTGCTGGCCGACCAGGCCACGGGGGCACGCCGGTCCGGCGCCCGGGAGCACCATGCAAGCCTATAAGGTCTGGGTGCTGGCGCTGCTCCTCTTTCTCATCGGCGGCGCCCTGTTTCTCTACAAGTGGCGAGTACTCGGCTACCCGCTGCTTCCCGAGGAAGAGACCAGCATCTGGACCGTCGAGGTGACGTTCCAGTTCGATGCCGGCGAGCGGGCCCAGCCCGTCAAGGCTACGTTGCATATTCCTGGACTCACGCCGGGCTTCGCGGTGCTGGACGAGAATTTCGTATCGCGGGGCTACGGGTTCACGACGCGCCTGGTGCCGGGTGGCCGCCAGGTCCAGTGGGCCATCCGCCGCGCCACCGGTCCCCAGACGCTCTATTACCGGGCTGTCGTCTACAAGGACCCGGCCGCGTCCGAGAACGACACCACGCCCGCTTTTCCGACGACCCCGGTCCTGGGCGAACCGCGCGACACCGCCCTGCAGGAACTCGTCGCGCAGGTGCGGCTGCAGTCCGCCGATGCCGCCTCCTTCACGGTGGAATTGCTGAAACGCCTGACGGCGTCCGAAGGCGACCAGAACGTGAGCCTGCTGCTCGCCGGTCGGACTGACCCGACGGCGCGGGCCCGCGCCGCCATTACCGTGCTGGCTGCCGCCCAGATTCCCGCCCGCCTCATGCGTGGCGTGATCCTCGTCGACCGGGAGCGGCAGTCCGCGGTGCTGCCCTGGCTGGAGGTCCACGATGGCGAGCGCTGGCTGTATTTCGATCCGGCGACCGGCACCCAGGGCCTGCCGCAGAATTTCCTCATCTGGTGGCGGGGCAATGACCCACTGTTCACGCTGGACGGCAGTGGCGGCAACATCGACGTGCAGTTCTCCGTGCAGAGAAACGAAGCTGATCCGGTGCTCGTGGCCGAGCGGCGCGCCCAGGGCATGCAGTCCCGTGTGGCCGACTTCTCTCTCTTCTCCCTGCCGATCCAGGCCCAGGCGGTCTACGCGGTCCTGCTAATGATCCCGATGGGCGCGCTCGTCGTCGTGCTCCTGCGGAACGTCGTGGGCGTGACTACCTTCGGCACTTTCATGCCCGTGCTGGTGGCCCTGGCCTTCCGGGAAACCCAGGTGCTGGCCGGCATCATCCTCTTCTCGCTGGTGGTGACCCTCGGCCTGCTGTTCCGGTTCTTCATGGAGAACCTGCGCCTGCTGCTGGTGCCCCGCCTCGCATCGGTGCTGATCATCGTCGTGCTGCTGATGGCACTGATCAGCATCGTCAGCCACCAACTGGGCCTCGACATGGGTCTGTCCGTCGGGCTGTTCCCGATGGTGATCCTCACGATGACCATCGAGCGCATGTCGATTGTCTGGGAGGAGCGGGGGCCGATGGAGGCCATCCAGCAGGGCCTTGGCAGCCTCGTCGTTGCCGCGATCTGCTTCAGTGTCATGGAGCTCGAGGTCCTGAAGCACCTGTTCTTCGTCTTTCCCGAGCTGCTGCTCTGGGTGCTCGCCATCTGCCTCCTGCTGGGGCGCTACAGCGGCTACCGGCTGCTCGAGCTGGTGCGCTTCAAGTCGCTCGGGACGCCCTCACCCTGATGTTTGGCCTGATCCAGCGGCTGGCCGCCAACGGCGTGGTGGGCCTGAACGAACGGAACTGCAAATACATCATGCGGTACAACCCCCGGCGCCTGTATCCGCTGGTGGACGACAAGCTCACCACGAAGCGCCTGGCCATGGCGGCCGGCCTGCCGGTTCCTGAGCTGTATGGCGTGATCAGCAGCCATCGGGGCGTGCGCAGCCTTCCGGAGATCGTGACCTCCCACCGGGATTTCGTGGTCAAGCCGGCCCAGGGTTCCGGCGGGGACGGGATCCTGGTCGTGTCGGCGCGGGTCAAGGAGCGCAACGTCTACCGGCTGGTCGATGGCTCCCTGCTGGACGAGGCCGACATCGAGCATCACCTGTCGAACATCATCAGCGGCCAGTACAGCCTCGGCGGCCACCGGGACGTTGCCCTCGTCGAGTACTGCGTCAAGTTCGACGCCACCTTCGCCGAGCATTCGTTCCGGGGGGTGCCGGATATCCGGGTCATCGTGTTCCGGGGCTATCCCGTGATGGGCATGGTGCGCCTGCCGACGCGCCGCTCGCACGGCAAGGCCAACCTGCACCAGGGCGCCGTGGGCGCCGGTCTCGACCTTGCCACCGGTATCACGACCTTTGGCGTGACAGGCAACTCGGCGGTGGCCGAGCATCCCGATACGGGAGCCCCCATAGCCGGCCTCCAGATTCCCCGGTGGGAGTACCTGCTGGAATTCGCGGCGCGCTGCTACGAACTGACCGGGCTCGGCTACCTCGGCGTGGACATCGTGCTGGACCGCGACAAGGGCCCGATGCTGCTGGAACTGAACGCGCGACCGGGCCTCAACATCCAGATCGCCAACCGCTGCGGGCTGCAAGCCCGGCTCGGGATGGTCGAGGTGCAGCCGGCGGGCGTCCCCGTTCGGGAACGCGTAGCCTTTGCAATGACGGCGCTGGCGACTCGCGCGCCCGCACTGAACTGACGGGAGACCGGACTTTGGGACACCAGACACCGCTGTATGCCGAGCACGTCGCCGCCGGCGCCCGGATGGTCGAGTTCGGCGGCTGGGACATGCCGCTGCACTACGGCTCCGCCCTCGGGGAACACCACGCCGTCCGGCAGTCCGCCGGCATCTTCGACGTGTCTCACATGACCGTCGTCGACGTGATGGGGCCCGACGCCACGGCGTTCCTCGGGCGCCTGCTGGCCAACGACATCGGCAAGTTGCGCCAGCCCGGCCAAGGTCTGTACAGCTGCATGCTGAACGACGCCGGCGGCGTGGTGGATGACCTGATCGCCTACGCCACGGGCGACGATCGCTATCGCCTGGTCGTCAATGCGGCGACCCGGACCCAGGACCTCGCCTGGCTGGCCCGGGTTGCCGACCGGGACGACGTTGTCCTGCGTCATCGGGACAACCTGCTGATGCTGGCGATACAGGGCCCCGCGGCGCGCGGGCTCGCGGCGCCGCTCCTCGCGAACGGCGCCGGGCCCGCTGCGCTCGCGCTCAAGCCCTTCACGTCCCTGCTGCAGGATGACCTGTTCGTTGCCCGGACCGGGTACACCGGTGAGGACGGCTTTGAGGTGGTGCTGCCGGTGGCCGCTGGCTGCGCGCTCTGGAACGCGCTGGCCGACGCCGGCGCCGTGCGTTGCGGGTTGGGCGCCCGGGATACGCTGCGACTGGAGGCGGCGCTGAACCTCTATGGCCAGGACATGGACTCCGGCACGTCCCCGCTGATTTCCGGCCTGGCCTGGACCGTTGCCTTCGAATCCGCGGACCGTCAGTTTCGCGGCCGCGCGGCGCTCGAGCAGCAGCTGGCGGCCGGGATCACCGAGAAGTTGACCGGCCTCCTGCTGGAAGATCGCGGTATCATGCGCCACGGCCAGCGGGTGCTCACCCCGGCCGGCGAAGGCGTGATAACCAGCGGCGGATTTTCCCCCACGATGGATCGGTCAGTCGCACTCGCGAGGGTGCCGGCGGCGGCCGGGGGTTCGTGCCAGGTGGAGATCCGCGGGGTGCTCCGGGCAGCACGGATCGTGAAGCCACCCTTTGTCCGCCATGGACGCGTGCTAATCCAGTAGACAATGCTGGGCGAACCACAGGAATACTTGCATGAGTAACGTACCGGAAACGCTGCAGTACACGAAGGATCACGAGTGGGTGCGCCAGGAGGCCGACGGCACGCTGGTCGTCGGTATCACGCACCACGCCCAGAACCAGCTTGGTGAACTCGTGTACGTGGAATTGCCCGAGGCTGGCCGCAGCCTGCAGCCCGGCGAGGCGATGGCCGTCGTCGAGTCCACAAAGGCGGCGTCGGACGTCTATGCACCGCTGGCCGGCTCGGTGCTGGGGGTGAACCCGGCCCTGACGGCCGAGCCCGAACTGGTCAACAGCGATCCCTACGGCGCCGGCTGGCTGGTGCGCCTGCGCCCGGCGGCATCCGGTCCGCTGCCGGGGCTGCTCGACGCACCGGCCTACACCGCTCTTCTCGACGCCGACCACTAAGACCGGCCACACAACTCCGGCCACACAACTCCGATAGGGCAACCGTGCCGTTCATTCCACACACCAGCGACGACACCGCCGCGATGCTGGCCGCCATTGGCGTGGCCACGATCGACGACCTCTTCGACGAGATCCCGGCGTCACTGAAGGTGCCCGGCCTGCCGGGCGTCCCGCCCGGGCTCGGCGAGGCGGCCATCACCCGCCTGATGCGCGAGCGCGCGAACCGCAATGTGCCGTCCGTCTGCTTCCTGGGCGCGGGAGCCTACGAGCACCACATCCCGGCCGCCGTGTGGGAGATCGCTACCCGTGGCGAGTTCTACAGCGCCTACACGCCCTACCAGGCCGAGGCCAGCCAGGGCACGTTGCAGCTGATCTACGAGTACCAGTCGATGCTGGCCGGGCTTACCGGCCTCGATGTCTCCAACGCGTCGCTTTATGACGGCGCGACGGCCTTCGCCGAGGCCTGTCTTATGGCGGTCCGCAGCGCCCGGGCCCGGTCCCGCCGGGTGCTCGTGCCGCGCTACGTGAACCCGGTCTGGCGCAAGGTGGCCCGGTCGCTGCTGGCCGGCCAGAACGTCGAGCTCGTGGAGCTGCCCGCCTCCGGTGGCCGCTCCGATCTCGCAGCGCTCGCGGCCCTCGAGGGCCAGGACTTTGCCGCCCTCTGCATTCCCTGCCCGAACTTCCTCGGCGGGATCGAGGCCGTGGACGAACTGACTGACTGGGCCCATGCCCGTGGGATGCTGGTCATCGCCGCCTGTAACCCGACGGCGCTGGCGCTTCTCAAGCCCCCGGGGCAGTGGGGCGGCAAGGGCGCAGACATCGCCTGTGGCGAGGGCCAGCCGCTGGGGATCCCGCTCAGCTCCGGCGGTCCTTACTTCGGCTTCCTGACCTGCCGCCAGGCGCTGGTGCGGCAGATGCCCGGACGCATCGTCGGCGGCACCGTGGACGTGGAGGGCCGGCCCGGTTTCACCCTCACTCTCCAGGCGCGCGAGCAGCACATCCGGCGCTCCAAGGCCACCTCGAACATCTGCACGAACCAGGGCCTGATGGTGACCGCGGCGACCATTTACATGTCCCTGGTTGGCGCCGAGGGGCTGCGCCGGGTAGCCGCCGAATGCCATGCCAACACCCGCGCGCTCGTCGCCGCGCTGACCGGCATTCCTGGCGTGAGCGCACCGTTCGCCCCGTACTTCCACGAGACCGTGCTGACGTTCTCCCGGCCGGTGGCGCCGCTCCTCGGGCAACTCGCCGTGGGCGGCTTACTCGGCGGCTTCGATCTCTCGGCGGACTTCCCGGAACTCGGCCACGCGCTGCTGGTTTGCGCGACCGAACTGCGCACCACCGACGACATCGCGGCCTACCGGCGGGCGCTGGCCGGCGTACTTGGCGTGGCGGTCGCGGCCTGATGCGCGAGCCACTGATTTTCGACCAGTCCCGGCCCGGCCGCCGCGCGCCGACCCAGGCGCCGCTCGTGGCCGCCTCCACGGACGACCTGCCGGCCGCGCTGTTGCGGGCCACGCCACCGATCTTGCCCGAGGTTTCCGAACTGCAGGTGGTGCGGCATTTCACCCGGCTGTCCCAGCTGAACTTCTCGATTGACACGCACTTCTACCCGCTCGGCTCGTGCACGATGAAATACAACCCGCGGGCGGCCAACAAGCTGGCGATGCTCCCGGGGTTCCTCGACCGTCATCCGCTCGAGCCGGAAGGCCATGCCCAGGGCTTCCTCGAGTGCCTGTTCGACCTCCAGGAAATGCTGAAGGCGGTCACGGGCATGTGCGGGGTGTCGCTCACGCCGATGGCCGGCGCACAAGGCGAGTTTGCCGGCGTGGCAATGATCCGGGCCTACCACCTGGCCCGTGGTGACATGGCGCGCAACCAGATCATCGTGCCCGATGCTGCCCACGGCACGAACCCGGCGACGGCCACGATGTGCGGCTGCGAGGTGGTCGAAATCCCCACCGGCCCGGACGGCGACGTGGACGTGCAGGCCCTGCGGCAGGCGGTGGGGCCCCGGACAGCCGGCATCATGCTGACGAATCCCTCGACGCTCGGCGTCTTCGAGCGCGGGATCGCTGACATCGCTGGGATCGTGCACGCCGCGGGCGGGCTCCTGTATTACGACGGCGCCAACCTGAACGCCGTCCTCGGCCGTGCGCTGCCCGCAGTGATGGGCTTCGACGTGGTCCACATCAACCTGCACAAGACCTTCTCGACGCCGCACGGCGGAGGTGGCCCCGGTGCCGGCATCGTTGCGGTCAACGAGCGGCTGGAGCCGTTCCTGCCCATCCCGATCGTCGGGCGCCGGGACGGCCGTTACAGCTGGCTGGCCGAGAGCGACCGGCCGAGCAGCATCGGCAGGCTGTCCGGCTTCATGGGCAATGCGGGCATCCTGCTGCGCGCTTACGTTTACATGCGGCTGCTGGGCGCCGAGGGTATGCGCCGGGTCTCCGGGTTCGCGACCCTCAATGCGAACTACCTGATGAAGCGCCTGGCCGCGGCCGGCTTCTCGCCCGCCTACCCGCAGCGGCGCGCGAGCCACGAGTTCATCATCACGCTGAAGGACGTGGCGAGGGACACCGGCGTCACCGCCATGGACTTCGCCAAGGCGCTGCTCGACAAGGGCTTCCACGCCCCGACCACCTATTTCCCGCTACTGGTTCCCGAGTGCCTGCTCATTGAACCCACGGAGAGCGAGGCCCGGCAGAACCTGGACGCCTTCGCCCAGGCGCTGATCGATATCCGCGACCTGGCGTACCGGGATGCGGCCGAGGTCAAGCGGGCACCGCTGACCACGCCCGTCCGCCGCCTCGACGATGTGCGGGCCGCGAAGCAGCTCGATCTCACCTGGCAGAGCCGCGCCAGTTCTGTCCGGCAGGAGGGTTAGCCTTGTCCGCCCTGATTTGCGGTTCTATCGCCTACGACAACATCATGGTGTTCCAGGGCCGGTTCAGGGAGCACATCCTGCCGGACCAGATCCACATCCTGAACGTGTCATTCCTGGTGCCGGAGCTGCGTCGCGAGTTCGGGGGCTGTGCCGGCAACGTGGCCTACAACCTCCGGCTGCTCGGCGGCCATCCCCGCGTCATGGCCACGGTCGGCAGCGATTTCGGACCTTACGGCGACTGGCTGAACCGCCACGGCGTGAACCTCGGCCATGTCCTCGAAATTCCCGGCATGCTGACGGCCCAGGCCTACATAACCACTGACCTCGACGACAACCAGATCACGGCGTTCCACCCCGGTGCAATGAACGAGGCGCACCGGAACGTCGTCCCCCGGGGCCAGTCCCTGCAGGATGCTGGCATCACCCTTGGCATGGTCTCGCCCGACGGGCGCCAGGGCATGCTCGATCACGCTGCCCAGCTGCACGCGGCCGGCGTGCCCTTTATCTTCGACCCGGGCCAGGGCCTGCCGATGTTCGATGGCGCTGACCTGCGCCACTTTGTCGAGCTGGCGACCTGGGTGGCTGTGAACGACTACGAAGCCAAGCTGCTGGTTGATCGCACGGGCTGGAGCGAGGCCGAGATCGCCGGCAAGGTGCGCGCGCTGGTCGTGACGCACGGAGCCCAGGGATCGACCGTCTGGACCGACGGCGAGCGCCTCGCCATCCCGGCCGTGAAACCGCGGGAGATACTCGATCCCACTGGCTGCGGCGATGCCTATCGCGCCGGCCTCCTGTTCGGGCTTTCCCGGAGCCTCCCCTGGGGCGATACCGGTCGGTTGGCCTCACTCCTCGGGGCCACCAAGATTGCCCACAAGGGCACACAGAACCACAGCTTCACGCCCGCTTCGCTGGCCCGGGAATTCCAGTCGGCATTCGGGCATGCGTTGCGGCTCTAGCGCGGCGCTTTTGCTCGCGCTCGCGCTGCTGACGCCGGCAGCCTGGAGCGCCGACGGCGCCGAACCAGCCGCCTGGCGCCGCACGCTCGAGCGCATCTCGCCGTCCGTGGTGTCTATCCAGGTCGATGGCACACGGGCCTTCGACACCGAGTGGAACGAGTCCAGCCAGGCCACGGGTTTCGTCGTCGATGCCGAGCGCGGCCTGATCCTGACGAACCGCCACGTCGTCACCGCCGGTCCCGTCCGCGCTGCTGGCCTTTTCAACAACCAGGAGGAGGTCGAGCTGATCCCGGTCTACCGGGATCCCGTGCACGACTTCGGCCTGTATCGCTACGACCCGGGCGTCCTGAAGTACATCCGGCCAAAAGCCCTGCCGCTGTATCCCCAGGGCGCCGAGCTCGGGCGGGAGATCCGGGTGGTCGGCAACGACGACGGCGAGCAGCTGTCCATCCTGTCGGGCACGCTGGCGCGCCTCCGGCGGGAGGCGCCGGACTACGGGCGTGGCAAGTACAACGACTTCAACACCTTCTACCTGCAGGCTGCTTCCGGAACCTCCGGGGGCTCGTCGGGCTCGCCGGTAATCGACATCGAGGGCCGGGTGATTGCGCTGAACGCGGGTGCGAGCAACCAGGCTGCTTCCAGCTTCTTCCTGCCGCTGGACCGCGTGCAGCGTGCCCTCAAGCTGGTGCAGGAGGGCAAACCGGTCCCGCGGGGCACTGTGGGCGCAATCTTCAGCTACACGGCCTTCGACGAGTTGCGCCGCCTGGGGCTGCGCGAACCCAGCGAGCGCGCCGTCCGCGAGGGCTTCCCCGACGGGATCGGCATGCTGGTGGTCAGCGAGGTGCTCCCCGGCAGCGCCGCCGATGGCAAGCTCCAGGTCGGCGACATCCTCGTGCGCGTCAACGGCGATTACCTGACGGATTTCCCGCCCCTGGAGGCCGTGCTCGACGAGCGCGTGGACCGCCCGGTGGAACTCATGGTCGAACGTGGCGGGCGTCCGCAGTATTTCACCGTGGCCGTGCAGGACCTCAACCAGCTCAGCCCGGATGAGTACCTGCAGTTTGGCGACGCGGTCGTCAACAACCTGTCCTATCAGCAGGCCCGCCATTTCAATCGCGCTGCGGACGGCCTCTACGTGGCGAACCCCGGCTTTGTCCTCGCGGCGGCCGGCATTCCCCGGGGCAGCGTCATCGTGGGCGTCGACGGCGAGCCGGTACGGCAGCTCGATGACCTGGAGCGGCTGCTGGACGGCAAGGCTGACCAGCAGCGGTTCACCGTCCGCTTCATCACGCTGGAGGAGCCCGGTGCCAGCAAGGTGCGCGTGGCCCGCATGGACAGGCGCTGGTTCCCGGCGGTGCGTTGCCGCCGTGACGACCGCCTGGGGGAGTGGCCCTGCCGCGCGCTCGCCCCCGGCCCGCCGGCACCGGCACCCGAAGGCGGCGTGGCCCGCTTCGTGGAGCAGCCCGATGCGCGGCTCCGCAAGATTGCCCCGGCGCTCGTCCTCGTGAACTTCGACATGCCCTACACGGTGTCCGGGGTGTCGGAGCAGCATTACTACGGCACGGGCCTCATCGTGGACGCCGCGAGGGGCCTCGTCGTCGTGGACCGCAACACGGTTCCCGAGGCCGTAGGCGACGTGCGGCTGACTTTTGGCGGTTCCATCGAGATTCCGGGGCGGGTCGTCTATGTGCACCCGCTCCACAACCTGGTGCTGCTGGCCTACGACCCGGCCCTGATTGGCGAGACGCCGGTCGCCGCGCCGCAGTTCGCGTCCCGGGCGCCGGAGGCCGGCGACGACCTCTGGGTCGTAGGGCTTCGGAACGGCGAGAAGCTGGTCTCCCAGGCCGCGGCATTCGCCTCCTTCGAGCCCGTGGCCTACCCCCTGTCCCGGACCATCCGCTTCCGGGAGTCGAATCTCGAGACCCTGAACCTGGTCAATGGCCCCCGCGACCTGGACGGCGTGGTCATCAACCGGAAAGGGGAGGTCGCCGCGCTCTGGTCGAGCTTCGCCTGGCAGGGCGCGGGGGAGCTGAAGCAGGAAAATCGCGGCATGCCTGTCGAGTATGTCCGCGAACTCGTCGACCTCGTGGCCACGGATCGGGAGCTGCGCTCCCTTGAGGTGGAGTGGACGCAGCTGCCGCTGGCAGCGGCCCGCCGGCTCGGTTTGCCCGCTGACTGGGCGAGCCGCATCGCGGACTACGATCCGGAACGCCAGCGCCTGCTCAGCGTCGCACGCACTGTCGCCGGCACACCGGCCGCCGCCGCCTTCCAGCCCGGCGACCTGCTGCTCACGATCGACGGGCAGCCGGCGACGCGCTACCGGGAGGTGGAACAGCGGGTCCAGAAGCCCGCCGTGAACATGGAGGTGCTGCGGGACGGTCGCGTCGTCTCGCTGGACGTGTCGACCGTGGTCCTCGCCGGCGCCGGCGTCCGGCGCGTCCTGATGTGGGCCGGCGCCCTGCTGCAGGCGCCCTACCGGGACATGGCTGCCCAGCGCGGCGTCCCGCCCACGGGCGTGTACGTGTCCTATTTCGCCTTCGGCTCGCCGGCGTCCCGCTTCGGCCTGTACGCGGGGCGGCGCATCACCCAGGTGGACGGTACGCCGATCGCCGACCTCGACCAGTTCATCGACGTGGTGCGCACCAAGCGGCACCGGGACGCCCTGCGGCTGTCCACCGTGACCTGGAACAACCAGCTGGAAGTCCTGACGCTGAAGCTGGACGACACCTACTGGCCGGCCTGGCAGATCCTCTGGCAGGACGGCGAGTGGCGGCGCGTTGAGCTGCAACCGACGGCCGCCCACACGCCCGATCCCGGCGCTTCCCGGACTCCGTAGCCCGCGGCATCCCCGCACTTCCTGTACTCCGTAGCCCGCGGCAGCCCGGTCGGGGATCCCTTTCG
>JBBQSA010000060.1:0-16738 GCA_038214295.1 Gammaproteobacteria bacterium
CTTGGTTCGAAGCCAGGTGCTCTATCCAGCTGAGCTACGGGCGCTTGATTCCTACTTGCGTGCGGCCATCATCTTCATGAAGCCATCGAAGGCGTTGCCATAGTCGGTCAGCACCGGGCCGCAGCTCGGGTCAGCCTGCACGGCTTTCCACCAGGTCGCAAGGCGGCCGCTTTCGGTGGGATCCGCGATGCCGAAGTTACCGGCGGCGAGGATGACCTTCATCATCTTGGTGCTGGTGCCGAGCGCGCAGTCGCCGAGCGTCGGGCTGGCGCCGACGCAGAACGGGCCGCTGCCCATCGCGTGCTCCACGTAGCCAAAGGTCTTGGTGATTTCCTTCTGGGCGGTCGCCACGATGGCGGCGTCGCGCGTGTCCGGCTTTACCTGCCGGAACAGCGGGCTGACGGCCGAGGCAATGTACAGGTCGACGATGCGGGCGATGAGCCGGGACCGGGCGCGGTCGATGGGGTCCTTTGGCAGGCCGGGCTTCTGGGGGTACACGTCTTCCAGGTAGTCACAGATAATCGTGGACTCGCCGATGCCCTGCCCGTTCACGTCGAGGGTCGGCATCTTGCCGATGGGGTTCAGCGCCAGGTACTCGGCGCTCTTGATGCCGCCGGGGGCTTCCGTGAGGGTCAGGTCGACGCCCTTGATCTTCGCGTACATGACAACGCGGGCGACGTAGGGAGAGGCGATGGCACCGTAGAGCTTCATGGGTCTGGTCCTCTAGTTGAGTGCGGAGATATCGAAGTCGCGGACGACGCCGTCCGCGCGGAAAATCTTGAGCAGGATCGCGACGCGCATCCACATGCCGTTGCGTTCCTGGCGCCAGTACACGGCCCGCGGGTCGTCGTCGATCGCCGGGGAAATCTCGGGGCCCCGGGGCAAGGGGTGCATGATCACGGCGCTCGGCTTCAGGCGGGAGATATTGTCCGGCGTGATGCTGTAGTCGGCGTAGTTCACTGCCTTCGTCTCGCCGACCGTGTCCCACTCGGACTGCATGCGAGTGACATACACGGCGTCGAGCGAGGGCAGCGCGTCGTCGAGCCGGGCGTCCTCCACGAAAGGAATATTGTTTTCCTTCAGGTGAGCCTTTACGTCCGGCTCCAGCTGGAACTGGGGCGGCGCGATCAGCACGAGCCTGACGTCCCGGTAGTTCTTCATCAGGTAGCACAGGGAGCGCACGGTGCGGCCGCGTTTCAGGTCGCCCATCAGGCCGATCACCTTGCCGTCGATGCCGCCCTGCTCCTCGAAACTGCGGTCGAGGGTGTAGATGTCGAGCAGCGCCTGCGTCGGGTGCTGGTCCTGGCCGCTGCCGGCATTGATGATCGGCACGGGCCGGGGGATGCGGTTCATCAGCTCGGCGGCACGGGCCGCCTCGCCGGACCGGGGCGTGCGCATCACGATCACGTCCACGTAGGAACTGAAGGTGCGGATGCTGTCCTCGAAGCTCTCGCCCTTGACCTCCGACGAGGTGGCCGGGTCCCGGATCTCGCTGGTGCGGATGCCGAGCACGTGGCAGGCATTGTTAAAGGACAGGAACGTCCGGGTCGAGGGCTGGACGAAGTAGAGCATCGCCCGCCGGTCAGGCAGCAGCCCGAGCAGGAAGCGGGCGCCGTCCGGGTGTTTCGCCAGCAGGCGGACCCGGGTGGTGAGCTCGCAGAGGTCGTCGAGGCGGGCCCGGTCGAACACCCGGGGATCGATCACGTGGAACAGCGGGGTGGGCTCCGTCGGCATGCCTGGTCTTTCGGGTGTTTCACGGCTCTTTGCGGCCGGGGCGCATGATAGCAGCCCGTTCCCCGCTTCCGGCCGCCGCCGCCGGCTCTTATATAGTGAGCGCCATGGGCGACACGCCAGCAAGGGTCCTGGTTATCGGGGGCGGTTTCGCGGGCCTGTGGGCGGTCCGGGCCCTGCGCCGCGCGCCGGTCAACGTAACCCTCGTCGATCGGACCAATCACCACCTGTTCCAGCCCCTGCTCTACCAGGTGGCAACCGCGGGGCTCGCCGCGCCGTCCATCGCCGCGCCGCTGCGCTACGTGCTGCGCGACCAGCGCAACGTGACCGTCCTGCTGGGCGACGTGGAGCGCATCTCGGTGGCAGACCGGCTGGTGTGGCTCGACGGGCATGCCCTGCCCTGGGACCACCTGGTGCTGGCGACCGGTGCAACCCACGCGTACTTCGGCCACCCGGACTGGCAGGCCCACGCGCCGGGCCTGAAAACCCTGAACGACGCACTCGCGATCCGCGCCCGGATCCTCCTGGCCTTCGAGCGGGCCGAGCTGGCTACGGACGCGGCAGAGCGCGAGGCCTGGCTGACCTTCGCGGTGATCGGCGCCGGCCCCACGGGTGTCGAGCTGGCGGGCACGCTGGCCGAGATTGCCCGCCACACGCTCGCCCGGGAGTTCCGGCACATCGATTCGCGCACAGCGCGGATCCTGCTGATCGAGGGCAGTGACCGCGTGCTCGGCAACTTTCCGCCCGGCCTGTCGGCGCGGGCCCGCCACCAGCTCGAACGGCTCGGCGTGTCGGTGTGGCTGGGCCGCCCGGTCACGGCGCTGCGGGAGGGCTTCATGCAGGTCGGCACCGAAGGCGTTGCGGCGCGCACGATCCTCTGGGCGGCTGGCGTGCAGGCGTCGCCGCTCGGCACCCGGTTGCGCGACCAGGCAGGGGTACAGCTGGACCGGGCGGGGCGAGTGCGCGTTGCGCCGGATCTCAGCGTCCCCGGCCATCCGGAGATCTGGGTCGCCGGCGATCTCGCCGGGCTTGCGGACAAGCACGGTGGGCCGGTCCCGGGCGTGGCGACCGCTGCCAAGCAGATGGGGAACCATGTGGGCCGGAATATCCGCGAGCGGCTCGCGGGACGCGCCACCCGCCCCTTCCGCTACCGGGACTACGGGAACCTCGCGACGATCGGCCGGCAGGCGGCGGTGGTGGACAGCCTGGGCCTGAAGCTCTGGGGTGCGCCGGCCTGGTGGTTCTGGCTGCTGGCCCACGTGTTCTTCCTGATCGGCTTCCGCAACCGGCTGGTGGTACTGATCGACTGGGCCTGGGCCTACCTCACCTATTCCCGCAGCGCGCGCATCATCGTCGGCGACCAGGGCGACGCGCACCCGGAGAAGCCAAAAAGAATTGAATAGTGGCGGAGGCCTCGTCCGGCTAACCTGTGCGGCATGGACATGAGCATCGCCCTCGAGAACTTTCTCAGCCCGCCGATTCTCTTCTTCTTTCTCGGCCTGGCGGCCGTGGCGGTCCGCTCGGATCTCGAGATCCCCCAGCCGATTCCCAAGTTCCTGTCCCTCTACCTGATGCTGGCGATCGGTTTCCGGGGCGGCGTGGAGCTGGGCCACGGGGCGCCGGGCGCCCAGGTGCTGGTGACGCTCGGCGCGGCCATGGCAATGGCGGCGCTCGTGCCGGTGTACTGCTTCTGGATCCTGCGCCGGCGCCTGGACGTGTACAACGCGGCCGCCATCGCGGCGACCTACGGCAGCATCAGCGCAGTGACCTTCGTGACCGCGACGGCCTTCCTGGACCGGGCCGGGATTGCCTACGGCGGCTACATGGTGGCGGCCATGGCCCTGATGGAGTCCCCGGCCATCGTGGTCGCGGTGATCCTCGCCCGGCTGGCGCTGCAGAAGCCCGGCGGGGCCGGCAGCGCCGTCGCACCGGGCGGCGACGGGGGCTGGAACCACCTGCTGCGGGACGCCTTCTTCAACAGCAGCGTCTTCCTGATCCTCGGCAGCCTGCTCGTCGGTCTGCTCACCGGCGAGCGGGGCCAGGCGGCGCTGCACCCGTTCACGAACCAGCTGTTCTCGGGGATCCTGTGCTTCTTCCTGCTCGACATGGGCATCGTGGCCGCCCGGCGCCTGCGGGACCTGCGGACCAGTGGGGGCTTCCTGCTGGGCTTCGCGCTGCTGGTGCCGCTCTTTAACGCGATGCTCGGGATTGGCCTCGCCAGGCTCCTCGACCTCGGGACCGGCGACGCCCTGCTGTTCACGGTGCTGTGCGCCAGTGCGTCCTACATCGCGGTCCCGGCGGCCATGCGGCTTGCGTTGCCGGAGGCCAACCCGGGGCTGTCACTGCCGCTGGCGCTGGCCGTGACATTTCCCCTCAACATCACGCTGGGGCTGCCGCTGTACCTGGCCCTGATCCAACGCTTAGGGAGCTGAAGGATGCAATCCGTCAAACGGGTCGAGATCGTCATCGACACCCTGGACCTGGACCGGGTGCTCGCCCTGCTCGACAAGGCGGGGGTGTCCGGCTACACGGTCATCCGCAACGCCGAGGGCAAGGGTCACCGGGGAATGCGCACGGGGGATGATGTGACCCGCGTGTTCCAGAACAGCTACGTGCTGACGGCCTGCACCGAGGAGCAGCTGACGGCCGTGGTAGCTGCGATCCGCCCCGTGCTGAAGCGCGTGGGCGGCGTCTGCCTGGTCAGCGACGCCCTCTGGGTCGTCCACTGACAGTAAAGGTACCGGACACCCTGTTTGATTAGTTTCGTTAGTTGTTGCAATACCTAACGAAACTAATCAAACAGGGTGTCCGGTACCTTTACTTCCCGGCCGGCGCAGCGCCGGAGCCGGTCGTCCACGGCGGCCCAGGCCGGCTCCGCTGGCGGCGCCTGGATCAGCAGCCGGTCGCAGCCCGCGGCATCGAGTTCCCGCAACCGGGCATACAAACCTTGGCCGTAACGCGCCGGGTCGTCGGGCAGCTGCAGCCAGCGGCAACCCGGCAGCGGGTGGCGGGCCGGGCGGCGCGCGAGCACGGCGACCGCACGGCCGCCCGCCGCCAGTGCCGCCGCCTGTGCCTCCAGCTGCAGCCCGTCGAGGAGCTGGACCGGGGTCTCCGGCGCGTAGTGCGCGGCCATCGCCCCGGGCACCCGGGGCGAATGCCCGTCGCGGCCCGCCGGGAGTTCGCCGAGGACCTCCGCAAGGGCCTCGGCGCTGATCGCACCGGGACGCAACAGGCGCGGACGCTCCCGGCTCAGGTCGAGGATGGTGGACTCGAGTCCTACCGTGCAATCGCCGCCGTCGAGCACGCAGTCGACGCGCTCCCCGAGCTCGGCCCGCACGTGCGCGGCCGAGGTCGGGCTGATGCGCCCGAAGCGGTTGGCGGACGGCGCGGCAAGGCCGCGCCCGGCCGCCTCAAGGAAGGCCAGCGCCAGCGGGTGGTCCGGGACCCGGAGGCCCACCGTGTCCTGGCCGCCCGTGACGATGGTGGGCACGTCCGGGTGCCGTTCGAGGATCAGCGTCAGCGGGCCCGGCCAGAAAGCCGCCGCCAGGGACGGCACTGCGGCCGGAATCTTCCGCGCCCAGGACGGTAGCAGCGCCGCCGAGGCCAGGTGCACGATCAGGGGATGGTCCGCCGGCCGGCCCTTGGCCGCGAAGATCCGGGCCACGGCGGCGGGATTGCGCGCATCGGCGCCAAGGCCGTAGACAGTCTCCGTGGGGAAGGCAACCAGCCCGCCGCGCTGGATGACCTCCACAGCGTGCGCGAGGGACGCGGCTTCAGTCACGAAGCCAGGCACCAGGCGACAGGCTCGCCGGCGCGGAGCGGGACCAGCGTGTGCGGCCCGAGGGGATAGTCGGGCGGCACCTTCCAGGCCCGGCGTTCCAGCGTCACCGTGCTGCGGTTGCGTGGCAGCCGGTAGAAGTCCGGGCCGTGGAAGCTCGCAAAGGCCTCCAGCGCGCCCAGCGCCCGGGCCTCAGCAAAGATCTCCGCGTAGAGTTCCAGCGCGGCATGGGCACTGTAGATGCCGGCGCAGCCACAGTCGGCCTCCTTGGCGCTCTTCGAGTGCGGCGCGCTGTCGGTGCCCAGGAAGAACCGCGGGTTGCCGCCCGTCGCCGCCGCGACCAGGGCCAGGCGATGGTTCTCGCGCTTCAGCACCGGCAGGCAGTAGTGGTGCGGGCGCAGGCCACCGCTGAACAGGGCGTTCCGGTTCAGCAGCAGGTGGTGCGGCGTGATCGTGGCCGACAGCGTGGCGGGGCCCTGCGCCACGAAGTCCGCGGCCTCCCGCGTCGTGATGTGCTCGAGGACGACTCGCAATCCCGGGAAGGCCGCGAGCAACGGCCGGAGGTGCCGGTCGATGAAGACGCTTTCGCGATCGAAGACGTCCACAACGGGATCGGTGACCTCGCCGTGGATCAGCAGCGGCAGGTCCTGCCGCTCCATCGCGGCCAGCACCGTGGACACACGCTTGAGGTCCGTGACCCCGCTGTCGGCGTTGGTGGTGGCGCCGGCCGGGTAGTACTTCACCGCGTGCACGAAGCCGCTGGCCCGCGCCCGCGCGATCTCCTCCTGCGGCGTGTTGTCGGTGAGGTAGAGGGTCATCAATGGCTCGAAACTGAGTCCCGCGGGCACCGCCGCCAGGATCCGCTGCCGGTAGGCGCGCGCCTGCTCCACCGTGGTTACCGGCGGCTTCAGGTTGGGCATGACAATCGCCCGCGCAAAGCGCTGCGCCGTGTGCGGCACGACCGAGCCGAGCACCGCGCCGTCCCGCAGGTGCAGGTGCCAGTCGTCCGGCCGGGTGAGGGTGAGTGTCTCGGCGATCATGACGTTGAGGGTGGGCCGCTAGACCGCCATCCCGACCTCGAAGCCCTGCCGGGTCGCCGCCAGCACCGAGCGGGGCGCGTAGCAGTCGCCGACCAGGTGGACCTCGCGGCCCGCGGCCTCCAGCACGGCGCGCAGCTCGTCGTTCGGCACCCGGGGGGTGGCGAAGGTCAGCGCCGCCACGTCCTCGAGCACGGTGGCATCACCGTTGTAGACGTTGTGCAGGCTGAGCCGGCCGTCCTCGAGGCCATCCAGGGAACGGGGCTCGACGCAGGTGAGGATTTCCACGCGGCGGTCGTACAACTGCTGGTAGATCGACTGGCGATTCAGCAGCGCGACGTCGGAAGCGACCCGTTCCCGGGGCGTCACGATGGTGACGCGGGCAAAGCGGTCGAGCAGCTTCAGCGCGGCGCCGTAGGTCATCTCCGTGTGGTCCTGGTCGAAGAGCACGATCCGGCCGGGTTCCTGGGTCTTCCGGTCCTTAAGACTCACGAGCAGGCCGCGCAGGTCCAGCACGAAGCCCTCGTCGACGTACTCGGGCGGGATGAAAGCCGGCACCGACAGGCGGCTGCCGGTAGCGAGGATCACGGCATCGGCGTCGAGCTGCGCGGCCTCATCCGCGTCCACCGGCGCGCCCAGCCGGAAGTGCACGCCGTACTGGCGGCAGGCCAGCTGCTGGTAGTCGTAGATGCTGGACAGGTGCTCGCCGCCCGGCAGTTCCGCGTGCAGCCGGAGCTTGCCGCCCGGCTCGTCGGCGGCGCCGTGCACCGTCACCCGGTGGCCCCGGGCCGCGGCGACCCAGGCCGCCTCGAGGCCTGCGATGCCGGCGCCGATCACCGCCACGTTCCTGGGCACGGCCGCCGGGGCCGGCGCCCAGTCGACCTCGTCGGGCAGGCCAACCAGCGGATTGTTGTCGCACTCGAGATAGGTGGCCTCCACCACGGTCTTCCAGCAGGTGTTGCAGGACACGCAGTAGCGGATCTGCCCCTCGCGGCCGGTGCGGGCCTTCTCACCCCAGGCGGCGTCGGTGATCAGCGGGCGGCCGAGGAACACGAGGTCCGCCGTGCCATCGGTGAGGGCGCGCTCCGCCTCGTTGGGGTCCGTGATGTAGCCGATAGCGCCGGTGGGAATCGACGGATCGGCCTGGCGCAGTGCGCGGATCTGCGGCAGGTAGGGCGCGCGGGGGCCGGCGGGGCCCGGCATATGCTGCCAGAGGCTGCGGGCGTGGGCGCCCCAGACAAAGGTCCAGTAGTCCACCTCGCCGGTGGCCGCGAGCTCGACTGCGATCCGCTGCGACTCGTCGAGATCGATACTGTCCGGCACGCCGTCGGCGCCGGGGAGCTTGAGGCCGATGATGAAGGGCCGGCCGCAGGCGGCGCGGATCGCGCCCATCAGTTCGCGTACGAAGCGGGTGCGTCCCGCGGTGTCGCCACCGTACTCGTCGTCGCGCCGGTTGGACCAGGGCGACAGGAACTGGTGAAAGAGGTGGCCGTGGCCCGCGGAGATCTCGATCCCGGAGAAGCCGGCCGACTGGAGCCGGCGGCACCCCGCCGCCCACTCCTCCACCAGCTGCGCGATGCGGGCCTTCGTCAGCGGATGGGGCACGGTCCAGCTCAGGTCGTCGGGCAGGGCCGAGGCGCCGATGGCGCCCTCGTTGCGCCCCGTCGCGTGACGGCCGCGGCCCGGGTCCTGCACCTGGCCGAGAAGGCGGCTGTCCCAGCGCTCGACGGTCGCGGCGAGCCGCTTGAGATCGTCCAGCGACGCATCGTCCCAGGCGCGCAGCCGATCCGGCTTGCGGTTGGCGAAGGTCATCGCCACCGGCTCGGTGATGACCAGGCCGGCGCCGCCCCGGGCGCGATTGCCGAGGTAGTTGTGCAAGCGTTCCGTCGCCCGGCCCTCCCGGACCATCCGGGAGACGATCGACGCGTGGGCGATGCGGTTGCGTACGGGTACGCCGCCGATCAGTGCCGGGCTGAACAGCGTGGGAAAGTTCACGCGGATTCCGTCCGGGCCTCCGCGCCGCTGCCGGCGCCAACAACCTGCATTTCCTCGCGCATCTGCTGCCGTTCGGTCTGGTCGCCCTCCAGCGAGCGCAGGACCGTGGCGATCAGCAGCTGGCGGCGCTCGTCGAGGTCGGTAACTTCCTCCGGCGACAGGTCGTAGCCCTCGATCTGCGGGGTCAGCGGGACGCCGGCCTGCCCGGCCACCCGCTCGAGCAGGTACAGGCGCTTCTTGATCACCCAGAGCTCGGCCGTCAGTTCGAGCACCATGCTGACCAGCTCGTCGGTGCCGGTCGTCGGGAAAAAGCGCGGGCGCTTGCCCCGGTGGGCCAGGGGAAGCCGCGGCTTGCGGGGTGTGTGCTGCATTCTCATGGCTCTATTCTCCTTGTTTCCAGGCGCCGAAGGCGTACCAGCGCAGGTCATCCGACAGCCGGCCGGTGCGATTGTCGAAGCGGGGACCTTCCTTGCTCCACTGGGACACGGCGGCGGCAAACTCTGCCTCAGGCGTGTAGGTGTAACGGGGCACGACGGCCTCGATGATCTTGTCCGCCCTGAAACCCGCTGCCGTGGTCAGCTGCCTGTAGTCCTGATCCCGGAAGGGTTTGTACCAGGGCTCCTTGTTATAGAAGCTGTCCCAATCCAGGTAGAACTGGTCGTAGGGATCCATCCGGTCGTTGGGCGGCAGCTCCATGTTCAGGAACAGGCCACCGGGCTTCAGCACGCGGAAGGCCTCGCGGAAGTAGCGGCGGATGTCCTTCAGCGGCAGCTCGTGCAGGAACATGGACGAGAACACCATGTCGAAACTGGCATCGGGGAAGGCGAGCTCCGTGGCATTCATCTGCATGAAGCGCACAGGCAGGCCGAAGCTCGCCGCGCGGGCCGCCGCGTAGCGGACCACGCCCGGGCTGACGTCAATGCCCGTGACCTCGGCGTCGGGAAAGTTCTTCGCCCAGGGCAGAGTGTTGTGGCCCACCGTGCAACCGGCATCCAGGATCGTTTCGGGCCGGAAGTCCGGGTAGGCCAGCCGGACGAAGTTCGAGAAGGAATGCCCGACGTCGTCCACGTCCCGGCCCATCTGGTTGAAGGCAAAGACGTTGATGCTGTTGTCGTAGACGGCGCCCGCGGTCACGTCGTCGGCGTCGTACTCCGAGTGATAGCTGCCCGGGGACAGGTGCACGTCGATGTTGGCGACGTTGGCCGGCACCTTCAGGTCCGGGTTCGCCACGAAGTGGCCGGGCCGGGCGCGGGCCCGGGCGTTCAGCTCCTCCAGCTGGCGGTCGACCACCGGGATCACCGAGCGGAAGACCATCTCCTGGGCGTTGTACCGGACCGCGCTGTAGAAGCGGAAGTAGCGGTCCTCCTGGATGGCGGCGTGGACTTCGTCCCCGCTGTCCGGTGCTCGGCCGTTGCCGCGCTCGAAGGCGGGCAGCACCCGCTTCTCGTAGTTACCGCGCAGGGACGTGGCCATGTCGCCGAGCACGTGGCGGCGAAGCGAGGCGACGAATTCCTGGCGGGTGCGCTCGTCCCGGGAGGGCGTGACGCGGAGGTCGTGGGAGAGATCCTTGAGCATGGCTTTGGTCCTGTGGCTGGCACCGGCTTGCCGGCGACGGGTGCACTGTGATATTTTGTGTTTGCTCTGTCAAATACAATATTTATTTGTTATGCCCGGAGGCGCCAGACCACCCATGGAGACCCTGCCCACGCAGACCCTGGCCACGCAGACCCTGATAGTCCTCTTCCGCCTGAAGCCCGGTGCCGATGTCTCGGCCTACGAGGCCTGGGCCCGCAGCACCGACCTGCCCATCGTCCGGCAGCTGCCGTCCGTGGCCGGCTTCGAGCTGTTCCGCAGCGCCGGGCTCTTCGGCTCCGGGAACCCGGCCCCCTATGACTACGTGGAGATGATCGCCATCCGGGACGTGCCCGGCTTTCGCACCGACGTCGCCACCGACACGATGCGGCGGGTTGCCGGCGAGTTCCGCGAGTTCGCCGACAATCCCGTCTTCATGCTCACCGACCGCATCAGCCCCGACCGTATGAACCAGGGGGAACCATGACAAGACTCGTCAACAAGGTAGCCATCTGCACCGGCTCCGGCCGGCGCGAGGGACTGGGCGCAGCGATCCTGCGGCGCCTGGGGGCCGAGGGCTGCGCGGTGGTGGTCTCCGACGTGGGCACACCGGACCGCCTCCTCGGCGCCGGTGACATCGGCGCCAGCGACGAAATGGAGGTGGTAGCAGCGGAGCTGCGCGCCACCGGGGCCAGGGTGCTGGTCGTGCCCTGCGACGTCCGCGACGAGGCCAGCGTGGAGCGGCTCGTCGCGCGCACCGTGGCGGAGTTCGGCCGCCTCGACATCCTGGTGAACAACGCCGGCGTGGGCTACATCCTCAAGCCCTTCGTCGAGGCCACCGCGGAGGAGTGGCGCTTCGTGCTGGACGTGAACCTGACCGGCGCCTTCCTCTGCTCCAAGCACGCGGCGCTGCAGATGCGGGCGGCCGGCAACGGGGGCCGCATCATCAACATCGCGAGCCAGGCGGCCAAGTCGGGCTTCGCGCACCTGGCGGCCTACGTGGCCTCGAAGCACGGCATGATCGGCCTCACCCGCGCGACCGCCGTCGAGCTCGGCGGCGACGGCATCACGGTGAACGCCGTCTGCCCGAACCACGTCACCACGGGACTCGGGGCGAAACAGAACGAGTACTACGCGAAGGTCCGCAACCAGACGCCGGAGCAGTTCATGGCGGCCATGCGGGCGCGTATCCCGCTGGGCAGGCCGGGGCTGCCCGAGGACACCGCCGCGGCCGTCGCCTTCCTGGCCTCCGACGACGCCCGCTACATTACCGGTGACGCGCTCAACGTCAGCGGCGGCGAAGAGATGCACTGAGCGCCCGCGACCGCAGCAGGCCACCGCAACAGGCCACCGCAACAGGGAAGCGATCACATGGAACACCGGCAACTCGAGCGCTTTCTCGCCGTCATCGAGCACGGCAGCCTGGCGGCCGCGGCCCGGCAGCTGCACCTGACGCAGCAGGCCCTCAGCGCCAGTCTCGCCAACCTGGAGCAGGAGCTTGGCGTGCGGCTCTTCGACCGGAGTCCCGGCGGCGTCACCCAGCCCACCCGGCACGGCACGGCGCTGATCCGCCACGCCCGGGCGCAGCTCGCGGGCGCCGAGCGCGCCCGGCAGGAACTGCAGAACCTCAGCGACGGCCGGGCGGGCACTGTGACCGTGGGCCTGGGCGAGGCCTTCGCCGGCGACATCATCGCCGAGGCCGTGCTGCGCTTCCGGAAGGCGCGGCCCGGCATCCGCGTGAACCTCATCGAGGGGTACTCGGAGAAGCTACGGACGCGGCTCTACGACGGCGAGTTCGACTTCATTGCAGCGGGCATCAGCGCCTACGAGCTGGCCGAGGGCTTCACCCGCGAGGTGATTTACTCCACCCGCGACGTAGTCGCCGTCCGCCCGGAGCACCCGCTGGCCGGCCGCCGCGGGCTGACGCTGAAAGACCTGGAGGGTTTCGCCTGGCTCGTCCCCTACTCCCGGCCCGCCGACCTGCAGATCATCGTCGAGGCCTTTGTGGCGGAGAACCTCGAGCCGCCGCGGCAGGTCGTCGGCAGCGACGCCTACCGGATCGGCATGCACCTGCTGCTGGCCAGTGACCTGCTGATCATGGTGTCGCCGGCATTGATCGCGCCGGAGCTCGGCCGGCGGCCGGCCGCGCTCCGGGTCCTCAATATCGACCGGCCCACAGTGGACCGGCAGGCCAGCCTGATCTTCCCGGGCCAGCGACCGCTGACGCCGCCTGCCGCCCTGCTGCTCGAGGAAGTACGCAACGTGGCCCGCAGCGTGTCGAAGTTCACGACCTCGGCGCAGCCGGTCGCCAGAGCCCGGGCTGCCGCCCGCAAATGAGTGCTGGTACCAGCGACGCGCTATACTCCGCGCCGTCTCCCTGCGCACGCTTGAAAGGATTGGGCCAATGAACCTGCGTCAGATCACCGTTGCACTGACCGCCACGTGCTTCCTGAGCCTCGGACTCCACACCACGGCCTCGGCCGGCATCATCGGCACCGACGCCTACCTGTCGGCGGAGGCCCGTGCAGGCCACCTGGCCGACATCAACACGGCACTCAGCCGCGTGGATGTGCAGGCCCAGCTCGTCGCCCTCGGCGTAGACCCGGCGAATGCCGCGGCCCGCGCCGCCGCGCTCTCCGACAGCGAACTTTCCCGGGTCGCCGCGGAAATGAACACGCTGCCGGCGGGTGGCGATGGCCTGCTTGCCGTGCTCGGTGTCGTCCTTATTGTGCTGCTGATCCTTGAACTCACCGGTGTCATCGACATCTTCAAGAAGGTCTAGCCGTACCGTCCTTGCGGCGGTGAGCGCCAGCCTGGCGCTCACCGCCTGCACGACCCGGCTCCCGGCCATTGCCGAGGACCCCCGGAACGAGCTCACGGCCGTTCCCTTCTTCCCCCAGACCATCCACCAGTGCGGCCCGGCGGCGCTCGCCACTGCGCTCGGCGCCACCGGCGTCGATATCACGCCGGAGCAACTCACACCACAGGTCTATATCCCGGGACGCCGCGGCAGCCTGCAGGTGGAAATGCTCGCCGCCGCGCGCAATGCCGGGCGACTGGGCTACGTGCTCGCGCCACGCTTCGAAGACCTGCGCGCGGAAGTCGCTGCGGGCAACCCGGTGCTCGTGCTGCAGGACCTCGGCGCCCTCGGCATCCGGCTGTGGCACTTCGCGGTGGTCATCGGCTACGCGCCGGAGCAGGACGTGGTCATCCTGCGCTCCGGCACGAAACGGCGGGAACTCGAACGCCGCGAGCGCTTCCTGCGTTCCTGGCAGGCCGGCGGCAACTGGGCAGCGGTTCTCGCCCGGCCGGACGAGCCGCCGACTACCGCCACCGGCGACGGCTTCATCCGGGCGCTCACTGCCGCTGAACGCCATATTCCGGCCGCGACCCTGGACGCCGCCTACGCGACGGCCCTGGCCCGCTGGCCCGAAGAGCCGCTGGTCCTGCTGGCGAACGGCAACCAGGCCTACGCGAGCGGCCGCCTCACCGAGGCCATGGCCCGCTACCGGGAACTGCTGGCGCGGACGCCGGACAACGTGGCGGGGCGGAACAACCTGGCGAACGCGCTGCTCGACGCGGGCTGCGGCGCGGCCGCTGCAGCCGAGGCCCGGCAGGCCAGCGACGACCTGCCGCCGGATTCGCCGCTCGCCCCCGCCGTCGCCGACACGCTGGCGAAGGCCACCGCCGCGCCACCCGGCGGCGGCTCAGTCTGCGGCACCGAATAGTTCTTCCAGCAGGGCGACCAGCCGCGGGGCATCCACCGGCTTGCGCAGCAGCGCCACCCGCGCGACGGTGCCGATGGCCGCGAGCGCGGGCGACGTGTCGCCGCTCAGGATCACCGCCGGCAGGTCGCGGCCGGCCTGGCCGCGCAGCTTCTCCAGCAGCTCGAGGCCGTTGCGGCCCCCGCCGAGCTGGTAATCGCTGACCACCAGGTCGATGTCGGCGCCGTGGCGGGCAAAGAGTTCCTCCGCGGCGGCGGCCGACGCCGCCGCGTGCAGGGGATAGCCCTCGAGTCCCAGCACCAGTTGCAGCGCGTCCCGCACCGGCGCGTCATCCTCGACGATCAGGATGCCGGGCTTAGGGATGTCCGGCCGGCTGCCGGGTCGCGCGTCCGGTACTTCGCTCCAGTCCGCCGGCTCGACGAGGCTGTCGGCGGGCACGTGTACGGCGAAGGTCGTGCCCCGCCCGAGCTCCGAGATCACCGTCACTGTGTAGCCCAGCAGCCGGGCGATCTGCCGGACGATCGTGAGTCCGAGGCCGAAGCCCCGCGGCCGGGCCCCGGGGGTGTCGATCCGGTAGTACTCGTCGAACACCCGGTCGATCTCGGTGGCGGGGATGCCCACGCCGGTGTCGGTGACGTCGATCCGCAGGGCGCCGTCGCCCCGGTGGACGCTGACCGTCACGCCCCCCTGCCGGGTGTACTTGAGCGCGTTGTTCAGCAGGTTCTGGAGGACCTGGCGGATCAGTACCCGGTCCGTCAGCAGGCACTCGACGGTGGACGGTACCTCTAGCGTCAGGTTGCGGGAAGTGGCGACGGCCTCGAACTGCCCCTGCAGGTCCGCGAGCAGGTCCGCCAGCGCCACCACCTCCAGGTTGGGCGTGAGCGCGCCGGACTCCAGCCGGGTGACGTCGAGCAACGCGTTCAGCAGTTCACCCATGCCGTCGAGTGCCGCCTGCTGCCGCTGGATGAGGTCCAGCCCCGCCGCGTCGCTGACCCGGCGGCCGAGCGCGGCATTCAGTAGCTGCAGCGTCTGCAGTGGCTGGCGAAGGTCGTGGCTCGCCGTGGCGAGGAAGCGGCTCTTGGCCTTGTTGGCGCTGTCGGCCTCTGCGCGGGCCGCGCGCAGCTCGTCCGTCATCCGCCGGCGGTCGGTGACATCCCGGACGGCCGCAAGCACGTAGTCGACGCCGTCGCTGTGAACCGGGGCGAGCCGGATCTCCGCCGGAAACTCCGTGCCGTCCCGGCGGCAGCCGGACAGTGTCACGAGGCGTGCGCCCATCTCCCGGGTGGTCGGCTTCGCGGTAAAGCCGTCCCGCAGGCGCTCGTGGAGGTGCCGCGACCGGGTCGGAACCAGCTGCTCGATGCTCTGGCCCAGCAACTGTGCCGCCGGGTAGTCGAACAGCGCCGCGGCGGCTACGTTGACATAAACCACGTGCCCCCTGTCATCCACGAGCAGCAGCGCGTCGGGCGCCTGCTGGACGATCTGGTCGGTGATGCCGCTGCCTGCCATCTGTACCGCCACCGTAGGGGAAAACCCTTAGAGAGCGCAGGCCAGACCCGGCTTAGGATCTGGCCTGCGATGAACATGCAGAATGATCAGCTGCACCGTGTGGCTGCGCAAGCGCCGGTGGTCCCTGCCCTGCCCGCAATCGGGGCAGACCAGCACGTGCTCAGTGACCTGGCGGCCGGATTCGCCCACGAACTCAACCAGCCGCTCGCCGCCATCGCCGCTTACGCGGCCGGGGCCGCCACCCTGCTGCGCCGGGAAGCCAATGCCCCGCCCCAGGCCCTGCACATCGTCCAGGCGATCGCCGGGCAGGCACTCCGCGCCGGCGATGTGATCGAGCAGCTGCGGGGCGCTGCCCGCCCCCTGCCCGGCCTGGGCCTGCCGCTCGATCCCAACGCCCTCGTCCGGGCCGCGCTGCCCCTGCTCCGCTCGCTTGCGAGCCAGCAGGACGTGGAGGTGAGGCTTGAGCTGCGGACGCCCTCGCCAGCAGTGCTGGGCGACGCATCCCGGCTGCAGGCTGTCCTGATCATGCTGTTCTCCGGGGCGGTCGATGCCGTTGCCCGGTTGCCTACAGAGCGCCGCCGGGTCACCATCTCGACCGATCACGGTGCGTACACCGTGGAGCTCAGCGCGATGGAGCCCGGGGGCACCCTCTTCCAGGTCCACCTGCCCCGCGTCAGCGGCTGAGCTGGCGCTACCCGATGGAGGGCCTGGACCGCGTGAACAGCACCAACGGTGACCCGGCGAAGCCGGCGAACACGGTCTTCGTCGTCGACGACGACGATGGTGTGCGCACCTCGCTCGGGATCCTGCTGGATTCAGCCGATTACCGGCCGGTCGCCTTTTCCTCCGCCCTCGACTTCCTCGACCAGTACGACCCGGTGCGCCCGGGCTGCCTGCTGCTGGACATGCGCATGCCGGGCATGAACGGCATGCAACTGCTGCAGGAGCTGTCCCGGCGGGGCGCGTTTCTGCCGGTGATCTTCATCAGCGGGCACGGCGATGTGCCCATGGCAGTCGAGGCGATGAAGAACGGCGCCTTCGATTTCCTGCAGAAGCCCTTCAGCCAGCAGGACCTGCTCGACCGGATCTCACGGGCGCTGGCCGCAGACGCGGAGGCCCGCCAGGCGCTGCTGCTCACGGAAGAGCTGCGGCGGCGGCACGACACCCTGACGCCCCGGGAAAGGGAGGTCATGGACCTGATCGTCGCTGGCAACGCGAACAAGGTTATTGCCATGGACCTGAAGCTGTCGGAACGGACGGTGGAGATTCACCGGGCCCGGGTCATGGAGAAGATGGCGACCCGCTCGGTGGCGCACCTGGTACGGATGGCGATGGCGCTGGAAGCCCCGCCGCACCCGGCGGCGGGGCTTCCGGCAGATCGTCCTCCAGCGGGC
>JBBQSA010000061.1:0-16302 GCA_038214295.1 Gammaproteobacteria bacterium
CTTCGGCGGCGGTTCCGGGATGCCGAGCGCCTGCCGGCGTTCGCTGTCAGTCAGTCCGGCCAGGGCTTCCACCGCGCAGTTCGATGGCTTCGCGGCGAGGCGCTCGGCCACGTCGGCGCTGGGTGCCTGACCGTGCTTCTCGGCGTAGAGCTTCGTGACGGCGACCCGGCGGAGCGCTGCGAGCTTCTCGCGTTCCACCGCGAGGCGCGCCTGCTCGAGCTCGTGGACACCGGGCATGGGGCGATTGTCGCCAATGTCTGAGCACGACGCACGCGAGCTGCTGTGCCAGTTGCTGAAAAGCCCTGACGGCAAGGTACCTGCCTATCTCGTGCGCCAGCTGCTCGCGTGGCTGCGTGCCGTCGCGCTCGGCAAGCATGGAGGGAAGCGGGATCAAGCTTCTAATATAAGCTTGAAAACACATGGGACCTCCGCCTCCTACGCCGTAGCCCGCCTGCGCCGCGACCGGCCCGAGCGTCCGTGACTACCCCCATCGAAATCCTGCAACGCCTGGCCGCCCTGCACGGCGCCGGGCGGACCGCGCCTGCTGACCTCGTGAACGCCGCGATACGGTGGGTGGCCGCTGCCGCCGCGCCGATCCTCGCCGGTGAGCCTGCCGACGTGGCACTCGGCTTGCGGCCCTTGCCCGGCCGCCGGAGCGTGTCCCGCGTGCATCGCTTTGCCCAGCGCGACGCTGGCCTTGCGGCCGCTTGCGACCTGGCGCAGGGCGCCGACGAGACCCGGGCCGAAACCGTCCTCGGCTGGTGGGACCAGTACCGGGAGGGGCGGCCCGTTCCGGCGCCAGTCGCTGCCGCCCTGCGCCAGGTCGCGGAATCTGGCGTGCCGGTGCCAACCGATGCCCGCACGGTGTCGCGACGGACACGAGCTGCCCGAGCTCGTGCCGTGATTCCGTCTGCCGACTGCGGGACAGTGAATCTCGAAGCGCCGCCCATCGCGGCCCACGAGTAACCGAACATGACTGCAGACTTCCGACCTGGCGCCCGCATCACGGGCGGTTCACGAGATTTGCGCGAGTATGCCCGCGCCTTTGGCGACGCGATGCTGCGGGACGCCGGGATTCTCCCCGCTGGCTACCCGATGCACCCCGGCGTGCGCGACCTGGTGGGCCAGTCAACCATGGTGCATCTGGCGCGCAATTGGTTCGACTCCATCGGCATCACGACGTGGCGTGGCCAACCGGAAGGCCGGATCATCGAGCAGGCCATCCGCGTGTCCCACGAGATCGACGAGGGGCAGCGGGACATCGCGCATGGCACGGAAACCTTCGTTGGTCTGCTGCAGAACGTCGCCAACACGGCACTGCTGATCGGCTGGTCAAACATCCGCCAGACGTGGCGCGATATATGTCGCGTCGTGATCGTCAACGACTTCCGGCCGATGCCGATGGCAGGCCCGAGCGAGATCCAGTTGTCCAAACTGGGACCAATGCGCGAGATCGCCCACTCGCCGGCGTCCTCGCGCTACGAGCAGGCGCAGGCGGTGCCGCACGCTGGAATCTTCAGCCTGTCCCGTGAGGCGCAGCTCAACGATCTCCGCGGTGGACTGGTCGTGGACGCGAAGCGGGCCGGTGAGGCCGCGGGAAACCACGTAAATCAGGAAGTATTTTCGATGCTGGCGCTGGCATCGGGCGCGGGTCCGACGCTCACCCAGACGGGCCGCTCATTGTTCAACACAACGGATCTCACGCTCGCGGCGGCGGGCGGTGCTCTGTCTGTGACGACGCTCAACGCTGCCCGAAAGGCCGTTCGCCTGCAGACGGACCCGACCAGCGGTAGGCGCCTGAACATTTCGCCGAAAATCCTGCTGGTTCCGCCCAGCGTCGAGGCAACGGCTCGCGTTCTGGTCGGTGCAGACAGCATCCCTGGCGACCCGAACAACCTGCGCGTCGCTGTCGATGCCGAGCTTGAGGCCACGTCGGCGACGGCCTGGATTCTGCTCGCGGATCCGCTCGTCAACGACGCGCTCGCGGTCGCGTTCATGCAGACCACCGAGCCGAGCCTTGAGTCCAAGTTCAACACGGACTCCGATGGCCTGGAGTTCAAGATTCGCCTGGACTTCGCCCCAGTGGCAACGGACTTCAGAGGTTGCTACAGAAATCCCGGCGCCTAAGTTCGGAGGCGGGCGCAGCGGTCCTGCCCCGGGGTTTCTCCCCCCGTTGAATACCGCTGCGCCCGCCGGGCTGTGACCGCTGACAACTGAGCAATGCGCACATCAGACCGGAGGAAGGCCCGCGTCGCAGCGGGCTATGGTCGCGGGGAAGATTGCGAATCTTCCGCACGGTGTGAGGGCTGACCAGAGCGGCCAATTGGCCGGTGTGACTCAGCCGGACGCCGCCTCAATGCTTAACGTCGGTGAGCGGTCAGTGCGTCGCGGGCAGGGTGCCCGCCGCGACCTTTAGCCAATTGGCGGAAAGTTATCTCAATCTGAGGCCGCCGGCCTTCTCAACGTCGGGCAACGGTCAGACCTAGCTGCGCCAACTGGCGCACGTGCCGAAGGGGTCGAATCAGCATGCGCCAATTGGCGCACCCTCACAGATTGAAGCTGCTGAAAAGTCGCCAATTGGCGGGGAAGATTGCGAATCTTCCGCAGGGTAGGCCACAAGAAACCGGCAAGTTTGCCGGGATAACCCAACCTAGTGCCGCGTCAATGCTCAACGTCCGCAAGTCGCCAATTGGCGACTCGATCACCCAGTCTGGCGCCGCTGGCCTTCTCAACGTCCGCAAGGCGTACGCGCTGACCAAGCGGCAAGTTTGCCGGTTGTTACTCAAGCCTCCGCCGCCCAACAGGAACTGCGCCAGTTGGCGAACTTACCCAAGACTCTGCCGCAGGGCTCGAATCAGCATGCTTCAATTGAAGCACCCTCGCAGGTAGAAGCAGCCGAAAGACTGAATGTCAGTCGGTCCAGTGTCCAGCGCGCCCGCGAAGTCCTCGACCACGGCAGCCCCGAGCTGGTTTCAGCCGTAGAGCGGGGCAGGGTGTCGGTGTCGGCGGCGGCTGACGTGGCTGGTCTACCGAAGGAAAGGCAGACGGAAATTGTCGCCAGGGGTGAGCGTGAGATCCTTGAGGCGGCGAGACAGATTCGGGCCACGAAGTCCGAGGCGGGCGCAGCGGCCCTGCCCGGGGCTCTCCCCCCGATGTTGCCGCTGCGCTCGCCGGGCTGGGAATGAGGATTTCTGATGACTGCGACCGATGACCAGGTGGGCGGCGACCACTATCGGACGATGGCGATTCAGCCCGTGGAGTTCATCGTCCGCAACAGCCTGGGGTTCTGCGAGGGCAACGTCATCAAGTACGTCTGCCGCCATGCCGTGAAGGGTGGCGTTCAGGACCTGGACAAGGCCCTGCACTACCTGCGGTTGCTGCGGGAATTCCACTACGGCATTCCCTAGCCGGCGATCCCCGACACCCGCTATTTCAGCCCTCGCACCCCGACCCGCCACACGGGGACTTCTGAAGCCCGAACGTGGCTGATTTGGGGTCGCGTGCAGGCTCTGGTGCGACTCTGGCGGCACACCCTGCGAAGCTGCACGAAGTCATCGGAATTGCGCCTGGACTCACGGGCCGGTGGCGTCACTGAGGCCGGCCAGGGAGGATCAGCGACCCTGGGACACCTGGAACTGCCCCAGCGTCCCGCAGTCCCGGCACCGGGGCTTCCGGCCAATGGCCGACTCCTGCCCGCGTCCCTGGGCGACGAGCTCCGCCAGGTTGATAGCCGCCCACCGCTGACAGGGGGAGCAGAAAGCGTCGAGGCCGTGCTGATTGGCGAGCAACGCGGCGTAAGTGTCGAGGACGATGGCGCTCATAGACGACTCGTTACCAATCCAGAAACACGCCCACAATGCGCCCGCTGCGAAGCCGGAAACCATTACCCACGACAACGCTACCCCGGCGTTACCCTGACCCGAAAAGGCAAAAAAAGACCGCCCGAAGGCGGTCCTGTTATTCGTCGCAAAGTGCTTTATTTGTAGGCTTTGGAGGTGGTGGGCGATGAGTGGATTGAACACTCGACCTCTGCTGTGTGAAAGCAGCGCTCTCCCACTGAGCTAATCGCCCGCGGGCCGCATCATATACGCGTGTGGCGGGGCTGGCAAAAGTAAGGTGTGTGCCGTGGTTCCGCCCCGCTCCCCGGGGGAGCGGGTTATACTGAAACGTAATGGTGGCCCGGTAGGCCCCGCGATTCGGACCGACGGACCCCGGATGTACGAAGATTTCTTCAACCTTCAGTGCCGCCCATTCGACCTGGCGCCGGATCCCAAATTCATCTTCATGACCCCCCAGCACTCGCGGGCGGTCGCCAACATGCGCTTTGCCCTCATGAATCACGACAGTTTCGTGATCGTCACGGGCGAAATCGGCATCGGCAAGACCACTATCCTGAACACAGTGATGGAGGAGCTTGGCCCCGGGTACGTGACCGCCAAGCTGGTCCACACCACCCTCTCCCACATCGAACTGCTGCAGGCGCTCCTCTCCGAATTCGGGATGCCGAACTACACCAAGAAGAAGGTGATGCTGCTGGACACGCTGCGCAGCTTCTTCATGGAACAGCAGCAGGCGGGCAAGCATGTCGTGATCATCGTGGACGAGGCACAGAACCTCAGCTCGTCCGCGCTGGAGGAACTGCGGCTGCTGTCCTGCATCGACACGAGCGACCAGCGAATAGTCTCCATCGTGCTGACCGGCCAGCCGTCCCTGGATGACCTGCTGGATGCCCCTGGACTGACGCAGCTCCGCCAGCGCGCCCGGCTGCGCCAGCGGCTGGACGCGATGCAGGAAGGCGAAACCCTTGACTACGTCCGCCACCGCCTGGAAATCGCCGGTGGCAGCGTCGATGCCATCTTCGAGCCCGAAACTCTGCCGGAGATCCATCGGCTGACCGGCGGCATTCCCCGGCTGATCAATACCCTCTGCGATACCGCTCTCACCGCCTGCATGGTTGAGGGCCAGCACAAGGTCAACCTTGAGATCCTCGACAACGTGGTCCACGAGCTGCGCTGGCAATGGTTCGAGGAACGGGGGCCTGGAGCGGGCCGCCGGCCAGAGGCGACAGCCGCCAAGGCCGCGTCGGATACCCACGTGAGCCTGATGGTGTATCGGTCGGGCCAGCTCGTCGACCAGATAGAGGCAGTTACCTTTCCCTGCGTGATCGGCCGTAGCCAGGCCAATGACCTGGTGATCATTGACCACGAGGTAAGCCGCCGGCACGCCCTGATCGACAATATCGGGGGCATCTACGTGGTCGAGGATCTGAACAGCCGGAACGGCATCCAGATCAATCACAAGCCCCGGGGACGGGCCCTGCTTCGTTCCGGCGACATCATCACCCTGGGCACGGTCGACGTGGTGTTCTACGTCGAGAAACGCGCTGGCCGGACCCATTCGACGGCTGAACTGGCCACAAAACAGTCCACGGGCTCTGATGAAGACACCGGTCAGCAGACGGCAATACTGGAAAAGGACGACCGGCTCGTCAGCTAGCCCGGACTAGAGCGCATCCGACTCCCGGGCGTCACGCAATGCCTCACTGCTTTGTTCCGGGCCCTGGTCATCCGGGCTCCGTGGTCGAGGCCCTCCCGCCATGGTCGTTGCCCTGCCCCAGACGACAACCTCGACGGTCTGCACCAGGATCAGCAGGTCAAGGATCAGGCTGGCATTCTTGATGTAATAGAGATCGTACTTGAGCTTCTCGCGGGCATCGTCAACAGAAGCTCCATAGGGGAAATTCAGCTGGGCCCAGCCAGTAAGACCTGGCCGAACGCCGTGCCTGTAGTAGTACAGCGGCACCTCCCCGGACAATTCCTCCACGAAGGCGGGGCGTTCGGGCCGGGGGCCGACGACGCTCATGTCCCCGCGGATGATATTGATCATCTGGGGCAGCTCGTCGATACGGAATCGCCTCATGACGGCGCCCACGCGAGTCACGCGGTCATCGCCCCGGGTTGACCATTGGGGCCCGGTTCCGCGCTCCGCATCCACGCGCATGCTCCGGAACTTGAAGAGGCGAATGACCTTGCCGTGCTGGCCCACGCGTTTTTGCCGGTAAAACACCGGGGCAGACCAGCCATCCTCGAGCTTGATCGCGGCGATGGCCAGAACCAGCAGGGGCAGGGTCAACACCAGCAGCAGGGCGCCGAAGGTCACGTCAAAACCACGCTTCAGCCAGCGATAGATAAGGTCAGTCTCGCTGCTGCGCTCATACAGCAGCCAGCTGGGCCTGAGGATATCGAGGTCCAGGTGCTCGGTCTCGCGCTCGAGGAAATCCACGAGGTCAGTGACCGGGACGCCCCGCTGCTTGAAGTCCAGCAGCAGATCGAATGGCAACAAGCCACGCCTGTCGTCGAGGGCCACGACAATCTCGTCGAACTCGTGGCTGGAAGCGTCGAGGGCAGGAATCACGGGGGCAAATCCGAGGCCCTCCGCGACCTCGCGCTCGCCATCGGAAACCGCCACGAAGGCCACGACGTCGAAACGTCGCCGGTCCGAGCGCCGGCGAAGATTCCGGATCTTTGTGGCGTGCTCGCCGCAGCCGATGACAAGCACCCGGCGCTTTACCGGATTGAAGTCAATGAGGCGGAGGATCAGGAACCGGGAACCGATCAGGCCGATAGTGGTGAGCGCCGCGGAGATCGCCACGACGCCACGACCTGAATCGAAAATGTCCGGAAGGATGAAGTAGAAGAGGATGTTACCAACGGTGGCAATCACCACCGCCAGGCAGACCCGGGCGACCGTTTCGGCCGGCGTGGGACGCTGGCGGGCCCGGTAGAGTCCCATGCTCAGCATGCCGACCACGACCCAGGACGCAAACAACACGACCCTGGGTGTAATCGAGCCGAACCAACGGTCGATCTGGACCGGGTCGAACCCAAAGCGGAGCTCGACCGAAAGCAGGCAGGCCAGCGCGGCCACAGTGATATCCGTCACCACCATCAGAGCAGTGACGCCGACAAAGCGGCTGTTGGCAACCCTGAACAGTTTCACGGTCTGCGGCTGGTCCTGCTTGCCCGGGCTGTAACCCGGCATTGTTCTTGGTCCAGGCCGGGAATCAGCTGATTCCGGCACCAGTGTGGGAAGTATACGTTTCAGACAGCTTCATTACTGTGATGCCGGCCGCCAGCAGCGGGACGGCTGGGCTGGGCTGGGCTTGACTAGGCCGGGTGGCTGCCCTCGCTGCGGTTCAGCGCGGCTGCCTCCAGCACCGATGCCAGGCCGTCGATGGTCGGCCCCCACCCCAGGCCGGTGGCATGCCGCCGTGTCGCCGCCCGCTCAGGCGGGGACGCCAGCAGGCGGATGACGGCCTCGGCCAGGGCGGCCGGGCTCCTCTCTAGGACCAGACAGCCCGCCGCAGGCTGGTCGAGCAGTTCGGGAACACCCTCCACCAGGGTGGCCACTACCGGGGTACCGCACGCGAGACTTTCGAGAACGACGTTCGGCATGCCCTCGTGACGCGACGTGAGGATGGAAAGGTCTGCGGCGGAGTAGTAGGCGACCAGCTGGTCCTGGAGCACGTTGGGAACGATCCTGACCCGGTCGACAACCCCGAGCTGCCGTGCAGTCGCCAGCAGCCTTTCACGCAACGGACCTTCACCCACGATAACCAGGTCCGTGTCCGGGACGAGAGGTAAGGCGCGGAGAATCAGGTCGTGATCCTTGCGCTCGATCAGATGACCAACCGCGAGCAGGGTCTGGCGGCGAAAGCCGAGCTGCTCCCGGGTCCGCGCACGGTCGAGCGGATTGAACTTGGCCAGGTCCACCCCATTGCGAAGGGTCAGCACAGTTTCGGGCGGGACTCCCAGGTCGATCAGCAGCGCCCGAAGCGCCTCCGAGACCGTGATCACCCGGGCTGCGCCCCTGCAGGCGCGGCGGATCAGGACACGTGGCACCGCGTAGCCGGGAAAGAGCGTCACATCCTGGCCACGGGCAGTCAGAACGTACGGCAGGCCGAAGCGGCGGGCGAGCATCGCCGTAGCCACACCGTCCGGATACAGAAAGTGGCCGTCCAGGACCACGTCCGGGCCCAGGCGCGCGAGCATCCGCTGCAGAAGGGGTGCGATGCCCGCGGCATACAGCCAGGGCGCGGCGGACATGCCCACCTTTGGAATCGCGACATAGCGCGGGTGCTGGATCACCCGGCCAAGCCGTTCCTCTACGGGGGGTACCCTGGCGTACTTGCCGTATAGACCGAACGCTCGGGCACGAAACGGAAACCAGGGCACCGGCGCGATCACGTGGACGTCGAAACGCCCGGTGGCAGCCAGGTGTCGCAGGCGCTCCTCGACAAAGACCCCGTGTCGGGTCTGTTCCCGGTTCGGGAACAGACTTGCGATCGTTACGACATCGATCATGCCGGGGTCAGCGCGCCGAGTGCTGCCGGATAAAGCCATCGAACATGAGCAGGGCCCAGATCAGTGCGCTGTGGTCACGCCGACCCGCCAGGTGGCGGGCGACGATCTGCTGGACACTGCCTGGCGCGAAGAAACCAGTGTCCGCAAGGTGCGTGCTCGTCCCAAGCTCCTGCACCTGGGCCGCCAGAGGTCCCCGGAACCAGCGATCCAGCGGCACCGCGAAACCCATCTTCCGGCGGTAGAGGATCGACTCCGGCAGCATCCCCTCGAGGCTCTTCTTGAAGATGTACTTGCCCTCCCCCCGTTTCAGCTTCAGCGCCGTGGGGATCCGGGCAACCCACTCGACGAAATGATGGTCGAGCAGCGGTACGCGCACCTCAAGGCCATGAGCCATGCTGGCCCGGTCGACCTTGGTCAGGATGTCGCCAGGTATGTAGGTCTTGAAGTCGAGATACTGGGCCATCGTCAGAGTGTCAGGAAAATCCCGGCCACGGAGATACTGATCGAACACCGCCCTGGAACTGTAGCCTGACAGCCCGGTCTTGAAGCCTGCGGAGTACAACTCGCCCCGAAGCTCTTCCGGTGCGATCGAGACCGCATGCAGGTAAGCCCCCGCACTGTCCCGGGCCAGCGCCTGGAAGGTACTCTTGCCGCGAACATAGCGAGGTGCCCAGTCCAGTTTCGGGTACCAGCGGCCCAGCAGGCCGAACACCGGCTTCCTGATCGCGTCCGGCAGTGCCGCCCGCACCGCCTCCTCGGCGGCAAACATCCTGTAGCGGCGATACCCCGCGAAATTCTCGTCGCCGCCGTCACCCGAAAGGGCCACCTTGACGTGCTCGCGGGTCGCCGCGCACAAACGGAACGTGGGTATGGCAGAACTGTCCGCGTAGGGCTCGTCGTAGGTCTGCACCAACTGGTCAAGGAGCGTGAGGTCATCCACCCGCACCGACTTCTCCGTGTGGTCCGTGCCGAGCAAACTGGCAACCTGGCGGGCAAACGCGGACTCGTCGTAGGCTGGTTCATCGACGGCAATGGAACTGGTCTTCACCCTGCCGGTGGCCGCGCGCGTCATCATGGCGACGACCGCACTTGAATCGACACCGCCAGACAGAAACGCGCCAAGCGGAACATCGGAAATCAGCTCGGCGCGAACGGCGGTTTCCAGCCGGGCCAGCAGCTCGTCCTGCAGGTCGCCAATGCCGGCAGGCACGTCGCCAACGGCGTCATACCGCAGGTCCCAGTACTGGTCGAGATGCTCCCGGCCCGACCGCAGGTCAACCAGGAGCCGCCACCCGGGATGCAGCTTGCAGACGCCGGCGTAGATGGTCTTCGGCTCGGGTACGTAGCCAAAGGTGAAGTAGTCCTCGACAGCGGTCCGGTCGATCTCCCGGGGAAATTCCGGGTGGGCCGCCAGCGCCTTCAGCTCCGAGCCGAAGACCAGGTGGCCACCTGCAAGCCGAGCGTAGTAGAGCGGCTTGATACCGAGCCTGTCCCGCGCCAGGAAAAGCGTTCGACGGTTTCTGTCCCAGACGGCAAAGGCAAACATGCCGTTGAAGCGCGAGACGCATTCCTTGCCCCACTCTTCCCAGGCGTGGACGATAACCTCCGTGTCCGAGTGCGTACGAAAACGATGCCCCAGCCCGGCAAGTTCCGCCGCCAAGGACTGGAAGTTGTAGATTTCACCGTTGAAGACGACACAAACAGTGCCGTCCTCGTTAAACATCGGCTGCTCACCCGTCTCCAGGTCGATAATCGACAGCCGCCGGTGGGCAAGCCCGACCTCGGGCTCCACGTGCCAGCCGGAGCCGTCGGGACCGCGGTGTTCAAGGCGGCTGATCATCGTCCGCAAAAGGGCCCCGTTGATTTCGGTCGGGCCCCGCACCGCCAGAATTCCAGCTATACCGCACACTTGGTTCAGGCGCCTCGTCGTGATTCGTCGGTGAGAAGTTCTGCGTAGAGGTCCGCATAGCCACGCAGCATGGCGTCCAGGCTGAAGACGGCCTCGGCGCGGCGCCGGGAAGCCCGGGCCTCCGCGGCCGTCCGCGCCCCGTCGCGGACATAGGCCTCAAGGGCGGCGGCCATCGCCGGGGGAGACGCGGGCGGCACGAGGGTGCCATTCTCGCCCGCCATCACCAGTTCGCCGTTGCCACCAACGTCGGTGGCAACCACCGGCAGGCCACTGGCCATGGCTTCCAGGATCGTGTTGGAAATCCCTTCGTTGATCGAGGGCAGGACGAACAGGTCGAACTGCCGCAGGAGCTCGGGGATGTCATCCCGCCAGCCGGTAATGACGGCAAGCTGTTCGCACTGGCCGGCCGCCAGGATGGCCAGTACCTCGTTTCGCAGGCTGCCATCACCGACGATCGCGAGGCGAAGGACAGCGCGATAGCCTGGATCCCGGCTGACCAGGGCCACAAAGGCGCGGGCCAGGGTGCAGGGGTCCTTGACCGGCTCGAGCCGCGAGACCGTCCCGATGACGAACAGCCGCCCCGCCGTCGCAGACCTGAACAGGGGCGGCGAGGCCGATGTGCCGGGCGCGAAGAGCCGGGTATCGACGCCGTTGTAGATCTGGCTGATATCCCGCGGCGCTACCCGTGCAGTCGCCGTCAGCCAGCGGGCGATGTGTTGCGAGACGGCCACGAAACGCGTGATCGCCGGGGTACAGGCGCGGCGAAGCAGGGCCTTGCGGGGGCGGTCACCGTACAGGTCGTCCACGTCCCAGCCGTGATAGCCGTGGACGCGCACGGGCACACCGGCGGCCCAGGCAACGACCGCACAATCCATGACGCCGGGATTCCGGGTGTGGACGACTGCGGGCCGCAGGCGGCGTAGCAACGCCCAGAGGCGCCCGTAGGCCGGCAGATCCTTGCCGGGTTTCTTGTCCAGCGAGTAAATCTCCACGTCCTGCCGGCGAATCCGCTGCCGGAAGTCCGAAAAGCCCGCCAGGCAGATCACGGCGTGACGGTAACGCTCCGGCGGCAGGCCATTGATCAGGTTGACGAGGCCATTCTCGAGGCCGCCGTAGTCCAGACGGTGGAGGACGTGCGCGATGAGGGGGATGGTCATGCGGGAACCGGAGGCATTTTGCACTGCCATCTTGGCAGATGGCCGCGGACCAGAACAGGACTTACCGCAAGCTGGAACGGCCCGAATACGGCCGCATTCCAGCGCCTGCAGGGTGCCGACGACCCTCCATCCTTGAATTGCATCACGGACCCCGGGGCGCACCACCGCTATAGTGTGGACTGCGGCGAAGTGGCCAGATGGAGCGCGGTCCATGCGGCACCCCCGGGCCACGGCTGAAAACAAAGATGCCTGTACCTACCGGGCCTTATCTATAATACTTCCCGCAGTTTGTCTTTAAACCTACGGGGGAATGCCTATCATGCGCCAACCTCTACTTATTACTGCCCTCGCCCTCGCGGCGATCGCCGTGGCCGGCTGTGCCACCGGCAAGTCCAGCAAAGTGGTCGCGAGTGCCCCGCCGGTCATGCCGACCGACGAGTACGTCATTGGCCCCGGTGACACGGTCCAGGTGTTCGTCTGGCAGCACCCGGAGGTCTCGGTATCGATTCCGGTACGGCCGGACGGCCGGATCTCCACGCCGCTGGTTGAGGACATGCAGGCCGTGGGCAAGACGCCCAGCGGCCTGGCCCGGGATATCGAGGTGGCCCTCGGCGAGTACATCCGCTCCCCGAAGGTCAACGTCATCGTTTCGGGCTTCGTCGGCACCTTCAGCACCCAGGTCCGGGTGGTGGGCCAGGCGGCCTCTCCGCAGGCGATCCCGTTTCGCCAGGAACTCTCCGTTCTCGACGTCATGATCCAGGTCGGCGGACTCGGACCCAACGCCGCCGGCAACCGGGCCAAGATCGTCCGCCGGATTGGCAACATCCAGGAGGAGATCCCGGTCCGGCTGGATGACCTTCTGAACAAGGGAAAGATCTCGGCCAACGTACCCATGCGTCCGGGCGACGTCCTGATCATCCCGGAGTCCCGGCTCTGATGTTCCATTTCGCGCATAACTGACAGGCAGGATCATGTCGGCAGAGAAGTCCATGGATGTAGCCCACCTGCGGCTCATACTCATCGAGCAGGCTTACGGCATGTGGCGCTTCCGCTGGATCGCACTCACCCTCGCGTGGGTACTGGCGATCCTGGGCTGGCTGTTCGTCCTCACCCTGCCAAACCGCTACGATGCTGCCGCGCGGGTCTACGTAAATTCCGAATCCATGCTGAGGCCGCTGCTCGAGGGCCTGGCCGTGCAGACCAACAGCCTGAGCCAGCTGGGTATGATGACCCAGGCGCTCCTCAGCAGGCCCCAACTGCAGGCGGTTGCGTCCACCACCGGGTTGCTCGCGAAAGCCGAAACTCCCCAGGCCGAGGAGGCAATGATCCAGAACATCAAGACCCGCGTCTCGATCACCAAGGCTTCCGGACAGGATATCTACGTCATCGCCTTCCAGGATCCCGATCCCAAGATGGCGCGGGACGTAGTCCAGGCCCTGCTCACGAACTTCATGCAGAACTCCCTGACGGCAGATCGCACTGACTCCGTGCAGGCGCAGAATTTCATCGAGGGCCAGATCAGCATCTACCAGCAGCGTATGGAAGAAGCGGAGGAACGCCTGGCGGAATTCAAGAAGAAGAATGTTGGCCTGATGCCCGGCGAGGGCGGCGATTACTTCGCCCGGATGCAGGCCGCACAGACCGCCCTGACCTCGCTTGAGGGCGATATCGCCGCCGTTTCCCAGCGCAAGGCCGAGCTCGATCGCCAGCTCGCGGGCGAGGAGCCCACCTTCGGCCTGGCGGACGGATCCAAGGGCATGGGCGGCGGCTCCACGTCCGTGGATGCAACGATTACCAGCTTTGAAACCCAGCTTGAGCAGCTGCGGCTCAAGTTCACCGACAAGCACCCCGATATTGTCAACGTGCGCAACACGCTCGAAGACCTGTACCGGCTGCGCGATGAAGAACGGGCGCGCAACCGGGCGAGCGGCGCCGGGACCAGCGCGAGCAATACCCTGAAGATGAACCCGGTCTACCAGGACATGCGGATGGCATTGAGCCGGGCCGAGGTGGAGCTGGCCAGCCTGCGGTCCCAGCTGGGCGAGAGACGCGCGGCCCTGGGCTCCCTGCGGCGCATGATGGACACGATTCCCGAGGTGGAGGCCCAGCTGAACCGGCTGAACCGGGACTACGAAGTGGTGAAGCGCCAGCACGACACCCTTCTCGCCCGGCTCGAATCCGCCCGGCTCGCCGACCAGGTGCAACAGGACAAGGCGGCCGTGTCCTTCGACATCATTGAGCCAGCCCGTATTCCGCTGGCGCCGACTTCCCCTAACCGCCTGGTATTGAACCTCCTCGCGATGCTGGCCGGCCTCGGCGCAGGCCTGTTCGTCGCCTTTGCGATGAACAGGCTGGACCCGGTGTTCTTTTCCTCAAGCCACTTGCGCCAGGCGCTGGACATGCCGGTTTTCGGCACCCTCCCCCGCGCCGCGAGCGCAGTCGTACCTAATCAGTTCCGGCCTTTTGCCATGGTCACGGGCGCGCTCGTGGTGGCGTGCATAGTGGTCAACATTGTCGGCCGGCACGGCCTCGATCCAATCAAGCAGTTGCTGGCGGGCTGAGCACCTCATGAACATCATCGAAAAGGCAATCAGCCTCCGGGACGCCAGCGGACGCACCGAGCCGGCACGGCACGATCCAGCGGGGCGGCGCCGCAAGACGCGCTCGCCGGGATCCGCCCCGGGCACACTCAACAAGGAACCGGCGCACTTCGGTCGCTTGCGCGAGATCGGGATGCTTCCCGATCCGGAGACGGACCAGCAACTCATAGAGCAACTCCGCCACCTGAAGCGGCCGATCCTGCACAACTCATTCGGCCCGCTCGCCGAGGGCGTGGCCAACGTCGTGATGGTGACGAGTGCACGGCCCGGGGCCGGCAAGAGCTTTGTGTCGTCGGGCCTGGCCTTCACACTGACCAGGGAACGCGAGCTGTCAGTGGTGCTCGTGGACCTGGACAACATCAAGGCAACCCTCACGCGAGGCCTGGAACTGCGTGATCGAACGGGCTTTTTCGATGCAGCCGACGACGAGAGCGTGCCCCTGGAGAGCACCCTCATAGACACGGAGATCCCCGGACTGCGCATCGTGCCGACGGGACGCCAGACGCAGGATTCTGCCGAACTGTTGAACAGCGAACGCGCAAAGCAGCTCATCCGCCGGCTGTCCGATGACGACCCGGGCCGGATCATCATCCTCGACACGCCGCCCCTGCTGTCCACGCCGGATGCCCATGCCATCCTGGATCTTGCCCACCAGATCATCATCGTGGTCGAGGCCGGCGTCACCAAGCAGAGCGAGCTGAAACAGATTGTAGAATCGCTTCGTGGCAACAAGCCCGTCGGCCTCGTCCTCAACAAGTCGGTGGGTGGACTGAGTTCCATGTACGGAGGCGACTACTATGCCGGTCCCTATGAAGCCTCTTGAGGCCCGCCTTCTGCCGCATCACTTCGGCGTTGCAGGAGCCGCGCTGTTTTCCCTGGGCCTCGCTGCCATGCCAGCCGCACGCGCCCTCGACGTCCGGCCGTCCGTGCGGGTCGGGGCCGTCTATAGCGACAATCTCTTTCTGACACCCGACAACAAGTTCGACGATGTGGTGACCCGCATCGATCCGCGCATCGATATCACCCATGTGTCCGAGCGCGTTGACCTGAACGTGGCCTATACCTATTCGTACCTGAAATACGCCAAGGCCGACAACGCAGATACCAGCTTCACCGAAGGGCGTGCCGCCCTCGACCTTGCCCTGATCAAGGATGCGTTGGCGCTGGAGTCGGTCCTTGAGTCCACGCGGCAGCTCATCGACCCGGAAAGCGGCTTCTCCTATACAAACGTGCCAGTGGTTGACAACCGCATAAACGAAACCCGGATCGAAACCAGTCCGCACCTGGACACCGAGATCTTCGGCCTTGGGGTTGATGCACGCTATGTTGTCGGCCGGGTGACGTACTCGGCGGACGTCAGTGACGTGGATTACCAGGAGACTCACACAGCGATTACCACCCGTGACCGTCCGAAGGGCCTGTCGGTCGGACTGTTCCATAACTACGCGGTCTACTCCTATCAGTCACCACCGGACAACAAGACGCAGGACGCCTATATAACACTCACCTACGGGCTCAGGGACGCGGCAGACTTCTTCCTGTTTGGCTCGTTTGGCCTCGAGAATGACTACCGGGATTTCACGAGTGGCAGCTTGAAGGACAACTACTGGGAGGCCGGTTTCAGGCGAACTACCGGCCGGACACTGGTCGAGGCGGCCGTGGGCGATCGCAGCTTTGGGTCCACATTCCGCGGGCGGATCCGGCGGGAACTCAACGCCGGAAGTATCGAACTGGCCTACCGTGAGGATCCGTCGGTCCAGGAGCAGCTCTTTGAGCGTCGGCCGAAGATCGTGACCCCGGGAACTCCTGCAACTCCGGACGTGCCGTCCGGGATCGACCGGCCGGGCAGCGGCGCCCGCTTCGTGTACAAGCTGGCTTCGGCCACATTCGTGAAGATCTTCGGCAGCAACACCCTTGAACTGGTTGGATTTCACCAGGAGCGAGACGATATTCTCGACCGGACGACCACACCGCCCGATGTCGTGCAGAACTCGGAGACAGAAGCCGGCGGCACCGCACGCCTGACACGGGTCCTTGGCCGCCGCACCACAGTCGGGCTCGAAGGCGAATTGAGCAACCGCTGGTTTCGCAGCGGCAACTCTGACCAGATCAACGTGATCCGCGCGCGGGGTACTTATGCGTTCGGCAGAAAGCTCAGTCTTGAAGGCTATCTGGGGCGCTTCCAGCAGCAGGGCTCCGACATTCCGGCGGACAATTACGAGGAGTTCCAGGCGGGGCTGTTTGCGAACTACAATTTCCGCTGACACCAGCCC
>JBBQSA010000062.1:0-15761 GCA_038214295.1 Gammaproteobacteria bacterium
ACCCGCTTGAGGGCTGGAAAAGGGGGTCCGCCGGGACGCCGCTGCGCCAGGAGTTGGCGCCGGTCGTGTGCCATGAACCCGCCCACATGTGCAGCGGTGGCGAGGGTCGAGGGGCCTGGCGAGCCCTCAAGCGGGCCCCCCGCAGGCCGCCAGGCCCCTCGACCCTCGCCACCGCGGGCCAAACGCGCCGTTCACGGCACCGGCGTATCCGCGACACCGGCCGCCACGACCTCGTGCCGCTCCTGCCGCTCCCGCCAGATCAGGTACAGGCCGCAGGCAATCACCAGGGCGGCGCCAAGCCAGATGCGGGAGGCGGGCCACGCGCCCCAGAACACCCAGTCGATGCTTACTGCCCAGAGGATGGCGGTGTACTCGAAGGGTGCGATCACCGAGGCCGGCGCGCTGCGAAATGCTTCCGTGATGAACTGCTGGCCCAGCGCGCCAAACAGACCGAGCAGCGCAAGCCAGGGCCAGTGGTCGGCCCGGATCGACACCCAGCCGGGGAGCGCCAGCAGACCGGCGAACAGCGTCAGCAGCACAAGGAACCAGAAGACCAGCGACACGGTGGTCTCCGTCTTCGTCATCACCCGCACGGACACTGACGCGAAGGCGTAGGCAATCGCGGCGGCCAGGGCGCCGAGCGCACCGTAGAGGTCGATGGCCGTTTCACCGGGCTTCAGCATCCAGAGCACGCCGGAGAGGCCGACTCCGATAGCCGCCCAGCGCCGCCAGTCCACCTGCTCCTTCAGCAGCGGGACCGCGAGGGCGGTGACGATCAGCGGCGCGATGAAGAAGATGGCGTAGGCGTCCGCCAGCGACAGCACGCTGACGGCCGCAACGAAGCCCCAGATCATGATCACCGCGAGCCCGCCGCGCAGCAGGTGCAGTTCCCAGCGCACCACCCGGAGGTCACGCCAGCGGCGCGTGACGGCGACCGAGGCCAGGACGAAGGGCAGGGACGAGGCGCCCCGGAGCGCGCCCACCTGCAAGGCGGGGTAGCTGGCCGACAGCACCTTCAGCACGGCATCCATGCCGGCGAAGCAGGCGACAGCCACCAGCATAGAGGCGATACCGCGGAGTCGGGTGTGTTCCATGTTCTCGCCCCGTTGCCGGCGCTCCCGCCGCCGTCAGGGTACGGCCCGGATCAGCATATTGGGCAGGAGCGCGTCGTCCCAGTCCTGGCGGAGCGGGCCGGTGTGCACAATTACCAACTGCTTCGAGGGCACGATGTAGACGCGCTGGCCGCCAAAGCCGTCGAAGTAGATCACGTTAGGGGCCGCGAAGGGCTCCGAGTGAAAGGCCTTGGCCGCGGACTTGGAGTTGTAGGGCCGCACGCTCGTGTACGTCGTGCCGAGCCAGGTGAAGTAACCGTAGTTCGGATTCGTGGGGGAGGGCGTGACCATGTCCCGCATCCACTGGGCCGGCACGACCTGCCGGTCACCGACCCGGCCGCCGTTGAGGTGCAGTAGGCCGAAGCGCAGCCAGGTGCGGGCGGGCGCGTCCAGGCAGCAGAAGGTGATGGGTACCCTGTGCTCCTCGGAATCGATCAGCACCCGGCCGTCGTCGGCGCTGACGTACCGCCACAGGTTCTCGGCGAGGTACTGGCTGTAGGGCTTGCCGGTCACTCGCTGGATGAGTATGCCGAGCACTTCCGGGTTGATGTTGTTGTACTCGAAGTGCTGGCCGCCCGGCTCGATGATGCCGCGGCTGAAGGTGTAGGGCGCCACGTCGCCACCGAGCGTCATCATCACGAGGCCGGTAAAGCCCGGGAAGTCGATGCCGCTCGCCTGCTGCAGCATCTGGCGGATCGTGATCTTGCGGCGCTCGTCCCCGGACCACTCTGTGATGTAGGTGGCGGCCGTATCGTCGACAGACCTGATCAGGCCCTGGTCGATCGCGATCCCGACCAGCATTCCCAGGATCGACTTGTGCATGGACTGGGTCGGCGTGAGGGAGGTGGCATCGTGGCCGGGGTAATAGTGCTCGAGCTGCAGCGCGCCCCCTTGCCAGACGAGTAGTGCGTGGGAGTCCATGCTGGCGCCCCAGGCCACAGCCTCGTCAAGGGCGGTGGCGGGAATCGTGCGCCGGTCGGGGGTGGCCAGTTCGAGCGCCGGCACCGTGCCGCCCGCGATGACCTGGTGGGGTCCCTGATCCCCTCCGAAGGCAAGGCCGACGAGCCGGCTGGTAAGCGTCGGCTGGGCGATGTAGAGGCCGAGAATGCCGAGTGCGATGAGGCTGAGCAGCCCCAGCGTGATCCGTTTGAGAATGCGCATACGATCTGATCCTGGCAGACCGCCATGATAGGCAATCAAAAGGGGACATGTCTCATTTGCGCACTCCGCAAATGAGGCATATCCCCTTTTCCGGTCAGGCGCGGACGCGGTTCCAGGCGTCGAGGGCGGCGATCTTGTAGGCCTCGGCGAAGGTGGGGTAGTTGAAGACGGCGCCGACGAAGTACTCCAGCGTGCCGCCGTGGGCCATGACCGCCTGGCCAATGTGGATCAGCTCGGTTGCGCCCTCGCCGACGATGTGGGCGCCGAGCAGCTTGTGGTCCTTCAGGTCGAAGAGCAGCTTCAGGAGCCCCTCCTGCACGCCCTGGATCTGGCCCCGGGCCGTCTCGCGCAGCCGGGCCACTCCGGTCTCGTAGGCAATGCCTTCTTTTTTCAGCTGGTTCTCCGTCTTGCCCACGATGCTGATCTCCGGCACAGCATAGATGCCGAGCGGGAAGTGCTCCGGGCTGCTGTCCGTGGAGGCCTGGAAGGCGTGGCAGGCGGCCAGCCGGCCCTGTTCCGCGGAGGTGGACGCGAGCGCCGGAAAGCCGATCACGTCGCCGACGGCATAGATGTGCGGCACGACCGTCTGGTAGGTCAGCTCGACCTTCAGACGGCCCCGGTCGTCGGCGGCAAGGCCCGCGCGCTCCAGGTCGAGATCAGCCGTTGCACCCATGCGGCCCGAGGCCGCCATGAGCAGGTCGCTGCGGATCTTCTTGCCGCTCTTCAGGACGGTCAGCACGGTGCCGTCGGCGCACTTTTCGACGCTCTCGATCTCCTCGCCCAGGCGCATCTGGATGCCGCGGGACTGCAGGTCATGGCGGAATTCGTCCACGATGTCCGCGTCGACGAAGTCAAGGATCGTGTCCCGCGAGTCGACCAGGGTGATCTTGGCATCGAGGGCGCTGAAGATCGTCGCGTACTCCACCCCGATCACGCCGGCGCCGATCACGACCATCGAACGCGGGACCTTCCGGATCTGCAGCAGCCCGTCACTGTCGATGATGGTCTCGTCGTCGAAGGGAATGTTCGCTGGCCGGTGCGGCACGGTGCCGGTCGCGATGACGATTTTCAGCGCGTGGTAGTCCGCGGTCTGCCCGGTCGCGTTGGTCACGCGCACCGTGTGGGGGTCGATGAATTGTGCCAGGCCGCTGATCACCTGCACGCCGTTGCGCGACAGCTGGTGCTGGATGATCTCGATCTCGTGCCGCACGGTGATGTGCAGGCGCTCGAGCAGGTCGGCTGCGGTGATGTCCGCCTTCACCCGGTGGCTGCGCCCGTAGATGCCCTTCTCGCGCCAGCCGCACAGGTACAGCACGGCCTCCCGGAGCGTCTTGCTGGGGATGGTGCCCGTGTGGGCCGTGACGCCGCCGACGATCTCCCGGCGCTCGATCACTGCCGCCCGTTTGCCCAGCTTGGCGGCCTGGATCGCGGCGCGCTGGCCGCCAGGGCCGCTGCCGATGACCAGCAGATCGAAGGTTTCCATCAGGCCCTGTCCCGGAAAAGTGCTCTCCCTGTATCGGTCTGTTTGACAGGATCTTGAACGGGACACCGGCCGGGCGTGACGCAGGTCCGGAGCAGGGGCTAGTCTTCCGCCATGCACAAGCGGCCGCTGCTCGCCTACCTCCTGGTCGCCTACGGGTGGACCTGGCTCACGATGCTGCCGCTGCTCCTGCAGAAGCGCGGCCTGCTGGAGTTGGCCCTTCCCGACGCCTGGGAGGCTGTCGGCGCCTTCGGTCCGCTGGTTGCGGCGTACCTGGTGGTCCGCAGCACCGGGGGCGCTGCCGGGCTCGCGGCCTTCCGTGACAGCCTCACGCGCTGGCGGGTGGGTTCCCGCGAGTGGGCGCTGACACTGCTCTCACCCTGCGCGTTCCTGGCGCTCGCCGGGGTGCTGGTCACGCTCCAGTCCGGCAAGCCGCCGTCCCTGAGCGCGCTGGCTGCCGGCTCCCTGGGCAGTCTGCACGCCGTGACGGACCTCGTCCTGGTAGCCGGCGTGTTGCAGGGCCTCGGCGAGGAACCGGGCTGGCGTGGCTACCTGCTGCCCGCGCTGCGCGAGCGCTTCCGCATACTGCCTGCGACCCTGCTGCTGTTTCCCGCCTGGTGGCTGTGGCATTTGCCGTTCTTCCTCAGCCGGCCGGAGTTCGGCCTGCCCCAGTTCCTGGGTTTCGGCCTCGGGATCCTGTCCGCCTCCGTCTGGCTCAGCTTCCTGTGGGAGCGGACCCGCAGCGTGCCGGTGGCGGTGCTCTGGCACGCGGTGCTGAACATCACCCGCGGCGCCGCGCTCGGAATTTCCACGGGGATGTTCCTCGCCTACGGTATGGTGGTGACAGTCGGCGCGGTGTGGATCGTTGGCTGGTGGCTGGTGCGGGCGCGCCGGCCGAGGGAACTGGCATGAAAGAACTGGCGGAGCGGGTCCTGGCACTTGCCGGCGGTGCGTCCGGCACGGCGGGCATCGAGGTGCTGGTGGCCGAGCCCGGGCGTGTGCACCTGGCCATCGCCCGCCGTGACGACCTGCTGCAGTTCAAGGGCTATTTCCACGGCGGCGTGATCAGCGGCCTCGCCGATCTCGCCGCGGGTGGCGCGGTGACCACCACGCTGCCGGCCGGACGCGCCGTGGTGTCCATCAGCCTGAACATCAACTTCCTTGCACCCGCCAGCGGCGCACGCCTTGTTGCGAAGGGCACTGTGGTGAAGGTCGGCAGCACCGTCGGCGTGGCGAGCGTCGAGGTCGTGACGATCGACGAGGACCGGGAGCAGCTCTGCGCCACCGCGACGGTGACCTTCCGGGTGGTTGGCGCCGGCTAGGCCTGGGCGGCGTTCGCGATCGCAGTCGCCAGGGTGCGCAGGTCTTCCGTCGTGTGGGCTGTCGACAGGAAGCCTACCTCCCAGGGACTCGGCGGCAGGTAGATCCCCGCCGCCAGCAGCGCGTGGAAGAAGGCCGGGAACTTGTCGACGGCAGCCTGCGGCACCCGGTCGGGCGTGCGGATCGGAGCGGATTCCGGCGCGCTGTCCGGCAGGATCCACAGCAGCGAGCCGGCACGCCGGAGGCGCACACCGGCGATCGCCGCGAGCAGCGCATCGAGCTGCCGGCCGCGCTCCTCCAGTAGCCGGTACGCGCTGCCGTCCTCCAGCTGGCGCAGGGTCGCGAGGCCCGCCGCCATTGCCACCGGGTTCGCGGCGAGCGTGCCGGCCTGGTAGACCGGGCCGAGGGGCGCGACCAGTTCGAGCACGTCGCGCCGGCCGCCGTAGGCCCCGACGGGAAAGCCGCCGCCGACGATCTTGCCGTAGGTCACGAGATCGGGACGGATGCCCGTGAGCTCCGCCATGCCGCCGAAGGTAGTGCGGAAGCCGGTGATCACCTCGTCGAAGACCAGCAGCGTGCCGTGCTGCTTGCAGTGGCTGGCGAGCGCCTCGAGGAATGCCTCCCGTTGTGGCAGCAGGCCGTGATTGGCGGGCAGGGGCTCGATGATCGCCGCGGCAAGCTCGCTGCCCCGGGCTGCGAACAGTGCGTCGAGCGCCGGGATGTCGTCGAGGGGCAGTACCAGCGTGTCGGCCGCCACGCCGGCCGGGACGCCCGCGCTGTCGGCGATGCCTGCCAGCCCCGAACCTGCGCGGATCAGCATCGCGTCCGCGTGCCCGTGGTAGCAGCCGTCGAACTTGAGAAGGAGCGTCCGGCTCGTGGCGGCCCGCGCGAGCCGCAGCGCGGACATCACGGCCTCCGTGCCGGAGTTGACGAAGCGCAGGCGCTCCACCCACGGCAGCCGGCCGGTGATGAGCTCGGCGAGTTCCAGCGAGCCGGACTCGGCGGCGCCAAAGCTCCAGCCGCGGCTCGCCGCGCTGCTGACGGCAGCAAGCACCGCCGGGTTCGCGTGGCCCAGGATCAGAGGGCCGAAGGCCATGCAGAAGTCGAGGTATTGCCGGCCGTCCACGTCGGTCAGCCGGCTGCCCTGCGCGGCACTGATGAACACCGGCGTACCGCCCACGCGCCGGAAGGCGCGCACCGGCGAGTGCACGCCGCCCGGCGTCACGGCCAGCGCGCGGGCAAACAGGTCGGCGGAGCGGGTCACTGTTGTTCCAGGTACTGGGAGGCGCGGCGGGCCGCGTAGCTGATGATCATGCGGGCACCGGCCCGGGCGAAGGCGGTCCAGGTCTCGAGCTGGGCCCGCACCGGGTCCGCCAGGTTCTGTGCCGTGAGCAGGTCGATGCCCGCCTGCTCGCCGCTCGTCTGGTAGACCGCCCAGGGCAGGGGCACTGCGGCTGACAGGCGTGCGAGCACGTCCAGGTACGGGAGGCCCGGCTTCACCATCAGGATGTCGGCGCCCTCGGCCGCGTCACGTTGCGCGGCGAGCAGCGCATCGTCGGGCCGGCCCGGATCGATCTGGTACGTGGCGCGGTCCTTCAGGGGAATGCCACGGCCCGGCGCCGAGTCCGCCGCGACCCGGAAGGGTCCGTAGAACGCCGAGTGGAACTTCGCGGCGTAGCTCATCAGCGCGCGTCGCTCCAAGCCGGCTCCGTCCAGGCGGGCGCGAATAGCGGCGACCCGCCCGTCCTGCATGTCGCTCGGCGCCACGCAGTCGGCGCCGGCCTCTGCAAACTGCAGCGCGGCCTCGGCGAGCGCGGTGACGGTGACGTCGTTGTCCAGGTGGCTGTGGTCGTCTGACAGGAGCCCGCAGTGACCGTGCGTCGTGTGGGAGCACAGGCACACGTCCGCCGCCACCCACACGTCGGACCCGAAACGGCCCTTGATATCCGCAAGCCGCGCGCTGGTGAAGGCGTGGGAAAAATCCGCGCTGCTGCGTGCATCGACCTTGGTGCGCGGCACCCCGAACAGCAGGAACTTGCTGACTCCCCGCCCGAGATCCGCCTCGATCTGCCGGAGCAGGCTCTCGGGCGTTTCCCGGTACACGTCCTGCAGGCCCGGTACCGGCTCCCGGCCGGCGAGGCCCTCGACGACGAACAGCGGCTGGATGAACTGCTCCCGGTGCAGGCGCACCGCGCGGGTCAGTGCCCGGATGTGCGGGTTGTCCCGGTTGCGGCGCAGGCGCACCGGCTGATGAGTCACTGGAGCCACCGTTGCCACTCCCGGCCATTGGGGAAGGGCTGGGCGTCGGCGCCCGCGGCGCGCAGCGCCCGCAGCGTCTTGCCGGCGCCGCAGGCCTGGTGGGCCCCCGGCGGCAGTGCCGCGTGCAGGGCACGAAACTGCTGCGGGCTGCTCCAGTAGAAGTGGGTGGCCTGTGCCGCCTCTCCTGCCAGGCTGGCGAGAATCGCCGCATCCGCCGGCGGCAGGATGTCGTAGGTCGCGAAGACCTGCCCCACGCCCGCGGCGCTCCAGCCTTCAACTGCCCAGCCGTAGGTGAGCGCGGTCCACTCGTGTAGCGGTGGCAGGCGGAGCACCGGGCACCTGAGCGTGGCGCGCGTCGCCTCGAAGCCCAGGTTGTCGCCGCAGCCCTCGACCCAGTAGCCGCGGGCGGCCAGCTGCCGCCAGCTCTCCACGCCACTCGTCCACAGGCGCACGCCGGCTGGCAACGCCTGGTTCTCGAGAGCGTGCCAGTAAGCCACGAAGACGGCGGTGCCGGCGTGCAGGCTGGCGAGTTCCGGCAGCGGCTCCGCCGGCCGGCGCGTGCAGGCGCGCTGCCAGGCGATGCCGTCGAAGCCGACGACGCCCGGCGGCGGCGAGGGCGGCCGGCGCCAGTCCAGCCGCTCGACCGGCGCGCCACTGACGCTGCCCCGGATGAAGCAGACAGGCCCGAGCACGCCGTGGGGAACGGCGGTGACGCCGAGCGCCGGCCGGTCGATCTGGTCGAAGCCGTCGAGCACCGCGGTTTCGATGGCCACCAGTTCCGCGGTCTCCGGATCGTGCAGGCCGCGCAGCAGGTCCCCGGTGGCCACGTCAGCGGAGCGGTACTCGACCGCCAGCACGCCCTGGCCCGCGGCGGCCGGGCACTTACCCAGCGGCAGCACCATCCAGCGCGTGCCGGCGAGCAGGGGTTCCAGCACCGCGCGGCCGGCAGGGTCGTTCCAGAGCCGGGACAGCCCGGCCAGCGCGAGCACCAGGCCATCGACGGCCCCGGCTTCGCTTCGCGGACCGCTGAGACGGCCGAGGCGCGCATCCACCGCGCCCCGCACGGGCACGAAGTCGACGCGGGGCGGGCGCTCGCCGGCCGGCAGCGCCCAGGCGAGGAAGTCGGCCACGTTGCGCTCGCGCCGGAACGACGACGAGCCCACGCGCAACGGCTCCCCGGCCGTCAGCCGCGCGGGGACATCCCCGCGCCAGACGAGCACGTCCCGCGGGTTTTCCCGGACGGGCAGCGCTGCGGTCGCGATGCCGGCGGGTCGGACCGGCGGCAGGTCCTTGAGGGAATGCACGCAGCAGTCGATCTCGCCGGCGAGCAGGGCGTCGTCGAGCTCGGCGGAGAAGAAGTCCGGATCCCGCACGTCCTTCAGCGCCACCGACTGGTTGCGGTCGCCCCGGGTCGTGATCGCGACCAGCTCTACCCGCAGGGCCGGGTGCAGGTGGCCGAGTGCCTCCGCGACGAGGCGGCTCTGGGCGAGCGCGAGCGGCGAGCCGCGGGTGCCGAGCCGAAGGCGCTGCACGGGCGGGCTCAGCCGCCAGCCAGGGCGAGGCGGGCGCTCCGGGGCACCGGCGCGGTAACGGCGCAGCGTGCGGCCGTCAGCGTCCCGCAGGCCTCGCGGGCCGCGGTGAGCTGCTGCTCCCGCTGGTGGGCGCGCTCGCCGGCGAGTGCGAAGACGTCATCCAGGCTGAAGCTGGCGCTCTTGCCGGGCCAGCAGGTTGCCGACTCGCGGCGCCGGCCGAGGTGCACGACCCGCCGGAGCGCCGGGTGATCCAGGTGCCGGTGCCAGGCCGCGTCGTGCGCCGGATCGCACGGCGTCGTGAAGACGGCGTCGGTGGCCCAGGCGCCGGCGGCCGCGGCGTCGTCCGGCGCAAACCACCGGCCGACGTTGGCCAGCGGCGCCGCGGGCCGGTGGTTCCAGACGCCCACGTCGAAGGCGCGGAAGAGCGGCAGCATCGAGCGGGCCAGTGCACCCGTGCCGATGAACAGCACGCGCGCGTCCGGCCGTGGCTTCAGCACCGCGCGCACGAGACTGCCGTAGGAGCTGCCGGCGAGTCCCTGCAGGTGACGCGCGCGCAGCCCGCGAGTGTCGGCCTGCAGGGCGTCGATCACCGGCGCGAGTTGCCGCCAGTCGTGCGGGGGCAGGTCGAGAGCCGCCATGGCGGCCGCGCTCCGGAACTGGCCAAAGACGTTCGTCTCGCCCGGCACTGCGCTTTTGAGACCGCTCGCTACTTCGAGAAGAAGCCGGTAAGCAGCTGTTCCTGAATGGCTTTCTCCCCGGTCAGCGGGGCCGGCTGCGGGCCGCGGCGCCAGGCCGAAGGCCAGCTGCCGCAGGCACGTGTCGAGGACCACGCCGGCGCTCCGGAGCGCCGGCAGCTCGGCCGGCTCCAGGGTCCTGCCAGGCCAGTGCAGGCACCAGAGGCGGTTGATCAGCGCGGGCAAGGGTTCACGCACGGGCGACCGTCCTCAGGCGGGCTTGCCGCCGCGCTCGATGCTGGTCTCGATGCTGGCCAGCCACTCGTCGTCGGAACCCTCGGGCACTTCCTGGAAGAGGAAGGTCGACAGGTAGCGCTCGCCGGTGTCTGGCAGCATCACGAGGATCGAGGAGCCCGGCGGCGCCTTCTCCGCCACCTTGAGACCGGCGGCCAGCGTCGCGCCCGCCGACAGGCCGACGAAGATGCCTTCCTCCCGTGCGAGTCGCAGCGCATTGGCCTTGCCCGCGTCATCGCTGACCGTCACCAGTTCGTCGTAGACCTCGGGGTTAAGGACGGCGGGCATGAAGTCCGGCGTCCAGCCCTGGATCTTGTGGGGCTTCCACTCCTTGCCACCCAGCAGGGAGGCGCCCTCCGGTTCCGTCGCGACGATGCGCACCTCGGGACGGGCCGCCTTGATGATTTCACCGGCCCCGGTCAGCGTGCCGCCGGTGCCCCAACCCGTCACCCAGAAGTCCAGCCGCCGGCCGGCGAAGTCCTGGAGGATCTCGGGACCGGTCGTCTGCCGGTGATACGCCGGGTTCGCCGGGTTCTCGAACTGGCGCGCGAGGAACCAGCCGTGCTTTGTCGCCAGTTCCTCGGCGCGGCGTACCATCTCCGTGCCCCGACCGGCGGCCGGCGTCAGGATCACCTTCGCACCGAAGGCGCGCATGATCTTCCGCCGCTCGATGGAGAAGGTCTCGACCATCGTGGCCACGAAGGGATAGCCGCGGGCGGCGCAGACCATGGCGAGCGCGATGCCGGTATTGCCCGAGGTTGCCTCGACGACAGTCTGGCCTGGCTTCAGTGTGCCGCGCCTTTCCGCGTCCGTGATGATGGCGAGGGCCAGCCGGTCCTTGACGGACCCGCCGGGGTTGAAGGCCTCGACCTTCACGTACATTTCAACGTGTTTAGGAGGGATGCGGTTCAGGCGCACCACCGGCGTGCGGCCGATGGTTTCGAGGATGTTGTTGTAGATCATGGTTGTACTCCTTCCGGCTGTGCATTGTAGGCCGCCGCGGTCGCTGCGGGCTTGAACCATTCCAGCTGGTCGCCGAGGGAGACGACCGCGCCCACGTAGAGGATCGCGGGTGACGAGACACCGGCAGCGGCGGCGCGCGCCCCGATGTCGGCGAGCGTCCCCGTCACGACCCGCTGGCCGGCTGTGGTGCCGGCCATCACGAGCGCGGCGGGCGTGGCGGCCGCGGCGCCGTGCCGCTGCAGGGCGTCGCTGACGGCGTCCAGCCGCCGGCCGGCCATGTACACGACGAGCGTGTGGCCGCCGCGCTTACCGAGCGCCGCAAGCGCCTGCCAGTCCGGCTCCCCCGCGTCCGTGCCCAGGTGGGCCGTGACGAAGGTGACGGCGTGGGCGGTATCCCGGTGCGTCAGCGGGATGCCGGCGTAGGCGCCGCAGCCGCTGGCGGCTGTCACGCCGGGGATTACCCGGAAGGGCAGGCCGGCCGCCGCCAGGGCCAGGGCTTCCTCGCTGCCGCGCCCGAACACGTAGGGGTCGCCGCCCTTCAGGCGGCAGACGCGCTGCCCGGCCCGCACGCGCGTGACCAGCAGCTCGTTGATGTGGGCCTGGGAGGTGGAGGTGCCGCCGCCGGTCTTGCCGACGTCGATGAGGTCCGCGTCCCGGCGGGCGCAGGCGAGCAGCGCTGGCGAGACGAGGCGGTCGTGCAGCACCACGTCCGCGTGCTGGAGGCTGTGCAGGCCGCCGGTCGTGATCAGGTCCGGGTCGCCCGGCCCGGCGCCCACGATCCATGCCATGCCATTGGTGGCCATGCTGTTGGTGGCGAGACCGTTCGCAGCCGTGCCCGTGCCCGTGTTCCGGGCGTGCAGGAGTGCGCGCAGGGCGTCGTCGGCCGCCCCGGTCCGGCCGTCGAGCACGTCCTGGGCCGGTCCGGTGCGCGCGTCGAGGACGCCGGAGAGCAGTTCTTCCCAAAGGCGCCGGCGTGCCGTGATATCAGGCAGCGCGGCCTTGACCCGCTCGCGCCAGCTGCCCGCCCAGGCGGTGAGGTCGGCAAGCCGTGCCGGCAGCCAGCGCTCCAGCCGCTGCCGGACGAGGCGCGCCAGTACCGGTGACGCGCCGCCGCTGGACACGGCGATCAGCAGCGGCGAGCGGTCGACGATGGACGGGCTGATGAAGGTGGACACCGCCGGGTCGTCGACGACGTTGCACAGCCGGAGTGCGGCCCGGGCGCTGGCGGCCACCGCGTGATTGACTGCCCGGTCGTCCGTCGCCGCGATGACCAGCAGGTGAGCCGCCACGAGTGCGGGGTCGAAGCTTCCGGGGGCCAGCTGGATGCGGCCGGCATCGACGTCTTCCCGGAGACCCGCGGAGAGCTCGGGGGCGTTGACCGTCACCCGCGCACCCGCCGCCAGCAGGTGGCGCGCCTTCCGCTCGGCAACGGTGCCGCCGCCCACCACGAGGCAGGGCTGGTCACTCAGGGAAGCGAAGATCGGCAGGTACTGCATGACGGGGAGAACCGGGACCCGGGAGCCGGGGAGGTGGCCACCATAGCCTCCCGGCGGCCCGGGAAAAAATGGTCGATTGACAGGGGCTTGTAACCAATGGCTATATAGCGGCCGCCCATGACCCTGCAGCAGCTCAAGTACTTGGTCGCCATCGCCGACAGCGGTCTCAACATCACCGCGGCGGCGGAGCGCCTGTACACGAGCCAGCCCGGCATCAGCAAGCAGCTGAAGCTGCTGGAGCAGGAGCTTGGCGTGCAGCTGTTCACCCGCAAGGGCAAGAGCCTCGCCGCCATCACGCCTGCCGGCCGGGACGTGATCGGCCGGGCCCGGCGCATCATGCGGGAGGCGGAGAACATCCGGAACCTCGCCAGCGACCTCTCCGGCGAGCAGGAAGGCACGCTCTCCATCGCGACGACCCACACCCAGGCCCGGCACGTCCTGCCGGACGTGATCAAGGAATTCCGCGAGCGTTACCCGCGCATCAACCTGGAGCTGCACCAGGGCACTTCCGAGCAGCTCGCCGAGCTCGTCGCCGCCAACCGGGTCGACTTTGCCATTGCCACCGGTTCGCGCCAGCTGTTCCCGGGCCTCGTGCTGCTGCCCTGTTTCCGGTGGGACCGGATCATCCTGGTGCCAAACGGCCACCCGCTGACCGCCGTGCCGGAGCTGACGCTCCCGGTTCTCGCCGGCTACCCGCTTGTGACCTACGTGTTCGGCACCACCGGCGAGTCGTCGCTGAAGCGCGCCTTTGCCGACCAGAGTTTGGAGCCCAACGTGGTCTTCACGGCCCGCGACGCGGACATCATCAAGACCTACGTGCGCATGGGCATGGGGGTCGGCATCGTGGCGCCGATGGCCTACGAGTGCCAGGACCGGAAGGACCTCACGGCCCTGCCAGCGGCGGCGCTTTTTCCGCGCGTCACCACCTGGCTCGGGTTTCGCCGGGACGCCGTCCTGCGCCGCTACATGATTGAATTCATCGCACTTTTCGCGCCCCACCTCACGCCGTCACTCACGCGCAAGGCCGCCCAGCTTGCGACGCAGGCCGAGGTGGACGCGCTGTTCGACGAGGAGACACTGCCCCTGCAGGGCGGCTGCGACGAGGCCTGATCTACAGGCCCGATCTACAGGCCCGACAGGTCGATGTCGTGGAGACCGCACTCGCGTTTCAGCCCGAAGAAGCGGGTTTCCTCCTCGGTCTTCACGGCGTGCAGGGGCCGGGTGGTGTGCACATCGCCCACCGACACGTAACCCTGCTCCCACAGCGGGTGGTAGGGCAGGTCGTTCTGCTGCAGGTAGCGGAACACGTCCCGGTCCGTCCAGTCGGCAATCGGGTGGACCTTCCAGCGCTCACTGCCGGCCGGCCCGTTGGCCGTACCCTGGGCATTCAGGAACGGCACGCTCGCCCGACTCAAGGACTGGGAGCGGCGCAGGCCGGCGAACCAGCTGCCCACGTCCAGTTCGCGCAGGGCGCGCTCCATCGGCTCAACCTTGTTCTCCCGGTTATAGATCTCGAGCCCTGCAAGGCCCTGCTGCCAGCGCTTGCCGTGGCGGGCTTCCTGCCAGGCGGGGCTCTGTTGATGACGGTAGACCTTGAGGTTCAGCGCGAGGCGGTCGGACAGGGCGTCGACGAACTGGTACGTTTCGGGAAACAGGTAACCCGTGTCGATGAAGATCACCGGGATGTCGGGCCGCTGTTGCGTGACGAGGTGGAGCAGCACCGCGGCCTGGATGCCGAAGCTGGAGGTCAGGACGTGCTCGCCGGGCAGGTGGGTCAGCGCCCAGGCCACGCGCTCCGGTGCCGGCAGGTCCGCGAACAGCTTGTTGCCGTGAGCTACCGCGTGCTCCCGGGTCGCGGCCTCGTCGAACAACACCGCCGCGCTGTTCAGCGCGCTGGTGTCGATGTCGGAGAGGACCAGGCTGGCGGCTGCGGACAAGAGCGGCTCCTCGGGGGGATCAGGACTCGTGGCAGCACGGTACGCCCCCGCCCGTGGCCACGGAACGACGTTGTGGTTATCGATGTATAACGTGCCTGCATAAACGGCCCCGTCTCTGCCTGGAGATTCGCCATGATCGGACATGTGACCCGCCGCGCACTCGTACTCGGCTCGTCGGCGGCCGCTGCCGCCACGCTGCTCGCGCCACGGGCCGCCGCGGCCTCGGCCGTCGCGCCGGCCACCGGCCCCGCCGCCGCTGGCCCGCCCGCCCTGGCCCGGCTGATCGCCAACGAGAACCCCTACGGTCCCGCGGCAAGCGCGCGCCGGGCCGTGACGGACGCGCTGCCCACCGCCTGGCAGTACCCGCTGGGCCAGGAGCAGCCGCTGAAGAAACTGATCGCGGAGCGTGAGGGCCTGACGCCGGAGCACGTCATGATCGGCGAGGGCTCCGGCGAGATCCTGCGGATCGCGGGGCTGGTCTTTGGCGCGAATGGCGGCGACGTGGTGGCCGCGCAGCCCACCTTTACCTTCCTTCAGGACTACGCCCGGCAGCTCGGCGGGACGGTCACCGAGGTGCCGCTCGACGGCACGATGACCCACGACCTCAGGGGACTAGCCGCGGCCGTGACCATCAGCACGCGCCTCTTATATGTATGCAACCCGAACAACCCCACCGGGACGCTCGTGCCCGGCGCAGCACTGCGGCCCTTCATCGCGGCAATGGCCGCGCGAACCACGGTGCTGGTGGACGAGGCCTACCTGGACCTGTGGGACGACTGGGCTCAGCACACCGCCACCGAGCGGGTCCGCGCCGGCCAGTCGGTGATCGTCACGCGGACCTTCTCGAAGCTACACGGGCTGGCGGGACTCCGGGTCGGCTACGCACTGGCGCCGCCGGCGCTGATCCAGCGGCTCGAGGCGCACCGCATGACCCTGCTCGGCAGCGCCGGGCTCGCCGCCGCCACCGCCAGCTACCAGGACCTGGACTTCCAGGCTTTTTCCCGGGCGCGGTTGCACGAGGGGCTCGCCATCACCACCGGCGCGCTGAAGGAACTGAACCGGCCCCATGTCGAAAACGGGCGTGGCAACTTCGCATTTTTCGACACGGGCGGGCCCCTGGCGGATTTCAGTGCGGCCATGCGGCGTGCGGGCTACATGGTCGGCCGACCGTTCGCACCCTATGCCAGCTGGTGCCGGGTAAGCATGGGCACCGTGCCGCAGATGCGGGGTTTTGCTGCGGCTCTGCGGACCTACTTCGCCCCGGCGGCCTAGGCTACAATTTCGGGTCCAGTCGGCCCGCGGGGCCATAAGGTCCTGATCTTGGAGACTGTCCGCCTCGTCTATCACACCGCCAAGGTCCGCCTCGGCTTCCTGATCATGGCCTGCGCGCTTGCGGGCCTCGCCGTCAGCCCGGGCGCCGGGCTGTCCGCCTGGCAAGTGCTGGTCCTCGGCGTGGCCACGCTGCTGTCGTCCGCCGCCGCCGGCGCCTTCAACCAGCTGTGGGAGCGGGACCTGGACCGGGACATGAAGCGC
>JBBQSA010000063.1:0-15135 GCA_038214295.1 Gammaproteobacteria bacterium
TGGCCTCATCCCGCTTGCTGTCAAGGAGCAGGAAGCTGATCTTCTGGCCCTTGCGCACTCGTGTCGTCTCGCTCACCGGTGAGACGCGCCGCCAGCGATGATGGAGCAGGGGCAACATGGCAGAGCGGAGCATTGCCGGCACGATCCCGGCGCCACCTGCCTCGACAGGCGGCTTGCCCCGGAACTCCCAAGTCTCGATTGCACCACTGTCTTTCCGCAGGAGCAACTCCCACGCCCGCGGATCGGCCTGGCCTGCGAACAGCAGGGAAGCGTCGACTCCCCGGATCATTTCCGGCGTCAGGTGCCCGTCCCGGATGTGGATCGCGGCCCACACATGGGTCAGGCCGAAATCCTCCCGGGCCCGGGAGGCAACGAGGAAGTTGACCTCTTCGTTCGACGTCACAGCGATGCAGCCGGCGAACCGGTCCAGGTTCGCGCGCAGCAGCGTGCTTTCCTCAAGGGCGTTGCCGAATACCACCGGGAAGTCGTCTTCCTCAGCGGCGTGGGATTCCTCGGCGCTGGAATCCAGGAAGGTGACCGGTTCTCCCGCAACACGCAGGGCGCGGCCGAGAGCGCGCCCTAGCAGTCCGGCCCCCACGATCAGCCAGCCCCGCGCCCGCGGCAGGCGTACGCCAAGCAGCGCGGCGACCGGCCCGCCCGTCAGCCCGTTCAGGGTGACCGTGACCGCAATGACAAGAAAGACCATGGCCTGCAGTGTCGAGCCGCCGGGTACCCCGGCCTCGTTCATTTTCAGCGCAAAGAACGACGCGACCGCGGCCGCGACGATACCCCTGGGTGCCATCCAGGCGAGAAACACGCGCTCCGAAATAGTCAGTTCCGAGCGCAGTGTGCAGAGCGCGATTCCCAGCGGCCGGACGATCAGCACCAGGGCCCCGACGGTGATCAGCCCCCCGGTTCCCAGACTGCGGAGTTCGTCGACACGCACGTCGGCGGCCAGCAGTATGAAGAGCATTCCGATGAACAGCATCGTCAGCTGCTCCTTGAATTCGGACAGGTCCCGCAGGACCACGGTCCGGGCGTTGCCTACCACGATCCCGGCGACGGTGACCGCTGCGAGCCCGCTCTCAGCCTGTATGGCGTCGCTGGCGTGGTACAGGGCGAGCACTCCCGACAGGACGAACACGTTCTCCAGCGACTCCGGCACCAAGCCGCGCCAGCGCAGCACCGCGGCCAGGCCATGACCGCCAATGAAGCCGAAGAGCACGCCGAGGCCGAGCCCCGCCGCAATCTCCACCAAGCCTGTGAGCGCCGACGACAGTGAGGGGTGCAGCAGGACGTCCAGCATCACAACGGCGAAGATGGCGCCGACCGGGTCGATCAGCACGCCTTCGCCCTCGAGCACCGTGCGCAGGTGCTTCTTCAGTCGGATGCGCCGGACCAGCGGCCCGACCACCGTGGGCCCGGTGACGATGACCAGGGTCCCGAACAGGAAGGACATGAGCCAGGTCCAGTCCAGCGCCAGGCGGGCCGCCAGGGTTGCACCCGCCAGCGTGACCACAGAGCCGAGCGTGATGAGCCGCTGGATGACGCCCGAAGCGCGCTGCAGCCGGCGGATCTCCAGGTTCAGCCCGCCCTCGAAGAGGATGACCGCTACCGCGAAGGACACCAGTGCCGGCAGGGCGGGACGCACCTCATCCGGGTGAATGACGTTCAGTACGTCCGGCCCCAGGAGTGCCCCGGTAGCCAGGAGCAGTACGATGCCTGGCAGGCGGAGATGGTGGGCGGCAGCCTGGGCGGTCAGACCGGCGAGCAGCGCCAGGGCGATAGTCAGTCCCGGATGTTGCGATGCGAGTTCCAAGGCGCTCACGCTAGCACGGATGGCTGTCTTCAGACGTCAAGAGAGCGGCGGGCGTGGCGGTTCGCGTCTGCTCACGCCTATGACTTCCCGCCGCACGCGATCTGCGCCACATCGACTTTGCCCGCGTCGGGCGCTGAAATCAGGGGGGCCGCGCCGGCCCCCCGCAGGTGTACCATCGACCGCCCAACCCCTGGTCCGATCCAGTGAGATCAACAAGGAGTCAGCGATGAGCGACAAGAAGCCGGACTTCTCCAACGTCACCGGCGGCGCCAGCTCGACAGCGCCCATACCCACCAAAATCTACGAGGTCATCTCAGGTGACAGTCTTTCCAAGATCGCCAAGCGCGAGTATGGCGACGCAAAACAGTGGAAACGGATCTATGAAGCGAACCGGGATATTCTGAAAGACCCGGACAAGATCTTTCCCGGCCAGAAACTGAAGATTCCGCCCAAGTGAACTCGCGCAGGGAGATAGCCATGAACAAAGTAACACTGGCAATGCTGTCCGCATTAGCCCTCGGCGTTGCAGGTTGCGGCAAGAAGCCGGCTGCACCCACCCCGACCGTCGCTCCTCCCCCGGTTACTACGCCGGTGCCCGCGCCGGCCGGTGTTACCGTGACCAACCTGACGATCGGCAACGCCGTTGATGCCGACAAGAAGGCCGCGGGCAGCTCAACGACGCTCGGCCAGAGCGACACGTTCTACGTCTCGATCGACACCACGGGCTCGGGCACGGCGAACCTGAGGGCGAGATGGACCTATCAGCCAGCCGGCGACGCGACGGTGGTCAAGGAAGAAGCACTGACAATAAACGCCACCGGGCCGGCCACGAGCGAGTTCCATGTGGACAAGCCCGACGGCTGGCCAGCGGGCGAGTATCAGGTCGAGGCTTTCGTGAATGACGTTCCTGCGGGGTCGCGCCGGTTCACTGTCAAGTAACCGTGCCGGTGGAAATGCCATAGCCGTCGCCTGGGTAATTCCCGACGTGACCACCAGTGACCCCGCTTCGGTGGGGTCCTTATATTCTGCCATGGAAGGTGATTTTCTCCGGGTCAAATCTTCCCGAGCAATAGCAGGATCACCAGAACAAGAATCACAAGGCCAAGGCCGCCACCGCCGTAATAGCCAGTACCGTAAAAGGGACCGCCGCCGACTCCGGTGAAGCCACCCAGCAACGCAATCACCAGGATGATGAGAAGAATGGTCCCAATTGACATTTCAGTATCCCCTTAAGGACGTTACACAATCGCTGATTTTCTGACGCTCTTCGGACATGGCGATCCGGGTTAACAAGGCGTTTGGCGCTACCGCTGAAGCCGACGAGTCTGGCCCATCAGGGGGCGATGCTGACGGGATGCACGTTAAGTGTGGCCGGGCTGCAGGTCTGTGCGCTGCCGAACCATGTGCGTTGCCGAACAGAACGTGCGTGCCGCCATCTCTAACCTCAAGCCTGCGATGGAGAGGCACCCAGGATGAGCGTCCCGAAGATTGACCTTCCTCACAGCAGCCGGGCGGCCTTTGGGCAGCGCCCGTTTCTGGCAAGCCACAATCTGCACGAGCACGAACTGTTCAGCGACGAGGCGCTCATCGATCTTCTGGACCACTTTCCACGCGAGCATATCTGTACGCGGTGACCATGGGAACCGACCCCGCGGACACAGACGGTAACCGGTCCGCACTCCACGACGGGGTTAGCGGGGCAGAACTGCTTAGAGCGGTCAGGAACGGGCGCCTCTGGCTGAACATCACGGGAGTGGACCGGGCGGATGCCCGCTATCGCGCGGTAATTGACGTGCTCTATGCGCAGCTGTCGGCGCAGGTCCCGGAATTCCAGCCTCTCGCGACCCAGGGAACACTGCTCATCTCATCGCCGCAGGTGCTGGTCTACTACCATGCCGACGCTCCCGCATCCGTGCTCTGGCACATTCGGGGCCGGAAGCGGCTTCGCATCTACCCGGCACTGGACGAGCGCTACATGCGACGCGAGCATCTGGAGGCCATCTTTGCCGGTGTCCGGCACGAGTACCTGCCTTACGAACCGGCCTATGACCAGGCAGGGGTGGCCTTCGACCTCGTGCCTGGTCAGTGGGCCACCTGGCCCCAGAATGCCCCGCATCAGGTTGCCAACCTGGATGGAGTCAACCTCTCATTGTGCACCGAGCACTTCACGCGGGAATCCCGCCGTCGCGCCAGCGTGTATACCGCCAATCACTTCTTCCGGACGAAGCTCGGGGTCAGGAACCTCTCGGCGCGCGAAACGGGACCGGCATCCATTCTGAAAACACTGATCCACCGGGTGGCGCGGAAGTCCGGCCTGGATCGGCTGGAGACAAGGCGGCATGTCGCGGTGATGCGGGTCGACCCAGACGCTCCGGGAGGCGTGGTCGGGCTCGAACTCTCGAGGTCCGCGACCGCGTCAGTTAGTTGATCGAGGTCCGCTGTTTCGGCGCCATTGGCGATGCTGAGTTCCTGCGTGGCCAGATCAACGCGCTAAACCTGCTGGGCGCGAGGCCCGACCCCTTCTCCACATTCGAGTTCTTCGAAACCTTTCTCCAGCACGAAGACAGCTCGGCTGGCGGGCTGAAACTGTGGTTCCTGACGGCCTTTGACGCCGGTCGCCTGGTTGGCTACATGGCGCTCAAGCTCGTCACCCATACGATCTTCGGCATGTCTGCGTCCAAACTGGACTTCCTCGTGACCCACGACGCGGATGGCCCACAACTCATCGCCAGGCCGGAGCAGGCCCTGGCCGTCAGCGAGGCGTTCTATGCCTACCTCCTGGGTCGTAGCAACGAGTGGACCTTTCTGGAGTTTCGCCAGCAGGATGCGACATCACGGCTGTTTCCACCGCCCAGCGGCACCAGGCTAGCGGGATACGCCGTGCGCCAATGGCCGGCCATGAACAACGGCACGATTGAGATCCGGTGGGCAAGCCTGGAGGCGTATTTCAGGTCGCTGTCCAAGCATTTCAGGTCGAACGTCAGTCGCCAGATGCGGCGCCTCCTGGCGGCGGGCAACGTCGAATACCTCTCGTCCTCGGACCCGGGCGTTACCCCGGGCCTCTTCGAGATGTACCAGGATATCGAGCGGCGCAGCTGGAAGGCCAAGGCAGGGATCGCCATCGGCCGGCATCCCCGCTGGCCTGACTATTTCGGCGGACTGCTGACGGAGCGCCAGCCGATGCACGTGTTCATGCACATCCTCCTGCTGGATGGCGTGCCGGTTGCCGGACTGATCACCGGCGCGTTCGGGCAGGGCCTGTACGCCCTGCACATCGCCTTCGACGACGGCCACAGGAACCTGGGTCTGGGATCGGCAGCGCTGCTGATGGGAATGCGTCAGGCCATCGAGGGCCGCTTTGCGTTCTTCAACCTGCTGTCGGGGTTCGCCCATTTCAAGGTCCGTTGGCTGGCAACGATGTCGCCGAGCCGGAATGCGCAAATCTACCGGATTGGCACGCCGTTCTTCTGGCGCCGCGTCTCGGGAGACCTCGTTCGGCGCGTTCATCTGGCGCCCAGGCCGGGCCCGATGCTGCAGTTCAATCCGGCCCGCCGGGCACTCGGTGGGGTGGCCGACTCCACGGAGCATGTGGTGGCTCCGCGGCGGCTCCTGCTGGCCGGCGAACGCGAGGTCATCGCCAGGGTCATCGCCACGGTCATTGCCAGGGTGGGCCGAAACCACGGTGAGCATCTCTCCGGGAGGGAGCTGGCCACACTGATGCCATTCGCGGCTCAGCGAGGCTCCGCGTGCTGATATATGTTCGCCATCGTACAGAGCTCCGGCGGGCCATCGGGAAGACTCGGCCTTGTGTTCATAGGCAATAGTCAGGCCTGCTCCAGGTGCTTCCGGTCACCCCGCGGTGGATCACTGGTTGCCTTTCTGCTCCTCACTGTCCTCGCCGGATGCGGGGGTGGCGGCTCCGGTGGTAGCGCCGGCGTTGCCGCTGCGGCCGACACGACCGCTCCCACCGTGACCAGCATGACACCCGGCGAAGACACTGCCGCGCTGGGAACCAACAGTCCACTGACAGTCACCTTCAGCGAGGCGATGGTCCCGGACGCCATCAACACGAACACGTTCCGGCTGACTGACGGCGTGAGCGCGGTGCCGGGCACTGTCAGTTTCGATGCGGTCAATCACATCGCGGTGTTCACGCCCACTGCCAGCCTGGCGCCCAACACCCGTTACACGGCAACGATGGTCACCGGGATCGAGGACCTGGCCGGCAATCCGCTCATCACCGACTTCGCCTGGTGCTTCGTCACCAGCGGGACGGCGGACACTTCCGGACCCGTGACCACGGCTACGGAGCCCGCGGACGCCGCCACAGACGTGGCACTCAACCAGAAGATCAGAGCCACCTTCAGCGAGGACATGAGCGCGCCGTCCCTGACGCCTGGCCGCTTCACGGTAATGGGGCCCGGCATTGCGCCGGTAGCCGGGGCGGTGACCTACCGGGGACGCACTGCGATCTTCACACCGGTGCGCGCCCTCGCGCCGAATACGGGATACACCGCCACGCTGGCCGCCGACATCGAAGACCTGGCGGGTAATGCCGTCCCGGCAGCAGTGACCTGGGGGTTCTCCACGCGCGCCAACGCGGATACCACGCCGCCCGTGGCAGTGGCGACCAATCCTGCCGATGCGGCGCTCGATGTGGCTATCAGCGCCGTGATCAGCGTGACCCTCAGCGAGCCGCTGGATCCGGCGACCGTCACAACCGCAACGTTTACCGTCACCGGGCCCGGCACCCTGCCCGTGATTGGCACCGTGGCCTTCGATGCGGCAACCAATACCGCAACCTTCACCCGGCTGAATCATCTCAACACGCCGGTGGCCTTCCATCCCGCGCCCGTCAGCAATCTTGACGCTGGTACCACCTACATCGCGACGCTCGGCCCGGGGGCAAGGGACATGGCCGGCAACGCACTCGGCAGCCCGGTCGTGTGGAGCTTCACCACGGCGCCCTAGGGTGTTCCTGCGCAGCCAGCGCAGGCAAAACCACGTTTGCTACCGCACGGACGCGCTGCAGCCGACGGCGTAAACAGTTCCGATGAAGCCGCGTTTGCGACGTTTGGTATCCAGGATCGTCGCAGAACTCTGGCTCAGCGTTAATTGAACCAAGGACAGCCAATGAACAGTTTCGTGAGCCATTCAAGCCGGTACATTTGGCCGGTTATCGTCCTGCTGACCGCTGTCGTGGCAGGTTGCGGCGGCGACCAGGGGCGGGATCCGATCCTGGGCGGGGGCGGTGCCGTGCGCGCCGATACGACCCGGCCCCGTGTCACCCTCACCGTACCCGCCACGACGATTCCGGGTCCAACGGCTGGCGCGCCAGCCAACGCAGCCATCATCGCGGTCTTCAGTGAAGACATGGCCCCGGCATCGATCAATAGTCCAGCGACCGCCTTTACCGTGGTGAACACCACGCTTGGTGGAACCCCTGTAACGGGCACCGTGAGCTATACGGTCGGCGCCAGAACGGCAGTCTTCAGGCCAGCTGCAGAGTTGACAGTGGGCACGACCTATACCGCCACGATCAGCACCGCAGCCACGGACCTGACAAACAACGCACTGGCGGGCAATCAAGCGCCCTTGCCCGCGGCAAGTAACTATGTGTGGACGTTCATCGCCGCAGCCCCGGTCGCTCCGGCAGATGTCGCGGTGCTTTCGACCAACCCGGCCTCTGGTCAAGGTGATGTGTGCCTCAGCGCACCCATCAACGCGACGTTCAGCGTGCCCTCCGGTTTGCGGATGGACCCTGCAACGGTCAATACAGCAACCTTTGTCGTAACGGGACCGGCTCCTGCGTTGACGTCCGTCCCCGCAGCATCGGTGTCTCTTGATGGTGCCACAGGGAGCATTGCCACCTTTACGCCCGCCGCCCCGCTCTCGGCCGATGCCACCTATACGGCCACGATCACAGGCGGCGCCAACGGGGTCCGGGACCTGGCGATCCCGAGTAATGGACTGCCAAGCGACGTTACCTGGACCTTTACCGCAGGCCCCGCGTCCGCAAGCTGTGCAGCAGCCGCGAACCTCGGGTCGGCAGCTACCTTCGGAATCATGGCGACCTCCGCAACCACCAGCACTGGTCCTACGCTGATCAACGGCGATGTCGCGTTGAGTCCGGGGACTTCCCAGGGAATTCCGCCGGGACAGGTAAACGGCGTGATTCATGTGAACGATGCCGAGGCAGCGCAGGCCCAGGCCGACTTGCTGGATGCATACAACGCCGCCAAGGCGCTGCCGCCGGGAGCGGGTCCTTTCGCCCTGGCTGACGGTGCGGACCTGAGCGGGCTGACCCTCCCGCCGGGCACCTATACGTCGGGCTCCACGATCCTGATCAATGGTCCGGCACCCGTCACTCTCGACGCCGGTGGCAACGCCAATGCGGTCTGGGTCTTCCAGATCGGTTCCTCGCTGACCACGGTCGCCGGCGGAGTTTCGCTGGTGAACGGTGCCCAGTCAAAGAATGTCTTCTGGGTACCCACTGCAGATGCAACGCTGGGCTCGAACACAACCTTCGAGGGGACCGTACTGGCAGGCCGAGATGTCACGGGCAATACGGGGGCAGCGGTTAACGGGAGAATTCTGGCTGGAGCAATCGGGGCCGGTACGATTGCCCTGGACAGCACTACCGTGAACGTACCTGCCCCATAAGACGTGACGCATCGAGCCCCAGCACATGCTACTTACTGCACAGTTGTGCACTACGAGCGAGTTTTTAGTCCCTACGGGAATTACATATGAAATCTGAATTAGCAAGAACCACCGGCAGGTTGAATCTGGCGGCGTTGGCACTACTCGCCAGCCCCTACGCGCTGGCGAATGATTCCGGCTGGTACATTGGGGCCGGCGTTGGTGAGTCACGAGCGACCATAGACGACGAGCGGATTGCCAGCGAACTGTTGAGCGGAGGTCTCATCACGAGCTCCATCAAGGACGACGACAGCGACACAGGCTATAAAATTTTCGGTGGCTACCAGTTCGGCAGGCATGTTGCCCTTGAGGCTGGCTATTTTGATCTGGGCAAATTCTCCTTCAACGCCATCACGGAACCACCGGGAACGCTGGCTGGCAGTGCCAAGATCAGGGGTGCGAATGTCGATGTAGTCGGCATTCTGCCCATCATAGGAAAGCTTGCTGCGCTTGGCCGGGTTGGGCTGATTTACGCTGAAACCACGGACTCCTTTGCGGGAACCGGAGCAGTCGCTGTGCTCGATCCAAGCCCGAGAAAGCACGATACGAGCTACAAGCTCGGCCTTGGGCTTCAGTATGCCTTCACGGAAGCATTCGCGGTCCGCGCAGAGGCGGAGCGCTATCGGATCAACGATGCTGTTGGAAACGATGGAGACATCGATCTCCTCTCGGCCGGGCTGGTCTACCGGTTCGGTGCGAATTCTCCGCCCCCCACACCGCCCGCCGTGGCGCGTGTACCTGTTGTCGTGGCGCCGGCGCCCCAGCCAGCACCCGTGGCGCCGCCAGCGCCGCCAGCGCCACCAATGCCAAGGAAAGTGTCCTTCTCCGCAGATTCGCTTTTCGATTTCGACAAGGCAACTGTGCGGCCTGCGGGCCGACAAGATCTCGACAAGTTTGCTGCAGACCTGAAGGGCACTACCTTCGATGTCATCACAGTCACTGGCTACACCGACCGGCTCGGGTCGCACGCCTACAACATGGGTCTGTCGACGCGCCGTGCCGTAGCGATCAAGACCTACCTGGTGGACTCTGCAGGAATCCCGGCCGACAAGATCGCGGCCAGGGGAGTCGACGGATCAGATCCAGTGACGAAGCCCGGTGAATGCGTAGGGACGAAAGCAACCAGGGAACTTATCGCCTGCCTGCAACCAGATCGCCGCGTGGAAGTCGAAGTCTCCGGCGCCCGGTAATGCGGCCCATCCCTCAAGCGTCCCGCCACGTCACTCTCACTACTGCGGAGGTCAATGGTTCACTCTACCCATGACCACGACTCCTCTGGATTCCGCTGAGAACGCAGGGCGGCCGCTTGCCTCAGATGCCGGCGTACCACTCGTAGTTGATCGTGTCTTCCCAGTAGCCGCCCTTGCCGGCGCCGATGCTGGCCAGGTCGCTGACCAGCTCGACGCGCATGACGTACTTGGCGTGCTTGTAGCCCAGCTGACGCTCGACGCGAAGCCGGATAGGCGCGCCATGCGCGACGGGGAGTACATGGTTGTTCATGGTGTGTGCCAGGATCGTCTGCGGATGGTAGGCGTCGACGAGATCAATGCTTTCGTAGTAGGCCACGTCACCAAAGTCGTCAGCGCAGTGGAACACGGCATACCGGGCTCGCGGCTGCACACCCGCCGCGTCGAGCAGTAACTTGAGGGGTGGGCCGGCCCACTGGCCGATGGCGCTCCAGCCCTCGACGCAGTCGTGACGGGTAATTTGGGATCTTGCCGGCAGGGCGCGCAACTCAGCGAGGGACAGGGACAGGGGCCGGTCCACGAGCCCATCGACCTTAAGGCGCCAGTTCGTGAAGTTGTCGGCCCTGTGGCGCTGGTAGTCCGACGAACGCGGATTGGTATTGCCATTGGCGCGAAACACGGGCGACATGTCCGCGGTGGAGAACTCGCGAGCGAGGGCATTCTCGCCCATAACCAGCCGCTGGGCGCGGAAGGTGAGCTTCTCGGCGGAGCTCAGCACGCGGCCAAAGGTGGCTGAATCACCGAGCTGGTCGCAGCCGGAGAGCAGCACACCGCCTGCCGTGGCCGACAGTCCCTGAAGGATTCTTCGACGCGTAAGAAGGCTGGTCATTACTTTTTCTCCGCGGGGAGGCGATAGCGGCCCGTGATCATGGACCGTACTTCATTGAACGGCCCGGCGAGTACCACCATCAGCAGGTGTACCAGCACGAAAAGCACCAGCGAAGTGGCGACGACAAAGTGCAGCGTGCGTGCCGACGGGCGACCACCAAACAGGTCCAGCAGACCCGGCCAGGCGGCGTTGAGGCCCGGGGACATCGTCATGCCAGTGAGAACAATCAGGGGTACCAGCAGGAAAAGCACAGCGACATAGGCGAGCTTCTGGAGGATGTTGTAGTGGCGCGCCGAATCCCCGGTGGGGAAGCGCAGGCGGGCATGCTCCTTGATGTCGTGCCAGATGTGGCCCGGGCTCAACTCGCCGAGCCGCGGCGCCAGATCCCGCCAGAGGTGGCCGTTGAACAGGCTCCAGCCGAGATACGAGCTGCTGCTCAAGACCAGGATCCAGGCGAAGAACAGGTGCCAGCGTCGCGCCAGAGCCAGGCTATAGGTGGAGGGTATCGTGGCCCAGGAGGGAAACGCCCTTGACCGGTCCACACCGTCGCCATCCCGCCAACGGCCGAGCAGGCCGGTAGTGGTGTACTGCCTCGACCCGAGCCGCAGGAAGCCGGCGGCATCAGCCCCGCTGCCGTCAGCACCGATCTGGAGCAGCGGCGTGTCCGAGTTGGCGCCGTACTCGCCCCAGTAGAGCCGCGGGTGGGCGTTGAAGATCATCAGTCCGCTCATCAGCAGGATGCACATCGCAAGCACATTCACCCAGTGCCAGAGGCGGGTAGACAAGCGATGGCGAAAGACGATCGGCGCGGGGACGGCAGCTGGGGGCATTTGGCTGGTCCTGTACTCGATATTGAAAATACTAGCGCGAATTCCGGGCCGACCCTATCGGTGATACTCCACGCAGTCGCGTCACCTGTTCACCGCGGGCCTTGTAGCCCGCTGGCAGCATACTCCTCAGCGTGTCTGCATCGCCGTCTACGACTCTTGCCGTGGCCCAGATCTTGACCCGGCGGCGGCGGCGGTAGTCCGTCAGGAACAGGTGCGCCTTGGATTTGTCCGTCAGGTTGCCCTGGGTGATGTACTGCCGGTTGCCGACAAAGTCTGCAAATGCGATCGTGCGTTCGTTGAGCACCCGCAGGAAGCCCGGTGGACCGTCGCGGCTTTCCAGCTTGGCGTGCGCGCCCCGCGCGCCCTTGTGGGCAGGAGGGTAGACCGAAGGAGAGCCACGGTCAGTTGCGTGTCGTTGCGGCCACTCAGGTCCCGGTACTGGTGCGAACCAGCGGGAAAGCCTCGCAGTAGCACCAGTTTCGGGCTCTTCGGATCGCCGGCCTCGCGATAGGCGATGTTCAAGCCGTCGACCATGATCGTACCGTAGGCCACGCCGCCGGCTGCCGCGTCTCCGGTCAACATGGGGTCTGCCGCCAGGGACTGGCCACAGGTAACGGCGAGCATTCCGGCGATTGCTAGATGTGCCAGGAGGGTACTCCGAACTGTGTTGATACTCATTGTGCTTCCTTCTTAACGTAGTGAAGTTAGAGGCTCATGCGCCCCGGATCCATCAGGCAGCGCGCCTGGCGTGCACCGCCGGGAAATCAATGGTGGTCTGTGCGACGTTATTAACGTAGTTGGTCAACACGTTGAGCGCGACACCCACGACGATCTCAATCACGCTCGCGTCGTCATAGCCCGCCGCGCGCAGGGCAGCCAGGTCGGCGTCTGCGATTCGACCGCGGTTGACCGCCACCGCCCGTGCGAAACGAAGCGCCGCTTCGACGTGTGGATCGCCCGAATTGGCGCTGCGTGCGGCCTCGATTTCAGCAGCGTCCACTTTGGCGATGTGCGCTCCGATATAGGTGTGCGCCGACAGGCAGTAGTCGCAACCGTTGAACTCGGCAACGGTCAGGGCGATTCGCTCGCGCAGCGCCATGCTCAGCACGCCCTTCTGGAGAGCCCCGCTCAGTGACAGGTAGCCTTCAAGCGCGGCCGGGCTGTGGCCGATCAGCTTCATCAGGTTGGGCACCATGCCGAGCTGCTTGTTGACGGCCGCAAGCAGGGGCTGGGATGCCGCGGCGGATTCCGCCACGGTTGGTATGGATATGCGTGACATGTTGGATTCCTCTTTTGTTGGCTGGAAGTAACTGGCGCGATGACTATCATCGATAGCAAATCAGATTAGAATAATCGTCGCGGTCAATTCACTATTCCGCAAAGAGGAACAATATGGACCGACTGGCGGCGATGAGTGCATTCGTGACCGTGGTCGATGAGGCTGGATTTGCCCGCGCGGCGCGCAAGCTCAAATTGTCCCCGCCCGTCATCACCCGGGCGGTAGCCGACCTGGAGCGGCACCTGGGCGTGTCACTGCTCACGCGAACCACGCGGGTGGTTCGCGTGACGGACGCCGGCGCGCGCTACGTCGAGGATTGCCGGAGAGTGCTCGCGGAGATACACGAAGCTGAGGAATCTGCTGGCGGCGCTCACGCTGCGCCACGGGGGCAGCTCAATCTTACGGCCCCCGCGTTATTCGGCAGAATCTTTGTGACGCCGATCGTCACCGCATATCTGCGACGCTACCCGGATGTGCGGGCCGACTGCCTGTTTGTGGATCGCCTCGTCAACCTTGTGGAGGAAGGGATTGATGTCGCGATCCGAATCGGCGAGTTGCCCGATTCATCACTGCAAGGCACTCGCGTCGGCACCGTTCGCCCGGTGATCTGCGCTGCGCCACGCTATCTGCGCGCTCACGGCATCCCTGCGCGTCCCGAGGACCTGAATCGTCACACGGTCGTTTCGGCGACAGCCGTCACGCCTGTGCCGCAGTGGCGCTTGTCAGTCGGCGGCAAGGAGCAACTATTTGACGTGAAGCCTCGGCTGATGGTTTCCAACAATGATGCGGCAATCGCGGCAGCCTTAAGTGGGTTCGGCGTGGTGCGTCTACTTTCATATCAAATCGCCGCGCACGTGAAGGCGCGGCAATTGCGGATTGTCCTTGCGGAGTTCGAGCCGGCGGAGTTGCCCGTGCACGTAGTGCATCACCAGGGTCGACGGCCGTCGCAGAAAGTCCGCGCCTTTCTCGACATGGCTATTGATACGTTGCGCGGGCATCCGTCCCTGACAGAACGATAGGAGGCGGCCGCCTTCAGGGTACCAGCGTCATCCTGGGCCATAAGGCGACCATGGGATGGCCGCGTTTTGTCGCTGAGTAACTACTTCAACCAGCGCAAGCTGGTCGTGCCCGGCCTTCTGACCGCACTGTCACTTCTTCAGTTTGAGCAGCCGGGCGTTGATGGCCACGATCACCGTGCTCACCGACATCAGCGCGGCACCCAAGGCGGGCGTGAGCAGCACGCCCCACGCGAACAGTGCGCCCGCAGCGAGCGGGATGGCCACGACGTTGTAGCCCGTGGCCCAGAAGAGGTTCTGGATCATCTTGGCGTACGTGGCGCGGGAGAGTTGCACGATGGCCACGACATCCAGCGGGTTGCTGCGCACCAGAATGATGTCGGCGGTTTCCACCGCCACGTCGGACCCGGCACCGATGGCGATGCCGACATCGGCCTGCGCCAGTGCCGGTGCGTCGTTCACGCCATCGCCGGTCATGGCCACCAACACCCCGCGCGCCTGGACCTCTTTCACCTTGGCGGCCTTGTCCTGCGGCAGCACTTCGGCGAAGTATTCGTCCAGCCCGACCTGCTCCGAAACCCACTTGGCCGTCGCCTTGTTGTCGCCGGTGAGCATCATGCAGCGGATGTCCAGCGCCTTCAGCGCTTCGATGGCCTGCTTCGCCTCGGGTCTGACGATGTCGGCCAAGGCCATCGCCCCCATCAACTGCCCGTCGACGAGGATGAAAACGACCGTCTTTCCTTGGGCCTGCAGAGGTTCGATTCGATTGTCCGCGAGATCGATGTTCTGCTCGCGCAAGTAGCCGGGGCTGACCACCTTGACCTCCCGGCCATCGACCTTGCCCTCGGCGCCTTTCCCGGGAATGCTCTTGAAGTTCTCGACGGTCTGTTTCGCGTCCGATGACGCGGCGATCGCCTTGGCGATGGGGTGTTCGGAATGCGCGTCCACGGCTGCTGCGTAGCTGCGCAGCGTTGGCTCGTCGATATCCTGTGCCAGCAGCAAGATGTCGGTGACACCAAAGCGGCCCTCGGTCAGCGTTCCGGTCTTGTCGAAGATGACGGCCTGCAGCCTGCGTGCGCCTTCGAACGCCACGCGATTGCGAATCAGCAGCCCATGGCTCGCGCCCAAGGCCGTGGAGACGGCCACCACCAGCGGCACGGCCAGCCCGAGCGCATGCGGACAGGTGATCACCATCACGGTCACCGCCCGCTCGATGGCAAAGGCAAGCTCCCGGTCCATGAACAGCAGCCAGACCAGAAAGGTGCCCGCACCGCTGACCAATGCGATGAGGGTGAGCCACATCGCTGCGGTGTCGGCGAGGTTCTGCGTCTTCGATTTGCTTTCCTGGGCCTGTTTGACGAGGTCGATCACCTGTGACAGGAACGAGTCCTTGCCGGTCCCTTTGACCTCGAT
>JBBQSA010000064.1:0-14896 GCA_038214295.1 Gammaproteobacteria bacterium
GCCCTCGTCCGCGTGGTCCTTGCGGTGCCCATCGCCAGCCTGGGGCTTGGCACCGCGCCGCTGGCCGGCGCCGCGGCAGTGGGCCGGGTGGCAGCCGAGTTCGGCGTCGACCCGGCGGGCGCGGCCACCTACACGGTGCCGATCAGCGTCGCGCCTGGCCGGGGCGGGCTGCGGCCGAACCTCGCCCTGCGCTACTCGAGCCACGAGAGTGACGGCCTGGCGGGACTCGGCTTCACGATCGCGGGGTTGTCCCGCGTCGCGCGCTGCCCGTTGGGTATCGCGGTGGATGGGCGTGTGCAGGGGGTGCGCTACGCCGCCGGCGACCGCTACTGCCTGGACGGCCAGCCCCTCGTCCTGGTGTCCGGCACCTACGGCGGTGACGGCGCGGAGTACCGGGCGGAGGTCACCGACTACCGGCGGGTGTATTCCCGGGGGCGGCAGGGTTCGGGACCGGCGAGCTTCGAGGTCCAGCACCCGGACGGGCTCACGTGGCGCTACGGGAACGACGCCGACTCCCGGATAGAGGCCGTGGGCACCGCCTCCGAAGTCCGCGAGTGGGCCATCAACCAGGTCAGCGACAAGTTCGGCAACCAGGTCGCATACACCTGGCAGGACGACCAGGCTACCGGCGAGTCCCTTCCGCTCGAGATCCGCTGGACGGCAGACGCGGCGGGGAACGGCGCCCGCTTCCGGCTGGTCTTCGCCTGGGAGCCGCGCCCGCTCGACGACCAGCGGCAGGTGCAGCGCTGGGGCGCCGGCTGGCAGCGGCTGCAACGGCTCGCCAGCATCCGCTACGAGTACGACGCGGGCAGCAGCTTCGGGCTCGTCCACCGCTACGCGCTTGCCTACGGCACCGGGGGCAGTGGCGGGCGCCGCGGCCAACTCGCGAGCGTCCAGCAGTGCGGCGCCACCGAGTGCCTGCCGGCAACGGCCTTCGGCTGGCAGGAGGGCATCACGGGCTTCGATGCGCCGGTGGCCGGGCCGACCGACGCGCTGGCCAGTGACGCCCTCTTCGTGGACCACGATGGCGACGGCGACCTGGACCTGTACGTGCCTGTCAACGTCAGCGGCACGGCGCGCTGGCACGTGCGGCTCGCCAGCGGTGCAACCGCCGACGTCTACGGGGCTACGCCGATCAACACCGGCGTGGCTCGCTACGGCAGCGGCCGGGTCCTCGAGTACGACGGCGACGGCCGCCGCGATCTTCTGGCCCAGGGACCGGGATCGCCGGCCACCTGGTTTGTACACCGGTCCAACGGGACCGGTGGTTTTCTGAGCGCGGTGAACACGGGGCTGACCACAGCCACCGTGCCCTCGCCGGTCGTGGCCGACGTGAACGGCGACGGCCTCGACGATCTCGTCTACGCCCGGGACTTCATCGTCCGGATCCGGCACAACACCGGCGCGGGCTTCGGCCCGGAAATCTCCACCACGCTCGGGACCACCGTAAATGGCGGCACCGCGCTCCTGCCGCTCCTCGACAGCGGCTCCGGCGCACCGGACTTCGACGGCGACGGCCGCCAGGACCTGCTGATCCTGCGCGGCACCCTGAGCCTCACCGGCCCGCCCTGGTACTACGAGGGCTTCCTCTCCACGGGCTCCGACTTCCAGCCGCTGTTCACCACGCCGCCCGCCTTCGACGCCGTTCCCCTCGATGTAAACGGCGACGGCCTCACCGACCTGGCCTACCGGGACCGGGCGCTGGGCTGGCAGACACGGCGCAGCCTCGGCAACGCGCTTGCGACGCCCGAGCCAGCGGGCTTCGCGACCAGCCTCGGCCAGATCGTCCGGGCGCTGGACGTGGACGGCGACGGCCGGGACGACCTGGTTCGCCACCTCGACAACAACACCTGGCGGATCCACATGGCCCGAGGTGGCACCCAGGGCGCACCCTTCAGTAACACGGACGCCAGCCGCTACGTCGACGTGGCCGGCGGCGTGGCACCGGCCACGACGGCGCGCCTCGCGCCCGTGGATGTCACCGGCGACGGCCTGCCCGACCTGGTCTTCCTGGATGGCACCGGGCGCTGGCAGGTCCGGCGCCACAGCGGTGCGCGGCCCGGCCTGCTCACGTCGGCGACCGACGGGCTCGGCAATACCTTTCAGCCGGTGTACGCCGCGCTCGGCAGCTTCGCCGGCTACACCCGCAGCGGCGCGGCGCCCGCCGGCGGCTACCTGCTGCGCGGCGGACCCCTTGCCGTCGTCGCCCGTTACAGCGCCAGCGACGGCATCGGCGGCACCTACACCACGGACTACGCCTACTGGAACGCCAGGGTGAACCGGCTCGGTCGCGGCTTTCTCGGCTTCGAGAAGGTCCGGGCCACCGACTCCCGCTACGCGGCGCTGCACGGGGTGGCCGTCTACAACGAGTGGACCTACCGGCAGGATTTCCCGTTCATCGGCGCCATCGACCGGGCCGTCTCCCAGCGCAGCGACGGGCGCAAGCTGGCCGAGCGTCGTCCGACATGGAATGCCCGGGTGCAGTCGGCCGCCCCCGGCGATGCGGCCGGCGACTACCACTTCCCTTACCTGCAGGCCGAGACCCGGGACGAGTACGAGTCGGACCCGGACGGCGGTGGGCTGGGCCAGCTCGTCCGGAGTACCACCCGGACGCTCACCTACGACTTCAATCACGGCCAGCCGGTGCGCGAAGCGACCGCCGTGTCCTCGCCTGCCTCCACGGCGGTATTCAACACGATCGTCACGACGCTCTACGACGAGACGGTGCGCACGGCCCAGTACTGCCTTGGCCTGCCCGTGCGGGTGGACACGACCCGGGACGTACCGTCGGTGGGCACGTCGACGCGCAGCACGCAGTACACCTGGTCGCCGGCCAGCTGCCGGCTGCTGACGGAAACGACGGGTCTGCCGGGACCGCTCGCGAAGCAGCTGGTCAGCACCCGCAGCTGGAGCAGCGTCGGCCAGCTGACGGAGCTGAGTCGCGCCCCGGCGGACCAGTCCGCGCCCGCCCGCCGCACGACCTGGACCTACAACGCCTGGAGCGACCGGCCCCGCACCGAGACCGCGCTGGTCACCGCCCAGTCGAGCCCGGTCGTCACCTCCGAGTGGAACCACGGCCTGGACGTGGAGACGGCCCGCACCTCGCCCCGGGGCCTCGTCACCCGCTGGGCCTGGGACGACTTCGGCCGGCTCCGGCAGGAGACCCCCGCCGACGGCCCGGCCACCGCCTGGACCTTCAGCCCCTGTACCGGCACTGGCGCCGGCACCTGCTTCAGCAGCCGCGCCGTGTACCAGCTGCACGCGGCGCGCAGTGACGGCTATGTCGCCACCACTCTGCACGACAGTTACGGGCGGACGGTGGGCCAGGAGTCGAGCCTTGCCGGCGGCAAGACCAGCCGCCAGCTGCTGGACTTGGACGCGCTGGGCCGGCTCGCCCGCCAGACCGTGCCCTTCGTGACCGGCGAGCCGCAATTCCGGGTGGACAACCGCTATGACGTGAGCGGCGAGAAGCGCAGCGAGGACCGGCCCGCCGACGAGACCGGTGGCAGCGCGAGCAGCCGCTGGAACTCGAACCGCCTCACCCGCACCGTGCGGGACGCGGAGAACCGCGTGAGCACCCACACGCTCGACGCGGAGGGGCGGCTCATTGCCGTCACGTCACCGTCGGGCGGCACCGCGAGCTACGGCTACACGCCATTCGGCGACCTGGCGAGCATCACGGACGCGAACGGCAGCCGGACCACGCTCAACTACGACGACCGCGGCCTGCCGGCAACAGTGGACTCGCCGGATGCCGGGCGCCGCACGTCAGACTACAACGCCTTCGGCGAGCTCGCGAGCCAGGCGGACGCGGTCACGCCGGCCAACGTGATCCGCTTCAGCTACGACCCGCTCGGCCGGCTCGTCCAGCGGGACGACGCTGGCCAGGGCCTCACCACCTGGCAATTCCACGGGGCCAGCGGCCCGCTGCTCGGCCTGCCGAGCCGGGTGACCTCGGCGGTCGGCAGCAACGCCGCCGGCTTCGTCGAGCAGTACAGCTACGACGCGCTGGGACGGCGAAGCGCCGTGGCGACCACGCTGGAAGGCACGTCCTACGTCACCAATTACGCGTGGGACGCGCTCGGCCGCGTGAGCTCGATGATCTACCCGGCCACCGTCAACGGTGCCCGTCTCTACCTGGGCTTCCGCTACGACGCGGGCTATCTCGCCGCCATCGACCAGGACGTGACGGCGGGCGGCGGCATGTGGCTCGGCCTCTACGCGCTGCAGAACCAGGACGCGCTGGGCCGGGAACGGCTGGTGCGTCTCGGCAGCTACTCCACCATCGACGAGCAGCGGGACTTCGACCGGGCCAACCAGCGGCTCACGGCCATCCGCACCGGCGCCAACCTGGGCAGCCAGGTCCAGAGCTACGCCTACGCGTGGGACAAGGTCGGCAACCTCCGGCAGCGCCAGGACCTCGCCCAGGGCCTCACCGAGGACTTCGGCTACGACGACGAGGACCGGCTGGCGAGCGCCCGGCTGAACGGCACGCTGACGCTGGCGCTCACCTACGACGCCGGCGGCCGGATCCGCTCCCGGTCCGACGTGGGCACCTACAGCTACGCGAGCGGCCGCCCCGGCGCAGTGAGCGGCGTGAGCGGCGGGCCGGCTGGAAAGCGCGGCTACGGCTACGATGCCAACGGCAACATGTCCTGGCGCGATGGCAAGACGATCAGCTGGCACCCCTACCCGCTGCCGAAGCGCATCGACTACGGAGCCGCCGACTACGCCGAGTTCAGCTACGGTCCTGACCGGCAGCGCGTCCGGCAGGTGGCCCGGACCGGCGGCACCACGGTCACCACCTGGTACGTGGGCCCCCACTTCGAGGTGGAGGTGAGCGGCAGCCAGCGGCGCTACCGGTCCACCGTCTTTGCAAACGGCGAGGCCGTCTATTCCCAGGTGGAGGAGTCGAACACGGGGAGTTTAAGCGCCTACTTCCTGCACCGCGACCACCAGGGCAGCGTCGATACGCTGAGCCGGGTGATCGGCGGCGGTCCCTCGAAACGTGTCCAGCGCTTCGACGCCTTCGGCAAGCGCCGCAATTCCAACTGGAGCGCGGACCCGGCGGACGCGCGCGCCACGGACAGCCACTTCATCGAGCGGGGCTACACCGGGCACGAGCACCTCGACAACGTCCGGCTCATCCACATGAATGGCCGCATGCAGGATCCGGTGCTCGGCACCTTCCTCGCGCCGGACCCGGTGCTGGGCAACCTGCGGAACCCCCAGTCGCTGAACCGCTACGGCTACGTGAGCAACAACCCCGCGTCGCTGGTAGACCCCAGCGGCTTCCTGTTCGGCCGGATCGGCAAGTTCTTCCGGCGGCTCGTCAGTGGCATTGGCAGCCTGGTCCGGCGGGTGATCGACAACTACGGGCGGGAAATCCTCGCGGCCGCCGCGGCCTTCTACACTGGCGGTGCGACGGCCGAGTGGTACGCGGCCTCGGTGCCGGGCGCCACCGCCGTCGGGGCCGGCACTGTCGGCGCGATCGCGGGTGGCGCCGTGGGCGGCGGCCTCGTCACGGGCGACCTGCGCGGGGTCGCGCTGGGCGCGGTCGGTGGCGCCGGCTTCGGCGCGGTCGGCGCGGCCTTTGGCGACACCTGGAGCCTGGAGCGTATCGCCGCGTCCGGCCTGGTCGGCGGGGCCACGGCGAAGGTGGGCGGGGGGGACTTCCGGCGGGGCTTCGCCCTGGCCGGCGGCGCCGCGACCTTCGGCTATGCCTACGACCGGATCGTCAACTACAGCGCGACCTGGAGCCCGGGCGGCCCCGCCCAGGGGAAGGAGCGCTTCGCCCTGCCACAGGAGGGCGTGAACAACTTTGCCGAGAGCCGCCTCGTGATCGACCCGACGACCTTCAGCGGCGAGGGCGGCCGGCTGAGCCGCTTCATGAACCGGGTCCCCGGCATGAACGCGATCGCCGGATTGCACGACGTCTTCCAGGTGCGCCTGGACCTGTTCGGCGGGGATCGCTTCGGGCACATCCTCCGGGGTACGCTGAATTACCCGGGTATGCCCCTCGCGGCGGGTCTCACCTACCCCGCCCTGCTCGACGGGGTGCCCGCGGTTGCCGTTGCCATCGACGATTGAGGCTGCCGATCATGCCAACTCGCTGTGCCTGCCTGCTGTTCCTCCTTGCCGGTGTCGCGGCCTGCGGCTCCCAGATCCCGACAATCAAGGAGTGGTCCGACCCGCTCATCGGCCGGAACGTCTCGCTGCTGAGAGAAGCGGCGAAGCCCTCCAGCAGCTACTCCTCCCGGATCGGCTGGCAGGAGAAGACCTACCCGCTGCCCAACGGCCACTGGGTCTACGTGCAGCCGGACCGGCCGAACTGCGAGATCCACTTTGAGGTGAACGGCGAGAACATCATCGTTGGCTACACGCCGATCGGGTCCGGGTGCGTCTACCAGTAGAAATCAGGCCAGTGAGGAGGCGACGTTGTTTTCGCATGTCTATATAGGTGTTGCCGACTTCGAGCAGGCCCTGGCCTTCTACAACCCCCTGATGGACTGCCTCGGCCTGGAGGCCCGCTTCTGCGACCCCGGTTATCCCTGGGCGGGCTGGCAGGTGGCGGGGGCGCCGCGGCCCCTGTTCGTCATCGGCCGGCCCGAGGATGGGCAGACGCACCACCGAGGCAACGGCCAGATGGTGGCGTTCATGGCCGGCACCCGCGCCGTCGTGGACGCGGCGCATCGGCTGGCCCTTGCCCACGGCGGCACGTCCGAGGGGTTGCCCGGCCTGCGTCCCCGGTACCACGCGCATTTCTACGGGGCCTACTTCCGGGACCCCGATGGCAACAAGCTCTGCGTCGCCTGCCACGCGCCCGAGTGAAGTCCGGCGACGGCCTTGCGGCCCGCGGCGCTGGACCGAACGCCGCCCGGTTACACTGGCCGCATGGACCCCGCCACCCTCCTGATCCTCGCCGTTGGCCTCGCCTCCCTGCTGGTTGGCGCGGCCATCGGCTGGCTACTCGCCAGCCGGCCTAAGGCGGTTTACGAGGAACGGGCACGGCTGCTGGCCGGCCAGCTGCAGCAGCTCCAGGTGACCCAGGCCGAGAACGAGGGCGTGGCCCGGGAGCGGGTGCGGGCCCTCGGCGAGACGCTGGAAGAGCGCGCCGCACGGATCAGCCAGCTCGAGGCCGAGCTCGATGCCGCGGCCATAAGCCGTACCGAGAACGACGCGCGGGTGAACGCGGTCATTGCCGATACGAAGCAGCAGTTCACCGACGCCTTCCAGGCGCTGGCCAGCAAGATCCTGGATGAGAAGACCGCCAAATTCACCGCCACCAACGAGACCAAGCTGAACGAGCTGCTGAATCCCCTCCGGGAGCGGCTGAAGGACTTCCAGAAGAAGATCGAGGACACCCACGTCACCGAGACCGCAGAGCGCCGCTCCCTGAAGGACGAGCTGAAGCGGCTCATGGACCTGAACCAGCAGGTGAGCCAGGACACGAAGAACCTGACCACCGCGCTGAAGGGCGAGGCCAAGACCCAGGGCAACTGGGGCGAGTTCATCCTGGAGCGCGTGCTGGAAATGTCCGGGCTTAAGAAGGGCATCCACTTCGACGTGCAGGACAGCCAGCGCGCGGCGGACGGCAGCCTGCAGCAGCCAGACGTGGTGATCCGCTTGCCGGACAGCCGCAACCTGGTCGTGGACTCCAAGGTGTCACTGGTCGCCTTCGAGCGCTACAGCAGCGCCACAACCGACGAGGAGCGCGCGGCCGCGCTCGCCGGCCACCTGCAGTCCCTCCGCGCGCACATCCGGTCCCTCGGCGACAAGAACTACCCCGCGCTCTACGGCATCAAGTCGCCAGATTTCGTGCTGATGTTCATCCCGATGGAGGCAGCCTTCATGGCCGCGGTACAGGCCGATTCCCAGCTCTACAAGACCGGCTGGGAGCGCAACGTGGTGCTTGTCAGCACAACGACGCTGCTGGCCACGGCCCGGGTAGTGAACAGCGTGTGGCAACTGGAGAACCAGAACCGCAACGTCATGAAGATCGCCGACCAGGCCGGCAAGATGCACGACGCGTTCGTGCTCTTTGCCCAGGAGCTGGAAAAGTCTGTGAAGCAGGTGCAGGGTGCCGCCGTGTCGGTGGAATCGGCCTTGAATCGCCTGCACACGGGCCGGGGCAACCTGGTGCGCCGCGCCGACGAGATCCGCAAGCTCGGCGCCAAGACCTCGAAGCAGCTGCCGGCAAACCTGCTCGAGAGCGCCGACGACGGCGCCCTGGAGCCTGAAGACACTGCGTCCGACGACGCGGACGCCGGGCCGGCCTAGGCTCGCCGGCACCGGGAATGACGCCAGCCGGATCGCCAGTACCAGGCCTCGACGTCAGCGTCCTTGCCCGCCGTTACGGCGACCGCCAGGTCCTCCGGGACCTGTCCTTCTCGGTAGCGCCCGGCGAGTTCGTCGCGATCATGGGTGAATCGGGCTCCGGCAAGTCCACTCTGCTCAACCTCATCGCCGGGCTGGAGACACCGGACAGCGGCGCGGTGCGCATCGGCGGCACCGACCTCGGGGCGTTGGATGACGACGCGCGCACTCGGCTCCGCCGGGAGCGGGTCGGCTTCGTCTTCCAGTCCTTCCACGTGCTGCCGCACCTGACCGTCGCCCAGAACGTGGAACTGCCGCTCGTGCTTCTCGGCGCGAGCGTCGCGGAGCGCCGGTCACGCACGGCGGAGATGCTGGCGGCGGTCGGCCTGGCCGACCGGCACGCCAGCGCTCCCCGGGAACTGTCCGGTGGCGAACTGCAACGCGTTGCCGTGGCGCGGGCGCTCGTGCATCGCCCCGCCCTCGTGCTGGCCGATGAACCGACGGGCAACCTGGACCCGGACAGCGCCGGCACGGTCCTCGCGCTGCTCGCTGACCAGGTGCGGGCCGCCGGCGCTGCGGGCGTGCTGGTGACCCACTCGGCGGCGGCGGCGAGCCGGGCGGACCGGGTGCTGGAGCTCGCCCACGGCCGGCTGCAGACCAGGGGCTAGCCGGTGGCGGCGTCCGTAGCAGGCTCCTGGTTCTGGCTCTGGTGGCACGTGGGAGTGGGCCACGCCCGCGCCCACCGGCTGCGCACCCTCGTGCAGGTGCTCGCAATCGCCGTCGGCGTGGCCCTCGGCTACGCGGTGAGCCTGATCAACACCGCCGCGCTGGCGGAATTCAACGCGGCACTCCGGGAAGTGAACGGCGAGGCCGACGCCGCCATCGAGGGCCCGCGCAGCGGCTTCGACGAAGGGCTCTTCGCCCGGGTGGCGGCGGACCCGCGGGTCGAGCTGGCAAGCCCGGTGCTTGCGACCGACGCGCTGGTCACCGGTAGCGACGCGCGGCTGACGGTGCTCGGCGTGGATATCCTGCGGGCCGCGTGGGTAACGCCGGGGCTGCTGCCGGAACCCCCATCCGCCGCAGGGGGGTCCGGTGGCGACGACACGACGTCCCGCTTCGACCTGTTCGGCGACGGTATCTTCCTGTCGCCGGCGGCGCTCGAGCGCTTCGGTGTCCGGCCCGGCGACGAGCTCCAGGTGCAGGCGGGGGACCGGCGCGTGACGCTGACGGTGCGCGGCAGCCTGCCGTCCGCCCGGCCCGGCCGGCTGCTTGGCGTGATGGATATCGGCTTCGCCCAGTGGCGTCTCGACCGGCTCGGGCTGCTGACCCGCATCGACCTGCGGCTGCGCCCCGGCGTCACGGCGGCCGCACTGCGCGCGTCGCTGCGTCTCCCGGCCGGCGTCTCGGTGGCCGGCCCCGACGCGGGCGAGGCCCGCCTCGAGACCCTGTCCCGCGCCTACCGGGTCAACCTCAACGTGCTCGCGCTGGTGGCGCTGTTCACCGGCAGCTTCCTGGTCTTTTCCCTGCAGGTGCAGGCGACGCTCGCACGCCGGCCCCAGCTCGCCTACCTGCGGGCCGCCGGCGTGACGGCCGGCGAGCTGCAGCGGCTGCTGCTCGCCGAGGCCGGCGCCGTCGGGCTCGCCGGCAGCCTGCTCGGGCTCCTGCTCGGCATGGCGATTGCCCGGGGTGTGCTGGCCGCGCTCGGTGGAGATCTCGGCGGCGGCTACTTCGGCGCCTTCGACCCGGGTCTCGTGCTGCCGGCAATGACGACCGCCACCTACGGCGCACTCGGCCTGCTCGCCGCCCTCGCCGGCGGCCTCGTGCCGGCCCGGGAAACGGCCCGCGCGGCAATCGCGCCGGCACTGCACGCGGGCGCCGAGGAGGACGCGCTCCAGCCGCTCGGCCGGGTGACGCCTGGCCTTGCCCTGCTGGGGTCGGCGGCGGTGCTGGTCTGGCTGCCGCCCGTCGCGGGCCTGCCCCTCGCCGCCTATCTCGCCATTGCCTGCCTGCTGACCGGCGTGATCGCCCTGCAGCCCCGGCTGACGGGCCTCGCCTTCCGGCCGCTGGCGCGGACGTTATCGGCCTCCGCGCTCGCGGCGCGCTGGCCGATGCTGCTGCTGGCGGCCAACCGGCTCGCCCGCGCACCCGGCGGCGCGGCCATCGGTATGGCCGGCATCGTGGCGAGCTTCGGCCTGATGGTGGCGATGGGCACGATGGTGACGAGCTTCCGCGGCTCGCTGGACGACTGGCTGGTACGGATCCTGCCGGCCGACGTCTACGTCCGGATCGGCCAGTTCACCACGGACACCTGGTTCTCGCCGGAGGACCTGCGGCTGATCGCGGCGCACCCGGGCGTGGCGCGGGTGGAATTTGCCCGCAACGTCAGCGTGTCTTTAGCGCCGGACCGGGCGGCTGTCGTGATCATCGCGCGGCCGGTGGACGCCGCGCGGGCCGCCGAGCTGCTGCCTCTCGTGGGCGCGGAAGCGGCCGCGCCCGCCGGCGCGACGCCGGCGTGGGTGTCGGAGGCCATGGTGGACCTCTACGGGGCACGGCCCGGCAGGCTGCTTGGGCTGCCGCTCGCCGGTCAGCTGCAGCAGGTGTTCGTGGCCGGCGTGTGGCGCGACTACGCGCGGCAGTTCGGCTCGGTGATCCTGCGTCGGCAGGACTACGAGCGGCTGACCGGCGACCGCAGGCGCACCGAGGCCGCGCTGTGGCTCCGCCCCGGGGTGGCTGCCGACGACGTGATCGGCGAACTGAAGAAGGCGGTGCCTTCCGGCGCGGCCGTGCAGTTCAACGCCACCGGCGAGATCCGTGCACTCAGCCTGCGGGTGTTCGACCGCAGCTTTGCGGTCACTTACGTGCTGGAGATCGCCGCCATACTCATCGGCATGATCGGCGTCGCCGCGACCTTCTCCGCCCAGGCTATCGCCCGCACCCGGGAGTTCGGCATGCTCCGGCACGTGGGTGTCACGCGCGGCCAGGTGCTGCGGATCCTCGCACTGGAAGGCGCGCTTGCCACCGGGCACGCGCTGCTCGTGGGTCTCGGCACCGGCCTGCTCGTCTCGCTGGTGCTGATCCGCGTGGTCAATCGCCAGTCCTTCCACTGGACCATGGATTTCTCGGTGCCGCTCGGGCTGATCACGACCCTGTGCGTGGCGCTGCTCGCCTGCGCCACGCTGACGGCCGCGCTGGCCGGACGACGTGCGACCGGGCTCAGCCCATTGCGCGCCGTGCACGAGGACTGGTGATGCTGAACCGTCGCCAGCTGCTGATGGCCGGTGCACTGGGGCTGCCGCTGCTTCCGGGGGAAGAGGTGCGCGGCCAGTCAGCGGGACCCAGGGCGCCGCGGGCTGCTGTGAGTTATCCGGCGGTCGTGTCGCGCCCGCTCGTCTTCCCCGCTGACTACGGCGCGCACCCGGACTTCCGCACGGAGTGGTGGTACCTGACCGGCTGGCTCGGGGAAATCGGCTTCCAGGTCACCTTCTTCCGCGTGCGCACGGACGTAGATCCCGCCAATCCCAGCGCCTTTGCCGCCCGGCAACTGGTGATCGCCCACGCCGCCATTGCTGATCCGGCCCGCGGCCGGCTGCTGACGGACGAGCGCATCGCCCGCGCCGGGTTCGGCCTGGTGGGCGCGTCAACCGGCGACACGGACGTACGGCTGGACGGCTGGTCCCTGCGACGGGACGCGGCGACCGACAGCTACATCGCGCGCATCGCTGCCCGCGGCTTCACGCTGGACTTCCGTGCCGTCGCCAGCGGCGCCTCCTGGCTCCAGGGCGACGGCGGCGTGTCCCGCAAGGGTCCGCTCGCGAGCGAGGCGAGCTACTACTACTCGCGGCCCCAGCTGTCGGTGCAGGCGGAAGTCACCACGTCCGGACCACCGCGGCAACTTGCCGGTGTCGCGTGGCTGGACCAGGAGTGGTCGAGCGCGGCCCTCGCCCCGGACGCCGCCGGCTGGGACTGGGTGGGCATGAACCTGGCCGATGGCGGCGCGTTGCTCGCCTTCCAGATCCGGCGCCAGGGCGCGGCCCCGGGCGAGCCCCCGTTGCAGCGCTACGCTGCGTTCCGCGACCCGGACGGCGCGACGCGCACGGTGGACCCGGCGACGGTGCGCTTCACTTCACTCGCCACCTGGACTTCCCCGCGCAGTGGCGCCACCTGGCCCATCGCCCAGCGCATCGAGGTGGGCGGGCGCACGTTCGAGACGCGACCCCTGATGCCGGACCAGGAACTCGACTCCCGCCTGACGACCGGCGCCGTCTACTGGGAAGGCGCGAGCACACTGCTCGAGTCGGGGAAGAGCGTCGGGCGTGGCTACCTGGAGATGACGGGTTACGTCACGCCGCTGAAACTGTAGTGCTTCAGTCCGCACTGCCGTCTGCCGCCGTTCCGTGCTCCCGGCGCAGCTCCAGGTACATCTCCTCCACCTTTGCCCGGGCCCAGGGCGTCCGGCGCAGGAAGGTGAGGCTCGAGGACACGCTGGGGTCGTTGGCGAAGCAGCGGAGCGGCAGGCGCCGCGCGAGTTGCTCCCAGCCGTAGTGCCCCACCAGCTCGTCGACGATCATCGCCAGCGTGATCCCGTGCAGAGGGTTCTTCGGCTGTTCCCGCGCCGTCATGTCCGCTTGCCCAGCCGGGATACGCGGAAGGTCCGGCCCTTGATCCTGCCGTTCCGCAGGCCCCGCAGCGCCGCGTCGGCCTGGTCGCGGCGGATCGCCACGTAGGCCCGGCGCGGCGTGATGTCGATCTTCCCGATGGCAGCAGCCGGCAGGCCCACGTCGCCGGTGAGCGCACCGAGCAGGTCGCCCGCGCGGAGCTTGTCCTGCTTGCCGCCCTCGATCAGCAGCGTGGTCATCGGCGGCGGCGCGGGCGCGGCCGTAGCGAGCGCCGGCAGCGTGTCCCACTGGAAGGGCGCGCCGGCCCGTTCCTCCAGCGCCGCGGCCCGGTGCCGCTCCCGGGGCGAGCACAGCGCGAGGGCCAGGCCCTTCTCGCCCGCCCGCCCCGTGCGGCCGACCCGGTGCACGTGGAGGTCGGTGTCGCCGGGCAGTTCCCAGGAGATGACCGCCGCGAGACCCTTGATGTCGAGACCGCGGGCGGCCACGTCGGTTGCCACGAGCACTGTGCAGCTGTGGTTCACGAACTGGAGCAGCACCTCGTCCCGGTCCCGCTGCTCCAGTTCACCGTGGAGCGCGAGCACCGGGAAGCCGCGTTTCGCAAGCTCGCCGGCTACGTCCCGCACGTCGTTGCGGGTCTGGCAGAAGACCAGCGCGGATTCCGGCTGGTAGTGCAGCAGCAGGGCAGCGAGCGCGTCGCTCTTGCAGCCGGATTCCACCGCGAAGAACAGCTGCTCGATGCCGCTGGCGGCCTCGCCTGCGTCCACCGTGACCTCGACCGGGTCCCGCTGCAGGCTGCGGCTCAAGGCCCGGATCTCCTCCGGGTACGTCGCGGAGAAGAGCAGCGTCTGCCGGTCCTTGGGCGCCTGGTCGACGACGGCGGTGATGGCGTCGAGGAAGCCCATGTCGAGCATGCGGTCCGCCTCGTCGAGCACCAGCACCTTGAGGCCCGCGAGCTCGACGCTACCGCGGCCCAGGTGATCGAGGATGCGCCCGGGCGTGCCGACGACGACGTGGGGCACGATCTGCAATGAGGCCGTCTGGGTGCGCACCGGCACCCCGCCGCACAGGACCGCCACCCGGAGGTTCGGGATGAAGCGGGCCAGCCGCCGGATCTCCGCGCCTACCTGATCGGCGAGTTCCCGGGTGGGACAGAGCACCAGCGACTGCACGCAGTCGGGCGCCACGTCGGTGCGGGCCAGCAGCGCGAGGCCGAAGGCCACGGTCTTGCCGCTGCCCGTGCGGGCCTGGGCGATTACATCCTTGCCTGCGAGCAGGGCGGGCAGCGCCTGCGTCTGCACCGGCGTCATCGTCGCAAAGCCCAGGGATGCAATGGCACGGGCCAGCGGGGCTGGCAGTGGCTGCGTGGCAAATCCGGTGAGGGTGGGCTCGTGCATGGGGGCACTATATAGGGGCACGTCCGACGCGACTGCCCAGCTGCCACTCCGGGTGTCGCCAGCTTAAAGACGCCGCTATCCAGCGGGCAGCCCGGCTGCGCTTCCAGGAGTAGTCAGCGGCCTGCGCCTGCACCGCCTGACCCACTCCCCGCCGCCATTCCGCCGGAGTTCCATCGTCATCGACAGCAGCATCGGCGACCCTCTACGCGTTGGCCGAATTACTGCCCAGAGGCGATAGCGTGTAGGGCTTTCTGTCGCGGCCCAGGGCGCGGATCATCGACGTGGCGGGTCGGGTTCAGGAAGCTGTCGTCGCCGCCCAGATGACGTTGCGAAATGGCGCGCAGCATCCGGGAAGGTCCCGTAAAAACCGCCTGACCGCGCCAGCGGATATTGAGTAGCTGCGACCCCCGCGCGATGATGCCGCCATGCCCACCCTCGGCCACTTCCTCGAGATCAGCGTGCCCGCGCCGGACCTGGCTGCATCCCTCGATTTCTGGCTGCGCCTCGGCTTCAGCGAGCTGCGGGTGAACGACATCCGGCCCCGGGGCTATGCCGCGGTGACCGACGGCC
>JBBQSA010000065.1:0-14807 GCA_038214295.1 Gammaproteobacteria bacterium
TCCATCATCGGCGGCAAGATCACCACCTACCGGCACCTGGCGGAGGAGGTCCTGGACCAGGTGGCGCCCCGTCTGCACACCGGCGCCCGGTCCTGCACGACGGCCGACGTGCCCCTGCCTGGTGGCGAGGCGGACCGGGACGAGGTGCTGCGGGAGTTGGCCACCTTCCCCGCCGTCCCGCCCGCCAGCCACGGCCATCTGCAGGCCGTGTACGGCAGCCGGGCGCCGCTCGTCGCCGCGCTCACCCGGGACGACCCGGAACTGGGCCAGCCGCTGGTGCCCGGCGGCGGCGCGATCGGTGCCGAGGTCGTCTTTGCGGTACGCGGGGAGTTCGCGGTTACGATCGGCGACGTGCTGTTACGCCGCTGCATGGCCGGGCTCGGGCCGGACCTGGGCCGGGCGGCGCTGCCAGCAGCCCTAGGTGTGGCCGCCCGGCACCTCGGCTGGGACAAGACCCGCTGTCGGGCGGAAGAGACCGCCTATCTCGCCGAGATCGCCCCGCTCCAGGTGTCGGCCTAGTCTCATGCCGCTGGAAGTTGTGACGCGGCCCGGTTCACTCCGGGCCAGCAGGAGGCAGAGTCGTCCCATGTCCGTCGCGCAAACACGCCTGATAGGTCCCGTCTTGCTGGCGGCGCTGCTCTGCGCCGCCGGGGCCGCCCGCGCAGACCCGGACACGAACCCGGTCCCGGGGGCCGAACCGCCACTCCTCGCCGACCAGGCCCTCCCGGAACCCGAGCCCTGTACGGATTCCGGCTCCGACAAGCAGGCCCTGATCGACCGGGTCCAGCGCGGTGTGTACAGCACAGTTTGCGGCGCCGCCATCTGGTTCGACGGCCTGTTCGGGAATCCCCGCTACGAGCAGGACTCCGACGACACCTTCGGGCGTATCGGCCTCTTCGAAACCTACGATCGCCGGGACCGCTTCGACACCCGGATCCGGCTCCGTGCCCGCTACGCGTTCCCCGCGCTCAAGAACCGCCTCCGGCTGACCCTCGGCCGTGGCGAGGAGCAGGCAATCGTCGAGGAGCGCCCCGCCAACACCGAGAATCCGTTGCCCGCGAGCTTCCAGTCCGTGGACGATGACGCGTGGCTGCTCGGCCTGGGCTACTCCAAGCAGAGCGATATCGAGAAGGGCTTCGACTTCGGCATCGGCGTGCGCCTCCGGTCGCGGCTGGACCCCTACGTGAAGGGCACCTACCGCTACAACTGGGTCTTCGACAACGCAAACATGCTGCGCTTCCGCGAGACCCCGTTCTGGCGCGACACCCGGGGCTTCGGCACAACCACCCAGGTTACCCTCGACCGGCTGGTCGGGCCGGAACTCCTGCTGCGCTGGAACAACGCCGCCACCATCGCGGAGGACACCAAGGGCTTCCAGTGGGGCTCCAATGTCTCCGCCTACCAGAGCATCGACCCGGGCCGGGCCATCAGCTACACGGCCCTCGTGCGCGGGGAGACCAGCGCCGAAGTGGGCATCCAGAACTTCGGCGTCGAGACCCGCTACCGCCAGCGGATGTTCCGCAAGTGGCTGTTCCTGGAACTTTCGGGCAGCCTGACCTGGCCCCGGGAAGTGCTCGCGGAAGAGCGCAAGATCAACCCGGGCGTCGGCGTCGGTGTCGAGATGTTCTTCGGGCCCGTGCCGGACCTGGAGATGCGCTGAGCGGCTGGCCAAACCGTTAAGATGCGCGGCCCGGTTCCAGTCAGCCGCCCATGCCCGACCAGGCCACCCACATCCTCCGCTCGGTTTTCGGTTACGACCGCTTCCGTCCGCCCCAGGACGAGGTGGTGGCCCACCTGGTCGCGGGCGGCGATTCCCTCGTGCTGATGCCGACGGGCGGCGGCAAGTCGCTCTGCTACCAGATCCCGGCGCTCGTGCGCTTCGGTACCGGTATCGTCGTGTCGCCGCTCATCGCGCTGATGCAGGACCAGGTAGCGGCGCTGCGGCAGGCCGGCGTCCGGGCCGCCTTCCTGAACTCGTCCCAGCGCCCGGAGGAGAGCCGGCGCGTGGAGGCGCAGTTCCGCGCAAGCGAGCTCGACCTGCTGTACCTGGCGCCGGAGCGCCTGCTGCTCGACCGGACGCTGGACCTGCTGGACGGGTCGCCACTGGCGCTGTTCGCCATCGACGAGGCGCACTGCGTGTCCCAGTGGGGCCACGACTTCCGCCCGGAATACCTGCAGCTGGCGCTGCTCGGCGAGCGCTTCCCCGCGGTGCCGCGCATTGCCCTGACGGCGACTGCCGACGAGCGCACCCGCGTCGAGATCGTGGAGAAGCTCGCGCTGAAGGAACCCCGGCTCTTCGTCAGCAGCTTCGACCGGCCCAACATCCGCTACCGGATCCACGAGGGGCAGGGCAATGCCCGGGAGCAGCTGCTGCGCTTCATCCGGGACGAGCACCCGGGCGAGGCGGGCATCGTCTACTGCCTGTCCCGGAAGAAGACGGAGGACCTGGCAGACTGGCTGACGGAAAAGGGCGTGCCGGCGCTGCCCTACCACGCCGGCCTCAGCGCGGAGGTGAGGGCGGCCAACCAGGCCCGCTTCATCGGCGAGGAGGGCCTCGTGATGGTGGCCACGATCGCCTTCGGCATGGGCATCGACAAGCCCAACGTGCGCTTCGTCGCGCACCTCTCGCTGCCGAAGAGCGTGGAGGCCTACTACCAGGAGACCGGCCGCGCGGGCCGGGATGGCCTGCCCGCCGACGCCTGGATGAGCTACGGCCTGCAGGACGTGATTATGCTGCGGCAGATGCTCGGCGAGTCCGCCGCCGGCGAGGCCCACAAGCGGGTCGAGCGCCACAAGCTCGACGCCATGCTCGGCCTCTGCGAGCTGACGGGTTGCCGGCGCCAGGCCCTGCTGGCCTACTTCAGCGAGACTCTCGCCGCGCCCTGCGGCAACTGCGACACCTGCCTGCGCCCGCCGGAGACCTGGGACGCGTCCGTGGCGGCGCAGAAGGCGCTCTCCTGTGTGCACCGCACAGGCCAGCGCTTCGGCGTGCTGTACCTGATCGACGTGCTGCTCGGGAAGCAGGACGAGCGGATCCAGCGCTTTGGCCACGACCGCCTCACCACCTTCGGCATCGGTACGGAACTCGACGCGAAGGGGTGGCGCGGCGTGTACCGGCAACTGATCGCGCGGGGCCTGCTGGCCGTCGACGTGGAAGGCCATGGCGGCGTGCATCTCACGGATGCCTGCCGGGCCGTGCTGCGCGGTGAAGAGGCCCTATGGCTGCGGCGGGAGGCCCCCGCCGCGCCGGGTAAGCGCACGCGGACCGCGAAGTCGGGCGCCGGGAAGGCGGCGGCTGTCAGCTTTGAGGCGCCGGCGGACCAGGAGTTGTGGGCGGCGCTGCGCGGGCTGCGCACCGAGCTCGCCAGGGCCCAGAACGTGCCGCCCTACGTGATCTTCCACGACGCGACGCTGGCAGAGATGGTGCGTCGCCGGCCGCAGACGCCGGAGGAACTGGGCGCCCTGTCGGGAATAGGGGAACGGAAGCTCGCCGCCTTCGGCGAGCAGTTCCTGGCGGCGATCGCTACAGCTCGCCGAGCGGGCGAGTGAAGGTGTAGCGGGCTGGCTTGATGATCAGTTCCTGGGCCGCAGTGCCCACGTTGCCGCCCAGCGCACTGAAGGGCAGGGTGACCACCCAGAGCACGGTGCCGACCACCGTGGCGCCAAGGCCCAGCGGCCGGGCGACGGCCGCGTCCACGGCCATGCTGCTGAAGGACGGATCGTCGTAGCGGGTGCTGTCGGCGGCGGTAGCCAGGGGCGAGTTCGCCAGCAGGGCGGCCGCGGCGGCGCCGAGGAGCGGGGCACGAAGGCGATTCGGGGTCGGCATGGTCGATCCTCCTGATCAGACAGTGGGTGAACGCTAGGCGCCAACCCGCGGATTGTCAACGCATTACAGCACGGTCCGGGGCGGTTCCCCTGCCTGGCCGGCCGCCTCGGCAGCGGTTTTCAGGCTGGCGAGGCCCCGCGCGAAGTCGCCGCCCACCATGCTGTCCATGTCGAACACGAGGCCCATCAGCTTCGAGAGAAGGGGCGAGGCGCCGAACATGGCCCAGGTGACGGTGGTTGCCCCGTCCTTGTCCTCCAGGACGAACTCGGCGGTGTTGTCTGCCTCGAAGGGCGCGGTGAAGTGCAGGTCTACCGCCAGCTTCGTAGCCGGCATGGACTGGATGATCTCCATCCGGCCGGAGCCCACGTCGCTGTTGCCCGACCACTCGTAGGCCGCCCCGACGCCAGTGTCCGGGCCGCTGAAGTCGCGCTTCATCCCCGGGTCCTTCTTCTCCCAGGGCGACCAGAGGGCCCACTGGTGAAAGTCGTTGAGGAGCGGAAAGATCGTCCCCGCCGGTGCCTGGATCGTCACCTGGCGCTCGATGCGGAAACTGTCCGGCTGCCGGGACACCCAGGCCAGTACGCCGACGATCACGATGACGGCGATTACGCCGAGATTCTTCCACACGCGTCAGTTCCCCTTCAGTACTTCATCCTGGATTGCTTCAACCTGGATCCTGAGGCGGACTTTGCCAGCCTCGCCCGCTGCAAACTGCGTCATGCCGAAGTCGGCCCGATTCAGCACGCCCTCGGCATCGGCGCCGCAGACTTCCTTCTTGTGGAACGGGTGCTCGATGCAGTTGAAGCGGTTGATCGTGAGCCGCAGCGGCCGGCTGACCCCGCGCAGCGTCAGGTTGCCGTCAACGGCCACGGCCCTGCCGTCCTCGAAGACGAGTGCGCCCGAGTAGGTCATGGCCGGGTACCGGGCCACGTCGAGCCAGTCCGGCTTGACCGCAAATTCGTGCATTGAATCCAGTCCGAAGTCGATGCTGTCCGTGTCGACTGACACGCTGACCGTTCCCTGGCGGGTGGCGCCGTCGAAGTCGAAGGTGCCGGTCGTCCGGTTGAACTTGCCCCGCCAGATCGAGAGCCCCATGTGGTCGAACTCCAGGCTCGGAAAAGTGTGGTCCGGATCGATCCGGTAACGGGCAGCGGAGGCTGCGCCGGGGAGTAGCAGGCCACACAGCAGCACCAATGTCAGGAAGCGCGTCATGGCCATCGTGCCACTCCCTGGCTGGCACCGACCGCGTTCCATCACAGCACGGGGCCAATCAGTTTGCCGACGAGCGCGGTGCAGCCCATGGCGATGGCACCCCAGAACATGACCCGCCCGGCACCTTTGCCGAGCGCCGCGCCGCCGGCCCCGGCGGCGAGCATGCCGAGCAGCGCCAGCAGCACGAGCGAGGCGCCGAACACCACCGGCGTCAGGATCTCGAGTGGGACGGTAAGGACCAGCAGCAGGGGCGGCAGGGCGCCCAGGGCGAACGCGGTGGCGGAGGCCAGGGCGGCCTGGAGGGGCCGGGCCCTCGTGATCTCCGACAGGCCAAGCTCGTCCCGGGCGTGGGCGGCGAGGGCGTCGTGGGCGGTCAGCTGGTCGGCAACCTGGCGCGCCAGCTCCGGAGTCAGGCCGCGGTCGACGTAGATGCCGGCGAGCTCGGCGTGCTCCCGCTCGGGAGTGGCCGCCAGCTCCGCGCGTTCGCGCTCCAGGTCCGCCTGCTCGGTGTCGGCCTGGGAGCTGACCGAGACGTACTCGCCCGCGGCCATCGACAGTGCCCCGGCAACCAGGCCGGCGAAGGCGGCTACCACCACGGGATCGCGGGTCGCCGCGGCCTCGGCCACGCCGACCACGAGGCTGCTGGTGGAGATCAGCCCGTCGTTGGCACCGAGCACTGCGGCCCGTAGCCAGCCGATGGTGTCGGTGCGGTGTTTTTCCGTGTGGGCCATTGCCCGGACAGTATACGTTCCGTGGACCGGTGCCGCCGCCAGTGAAGAGGGTGGTACCGGCGGATGCCGCCAAGGAGCATCGGGCGGCCCGTTTCGTAGCGGTTCGGCTCGAGCGCTCGCGATTGCCCGCGCTGGCCGTTGAGGCGGATCCCCGTCATGCCATTGCGCCAGTGTCCACGGCCAGGCCGAGCTCCTGCCATCGCACCATGCCGCCGCGCGCGTTGGCGACGCGCTCAATGCCGGCCTGGCGAAGGATCACGGTGGCCTGGCCAGAGCGCATGCCCGCGTGGCAGACCGTGACCACCGGCCGGTCCCGCGGGATCTCCGCGATGCGGGCCTTGAGTTCGCTGAGCGGGAGGTGCTGTGCGCCCGGGACCCGGCCCAGCCGCTCGTAGAGTTCGTCGCGCTCCCGCACATCGACGACGTGCACCTGCTGAAGGTGCTCGGCGACCCACTCGGGTTCGATTTGCAGGATGCCGGCGTAGGTCAGCCTAACCGGGCCCCAGTCCGCGGGGCGGGGTACCCCGGCATCGTCCGGCTTTCCCGAGCGCTGGTTGCCGGGCAGTGCAACCGCCAGCTGCTTGGGGTGGGGGAGGTTGAGGTTTTCCATGAAGCCGACAAAGTCCCGCTCGTTGGCGGCGCCGCCGATCCGCGGGTTGTGCCGGCGCTCCTCGCCGACCGAGGACATGGTGCGCCCGCTGTAGTCGTGCGCGGGAAAGACGAGGCATTCGTCCGGCAGGCTGAAGATCTGCGCCGTGATCGACCGGTACAGCACGTGGGCATTGCCCTGCTGGAAGTCGCAACGTCCGGCCCCGCGAATCAGCAGGCAGTCGCCCGTGAACGCCAGGCCGTGATCGTCCGTCACGTAGGTAACGCAACCGTCGGTGTGCCCGGGCGTTGCCCGTACCTCCAGGTGGTGGCCGCCGAAGGCGACGGTATCGCCGTGATCGAGCCTGAGATCCGCGCCCCGGATGCTGTCGCCGTAGCGTTTCGAGATGCCGATCTGGCAGCCGGTGGCCTGTTGCATCAGCCAGGCGCCGGTGACGTGGTCCGCGTGGCAGTGCGTGTCGAGCGCTGCGAGCAGGGTGAGTTCAAGTTCCCCGATCAGTGCGAGGTCGCGCAGGTGCTGCTCGAAGACCGGGTCGATGATGACGGCCTGGCGGCTGTGCGGATCACCCAGCAGGTAGGTGTAGGTCGCGGACGCCGCGTCGAACAGCTGGCGGAAGGTCAGGTCACCAAACATCGTCGCTCGCCTCCGTCGGGGTTCACCGCTCAGGATCCGGGCGCGCCACCGCTGGTCTTCGACGCTGCCTGGCGTACCCGGGTCAGTCCGCCAGTCGGCGGGCGGCGTCGTGCAAGAGTATCCGGGAGTAGACCTTGTGGAAACTGAGCAGCGCCCGGAAGACGCCGCTCATGCGCGCCTCGCCCGTGCGCCGGTCTTTGACTGGCACGACGGCGGAGCCGAAGTACAGCCGCGTGCCGGGCTGGCCCGGGATGGGCGTGCTCATCAGCCAGGACCGTGTGCGCCCCTGGAAATCGGACAGGAGCAGCTGGTCTACATTGCGTGCCTCGACGCTCCAGGCGGAAAAAGAGTCCCGCGTGCCCAGTGCGAGCTGCCGGGCCTCCAGGTCCGTGGAAGGCCGTGCGATGAAGCGCGCCAGCAGCCACCGCTCGGTCCTGAATACCGGGCTGGTGTAGAAGGCCTCCACATACTCCGCCTGCGTTGCCGTCGCAGCGATGTCCGTGACGAAGCAGTCGGTGTAGGCACCGTCATCGACGTACCTGCGCAGAAGTGCCTGGGCGGGCAGCTCGCAGGCCCGCACGGCGCGCGTTGTCATCGGGCCCCGATTGCCGTTGGATCGTTTGATGTAGTGAAGCGCAGCACCATGTACCCGAGCAGCCCGGAGACCAGTGACCCGATCAGGATGCCGAGCCGGTCCAGCCCCAGGTAGGCCGTGCTGCCCTGCTCGAAGGCCAGCGACGCGATGAACAGGCTCATCGTGAAGCCGATACCACAAAGCAGGGACGTGCCGTAAAGGTGCCACCAGCCGACACCATCCGGAAGCGTGGCGACCCGCGCCCGTATGGCTAGCCAGCTGAGCCCCAGCACCCCGATCTGCTTGCCCAGGAACAGCCCTGCCACGATGCCCAGGGGAACCGGGTGCAAGGTGTCGCCGGGCGCCAGGCCGGTGAGCGACACTCCCGCATTGGCGAACGCAAAGACGGGCAGGATGCCGAACGCCACCCACGGGTGTAGCGTGCCTTCGAGGTCCCGCAGTGGCGACTTGAGCCCCCGTGACGCCAGCCGGTCTGGCACGCGCAAAGGAATGCACATTGCCACGAATACGCCCGCGAGCGTGGCGTGCACACCTGACTTCAGTACAGCGACCCACAGCGGTATGCCAATCAGGATGTAGGCCGCTGGCCGCATCACGCCGGCGCGATTGAGTACGACGAGGGCCAATGCAAGGACGGCGGCGACGCCCAGCGACAGCGCGGACAGCTCGGCCGTGTAGAACAGGGCGATCACGACAATCGCGCCGAGGTCATCGAAGATCGCGACGCTGAGTAGCAGGGCCTTCAATGCAGCGGGAACCCGGTTGCCAAGCAGGGAGAGCACTCCCAGGGCGAAGGCGATGTCGGTGGCGGTCGGGATCGCCCAGCCCCGCATCGCGGCGGCGTCGGTCCAGTTGAGTGCCGCGTAGATCGCTGCTGGCACCAGCATCCCGCCCGCCGCGGCGAACGCCGGGAGGGCCGCCTGGCGCAGGCTCGACAGGTGCCCCTCGAGCACCTCGCGTTTCAGCTCCATGCCCACGAGGAAAAAGAACACTGCCATCAGGCCGTCGTTGACCCACAGCAGCAGGGGCTTCGAGATGCCAAAGGTACCAAGGCTGATCGTCAGCGGAGTGCTGAGTAACGTGTCGTAGTAAACCGCGAGAGCAGAATTGGCGGCGATCAGCGCCACCACGGCAGACGCCATCAGGATCAGGCCGCCCGCCGCTTCCAGGCGCAGGAAGTTGGCTAGCGGCAGGAGCAGCGGATTGTCAGTTTCGGGTGCGTTTGTTTTCAAAGGTAACCAGCCAGTTTATCCAGTCCGTGGTTCTGTGCGTGCAATATGGGCAGTAATGCCAACGGCATGGGCAGGCAGATTGGGCAAGAGCGCGAGCATAGCGAAGCTCCGGTGCAGGTGTCAGGCCGGCGTGGCAAGCTTAAGCCCAACGATACCAGCAACAATGAGCGCAACGCTTATCAGCCGCGCTGCGTTCGCGGGCTCTCCGAGCAGCACGATACCCAGCACGACCGTTCCAACAGCTCCGACACCGACCCAAACGGCGTACGCGGTGCCAACCGGGAGCGACTTCATGGCAACGCCTAGCAACCAAAGACTGATAATCATCGACAGGACGGTCCCGACCGTCGGCCACAACCGGCTAAACCCCTCGGTGTACTTCAGTCCGATCGCCCAGCCGATCTCGAACAGCCCGGCAGTAAAAATAATGCCCCAAGCCATGAGTTCTTCCTTTCAAAAACACCAGGGTCGTCCCCATGACTTGAGCAACTCGGCCGCGGCAACTCGTCGATTCCCATCACCGCGGTGTGGTTGCCTGGGGAGCGAGCGTAGGCTGCCGCCCAGCGCCAAAGATCAGCGACGACAGAGAGTGGCGGGTTTTGTGCGCATGCAAGAAGCATGACGCTCTCTGGCATTCGTTGCATCCTGTTTGTTGGCCTGCAGTTGTTGTACTTCCAATGTGAAACTGTGAATCACGGAGTTTGCAGGCGCTTGAGCATGTTGATGCCCGTGATGTCGTACCCAAGTGATCTGTAGAGGGCTTGAGCACCAACGTTATGACTGAATACGTGGAGTCCGATGCTCTGCAGGCCCATTTCGTGAACGATGGGTTCGAGTAGCTCAAAGGCAGCTCGCGCATGACCTTGTCTTTGGTGCTTCGCGCTCACTTCAACGTCGTACACGAACGCTGACGTGATCCCGTCTTTCTCAACGACTGCGAACCAGATGACTCCAACTGTCTCCTGCAAGGATTCATCCCGGATGTCAAAGATGTAGTTGCCCGGGGTACTCAGACCTTGCGGAAGGCTCTGATCAAAGTCCTCCAGAGCTCGCTCAAATGCACCCCTGCTCGGCCATCGACCCGAGGTGACGTTGTCATCGGCATAGCCTCGGGCCGAAGCCAGTCGATAGGCATCAAAGGAGTTCTCCGGCATTGGGCGTATCGAAGTCATGCGTGGATGAACGTTGTGACGCCTAGTATTTGACATGAGCCGCGGGCCAAAGGGCGCGAAACTGCTCTCTGTCACTCACAGGAACCAGCGTGGCCAGGTGGGGGGATTTCCCCACACCACCTTTCCAAGCTTCGAATCTTCGACCCAAACGCGAAATTGTCGCGGCGTGCACCAATAGCAGGTTGCGAACTGAAACTCATACCTATGGCCCGCCTCAAGGTCAAGCAGGATCTCTCCGGTGACATGGCCGAATGAGTGGGCATAGTTACTGTACTCAACGGTGTGCCGGCTTGGCGAAAGCCTCGCCTGCTTGTATCCCGTCGAGACTTCAGAGTGCCCGTCGATGGCGCTCACCATCCCTGGCCACCTTGCCCAAGAGAAGCTGGCTGCCGGTGCCGCATCCACTTGCTGAGGATCGTAGGCAATCCACTCGCCCCAGCTCCTCGTCTCAATCGAGTAGCACGCAACCAAAGTCAATGCGAGGAACGAGGACAGCAAGCGCTTCATGGGTCTTGCGCCCTAACGAGGCTGTAGAAAAATACCCATAGATGGATATTGCGCCAGTCATCGCGGCCCAGCAAGATCGGGCCGGGTGTGTGACCAGGAGTGTTGCCGATGGCCCGCTGCAAAGATGTCGACACGCACCCGGGGTAGCGGAGTCTCGGCGATGACATCGCCTGGATCTTCACCCAGGTGCTCTATATCTGTGACCGTTAGGGGGTGATCGGGCGGGAGATGTTCGCCATTGATGGCGTGAAGCGGCCGTGCAGGGCATGCTGAAGCGGCATCGGGAAGAGGGTCGGTGCACCACGGAACCGGACCTCATTACCAAGGAAGCGCAGCGCATCGAGCAGCTGCAGGGCGAAGCCACCCAGTTGCGGCAGTGGCTCCGGGCCAACCCCGAAGAGCGGCGCGGCTTCCGGGGCAGCGTGCGCAAGAGCAACCGCACCGGCGGCGAGAGCGCGAAGATGGCCACCAGCAAGGGCGTGATCCAGGGCTACACCGGCGTGGCGGCGGTGGACGGCAAGCACCAGATCATCGTCGAGGCCCAGGCCCACGGCACGGGCTCGGAGCAGGAGCTGCTGGTGCCGGTGGTCCGGGCGATGCGCGCCGTCCTCGGCCCCGACTCGGTGATCACCGCGGACGCCGGCTATCACAGCGAAGCCGACCTGCGGCAGCTGGCTGAGCTTCAGCTCAATGCGCTGATCGCCGACAACGGCATGCGCAAGCGCGACGAACGCTTCGCCACGCAGGCCCGCCACAAGCAGCAGCCCGATACCTTGTACGAAAAGTCGGCCAAGCCAACGGCCACAAAGCTCTACTCGATAAAGGACTTCGACTACGACCCGGTGGCCCAGACCTGTGTCTGTCCGGCCGGCAAGCGGCTGTACCGCAATGGCAGCTCTACTGCCTGGTGCACAACATCGTGAAGCTCGCCCATCAGGGCTATGCGCAGTGACGACGTCAATCACATCGGGTTGGTCGTCACGATTCGTCACTAAACCGCTATTGATATTACTGACTCGGGTCGAATAGACCTCGGGCCGGCTTCTGCGCCTGGAAAAAGGGCTCTTTCTACAGCCTCAACGCCAAGCCTGAGCGGCGCGCTCATGCTTCAGTTCATGCATAACCCATTCCTCCGCGCGACCGCTCGAGGCGATGGTTAGGTTCCGTCATCGAGCCTTACTCAGCCGCTCCGCCATCCGACTTTGCCAACCAGGACCCGTTGACTTCCAGCGGGCGATGACGTCAGCGGGAAGTCGAATCGTGATCAGCTTGCGCGGATTCTGCGATACAGGCCGGCCTCCCTTCTTGATGGTGGCAAGTGCCACCATCTCCGTCGTGAGCTCTGGCAGCTCCGCGTACTCGCGTGGCTTCATGACGTGCGTATCCACCCGAGTGAGATCACTCTTCAAGGAGCGGCGTGATGCGCGCTTTTTCGCGATCATTGGCTTTCCTCATGCTAAAGACGTGGCGGCCAACGCCTCGGGGCGTGTAACCAATAACAACCATTCGACCGTGCAGGAGCCCGTAGCAGATGATCCGGGTCTCGCCGTAATCCTTACGGGTGTCCTCCACCTCCAGGGTGATGCCCGTAAAGACCACGGCCGCATCCACAAATCCAGGCCACGAGTCGCAAAGGTTCTTTTGCGCTTGGCCGGATCATAGGTTATGCGCATGGGGTTATTGCAACTACGGAAACCGCGACGGGCAATGGGCAGAAGGTCGCCAGTAGGGCGAGGCACCCAACGCCTGAACTCACCGGCGCCAGCGGCTGGCGCGCGGGTTGCGCTGGCAAGCCGCGTGACAGACGCGTCAGGCGACCGGTGGAGTGATGGGATGGACTCCCCCCGACCTGAATTCGGCATCATCGTGCCAGCTGGCCTCATGTGGTGTGTTGTCAGCCCAAACCGGAAGGAGTCCTGCGATGAATACTATGACTGTCGGCCCCGTGGTGGGAGTGGACCTGGCGAAGAACGTGTTCGAGCTCGCGGTGGCCGGGCCGGACTGGCGGATTACCGAGCGGGCCCGGCTCTCCCGGAGCCAGTTTGAGCGCTGGTTTGTGAACCGGCGGGTGGGGCTGGTGGTGATGGAAGCCTGCGGTTCGTCCCATCATTGGGGCCGGTGGCTGACGGGGCTCGGCATCGAGGTGAAGCTGCTGCCGGCCCGCTACGTGCGGGCCTACGTGAAGCGCAACAAGACCGACGCAGCCGATGCCGCGGCCCTGCTCGAGGCCGCTCGTTGTGCCGAGATCGTGCCGGTGCGGGTCAAGTCGGTGGAGCAGCAGGGGCTGCAGGCCCTGCACCGGACCCGCTCGCTGTGGATGGCGACGCGCACGGCGCGGATCAACGCCCTGCGGGGCTTTTGCCGGGAGTTCGGTCTCAGCATCGCCCAGGGCAGCCGGGTGGGTGTTGAGCAGATCGGCCGGGTGCTGGCCGATCCGCAGACGGCGATCCCGGGTCTGTTGCGCGGCACGATGACGCTGCTCGTCGAGGAGATCCGCTTGCTGGAAGGGCGCATCAGCCAGCTGGATGCGGGAGCTGACCGTGGCCGCCAAAGAGTCGCCGGCCTGCGCCACGCTGCTCACCGTGCCGGGCATCGGCTTTTTGACCGCCACGGCGATGGTGGCTGCCACCGGCGGCAACGTCAGTCACTTCAAGGATGCGCGCCACTTCGCTTCCTGGTTCGGCCTGACACCGAAGGAGCACTCCTCGGGCAGTCATCGGCATCTCGGGCGGATCAGTAAACGAGGCGATCGCTACTTGCGCATGCTGCTGACCCACGGGGCGCGAGCGGTGCTGCGCGCGGCGACGGTCGCCACCGCCGCCGTAAGCCGGTCGATGCTTTGCGCCGTTGGGTGCTGGCGGTGCAGGGCCGCTCGAACCACAACAAGGCCACCTGCGCGCTGGCGAACAAGCTGGCCCGCATCTGCTACGCCACACTCAGGGACCAAGAACCCTACGGCGCGGCCCGACTTAGTCGAAAGCTGGAACGCGTCGCCTTCGCGCTACCCGCCTGAACCGATTACCCACCAACGCTTGCACGGGAGAGTGACCGCCCATCATGGCCAACCGGGTTCACCCCACACTGCGTGACGCCGATAACAATGCTGGCAGCTGGCCTGCCGCTTGCAGCGATTGGCGCCGCGGTGACGCAGATTCCATGTCGGCACGGGCCATTGCGAGCCGACTTCAGATGCCGGATATACGACTGCAGGCGATACCCGAACCGCCATCCCTATCGGTCACATTCCCGACTTGCGGGGGGAGTCCATATACGACTAGTTAGACCCTGATTCATTTGTCGCTTTCTGCGCGGAGACGAACAGCAGCGATAGGCCGCCACCAACTGCGATAAGCACAAGCATGAACAACGGCGCAAGGAGCCACTGCTTAAGAGAAATGTTCAAGGTAAGAGGCGTAAACACCAAAGTGAGCCCGTTAAGTAGCCAGTTAATTACGCCGACAACGAGCAAGTAACTGAACCGACCAACTCTCTTAAGGGCCCCCACAATTGTGAACCCCAGGATACCAAATATGAAATTGGAGAACGCCAGGGCAAGTTGCGTGCGTGGATTGGCTAGTGCGTCGGGCCCCAACAGGGCTGCTCCGGTGAAGCCGACGACGGCACCGCCTAGGTTCGTTAGGAGCCACACGATTACCACGTCGCGCGCGAGGACCTTCCAACTAAGGTTTACGGTCATAGGGGTCTAACGCTCGCGTTGAGCGGCGGCGCGATCACGCCGATGGTTGCGTCGCCACATCACCGTCCGCTCGAACGCGTAGTTAGAGGCCCACATGCAGCACCCTTTCCAATGTAAGCCCGGCAGCCACTCCAGCGCAGATTGCCGCCGCCGAGAAGTCTAAGGACTCCGGCATTGCGAGAGCAAGAACAATTGCTGGAATTGCCCCGACAGCACCACCAACCGCCGCATAAGCTGCGGGTGATCTTAGGTGCCACGATCTGCTTAGCAGGTAGGCTGGGATCCCCAACACGAACGTCACCAGTAAGGAAAGTATGCCGACGACAACTACGAATCCAACGGGTGGCAGTTCGGAGCTGACTGCAACGATAGTGAATACGACTGCCGTTGCCACGAGAGGCAAGGCGATCGCAGCGACGACAAGCCGAACCGCGCGACTCATTGGGCCTCTAACTACTAATTGGATGGGAAAAATGACGTGCTGAAACACGTCGAAAATGCCCTTTAAGCGGCTGGATGTCTCTGCAAGTCTCTGATGTCATTCGGCGTCTCCGGGAGATTAACGGGCAGAGAGGCAGGGAAGCCTTAAAGG
>JBBQSA010000066.1:0-14733 GCA_038214295.1 Gammaproteobacteria bacterium
CCTAATAAACCGTTTCTCTCCCCCGGGGCGGGCTTCCCCCCCAACCGCCCCCCCCCCCGATCCTCGAAAGAGGAACTACGCAAAGTCGGTGCCCGCCTCTGGTGGGCACTTTTTTTGGTAACGTCGGAACGTCACGAAGCTGGAAAACCTCGGGGAAACAGCCATGAATCAGAACAGCCAAAAGCGGCAGGCCGCGCTGGCCGCACTGGAATTTATCAAGCCCGGGATGGCTCTCGGTGTTGGCACCGGGTCCACCGTCAACTTCCTGATCGATGCTCTCGACCCCTACCGCAGCGAACTCGCGGCCGTCGTCGCCAGCTCCCGGGCGACCGAGGCACGCCTCCGGTCCCGCGGCTTTACGGTCGTGGAACTGGACCAGGCGGGCGACCTGGACCTGTACGTCGATGGCGCGGATGAGGCCAACAAGCACTTTTGCCTGATCAAGGGGGGCGGCGGGGCCCTGACCCGGGAGAAGGTCCTCGCCGCGGCCTCCCGCAAGTTCGTGTGCATCATCGACAGTAGCAAGTGGGTGGCGTCGCTGGGCAGGTTCCCCCTGCCGGTCGAGGTCATTCCGATGGCACGCTCCTACGTGGCCCGGCAGTTCGTGAAGATGCGGGGGCAGCCGGTGTGGCGCGAGAACTTCGTGACGGACAACGGCAGCCAGATCATCGATGTCCACAACCTGAAGATCGCGAACCCGCCCGAGCTGGAGAGCCGGCTCAACCAGATCCCGGGCATCGTGACCGTCGGCCTGTTTGCGAATCGTCCGGCGGACGTGATCCTCATGGCGGAGGACGGCGGCATCAAGCGGCTTGACCGGCGCTGAGGGCTTTCGGCCGGAATCGTTGGCGGCGGATCGTTGGCGGCGGTTTTCCGCTGACCGCAAAAAGCAAAGGGCCCGCAGTCGCGGGCCCTTTTTACTTGTCGCTGGCGATATTGGCTGGGGGACTAGGATTCGAACCTAGGTTCTCGGAGTCAGAGTCCGATGTCCTACCGCTGGACGATCCCCCAGTGAGCAGGACGCATTATAAGCATGCCTCCCCCGGAGCCGGCAGAGGAACCTAGCGCTTCGAGAACTGGGTCGCGCGCCGGGCCTTGCGCAGGCCAACCTTCTTGCGCTCGACTTCCCGCGCATCCCGGGTGACGTAGCCGGCCTTCCGGAGCGAGGGACGAAGGCTTTCGTCATAGGCCATCAGCGCACGGGTGAGGCCGTGGCGAATGGCACCGGCCTGGCCGGTAGTACCACCGCCGGAAACGTTGACCACCACATCGAACTGACCTTCGAGCTGGGTCAACTCAAGGGGCTGACGCACGATCATGCGGGCGGTCTTGCGGCCGAAGAATTCGTCGATCGGCTTGCTGTTGATCGTGATATCCCCCTTGCCCCGGCGGAGGAAAACCCGGGCGGTGGAGGCCTTGCGGCGGCCCGTGGCGGAATACTGCGGGACCTGGGACTTCGGGGAAGCGGTGGCCATGAGGATTGCTGCCTGGTCGGAAAAACGGTTATGGGTCTGAAAGCTGCGGACTACAGCTTGAGGGGCTCGGGCTGCTGGGCGGCGTGCTCGTGTTCGCCGCCGCCATAGACCCGGAGCTTCTTCAGCATGGTGGCGCCCAGGCTGTTCTTGGGCAGCATGCCCTTGACGGCCTTCATCAGGGCGCGCTCGGGGTGCTCCGCCATCATCTTGCCGAGGGTGGTGGTCTTCATGTTGCCCACATAACCCGTGTGGTGCCGGTAGAGCTTGTCCTGCAACTTGTTGCCGGTGGCCTTGATGCGCGAGGCATTGATCACGACGATGTAATCGCCGGTATCCACATGCGGAGTGAACTCCGGCTTGTGCTTGCCGCGCAGGCGGAAAGCCACGGCGGAGGCAAGGCGACCGAGCGTGCAGTCCGTGGCATCCACCACGTACCAGCCGCGCCGTACCTCATGGGACTTGGCAGAAAACGTACCCATCTGAAAGAAACCTGTCTGCTTTTGGAGCTGTTTTAGGGACCCGTACCCCGGGGGCCGGCTGGCCGGCAACCCGCGGGTGGGCCGCAAAGTGTAGGCGGCTGGACGGCTTTTTTCAAACCCGGCCTTGCCGCCCCGCCGGAAAGACCCCCGGCCCCCGCCGGGACCCCCGGTCCCGGCGGGGGCCGGACTGGGCAGCCGGCCCCGTTTCCGCGGACCTCAGAAGCCGTATTCGAGGGAAATCGTGGTGTAGGTGTCGGTCTTGTCGAAGGGCCGGGGGGTAATCAGGGAGGTATCGATCGCCACGTCCGAGTTGTGCTTGTAGATATAGCCGAGAACCATGCTCAGGTTGCCAATGACCCCGGCCTTCAGCTCGCTGACAGTCTCCGTATAAGTGTTGTCCGACCCGGAGAGGACGGCAACCTTCTGCACAAAGGTGGCGTTCTTGCTGATCTTCCAGGTGTAGACGCCGCGCAGCACACCGATGGCCTCGTCCTGGTTCTCGCCGTTCTGGAGGTCGGCCTGCTTGGCACCAGCACCCACCTCTAGGTCGAGGAAGTGCCTGTCGCCCCGCAGGATGCGCCAGCCAATGCCCGCCGCTTCATAAACCTGCTGGTCGTAGGCGCTGAACCGGTCCTTGTACCAGTCGATCGAACCAAAGCCATAGAGCGTTTCGCTAATGTCGTACTGGGACTGCCACCCGGCCCAGTAGGCCTCGGCGGTCGTCACGGATTCAGAGTCCCGGTTCGCGGCGCTGCTGGTGCCAACCGCCGTGCCGCCGAGGATGTGGTGCCAGCGATTGCGATCGTAGCGGCCCTCGCCCTTCAGATTAGCCGCGGAGCTGTCGGAGTTGCCGCTGGTCCGTGCGTAACCGGCCGCCAGCGTTCCCGACCAGGGCCCTGTGTCGGCCTTCTTGTCGCCCGCCGGTGCGACGGCGCTCATGCCCGTATCCACCTGGGCCTCTGCAGCCAGCGCCGACAGTCCGAGCACAGCCGCCAGTATCAGCGGACCGGCATGTCCCTTGTAATGCGTCATGCAGTGTCTGCTCCCTGTGTGGTTTGGTTCGCCCGCTCACACCAGTTGCCCGGGGCCGCGGGCGGCCACCATAATCGAGTCATCGGCACGCGTCCATCGGAACCGGCCGGCCGATCACCTGGAGGAAAAGCACCTGAACAGCCGTCCGCTCTCGCTCATGGACTCGCTGCTGACCGAGCTCGACAACGGTCTGCGGACGCTGGCCACCACGACGCCAGCAGGACGGCCGAGTCCCGGCTCCGCGGCCGGCGGTACATCCCTGTCGCCCGATGACCGGGCGGCCGGCGCCGCCTTGATGCGCGTCAATCACGCGGGCGAGGTTGCCGCCCAGGCGCTCTACAGGGGGCAGGCTTTCACCACGCGGGATACCCGCATCCGGGACGCCTTGCTGGATTCGGCCCGGGAAGAGCAGGACCACCTGGCCTGGTGTGAGACCCGGGTGCGGGACCTCGGCAGCCGGACCAGCCTGTTCGGCCCGCTCTGGTACGCCGGCAGCTTTGCCCTGGGGGCGGCGGCTGGCCTGCTCGGCCCGTCCGCCGGCCTCGGCTTCGTGGTCGAGACGGAGCGCCAGGTGGAAGAGCACCTGTCCGGCCACCTGGACCGCCTGCCCCCCGGGGACCTGGCAAGTCGCGCCGTGATCGGGCAAATGCGGGCGGATGAAGCCCGGCACGGGGCCCGGGCCGCGGAGCTGGGCGCGGCTCCATTGCCCGCGCCGGTCAGGACCGCCATGCGCCTGGCAGCCCGGGTCATGACAACGGTGGCCCAGCGTCTTTGACGCCGTACCCGCGGCCAGTCACCAGGGAGGGGTCTTTGTGAGGCGCTTCACAATTCCGGCACGTGCCAGTTCACGCTGCCCCGGGCTTCGACTACCGTAGCTCCCGCATTCAACATATTCCTCGCACTGGTTCAGGCCTCCAGAGTTTTCAGGGCCGGAGCACGAGCCAGGACATGGGGTTGGGCTTAAACGGATTTTGGCTTGAACGGGTTAATTGGGGAGAGACTGCAATGGCTGCTACTGGCAAGGCTTTGAGTGACGTCCCGGCGATCAATCGTTTTCTGACCTACTGCCGCGTACGCACGGTACCGAGCAAGACCGTGATGATCCACGCGGGCGACCTGCCCGACAGCCTCTACTACATCATCGATGGCTCGGTCGAAGTGATGATCGAGGACGAGGACGGCAATGAAATGGTGCTGGCCTACCTGAACAAGGGCCAGTTCTTCGGCGAGATGGGACTCTTCCATGAGCAACCTGCCCGGAGCGCCTGGGTGAGAACCCGCGTCAGTTCCGAGGTTGCCGAAATGACCTACCCGCGCTTCCGGCAGATTGCCAGCGAGAGCCCGGGCCTGGTCTTCGAGCTGGCGACGCAGCTCGCCACGCGCCTCGACCGCACCAACCGCAAGCTCGGCGACCTGGCCTTCGTGGACGTGACGGGCCGCGTGGCCCACGCGATCATGGACCTCTGCAACGAGCCCGACGCGATGACCCATCCGGACGGCATGCAGATCAAGGTCAGCCGCCAGGAACTGTCACGCCTCGTGGGCTGTTCCCGGGAAATGGCGGGCCGCGTACTGAAAGTGCTGGAGGACCAGGGCCTGATCACGGCCACCGGCAAGACCATCGTTGTCTACAACGCCCGGCCAAAGCCCAAGCTGAAAGCCGTCGGGTTGTAGTTGGCACCCTGTAGGGGGTGGCCGGAATTCCCTTCCGGTCCCTCAAGCGGCGGACCGCGAAGGGCCCGGAAGGGAATTCCGGCCACCCCCTACAGGGAACCGATTTCAGTGCGCATTCGGCGAATGGTCGCCGCGTAGTCCTTGCTGCCGAAGATCGCCGAGCCGGCGACGAAGACGTCCGCACCGGCCTCTGCAACCGCCCGGATATTGTCGGGCTTGATGCCCCCGTCCACCTCCAGCCGGATCGGCTTCCCAAGCCGGCTGATGCGCTCACGGACTGCCCTCAGCTTGCCGAGCGTGCCGGGAATGAAGGCCTGCCCGCCGAAGCCCGGGTTCACGGACATCACCAGCACGAGATCCAGGTTCGGCAGGGTGTAATCCAGCCACTCCAGCGGGGTGGCCGGATTCAGCACCAGCCCCGGGCTGCAGCCGAGTTCCCGGATCAGGTTGATCGTACGGTCTACGTGCAGGCTGGCTTCCGGGTGGAAGCTGATCCAGCTGGCGCCCGCGCCGGCGAAGGCCCGCGCCAGCTCGTCCACCGGCTTCACCATGAGGTGCACGTCGATCGGCGCCTTGATGCCCCGCTTACGCAGCGCTGCGCACACCACGGGGCCTATCGTCAGGTTCGGCACGTAGTGATTGTCCATTACGTCGAAATGAATGACGTCGGCGCCGGCGGCGAGGACCGCCTCCACCTCCTCGCCCAGCCGGGCGAAGTCCGCGGAGAGTATCGAGGGGGCAATGAGGTGTGCTGACATGCGAAAAATATAGCACGCGGTCGCCGGGACCCGGCTGGCTCCGCCTACTTCATTCCCCGCTGCTCGCGAATCAGTTCATAGGCGGCGCGGATCTCGTGGGTGCGCTCCTGCGCGGCTTCGAGCATGGACTCCGGCAGGCCACGGGCGGCCTGCTTGTCCGGATGGTGCTGGTTCATGAGACGCCGGTAGGCCTTCTTGACCTCCGCATCGGTCGCCGCGGGCTCGAGGCCCAGGGCACGATAGGCACCGGAGAGGGGCTGCCTCGCCGGCGCTACGGAACCCTGCTGCCGGAAGGAGCGCCGGGCCCGGAGCACCGCCTCGAGATGGGCGAGATCGACGCGGCCGACGCCGAGCGCATCGGCCATCACCAGCAGGAGGTTGCGCTCCCCGCTGCTGATGGCCGCCTTGCCGAGCACGAAGTCCATCTGGATCTCGATGAAGGTGCGCAGCAGCTCCGGCTCGCGCCGGCAGGCACGCCGCAGCAACAGAACACGTTCCCGCAGCGCGAAGCCGGCGCTCTTGCCCTCGGTAAATGCCTCGATGGCCTGGAGTACCGCATCGGGCGGCAGCCGGAGGCCCGTCATCAGCTGGCGGGCCGCCGCAATCTCGTCCTCCGAGACCCGCCCGTCGGCCTTGGCGAGCGCGCCCAGGCCACAGAAGGTCGTCTGGAAAAAGATCCGCTGGCGGTCGGCCGCTGACCAGGCGGCATTGTCGCCGGACCCGGCCAGGTCGTCATAGCCAAGGACGCCGAAGCGGCCCGCGCCCCGGTCGAACTGGTGGCCAAGGGCGCTGCCGATCAGCGCGCCCACGGGCCCGCCGACGATCAGGCCGAGGATGCCGCCGCCGACTTTGCCTATCCAAGCCATCCGGGATCTCTGGGTGTCTGCCTTGATGCACAGCGAGGCAAGCGCGGACAGCGCTGCTAGAATCCCGCCAATGACGCGGAACCATGTCCCTGACGCCATGTACGAATCCAGATTGACAGCCCTGCCCCGGCTCAGTCAAGGCAAGGTCCGCGACATCTACGCCGTGGACGACAGGCACCTGCTGATTGTCACCACCGACCGGCTCTCGGCTTTCGACGTGGTCTTGCCCGATCCAATTCCGGGCAAGGGCGAGGTGCTGACGAGGCTGTCCAACTTCTGGTTTGCGAAAACAGCCGGCATCGTCCGGAACCATCTGGCCAGCCTCCCCCTGGAGGAGATCATCCAGGACCCGGAAGAACGGGCGGCAGTGGCCACCCGGGCCACCGTCGTGCGCCGGCTGAAGCCGCTGCCCATCGAGGCCGTGGTGCGCGGCTACCTGATTGGCTCCGGCTACAAGGACTACCAGGCCACGGGCGAGGTCTGCGGAATCCCGCTGCCTGCCGGCCTGCCGCTGGCAGCGGCGCTGCCCGAGCCGCTGTTTACGCCGGCGACCAAGGCCGAACTGGGCGCTCACGACGAGAACATCAGTTTCGCGGAGTGCGGGAAATTGCTGGGCGTGGACCTCGCCACCCAGGTCCGCCTGCTCGCCATCCGGGTCTACAGCGAGGGGGCCGCCTATGCCCGCAGCCGCGGCATCATCATCGCCGACACCAAGTTCGAATTTGGCCTGGACGACGCCGGCTTGCTGTACCTGATCGACGAGGTCATGACGCCGGACTCCTCCAGGTTCTGGCCGGCCGCCGGCTACCGGACCGGTATCAGCCCGCCGAGCTTCGACAAGCAGTTCGTGCGGGACTACCTGGAGACACTGGACTGGAACAAGAAGGCGCCTGGCCCCCGGCTGCCCGCGGACGTGATCCGCAAGACCACGGAAAAATACCGCCAGGCGCTCGAACTGCTGACGGAACCGGCCTCGGCCTGACGTCATGCTGACCCAACGCTGGTCCGCCCGCGTTGAAGGACTGCTGTTTCCCGAGCCCCAGCCCCGCGGACTGCTCGGCATCGGGTACCGCGTGCTGCAACTCTGCTGGGCCCTCGTCAGGGACTTCCTCGCCGGGCCGCTCTCCCTCCGGGCAACGGGTCTCGTGTACGTCACGATCCTGTCGGTCGTGCCGCTCATGGGACTCAGCTTCGCGGTGCTCAAGGCCTTCGGCCTGCAGCAGCGCCTGGTCCCGCTGCTCGCCGACTGGCTCGCGCCGATAGGCGCGGACAGCGACCGCATCCTTGCCAGGATCATGGGCTTCGTGGAGAACGTGCAGGGCAACCTGCTGGCTGGCGTCGGCGCCATACTGCTGATCCTGACCACGATCTCGATGGCGAAGCGTGTCGAGGACAGCCTGAATTTTGTCTGGCGTGTCCCGGGCACCCGCAGCCTGGCACGGCAGGTGACGGACTACCTGGGCGTACTGCTGCTGGGGCCGGTGGTCATGGTGCTCGCGATGGGGCTCATTGCCTCGATTGAAAGCACCGCCCTGCTGCAGGACCTGCCCGGTTACCAGCCGGCCGCCCGCGCTGTCAGGACCTTCAGCCCGCTGGGGCCGTGGCTGCTGGTCAGCCTGGCCTTCAGCTTCGTGAACTGGTTCCTCCCGAACACGCGGGTCGCCCCCTGGGCCGCCCTTGGCGGCGGCATCGTGGGAGGAGTCGCCTGGGCAGCCAGTGGCGTGTTCTTCGCGCGTTTCGTCGTGACCTCCACACAGACGCTGAGCATCTATGCCGGATTTGCCATTGCGATCCTCGCGCTCATCTGGCTCTACCTGTGCTGGCTGACCCTGATCCTGGGCGCCCAGGTGGCTTTCTACCTGCAGCACCCCGAGTACCTGCGCCTCGGCTACCGCCCCCTCGGCATCGGCGGCCGCCGCACCGAGCAGATTGCGCTGGCCGTGATGCTGCTGCTGGCGCGGGCTTTCGGCGGAGCCCCCCAGATCACGCTCGATTCCGCAAGCCGGGACCTCGGCATGCCGGGGATCGCACTGGACCCGGTGCTGGACAGCCTGGAGGCCGCCGGCCTGCTGGTGCGGTTCGGGCGCGAGGAGCTCCTGCTGAACCGCGAGCCCCGCCAGGTGCTGGTCCGGGACATTCTCGCCGCCGTCCGGGAGCCGGCGGCAGTCCGCCTGCTGCCAGCGGGTGCCTGGCCCGCGGCGGTCACCGGGCTCCTGGAGCGGCTGGAGACCGCCCACAATGGCACGGTGGGGAACCTGTCCCTCGAGGAGCTTGCCGTCGAAGGCAGACAAGCGCCGCCGGGCGCATGACGGCGTGCATTGAACTGGGCCTCTCCGGCGTATTACTGTTGGTCGGCTGCTTCGGACCGCCATTCCTTTGCGCCAATGACCGCGCAGGTGATGGCGCTGCCCCGGGTTGTGGACTAAGGGATCTGGACCATGGATCTGGACCATGGATCTGGACGAGGGTCCTGGACAAGGTGCTGGCGGATGCCAGAATGCGGGATCCGGAAACCCGGCTGGCCGCAAAGCTGCTGCGATAGCGGCACCAGCGGACGGACGGCGTCGACTGGCTGTAACCACGACCTAAGGATGGGTTGACCCGATGCGATCATTCTCCGGAACGCGAGGACTGCTGGTCCTTGCCGGATCACTCTTCCTGTTCAGCGCGGCTTCCGCCGCGCCGGCACCCGGGACCTCGAGGCCGCCAGCCCGGCCCGACGTCCGGTCCAGCGCCGCCCTGGTGGTCGACGCCACGGACTCCTCCGTCCTGTTCGCGCAGCGGGACGACGTGGCAGTCCCGATCGCCTCGATCACCAAGCTGATGACCGCGCTCGTGATCCTCGAGGGCAAGCAGCCACTCAACGAGGTGCTGACCATCACGTCAGATGACCGGGACACCGAACGCGGCTCCTCGTCGCGCCTGGCGCCGGGCACCCGACTGCCACGCGGCGAACTGCTGCACCTCGCGCTGATGTCGTCGGAAAACAGGGCGGCCCATGCCCTTGGGCGCAACTACCCGGGCGGTCTGCCGGCCTTTGTGCGCGCGATGAATGCCAAGGCCGGGGCGCTCGGCATGGCCAGCTCGCGCTTTACCGACCCCACCGGGCTGTCGAGTCATAACGTGGCAAGTGCCCGGGACCTCGTCAAGCTGGTGAGGGCGGCGTCGGCCGCACCCCTGATCCGGCGTTACTCCACTGACGAGCGCCACACGGTAGCTGCCGGGAGGCGGTCACTGGAGTTCCGCAACACCAATGCGCTCGTGACCCGGCCGGACTGGAACATCGCCGTGCAGAAGACCGGCTACACGCAGGACGCGGGCGAGTGCCTGGTAATGCATACCCGCATCGAGGACCGGTCCGTCGTGATCGTGCTGCTCAACTCCTTTGGCAAGCAGACCCGTGTGGCCGATGCCAGGCGCATCCGCAAGTGGATGGAGGCGGCTGCCCGGCAGCCGGCCCCGCTGGCCAGGCCAGTGCGCGGCTAGGCCGCAAGCATGGCGCTGACCGCAGCTGCCCCCGGCAATCCCGCCCAGGCGGCGCCGGCCGACGCGCCGCCCCGGCTGCGGGAGATCCCCTACAACTACACCTCCTTCTCCGACCGGGAAATCGTCATCCGGCTGCTCGGGCAGCGGGCCTGGGAGATCCTCGACCAGCTCCGGGACGAGCGCCAGACAGGTCGCTCCGCGCGCATGCTCTACGAGGTACTGGGCGACATCTGGGTCGTCCAGCGCAACCCCTATCTCGAGGACGACCTGCTCGACAACCCGAAGCGGCGTCAGCAGCTGATCGACGCGCTCGACCACCGGCTGCAGTCCATTGAAAGCCGGCGGACGCCGGGCACGGGCGGTAGCAGGGATGCTCTGGTCGGCGAACTCCTGGAAGCAGCCCGCGCGGCCGTGCAGCGTTTCGACGGCCGGTTTGACGAGGTGGCGGCGCTGCGCCGCCGGGCCCGGAGCGTGCTCGGCAAGCACACAGGCCGGGACAACATCCGCTTCGACGGCCTGTCGCGGGTCTCCCACGTCACCGACGCCACCGACTGGCGCGTCGAGTATCCGTTCGTGGTGCTGATGCCGGGCACCGAGGCCGAGATGGCGGGGCTGGTGGCCGCCTGCATCAGCCTCGGCCTCACGATCATCCCGCGCGGCGGCGGCACCGGCTACACGGGCAGCGCCGTGCCGCTCAACTGGAAGAGCGCAGTCATCAATACGGAGAAGCTGGAGACGCTCTCCGGGGTGGAGATGGTGCGGCTGCCGGGCGTCAGCCACGACGTGCCCACCATCCAGACGGGGGCCGGGGTCGTCACGGCGCGGGTGGCGGAGGCCGCCGAGCGCGCTGGCTACGTGTTTGCCGTGGACCCGACGTCCGCCGATGCCTCCTGTGTTGGCGGCAACATCGCGATGAACGCCGGGGGCAAGAAGGCCGTGCTCTGGGGTACCGCCCTGGACAACCTGGCGTCCTGGCGAATGGTCACGCCCGAGGCGGGCTGGCTCGAGGTCGTACGCCTCAACCATAACCTCGGCAAGATCCACGATCAGCCGGTGGCAAGTTTCGAGCTGCGCTGGTTCGACGCGAGCGGCCGCACGCTGCAGCGTACCGAGCGCCTCGACCTGCCGGGAGCATCCTTTCGCCGGGACGGCCTCGGCAAGGATGTCACGGACAAGTTCCTGGGGGGCCTCCCCGGCATCCAGAAGGAAGGCTGCGACGGGCTGATCACCAGCGCTCGCTGGATCGTGCACCGGATGCCGGCGCACATCCGCACCGTCTGCCTGGAGTTCTTCGGCAACGCCCGGGATGCCGTACCAAGCATCGTCGAGATCAAGGATTACCTGTTCGAGGAAGCGCGGCGCGGCGGGGCAGTGCTTGCCGGACTCGAGCACCTGGACGACCGCTACCTTAAGGCCGTCGGGTACACCACCAGGTCGAAGCGCGGGACCCTGCCCAAGATGGTGCTGATCGGCGACGTCGCCGGCGACGACGCGGACGCCGTGGCCCGGGCCACGAGCGAGGTGGTGCGCATCGCCAACAGCCGGGCCGGCGAGGGCTTCATTGCCGTCAGCCCCGAGGCGCGCCGGACCTTCTGGCTCGATCGCAAGCGCACGGCCGCCATCAGCAAGCACACGAACGCCTTCAAGATCAACGAAGACGTCGTGATCCCGCTGCCCCGGCTCGGCGAGTACACGGAAGGCGTCGAGCGGATCAATATCGAGTTGTCGCTGACCAACAAGCTCGCACTGGTCGATGCACTCGAGCAGTTCTTTCTCGCCGGCAACCTGCCGGTTGGCCGTGGCGATGACGCCGGCGAGACGACCTCACCGGGTTTCATCGAGGACCGCTCGCAGCAGGCGCTGGCGCTGCTCCGGGCCGTGCGGGCCCGCTGGCAGGGGTGGCTCCAGGGGCTGGATAACCTGGATCCGGTCACCGGCCACAGCGTGTTTCACGGCCTCCAGGACCACACGCTGCGCGCCTCGTGGAAGCGCGAGATCCAGGCCCCGCTGCAGGCCCTGTTCCCCGGAGCAGCGTTGCAGCCGGTGCAGGACGCCTGCCAGGCCATCCACCAGCGGGTGCTCCGCGGCAGGGTCTGGATTGCCCTGCACATGCACGCCGGCGACGGCAACGTGCACTCGAACATCCCGGTGAACAGCGACGACTACGCGATGCTCCAGGCGGCCCACGGCGCCGTCGTGCGGATCATGGCCCTGGCCCGCGCGCTCGGCGGCGTCATCTCCGGCGAGCACGGCATCGGCATCACCAAGCTCGAGTTCCTGAGCGACGCGGAACTGGCGCCTTTCGCCGCCTACAAGCAGCGGATCGACCCGGAGGGACACTTCAACCGCGGGAAGCTCGGGCGCGGCGCGGGGCCCGCGGCCGACCTGACCAACGCCTACACCCCGAGCTTCAGCCTCATGGGCTACGAGTCGCTCATCATGCAGCAGAGCGACATTGGCGCCATTGCCAGCAGCGTCAAGGATTGCCTGCGCTGCGGCAAGTGCAAGCCGGTGTGCGCGACGCACGTACCCGGCGCGAACCTGCTCTACAGTCCCCGCAACAAGATCCTCGCCACGTCACTGCTCATCGAGGCCTTCCTCTACGAGGAACAGACCCGGCGCGGCATCAGCATCCGGCACTGGCAGGACTTCGAGGACGTAGCGGATCACTGCACCGTCTGCCACAAGTGCCTGAGTCCCTGCCCGGTGGACATCGACTTCGGCGACGTGTCGATGAACATGCGGAACCTCCTGCGCAAGATGGGCAAGCGGAGCTTCCGCCCGGCCGCCAAGGCGGCGGACCTGTTCCTCACGGCCACAAGCCCCGGGACCATCAAGCTGATGCGGACCGCCATGGTGGACGTGGGCTTCAACGTGCAACGCACCGCGAACAGCCTGCTAGGGGCCTTCACGAGGTCGCAGACAGCGGCGCCGCCGGCGACCGTCGGGCCGGCGCCGATCCGCGAACAGATCGTTCACTTCGTCAACAAGAAGATGCCCGGCGGCCTGCCGCGGAAGACCGCGCGCGCGCTGCTGGACATCGAGGACAAGAACTACGTGCCGATCATCCGCAACCCGGCCGCGACCACCGTGGACTCCGAGGCAGTGTTCTACTTCCCCGGCTGCGGTTCGGAGCGGCTGTTTTCGCAAGTGGGCCTCGCTACCCAGGCCATGCTCTGGCACGTCGGCGTGCAGACCGTGCTGCCGCCCGGCTATCTCTGCTGCGGGTACCCGCAGCGCGGCGCGGGGGAGTTCGACAAGGCCGAGAAGCTCATCACCGACAACCGGGTGCTGTTTCACCGGGTGGCGAACACGCTCAACTACCTGGACATCAAGACGGTGGTGGTGAGCTGCGGCACCTGCTACGACCAGTTGCAGGGCTACGAATTCGACCAGATCTTCCCGGGCTGCCGGATCATCGACATCCACGAGTACCTGCTTGAAAAGGGAATCACCTTGCCGGATCGGCAGGGTGGCTTCCTGTACCACGAACCCTGTCACAACCCGATGAAGCTCGGGGACTCGATGAAAACCGTCAAAGCCCTGCTGGGAGACAACGTGCGCAAGTCCGAACGGTGCTGCGGCGAGTCGGGCACCTTCGGCGTGTCCCGGCCCGACATCGCGACCCAGGTGCGCTTTCGCAAGGAAGAGGAACTGCGCAAGGACGAAGCGGCGCTGCGCGAAGCCATCAAGCGCACTGCGGGCGTCGCTGGCGGCGCGGCCGAAAAGGGCAACATCAAGATCCTCACCAGCTGCCCCAGCTGCCTCCAGGGCCTCACCCGCTACGGCGCCGATCTGCAGAACGGTTTGCTGGAGGCCGACTACATCGTGGTCGAGATGGCCAACCGCATCCTGGGCGAGAACTGGATGCCGGACTACGTGCACGCAGCCAACAGCGGCGGCATCGAGCGGGTGCTGGTCTGATGCTCGCGCCGGGCAGCCGGTATTCCAGGGCACCAGGTTCCGCATCATCCGCACCGACGAAGGCGGCTTCCCCGCGTTCTATCGCCTGGTGTGGACCGAGCACGTGGCCGAATTTTCCGACCTCGCGGTCGCGGACCAGCGGGCCTGCCTGGATGCGGTGGTTCTGGTGGAACAATGCCTGCGTTCGCACCTCGCGCCGGCAAAGGTCAACCTGGCCAGCCTGGGCAACGCGGTCCCGCATCTGCACTGGCACATCATCGCGCGCTTCCAGTGGGACAGCCACTTCCCCACGCCGGTCTGGGGCCAGGGGCAGCGCCAGGCGCCGGATCACGAGATGGCTCGTATCGCGGCCCTGCGGCCGACCCTGGAAGCCGATATTGCGTGCCGCCTGTCCGCCGATTTGGCTTAGCGCACGCTCAGGTTTGACCCCAGCGCGGCCAGTGGGCATTGATGACATAACCGTGTATAACCACTGTTCAGTTGAGGAGTCGAACACAACACGGACCTTGGAGGTTTCTCAATGGCCGACGCGCAACGAGATGGATCGCCCTGGGCTCGCGCCGCGCTAACGGCCTGCCTCCTGCTGACGGCTGCGTCCGCCAGCGCCCAGTCCGGCGGCGAAGTGGAGTTCTCCCGCGGCGTCGGTTTCGCGCAGGCGCCGGGCCAGACCGCCCGCATCCTCGGCAAGGGCCTGGCCCTCAAGGAAGGCGACCGGCTGACCACTTCCGAGAATGCCCTGGCCATCATCAAGCTGGAAGACGGCACGCGGATGACGGTGCGGCCCAACTCCGAGCTGGTCCTGCAGCGGTACCGCTTCAAGGAAAACGCTCCCGACAACAGCATGCTCATGCAATTGGTGCGCGGCGGCTTCCGGGCGGTCACCGGCCTGATCAGCAAGAACGCGCCCAACGCGGCCAAGGTGCAGACCTACACCGCCACCATCGGAATTCGCGGCACCGACTTCGACGCCCGGCTGTGCGCCCGCGACTGCGGCATCGAATCGGCCCGGATCAATGCCAGCGCGCGGCCCAATGTCGTG
>JBBQSA010000067.1:0-14337 GCA_038214295.1 Gammaproteobacteria bacterium
ACCGAGGACTCGGGGTCCTCCAACAACGCCCCCGCCCGCTTCAGCGCGCCAAAGTTCAGGGACGCTGCCTTCGACGTCGGCGACCAGTCGTTCGAACTGGCTATCCGCCTGAACTGACGCGGACGATCATGCCGGCCTGCCGGTCAGTCGCCGCGGATGGATTCCCGCCTGTGCGCCTCGCGGGACCGCCCGACAATCGATTCGAGCGCGCTCACCAGCTTGTGGATAGCGCCATGCACGGCCTCCGGGACCTTGCCGGCGTCGTGACTCACGGCCGTGGGTTGTCTGCCGGCAAGCCGCGCCTCGAGGAGGCAGCGTTTGTCTGCCTCGCCTGCCCGCGCGCCGTTGACATCGCTGAGGTGCACCTCGATGCGCGTGATATGGTCGCTGAAACGCGCCAGCTTCTCCTGGATCTCCTGCCGGACCCATCCGGCCAGCGAATCGTCACCGTGGACGTTGCTGTCGGTATTCACCTGGATCTGCATGGCCGATGTCCTCTTTGATACACACAAGTCCTTTCTACACCAATCGCTGATGCGCCGCACTCCGGACAGCGCCGGCGGTGCAAACCATCGCAGCACGAGTTCCGACCGCCACGTATCCGGGATAGTCTTGTTCAGGTGCGAGCGGGACGTGCATGCTGTTGGCCTAGGCGCGCGACGTTTTCGAACGAGGAACCAAAAACCATGAAGACAGAACCTCTCTCCCCGGAACTCCTGCACAAGATGGACGCCTACTGGCGTGCCACAAATTACCTGGCAGTGGGCCAGATCTTTCTTTACGACAATCCGCTGCTGAAGCGGCCGCTGACGATCGCGGATGTGAAGCACATGCTGCTCGGTCACTGGGGCACGACGCCCGGGCAGAACTTCATCTACGTGCACCTGAACCGCGTCATCAGGAAATACGACCTCGACATGCTCTACGTCTCAGGCCCCGGGCATGGTGGTCCTGCGGTGGTTGGCAATACCTACCTTGAGGGCAGTTACAGCGAGGTCTATCCCGACATCAGCCAGGACGAAGAGGGTTTGAAGAAGCTCTTCATCCAGTTTTCATTTCCAGGCGGCATTCCCAGCCATGCCTCGCCAGAATGTCCGGGTTCCATTCACGAGGGCGGCGAGCTGGGTTATTCGCTGAGTCATTCCTTTGGTGCGGTGTTCGACAATCCCGACCTGATCGTCGCCTGCGTGGTGGGTGACGGCGAGGCAGAGACCGGCCCGCTGGCAACGGCCTGGCATTCGAACAAGTTTCTTGATCCGGTCACAGACGGAGCAGTCCTGCCGATCCTGCACCTGAACGGCTACAAGATCGCCAATCCGACCCTGCTGGCGCGCATCGAGCCCGAGGAGTTGGAGCAGTTTCTGCGCGGCTGCGGCTGGACGCCGTATTTTGTCGAGGGCGACGACCCGCTGCAGATGCACCAGCTGATGGCCGACGCGCTGGACAAGGCAATCGGGGATATCCGGCACATGCAGGGCAATGCGCGCGAGAACAATGACGCTAAACGGCCACGCTGGCCGATGATCGTCCTGAAGTCACCCAAAGGCTGGACGGGACCGAAGGTAGTCGACGGGTTGCAGATAGAAGGCACCTTCCGTGCGCACCAGGTGCCGCTGCACCCGCGGAAGAACCCTGAGCACCTGAAGCTGCTGGAAGACTGGCTGAAGAGCTACCGGCCGGCGGAATTATTCGACGAGCACGGACAACTCAAAGCGGAACTCGCCGAGCTTGCGCCGCAAGGAAACCGGCGCATGGGCGCCAATCCTCACGCCAATGGCGGCGTGCTGCTGCGCGATCTGCGCATGCCGGATTTCCGAGACTACGCGGCAAAGGTCGCCGCGCCAGGCGTGCCGGGCATCGGCGACACGCGCGTGCTGGGGCCGTTCCTGCGCGACGTCGTGAAGCTGAACAGCGAGCAGCGCAACTTCCGCGTGTTTGGTCCCGACGAGACCCTGTCCAACGGCCTGGGGGCGCTCTTCGAGGTGACACCGCGCCAGTGGGACGCGGCGACGCAGGTGAACGACGAATTTCTCGCGCCCAGCGGTCGCGTCATGGAAATGCTGAGCGAGCACCAGTGTGAAGGCTGGCTCGAGGGTTATCTGCTGACCGGGCGTCATGGGCTCTTTAACTGCTACGAGGCCTTCATCCACATCGTCGATTCAATGTTCAACCAGCACGCGAAATGGCTGAAGGTCACCGCCCATCTACGCTGGCGGCACAAGATCGCATCGCTGAACTACCTTTTGGCCTCGCACGTCTGGCGCCAGGACCACAACGGCTTCACGCACCAGGATCCCGGCTTCATCGACCACGTGGTCAACAAGAAGGCGGAAATTGTGCGCGTCTACTTCCCGCCGGATGCCAACTGCCTGCTGTCGGTGATGGACCACTGTCTGCGCAGCCGCCACTACGTCAATGTGGTGGTCGCAGGGAAACATCCCGCGCCGCAGTGGCTGACGATGGATGCCGCCATCAAACATTGCACCCAGGGAATCGGCATCTGGCAGTGGGCCAGCAACGACCAGGCGGTGTCGCCAGACGTTGTGATGGTGTGCTGTGGTGACGTGCCGACGCTGGAGACGCTCGCCGCCGTGTCAATACTGCGCGAGCATCTCCCCGAGCTGAAGATACGGGTGGTCAATATCGTCGACCTCATGAAGCTGCAGCCGCCGAGCGAGCACCCGCATGGATTGCCCGACAGGGATTTCGACGAGCTGTTCACCCGGGACAAGCCAGTGATCTTTGCTTACCACGCCTACCCGTGGCTGATCCACCGGCTCACCTACCGTCGCACCAATCACGACAATATTCATGTTCGCGGCTACAAGGAAGAAGGCACGATCACCACGCCGTTTGACATGACGGTGTTGAACGAACTGGACCGCTTCCACCTGGTCATGGATGTCATCGACCGCGTCCCCAAGACCGGCGACAAGGGCATCTACCTGAAGCAGCAGCTGAAGGACAAGCTGATCGAGCACAAGCAATACATCGCCAGGCACGGCCAGGACATGCCGGAAGTACGCGACTGGAAATGGAAGGCATGAAAGCAGTAAGTTGACGAGCTATCGTGACTAAACTACTGATATTAATGAAAGGTTACGGGCACCCGAATGCCAATTATCGAGGCAACATAAGCCGCCGGGAAGCCCGTCCCGCTGCCAGGTGGAAGCGTCTACAGTAGCGGGATAGTGGACCAGTCTCTGCGTGGGGGTGACGGACATGCCGGTAGCGGTACGGCCGCCGGCCGTTCTGGCCATGGCCCTGACAGGCATGCTGCTGGTCGTGTCCATGCCGGCCCTCGCGGACTATCGAGCCGACGTGGGTTTCACATCCCTGGACGCGCTGCCCGGGCCGGGCGCGCCGACCGGCGCGGGCGTCAATGTTAGCCAGGTCGAGGCGCTCTACACCGTGAACGGCGTACAGACCTTCATGCCCGACGCGAGCGACACCGAGTTCCTGGGCAAGAACCTCGTTGACCGGTCCGGCGCCCCGGCCGGGGTGTATTCAGAGCACGCCACCAGCGTGGGCCGCTGGTTCTACGGCAACCAGTCGTCCATCAGCCCCGGCATCACCGACGTGGATGTCTATGACGCCACCAAGTGGCTCGGCACGGGCTTCCTGCGCACGGCGGGTGTCATGGGTCCCCAGCCCTGGGCATCGACCGCCCGCATCGCCAACCACAGCTGGGTGGGTAGCGGGGACGCCTTCAACGCGGAGCGGCTGCAGCGCCTCGACTGGGTGATCGACCGGGACGAGTTCATCCAGGTGGTTGCCGTCAACAACGGCCCACCCAACCAGCCGCTGCTCGCGAATGCCTTCAACGTGATCTCCGTGGGCCGCAGCGACGGCGGCCACGCCACCGGCTCGGTTGCCGTGGACAACATCTACACGGCCGGGCGGACGCGGCCCGACGTGGTGGCTCCGAACAATGTCACCAGCACCACGACACCGGGCGTCGCTGCCGCTGTCGCGATTCTCGTGGAGTGGGGCCACGCCAATGCCGGGCTTTCCACGGACCCCGTGAGCCAGCCCGTGACGAACCGGGCCGGCGCCACCGTGCGCAACGCGGAGCGCAGCGAGGTCATCCGGGCGGCCATCCTGGCCGGCGCGTCCCGCCAGACCCGCAATACCGTCGCGCCCGACATCACCGATTACCGCCTGCTCGCGGCCAACCAGACCGCCAACGGCCTCGACGCGCGTTTCGGTGCCGGCCAGCTGAACGTGCTGAACAGCTACCTGGTCATCAACGCGGGCGAGCAGAACAGCCTGGAGGATGAGGCGGCCGGCGCCGGCGCCGTGGCAGCCACCGGCTTCGACTACGACCCGCGTTTCGGCGGCTATGCCGGTACCAATGCCACCGCCACCTACTACCTGCCTGTCCCGGCCACCAGCGGGCGCCTCGCGGCGGCCCTGGTCTGGAACCTGAAGATCGCCGGTGGCACGGCGGCCATCTTCAGCGGCACGGCGACCCTCTATGACCTTAACCTGGAGCTGTTCGACGTCACTGACGCTGCCAACTGGGTCAGCGTCGGCAGTTCAGCGAGCACGAACGAGAACACCGAGAACCTGTGGCTGCCGTTGACCGGTGGCCGCAAGTACGCGCTGCGGGTCACCCGGGGCCCTGCCCAGGTGGCCTTCGACTGGGACTGCGCGCTGGCCTGGCGGCTGGAACTCGGGTCTGTCGCGGACACGGACGGGGACGGAGTGCCGGATGACGTGGACAACTGCACGCTGGCGGCGAATACCGACCAGTTCGACGGGGACGGGGATGGCTACGGCAACCGCTGCGACGGGGACTTCAACAACGACGGCTTCACCAATGCCCAGGACAGCATCCTGCTCCGCCAGAGCATCGGCACCGGCGATTTCGTTACCGACCTGAACCACGACAGCTTCGTGAACGCCCAGGACGTCACGATATTCCGCAAGCTGCTCGGCAAGCCCTCGGGGCCTTCGGCCCTCAGGCCCTGAGCTTCGGCAACGCGGCCGGGCTCAGCAGAACCCGGCCCTTTTCTTTTCCGGGGCTGGACCGCCGCGGCAGACCGCAGCGGCGATATGCCGCAGTCCCGGATCGTTGCGTGCACCCGGACGACAAACCCTGCAAATAGCGTGACTTCCCGCATATTCAAGAAAATGGTGCGAGGCTTGTTTCAAGCGCGCCTGCAGCATTAGGTAAGGATTCCGCTTGTACGGGTCTCCCTCCATGCATTAGTTTTCGTGCACGTCACTGAATTCGCGTGCCTGCTTGCTGGAAAGTCGCCTGGGGGGAAAGTCCGGGCGAAGTTGCCGGCAACGTCCGAATGACGACACGGCCTCGATAACTCAAATAGAACGAGCGCTTGTCGGCTGAATTATCAAAAATGACCAGTGGGGGTTTATGAACAAGCCAATTATCCAGATCGCGGCCGGAACACTCGTCGGGCTCGTTGCCATGACGTCTGCCCAGGCGCTCAATCTCGTGACTTACACCATCGACCAGAACGTCTCCAACCTGAGCGATATCCGGCGCGTCGGTGCCCAGAGCATCCCGGAAGTGGACCAGTACACCACCTACGGCGGCATCCTGGACCCGACGAACCCGAAGAACTGGCCGATCCTGGACAAGACCTACGCCACGCTGCCCGGTGCGGTGACCGCCACCTACATGTCCTGCATCAATCCCAGCCAGTGCGGCACCGGCGTCAACTCGATCGCTGGCGTGCCTGTGGGTATCGAGCAGAATTACACCCGCATCTCCGGTACCGTCACCGTGGACCTGGATACGAACACCGTGACGTCGGCCTCGATGACGGCCCTTGATCGCCTCAGCTTCGGCACTTTCCAGAGCGACACCGTGATTAATGATGCAGTGGCGAGTGATCCGACGGTCAATGGTTCCCTCGCGCCGTTTACCGCAACGCCACTAAACCTGATCACCTGGACCTACACCGGCGCCACCAATGCCCTTGGCGCGCTGATGTCCCACCAGGCGGGTGCGGGCAACGCGGCCGGTAGCTCCAACATCGCCGCCTGTATCCCGCTGGTCGGCACGGCCAACGTCACCGCTGGCATCTCCGGCCAGTGCCGGCAGCTGGTCGGTGCGATGGATGCCAACGGCGACCTGGGTTCGGTCAACATCAACAGTTCCGTCTGGAACTGGACGGGCGTTGTGGCCAACTACACCGTGAAGGATGCGACGACGGTGCCGTGGTTTGATGCGACCAACAAGACCCTGAACGTCGGTGGCGCCACCGGCATTGCGGGCATCGTCTGGGACCTGAGCCAGTTGGGTTCCGGCATCATCAAGGCCAACGTGGCTGCGGACTCACTGGCGGGTAACAGTGCTGCTGCCGTGTCGGGTACCTACACCCTGCAGGTGATCCCGGTTCCGGCGGCCGTCTGGCTGTTTGGTTCCGCGCTGGGCCTGCTCGGAGTGGCTCGCCGCCGCGCCGCTGCCTGATCTACGACTGCTGACTGAAGAGACGGGGAGCGCGGTTGCGCTCCCCGTTTTTTTTAGCCGCGTTTTTCCGGGTGCGGGAACTGCGCCGCCAGCCAGTCCGCGGCTGACTGCGTGGAATTGCCGCCCCGGTCCTCGGCGTCCGTGTCGGGCCCCATGTCCGGCCAGCCCCGGGCAAGCGGGTGGCGCAGGTCCTTGGCAAGCCTGAGGGCATCCTCCCGGCCACTGTAGTAGCGGGGCACGCGGCCGGTCTCCTCGAAACCCAGCTCCCGGTAGAAGAGCAGGGCGACCGGGTTCCGGGCCCGCACCTCCAGGCACAGGGAGAAGGTGCCGGCCGTGATCGCCGACTGTTCAAGCCAGTCCACGAGCCGGCGGCCCAGCCCGCGGCGCTGCCACCGGCTGCCGACCGCCAGCAGGTTCAGGTGGGCGATGTCATCGCCGAAATGCATGATGGCGAAGCCCGCCAGGGGACCGACGCCGTTGCCGCCCGCCACGGCCCGTGCCGTGAGCACGAGGGAGTCGGGGTGACGCAGGTGACGGGCCACGCGGGCGGGTGTCCAGGTCCAGGGCAGGCCGACCTCGACGAGGCGCCGGGACATCTCGGCGATGGCCTGGGCGTCAGCAAGGCGTGCGGGTAACAGTTCCAGGGTGACTGGCATGCGGCTTCTCCGGCCGTTTTCACCACACTAGCGCAGGTTGCACCCTCTGGTGCCCTGATTTGTCAGAAGGCCCCGCGGTATCAGCCGGCGGGAACTTCACTTATTCACCAGTCTCGCCGGCGCCCGCGACCCGCGCGACGGGCAGGTTACGCTGCTTGCCAGCGCAGTAGTTCACGCCACCACCGGCAGTGGTCGAACCGTCGGTGCCGGTCTTTATGAAGACCCGGTACGGGGCGTAGTCCGTCAGGATGCCGTACTCGCCCGTGTACTGGTAGCAGAAGAAGTTCTCGAAGAGAAAGGCGCGCGGCGGGAAATAGGAGAAGGTGGCAAACACGGCGGCCATTGTCGCGAGGGCGCCGGCCGCGTAGCGTGGCTCGGCCGCCCGCAGCGGGGGCCGGGTGAGGATGACCCAGCTGGCGGCCTGGCCGGCGCTGATGCCGAGCACCATGATCGACAGCATCGTGGGCAGGGAGGCCTTGCCGCCCGAGGCCACCACCCACGCCATGTACGAGAAGTACGTAAACCAGATCAGCACCGGCGTGAGGCCGAGCGCCACCGCCTTGCCCAGCCAGTAGTTGTTCGCCACCTGGCGGGTGTAGGTGTACTGCACGAGCGCGGCAAAGAGCCCCGGCCAGAAGTACATCTTGGTGTGCTCCCAGGCGCTTTCGTTGACCGCGGCGAACACGGCCATGGGGCGCCAGTACTCGCTGAGTTCAAAGGCAAAGTGCAAGGCCGACCCGGCGATGCACACCCACAGGACGGTGCCGATTTCCCACAGTGCCAGCCTGAGCTTGCCGGTGGATGGTGATGTGTTGGACATCGGGTGCTCCTAACCCACGAGACCCATGAGGAACCAGGTGCCGGCCCCGGCGATGGCCGCGCCGGCAACCCGGAGGAGGACCTTGCCCCGCTCGTAGTGCTGCGAGATGTCGCCGACGAGGACGCCGGAGATGTGCAGCAGGGCGGTGCCGGTCATGAAGCCGAGAGCGTAGCGCACGGGGCTCGCCACCGTGGGCATCTCGGCCCCGTGAGCGTAGCCGTGAAAGATGGCAAAGATCCCGACCGCCACCATGGCGAGCAGGACGGGAATCTTCCGGTCCGCGGCAATCGCGAGGCCGAGGATGAGCACCGAGAAGGCTATCCCCAGTTCGATGGAGGTGAGGCCCACCGCGAGCCAGCCCAGCAGCCCGCCGACGGCCATCACCGAGACAAAGGTGGCTGGCACGGTCCAGATCGCCCGGCCGCCAATCTGGGCGCTCAGGATGCCGACGCTGACCATGGCGAGGAAGTGATCCACCCCGAGCACCGGGTGGGCAAGACCGGCGATGAAGGAACCGTAGGGGAGGCTGGAACCCTCGTGAGCCAGGGCGGGCAGCGGCGCCAGGAGGGCCAGCAGCAGGACAAGGTGCGGGGCGGAATGCGGAGCGGAGGGGCGATTCAAGCGGGCTCTCCCGAAGGCGGTTTCAGTCTCGCTATTCTGTACCAGCAGGCGAGCAGGATCACGCTTTGAGGAAGTCCGTGACCATGACATCCACGACATCGGGCCGGTCGTAGATGGCGGCGTGCCCGGCGCCCGGCACCACTTCCACGCGGATGTCCTTCATGAGCTTCTGCGCCTTGCGGCCCACCGCCTGGGGGTCGTAGAGCACCTCATGTTCGCCGAAGACCAGCAGTCCGGGCACCTGGAACTGGCGCAGCGTGGCCGCGGATTCCGGCAGGAAGAACTTGCGCAGCACCTTCAGGCCCTGCCACAGGTTCACCTTGCCGGTCGCCTCGTTATAGATGCCGAGGGAGCGGTCCACCCGGTAGTGGCGGGTGCAGAGCGCCATGGCCCGGGCTAGCTGCCGGTCGAAGGTGCCGAAGGTGCCGCCGGGACTCTTCGAGGTGACCGACTTGGCCGTCAGGTCGTCCTGCAGGACGTCTGCGTTCTTCCACTTCTGGGCGACCCGGCCCAGCCAGATCTTGACCGGCAGGCGGGCGCTCGAGATGCCGGTCGGGCCCAGCATCACGACTTTCAGGACCCGGTCGGGATGCAGGCTGCCGAAACGCATGGCGATCCAGGCTCCCGCGCTGATGCCGGCGAAGTGGGCGCGTTCAATTCCCAGGTCGTCCAGCACATCGACGAGCCAGTCGGCATAGTCGTCGTTAAGGAAGGACGGCGGATTCGGGTCGCTGCGGCCCGGTTGCCCCGGGATATCGACGGCATAGACGCGGAAGTTCGCGCTCAGCGATTCCAGTTGCTTGCGCCAGAGGGGCGCGCAACCGGCCACCCCGGAAATCAGGAACAGGGCGGGGGCGTCCCGGCGTCCGGCCGCCAGCAGGTGGGTACGGCCGAAGCGGGTGTTTGCATAGAGCGACTCGAACGGAACCTCGATCTTCTCCACCAGCGATTCGTACCACTCCATGATGGCCCGGTAGCCGTCCACGGACTTGTAGAGCTTGAGGGGGTCGGCAGTGGCGGGGGTCGCGCCGGCCTGGGCGGATCCGCCCTGGCTGGTTCCGATGACGCCCTCGGCGCCGGTTCGCTGTTGCATGGTCAGGCCCCTGGGTTTTTATCAAGTTGCGCGATCTGCGGGTGGTTTCGATGCCGCACGGCCGCTGGATTCAGTCCGCCCGACGGACTCCGCGCCCCGGGGGGCGGCCGGCGGGCCGTCGCGGCAGCTTGCCCGCTATTGGCCGTGGGGCCGCGCGCTGCCCGGTGCCTGCGGGCTGCCAGGCAGGCACCAGGTGCTGCTTGCCGTTGCCGATCAGGTCCGCTCGCCCCATGCGCTTGAGGGCTTCCCGCAGCATAGGCCAGTTCTCCGCGTCGTGGTAGCGAAGAAAGGCCTTGTGCAGGCGTCGCACCTTGATCCCCTTGGGGACGGCTACCGCCTCGCTCGTGCGGGTCACACGCCGCAGGGGATTGCGGCCCGAGTGGTACATCGCCGTGGCGGTGGCCATCGGGGATGGCAGGAAGTTCTGGACCTGGTCCACCCGCAGCTGGTTGGACTTGAGCCACAGGGCAAGGCTCAGCATGTCCTGGTCCGTCGTGCCGGGATGGGCGGCGATGAAGTAGGGGATCAGGTACTGCTCCTTACCCGCCGCCTTCGAGTACTTGTCGAAGAGTTCCTTGAAGCGGTGGTAGGTGCCGATGCCCGGCTTCATCATCTTGTTGAGTGGCCCCTCCTCGGTGTGCTCGGGGGCGATCTTCAGGTAGCCGCCCACATGATGGGTGGCGAGTTCCCGGATGTACTCCGGCGACTCCACCGCGAGGTCATAGCGCACGCCCGAGGCGACGAGCACCTTCTTGATGCCTGGCAGGGCACGAGCCCGCTTGTACACGCTGATCAGCGCCGAGTGATCGGTGTTCAGGTTCGGGCACACGCCGGGAAAGACGCAGGAGGGCCGCCGGCACGCGGACTCGATTTCGCGGCTCTTGCAGCCCAGCCGGTACATGTTGGCGGTGGGTCCGCCCAGGTCGGAGATCACGCCCGTGAAACCGGGCGTGCGGTCCCGGATGGCCTCGACCTCGCGGATGATCGAATCCTCCGAGCGGCTCTGGATGATGCGGCCCTCGTGCTCCGTGATCGAGCAGAAGGTGCAGCCGCCGAAGCAGCCCCGCTGGATGATCACCGAGAAGCGGATCATCTCCCACGCGGGAATCTTCGCCTCGCCGTAGGCGGGGTGGGGCAGCCGGGTGTAGGGCAGCTCGTAGACCGCGTCGAACTCCTTGGTGCGCAGCGGGATCGGCGGGGGATTGAGCCACAGGTCGCGGTCGCCGTGTTCCTGGATCAGTGCCCGGGCGTTGCCGGGGTTCGTCTCGAGGTGCAGCACCCGGGAGGCGTGGGCGTAGAGCACGGGATCGTCCCGAACCGCCTCGAAGGCGGGCAGCCGCACCACCGTGCGCGAGCGGTCGAGCCGCGGCGCTCGGCGCGGGAAGTCGATGACGATCTCGTTGCCGGCCGCTGCCGCCACTGGTGCGCCAGGCAGCGCCGCGCGGCCGGACCGGGCGCCCGCCGTGGGCTCCATCGCGTAGGGGTCCACTGGCGGGTTGATCGTCCCGGGTTCATCGATGCTGGTGGAGTCCAGCTCCGTCCAGCCTTCCGGGAGCCCGTAGCAGGGAAAGCCGGTGCCGCGGATGTCGGTGAGGTCCGTGATCGCCTCGCCCTTCGCGAGGCGGTGAGCGATCTCCACGATCTGGCGCTCGCCGTTGCCGAAGACCAGCAGGTCCGCCTTGCTGTCGAAGAGGATGGAGCGCCGGACCGTGTCGGACCAGTAGTCGAAGTGGGCGACCCGGCGCAGGCTGGCCTCGATGCCGCCAACGACCAGTGGTACGCCCTTCCAGGCCTCGCGCAGGCGCTGGGCATAGACGATGACCGAGTGGTCCGGGCGGCGTCCGGCCTCGCCATTCGGCGTGTAAGCGTCGTTTGAGCGGATGCGGCGGTCCGCGGTGTAGCGGTTCACCATCGAGTCCATGTTGCCGGCGGTTACGCCGAAGAACAGCGTGGGCGCACCCAGTACCTTGAAGGCCTCGGCGGACGACCAGTCCGGCTGGGAGATGATGCCGACGCGGAAGCCCTGGGCTTCCAGCAGCCGCCCGACCACCGCCATGCCGAAGCTCGGGTGGTCCACGTAGGCGTCGCCCGTCACCAGGATGACGTCGCAGGCGTCCCAGCCCAGCGCGTCCATCTCGGCGCGGGACATGGGCAGCACGGGCGCCGGTGTCAGCCGGCTGGCCCAGTACTTGCGGTAGCCAAACAGTTCGCGTGCAGCGTCCATGGATTCAGTCAGTGGCAGTCTTCCGGGCTATAGGGGTGGCCTGGCTGGCGCGGGGCGCGATGCTCGCGCCGAGCCGGTCGGGGCCGGCCGGGAGCCGCTCGAGACGGGGCTCCCGCAGGCCGCCAGCGTAGCGCAGATTGACCGTGGCAAAGCGGTCGCCATTTTCCACCAGCAGGTCGATGGGCCCGGCGGGCTCGCCCGCGGGGCTTGCTGCAGCCGCGATGGCGTCCCGCAGCCGGGCTGCCGACCAGCGCCGGCCATTGACCGCCCGCAGCACAAACCCGGGAGCGAGCCCCGCGGCGTCCGCCGGTGCGCCGAGGATCAGGTCGTCGATGCGGCCGTCCGGGTTAAGGCGCATGCCGAGCGACCAGGCCAGGTCGATCGTCCCCGACGGGTCCGCTCGTTCCACGTCCTGCAGCAGGTCGTTGCGCGCCGGGCCGGAGATCACGCGCCAGCCGCCGCGCTCCAGGCCCCCGAGGGGCGCGGGCGGATTGATGGCATCGACGCGCTCGGCGAAGAAGGCCCGCCAGTCAAAGGGCAGCACGGTGTTCAGGGCCGCGTACAACTCGTCCTCGCTGTAGGGCACGACCGCGGGGGGGCTGCTCCCGCTATGCGCCTGGCCGCCGAAGAATGCCCGGCAGAAGTCGTCCAGGCTGCGCCGGTTGCGCGTGGCCGCGCGGATTCGCATGTCCGCCTCGAGCCAGACCAGGGCTCCTTCGCTGTAATAGTCGGCGCCGCGCCGGTAGCTGCGCCAGAGCGGCGACGCGCGGCTGAGCAGTTGCGCCGCCACCGCGGTGTCGGCGAGCGCGCGCCACTGGCGGCCGGGCTGCAGGGAGTAGTAGGCGGCGGACAACGCCAGGCGGTCCCGGTAGCGTTCCGCCGGCCAGAGCCCGCTCCGGGCGGCGAGGACCAGCCCCAGGTACTGGGTGAGACCCTCGTAGACCCACAGCAGGTCGCCCCGCATGGGCGCCTGGAAATCCGGCGTGGCGAGCCCCGCGGGGCGGCGGTACTTGCCGTTCCAGGAATGCACGTACTCGTGGGGCAGTAGGGAGAGATCGAGCAGGCCCACCACCGGGTTGGTGAAGCTGGCTTCGGCGACGCGATTCTCGCTGGACTCGTGGGACTCGAGGCCGTAGTGGGCCACCTGGTCGCTGAGTGCCACGAGGAAGGTGTAGCGGCGAAAGTGCCGCGCGCCGAACAGGGCGTCGGCTTCGCGGACCAGCCGGCGGAGGTGTTGCTCCGTCTCCGGCGTGATCTGCAGCGCCGCCGCGCTGTCGGCGGCGACGGCGATGTCCACCGGCGATGGCGAGTCATCGAGGCGGAGCCGCCGGAAATGCCGTCCAGCCAGCACCGGGGAGTCCACGAGCGTCGTCAGCGTGACAGGCGCGAAGCGCAGCGTGCCGTCGCTTGCAGCCTTGCCCGCAGCCTCGCTCGCGGGCTGCAGCGCCGTGGCGAGTTCCCAGCCGGCGGGCAGCAGAAGCGCGGCTTCCACCTCCAGGTCGTCGCTCGCCGTCCCGGCCGGGTAGAGCAGCAGCTGGCTCCACTTGAGCAGGGCTAGCTCGCTCGTCAGCGAGGCGGGGGAGGCCAGGCCGCCGTCCGGGAGCCCGGACACGATGTCCAGCGACACGTCCAGCTGGCGTGCGCCGTCCGGCACCGTGAGCCAGAAAGCATAGAGATCCAGGCTGTCCCGCTGCCACGCCACGGGCTGGCCTGCCGCCGACATCCGGATGCCCACCAGGTCCGTGATCGGGCCCGAGGGTCCGTGGGTGCCTGGCAGCCACTTCGGGTAGACGAGAGTGAGCGGGCCCGGCGTCACCGGCAGCGTGAGCCGGGCATGCAGGACGCGCCGCGGCGCCTCCCGGGCATCCACCACCAGCTGCATCCGCGCGGCGCCGCTTGCCAGCAGCGGCAGGCAGACCAGCAGCGGCAGGCAGAGCAGGGCAGCGGCCAGCGCGGGGGCGAGGCGCCGGCGCATCACTGGCCAGCCGTTGCCGCGGAGCGCTTCTTGCGCAGGCGGATGTTGAGCATCTCCACGATCACGGAGAAAGCCATAGCGAAGTAGATGTAGCCCTTCGGCACGTGGGTGTCGAGGCCGTCCGCAATCAGCGCGACGCCCACCACGATCAGGAAGGACAGCGCGAGGGTCTTGATAGTGGGGTGGTCGGACACAAAATTCCCGATGGCCGACGCGAACAGCATCATCAGGCCCACCGACACGACCACCGCCGAGATCATGATCGCCACTTCATCGACCATACCGACGGCCGTGATGATCGAGTCGAGCGAAAACACGATGTCGATGATGATGATCTGGAAGATGATCCCCCCAAAGGTCGAGGCCGCGGATTTCTCGCTGCCGTCGTCGACGCCCTCGACGAGGTGATGGATCTCCTTGGTGCTCTTCCAGAGCAGGAACAGGCCGCCCGCGATCAGGATCATGTCTCGCCAGGAAATCTCCTCGCCGAGAACGGCGAACACGGG
>JBBQSA010000068.1:0-13702 GCA_038214295.1 Gammaproteobacteria bacterium
CGCGGTCGGACATCGCGTGTTGTGTGCAAAGGCATAAGGGCGCTTGACTGCGAGACAGACAAGTCGAGCAGGTACGAAAGTAGGTCTTAGTGATCCGGTGGTTCTGTATGGAAGGGCCATCGCTCAACGGATAAAAGGTACGCCGGGGATAACAGGCTGATCTCCCCCAAGAGTCCACATCGACGGGGAGGTTTGGCACCTCGATGTCGGCTCATCACATCCTGGGGCTGTAGCAGGTCCCAAGGGTATGGCTGTTCGCCATTTAAAGTGGTACGCGAGCTGGGTTCAGAACGTCGTGAGACAGTTCGGTCCCTATCTGTCGTGGGCGTTAGAAATTTGAGGGTGAGTTGCTCCTAGTACGAGAGGACCGGAGTGAACGTACCTCTGGTGTTCCGGTTGTCACGCCAGTGGCACCGCCGGGTAGCTATGTACGGACGGGATAACCGCTGAATGCATCTAAGCGGGAAGCCCCCCCCAAGATAAGATTTCTCTGGAGACTCGATCTCCCTAAAGGGCCGTCGAAGACTACGACGTTGATAGGCTGGGTGTGGAAGCGCTGCAAGGCGTGTAGCTAACCAGTACTAATTGCCCGTGAGGCTTGACCATATAACACTCAAGCAACCTGAATCGTATTCAGGTTTGCCGGTGGAATTAGCCAGGTCAGGAAGAGAATTGGCGAAACGATTGCAGTCATTGCGTGCTGCTTAGGCAACCACGCAATTGACGTCAGGAACACATCCGCGTTGTGGCCGGGACTCCTTAGGGGAGGCCTGGCACTTTTTAAAAGTTTGCCTGGCGGCCATAGCGGGCGGGAACCACCCGATACCATTCCGAACTCGGAAGTGAAACTGCCCAGCGCCGATGGTAGTGTGGGGCTTCCCCATGTGAGAGTAGGTCACCGCCAGGCACCTATCCCAAACCCCTGTCGCAGCAATGCGACAGGGGTTTTTTCGTTAGCATCAGCCCTATGAACCAGCAGCAGCCCTGGGAGGTGATCAGCGAACTGCTCCGGCGTGAGGAGTTGCCGGCGCTCGATCATTATCTCCAGGGCCTGCCATCCGGCGAAACGGTCCGGGCCCTGTTCCGGCTGACACCCGATGAGCAGGAAAAGCTCCTGACCCTGCTGCCGCCGGAGAGCGCGGCCGACCTCATTGACGATGTTCCGGACGCCCAGGCCGCCGAGCTCCTGGATAACCTGGAGCCGGGCGAAGCCGCCTCCATTTTCAATGAGCTGGATAGCGACGAGGCGGCCGACGTTCTCTCCGAGATGGATCGGGAGGATGTCGAGGAAATCCTGAGCCTGATGGATGCCGTTGAGGCTGCCGAGGCCCGGGAGCTGATCGACTTCGATCCGGAGACCGCTGGCGGGCTCATGATGAAGGAGTACCTCAATTATCCCGCGACCATGACCGTCGCGGATGCCGTCGCTGATATTGCGACCCAGCGCGATGAGTACCCCATCTACTACCTCCAGCACATCTACGTTGTTGGCCAGCAGGGGCATCTGCTCGGGGTCGCCGGACTGACGGACATCGCTGCTGCAAAGCCCGAGAGTCGCCTGGAGCAGCTCGCGACGCCCGTCGATGCCGTCGCCGCGAAGGCAGGCCTCGACCAGCTCGAGGACTTCTTCGAGTCCCGGGACACGCCGCTCGCCCCCGTCGTAGACGACGCGGGGCGCCTGCTCGGCGGTATACGGCGTCGCGCCGTATTCGACGCGATTGCGGAACGCGCGGACGAGTCCTACCTGAAGAGCCAGGGCATCGTGGGCGGAGACGAGTTCCGGTCAATGCCCCTGTACACGCGCTCCGGGCGCCGCCTCTCCTGGCTGATCGTCAAGATTTTCCTGAATCTCGCGTCGGCGAGTGTAATCGCCCTCTACGAGAGCACACTGGCGGCCGCTTTCACGCTGGCTGTCTTTCTCCCGATTGTCTCGGACATGAGCGGCTGCTCCGGCTATCAGGCCGTCGCCGTCAGCATGCGCGAGTTGGCCCTGGACATCATCAGGCCGGCCGATGTCGTGCGGGTCTGCCTGAAGGAAGTACTGCTAGGCGTCGTAACCGGCGTCGTACTGGGGATGGTGCTGGCCGGCGTGGCCTGGCTGTGGAAGGGGAACCCCTGGCTGGGCCTGGTCGTCGGGTCGGCGCTCGCGGTCAATACCGTGATTGCGGTGGTCATCGGCGGTGCGTTGCCGCTGGTGCTGAAGAGCATGCGGGTTGATCCGGCGCTGGCTGCGGGCCCGGTGCTGACAACGATCACGGATACCGGCGGGTTCTTCCTGGTGCTCAGCCTCGCCACCCTGGTGCTGCCGCACCTCGCACCCTAGCCGCCCGCGAGCCCAAGCGCCTTCGAGAAAACAATCTTGCCGTCTCCGGGGCAGTAAAAATCGGGGAATTCGGCAGCCTGCCGGTAACCTCGGGCGGCGTAGAAGGCCCGCGTGGGCCCGTATTGGGCCCTCGACGACGTATCGGCGTGGAGCTGGGTTCCTCCGGCGCTAATCACGGCTGACTCAATGTGCTCGAGCAGCCCCCGCCCCAGGTGCTGGCCCTGGAAGCGGGGAGCGACGGCGATCCAGTACAGGTCCCAGGCGGACCGGGTGCACGGGATTCGCCCGTAGCAGGCATAGGCCGCCAGCTGTGGCCCGCTATCCACCAGGGCAAAGCGGTAGTGGCTGGCGGTACCAAGCGCGAGGCCGTCATTGGCCAGCTCGCGGGCGATAGTGATTTCCTCGGCGCTGAAGAAGCCGGTCTCCCGCACCAGCTGCTCGATCCCGGCAGGGTCCCCCGACCTCAGCGAGGTTCTTACCATCACCGACATCAAACAGTCAGGCCTAGCCGTACCGGGCTGCTGCGACGATTCGCTCGATGCCCTCGACGTAGTCAACGCCGGCTTCCTCGAGCGCGGCGGCGAAGCCGGCGTCCGGGGAGATACACGGGTTCGCGTTCACTTCGAGCACCCACGGGGTGCCGTCAGCATCGACGCGGAAGTCCACCCGGGCATAGCCGCGCAGCTGAAAGATGTCCCAGCACCGGAGCGCGATGCGGCCCAGCTCGGCGCACAGGCCGGCTTCCGCCACCGGATCGACGAAGCGCCGCACGGTATTCCGGCACTCGAAGGACTCCTCGTGCCACTTGGCCGCATAGCCCACGATCCGGGGCTTGCTGGCGGGGTAGTCGACGAACTCGATCTCCGGGATGGGCAGCACCACCGGCCCGTTGGGTCCATCCAGCAGGGCGACATTGATTTCCCGGCCCTCCACGAACTTCTCGGCAAACCACCGGTACCTGCGCTGCTGCTGCTGCGCCGCTAACCGCTGCGGCACGTCGCTGAAGTCCTCGACAACAGACTCGTCGTCCATGCCGATGGAGGCATCCTCGCTGACGGGCTTGGTGATCCAGCGCCCGGGTCCCGGATGGGGAGGTACGGGCGAAATCCCGTCCCACCAGTCTGCCGTCGCCAGGCCGTGGGTTCGCAACCACTGCTTGGCGAGGATCTTGTTGCCAGTGATGAGAAGGCCCTCGGTGCTTGCACCGGTATAGGGCAGCTGCAGGTGATCGAGCAGGCCAGTCGCAACCGGGACCAGCTGCCCGCAGTCATCGATGGCCTCCACGAGGTTGAACACGGCATCGGGACATTCCTCCCGGAGACGCCGCTTGGCCTCATCGAGGCGCAGATCGATGGCCAGGGTCTTCACCTCGTAACCGCGACTGACCAGAGCGGCCCGGACACTCTCTATCTGCTCGAGAATGTCCAGCGCATCTGCAGTCGACTCCTGGGTCACGGAGTTGTGCAGAATCAGGACCGACTGCGGGCGGGTCATGTCCTGATCCCGGTCGTGAGCACAGTGGTCAGGGCCACCCCCGCGCGTTGCATGGCTGACACCAGTATCCGTCTGAGCAACTCGTCGTAGGGAATGCCCTTGAACCGGCAGATGAAGGGCAGGTCGGAGTGTCCGGGGTGCAACCCCGCCAGGGGGTTCGCCTCGAGGAAACTCGGCTGGCCCGCGGCGTCGAGGCGGATGTCGAGGCGACCACCGTCCCGGCACCCGAGGGCCTGCCAGGCCCGGATGGCCAGGGTTTCCACAGCGGCGAGCAGCGGCTGCTCTGCCAGCAGCGAGTAGCTCACCCGGCCTTCCCAGTGCTCCTTGTTGTCGTAGGTGTAGACCCCCGGGTCTGCTTTCGGACCCAGGTGGACCTCCATCGTGCCCAGGGCTTCGGTGGCCGCGCCCGTACCAACAAGGCCGACCGTGAACTCCCGGCCGGGCAGGAACTCCTCGACCAGCACGGGCTGCCGGTAACGGGTCAGTAGCGCCGCGCAAGTGGCGACAAGTTGATCGGCGGAGGCTGCCCGGGACGCGGTGCTGACCCCTTTCCCGGTGCCCTCGGCCACCGGTTTGGCAAAGAGGGGGTAGCGGAGGTCCAGGCGCCGGGCGTCTTCCGCGTTCTCGACGACCGCGAAATCCGGGGTGGCGATGCCGTGCCCCCGGACCAGGTGCTTGGCGACCCCCTTGTGCAGGGTCACGGCACAGGCCAGCGGATCGGAAAACACATAAGGGATCTGCCAGGCATCCAGCAGCGCCGGGACCAGCGACTCGCGGCCGAAGCCATGCAGCCCCTCGCAGAAGTTGAAGACGAGGTCCCAGCGCTCCCCGGCGGAGAGCTTCGCCACCAGGGACCGGGCGTTGCCGATCCGGATCACGGTCAGTCCAAGCCGGGCGAGTGCCCCGGCTATGGCATCGATGGTCTCCGGCTGGTCGAACTCGGCGGTATCGACTTCGCTATAACCCGCAGCGAGGTACTCGCTGCGGAGGTCATAGGTCAGGCCGACTCGCATCCGGCCGCGTCAGGTTGCGGATCCGGGTACCGGTAGGATCCGCTGGCGTAGTTGGTGAGCAGCAGGTCATCCCCGTCGCGGCCGACGATGTAGTCGGGTGAAACCGGGATCTTGCCGCCGCCCTCCGGGGCATCGATCACGAAGGTCGGCACCGCGTAGCCGGTCGTGTGGCCGCGCAGTCCCCGGATGATCTCGATGCCCTTCTCTACGGGGGTCCGGAAATGGGCCGAGCCGGAGATGGGATCGCACTGGTAGAGGTAGTAAGGACGGACGCGGATCTGCAGGAGTCCTTGTACCAGGGACTTCATGGTGGCCACATCGTCATTGATGCCCTTGAGGAGGACCGTCTGGCTGCCGAGCGGGATCCCGGCATCGGCCAGCCGGCTACAGGCCTCGGCCACTTCCGGCGTCAGTTCGTCGGGGTGGGTGAAGTGCAGGCTCATCCAGAGCGGGTGGTAGCGCTTCAGGATGCGGGCGAGCGCTGGCGTTACCCGCTGGGGCTGAACGACAGGCTGTTTCGACCCGATGCGGATGAACTCCACGTGGGGAATGGCGCGCAGCCGGCCGAGAATCCACTCCAGCCGCTCGTCGTCCAGGCTGAGCGGGTCGCCACCGGACAGCAGCACGTCGCGAATCACGGGATTGGCGGCGATGTAGTCGATGGCCCGCTCGAGGTCATGCTTGCGGATACTGCGCTCCCCGACTGCGCCCACCATCCGGGCCCTGGTGCAGTAACGGCAGTAGACGGAGCAGAAGTTGGTCACCAGCAGCAGGACCCGGTCGGGGTAACGATGCACCAGGCCCGGCAGCGGGCTGTGCCCGTCCTCGCCAAGGGGGTCGTCCGCCTCGCCCCGGGACCGCAGGTACTCGCCGAGTACCGGAACGACGGTCCGGCGCAGGCCCTGGGCGGGATTTTCCGGGTCCAGAAGGCTGGCGTAATACGGGGTGATGCCCACCGGCAGGGCGCCCTTGTGCATTTCTATGGCCTGCCGCTCGTCGTCGGTCAGGCGGAACATCCGGTCGAGGTCACCGAGCGTCCGGACGCGGCTCCGGTTCTGCCACCGCCAGTCGTTCCAGTCCCGGAGGCCTGCCTGCGGGTAGAAGCGCCGGCGGAAGGCGTCGCTCCGGGTGCTGACGGTCAGCCGGGGGATGGTGGGTCGGGTGGTGGGGACCGGCGTCAGGTTCACGGGGCCGTGCGCCAGGGGGGCGACCGCGCCCGGAACGACGCCCACGGCAGCAGGATCCACGACAGGTAACACTCGCGGCATCGGGACTACCTCTTCGGTGCGCAGGGGCGGTGAAGTGAGTGTCGGGACAGAATCAAACCTGGCTGCCTTCCGTGGCCCCGATCTCTGAAGACGGTCGCTGGATCTGCATTTCCCGTTCCGGACGGGCGGTTAGTCCGGAATGCCCGGCGTCCGGATACTCGTCCGGGAGTCGCGGGCCACGACATCTTGCTGTCTGCGGTCTTGATAAAAGAGTGGCGTGTAGGTCTCGAACGCGGGTAAATATACCCACCGGCTTTTGAAAAGCAATACAACGCCTCTTTCATCAGCTCACTCATGCACGAGGCGCATCGGCATGATCGCAGAATACTTTAGCCGCACGACGCCGTGCCTGACGTCGACGCGCCGTGCTGGTCAGGTGCGACCGGCCAGTTCCTGGAAGAGAGCCAGGTGCGCGGACACGGAGTCTTCGAGCCTGAAGCGAGCGCCGATCCGCTCCCGCGCCCTGGCCCCCATCGCCCGGTTGGCCGCCGGATCCCGCTGGAGTCGCAGAATGGCGGCCGCGAGCGCCTCGGCATCGCCCGGCGGCACGACGAGGCCGCTAACCCCGTCTTCGACCAGCTCCGCGCTGCCGCCTGTGGAGGTAACGATGGGCGTCACACCGTGCACCATCGACTCGATGACCGTCTTTGGCAGGCCCTCCCGCTTCGTCGCCGGGAGGACTGAGGCCTGGCAGGCGGCCACGATGCCGAGCACGTTCTCGCGAAACCCCAGCCGATGGATCTGGTCCCGCATGGGACTCGCAGCCACCAGGCTGCTGATCGGTTCCTGGTCCATGCCGCTCCCGATGAGCAGGAAGTGGATCGGGGTGCCGGGTGGAATCAGGCCGGCGGCCCTGATCAGGACGTCGGCGCCCTTGCGGGGCCGGTTGTTCGCAACGCAACAGACGGCGAAGGCGCCCGCCGGAATGCCCAGGCCGGCCAGGTCGGCCCGCTCCGTGTCGTCGTACCAGCGCAGGTCGTGGCCTTTGTAGATCGTGACCAGCTTGCGCGGGTCATAGACGACCTTGAGCAGGCTTTCCCGCACGGCTTCCGCGACGCACACGATCCGGGACACCCGCGGACTGAGGTGGGTCAGGTAGCTGATCGGATCCCACCGGGAGATGTTTCCTGTCTGCCCCCTGTAAGTTACGACCTTCACCGGCAGCCCGACGCTGGCGATGATGCCGTTCACGATTGCCGGGTTATTGAACAGCTGCACCACGTCGTGGCGGCCGGACTTCAGGACGCCGCGGATCACCCGGATCGCCTCCAGGGAGTACTTTCGCCGGGGCTTGAAGTCGTGGACAGGCACCCCGGCCGCCACGAATCGCCGCCCCCAGTGAGTGTCCCGGCGGGTCATCACCTCGACCTCGACGCCCCGGCGTTTCAGGCCGAGCATCATCTCGGCCTCCGGCCGGATGTTGTGAATGCCGGGCTTGTCGTAATTCGTGATGAACAGAACCTTGAGAGCCATTACGGGCGCGTGTGCTCCGGCGTTGACGGGCTGGTCATGGTGCGCCCCGGCCTCATCACCCGCAACCGGTCCGGGCTATCCGCGCCGGTGGCAAGCCTCGGCTACACTGGAGACGCATGAACGAGCCCGTCGCCAGCGCCCCCATCGTTTACCACCTCCGGCCACTGGGTACGGGCACGCACCTTTACGAAGTGACCTGCCGGATCGAGCGACCTTCCCCAGACGGTCAGCTCCTGTCCCTGCCGGCGTGGATCCCCGGCAGTTACCTCGTCCGGGACTACGCCCGCCACGTGGTGCAGTTCCAGGCAGAGAGTGGCGGCGAGCCGGTGGCCACCCGGAAGGTCAACAAGCAGACGTGGCGAGCGGCGCCGGTTCCCGGTGAGCTCCTGCTGCGCATGACGGTCTATGCGGCGGACGCCTCGGTGCGCGGCGCCTGGCTGGACGGCCAGCTGGGCCTCGTCAACGGTGTCTGCGTGTTCCTGCGGGTGCACGGCCTGGAGCAGGCCCCGTCGGTCGTGCATATCGACCCGCCCGAGCTGCCGCCCGGCCAGAATTGGCGCGTGTCGACAGGGCTCCGGCGGCTGACGGGCGGCCAGGGTGAATTCGGCGCCTTCCAGGCCGGCAGCTATGGCGAACTCATCGACTGCCCGGTGCTCATGGGGCCGCTGGTGACCGTCGAGTTCATGGCGGCGGGAGTGCCCCATGCCCTCGTGCTGGCAGGTTTGCCAAACCCGGACCGCGAGCGTCTGCAGGCCGATCTCGCCCGGCTCTGCACCTGGCACATCGAGTTCTTCGGCCGGCCGGCGCCGATGTCGCGCTATGTGTTCCTGACGCGGGTCGCCGGCGAAGGCTATGGCGGTCTCGAGCATCGCAACTCCGCGGTGCTGGTTTGCCGCCGCGACGACGTGCCGCAAACCGGTGTCCCCGTCAACGAGGCCGGCTACCGGCGCTTCCTGGGCCTGGTCAGTCATGAGTACTTCCACGCCTGGCACGTGAAGCGGATCCGGCCCGCGGAGTTCGTTGACGCCGACCTCGCTGCCGAGGCCTACACCCACCAGCTGTGGATCTTCGAAGGCATCACGTCCTACTACGATGACCTGGCCCTGCGGCGGAGCGGGCTGATCACGGTCGAGCAGTACCTGGAGCTGCTGGGCCGTTCCCTGACCCGGCTCTACCGGACGGGCGGACGCCGGCACCAGACCCTCGAGGAGGCCAGCTTCGATGCCTGGATCAAGTTCTACCGCCCCGATGAGAATTCGCCCAACGCCACGATCAGCTACTACCTCAAGGGCGCCCTCGTGGCTCTCGCCCTGGATCTGGAGTTGCGCTCACGGACGGCCGGCACGTGCTCGCTCGACGCGGTCATGCGCACCCTCTGGCAGGAGTTCGGAGCGGATGACAGCCCCGGGCTTCCCGAGGGTCAGCTCGAGCGGCTGGCCGCCAGCCTGAGTGGCCTCGACCTGGAGCCATTCTTCCGCCTGGCATTGCGCACGACCATCGATCCCCCTCTCGGCATCCTGCTGGCACAGTTCGGGGTGCGCCTGCAGTTGCGCAGCGCCGAAAGCGAGACCGACAGCGGGGGTGCCCGCGGCCGGCGTGAAGAACGGCCGAGGGCCTGGTTGGGCCTCAAGGCCCAGATGACGGAGGGCAGGGTCCGAATCACCCACGTGACCGCCGACAGCCCCGCCGAGAAGGCCGGCCTTGCACCCGGCGACGAGCTGCTGGCGCTCGCCGGGCGGAGGGTTGCTCCCGACAACTGGGAAGCGCTCATCGACCGGCTGATGCCCGGCGCCGATCTGGCCTGTCATGTCTTCCGCGACCAGCAGCTGCTCCAGCTGACCTGCCAGCCGGTCGTGGCGCCCCGCGATACCTGCTACCTCGTGCTCGACAGCGACGCGTCCCCCGAGGTGGTTGCCCGCCGCAACGCCTGGCTCGGGATGCCCTAGCGGCCGGTACGCCGGTGCTAGACTTTCCTGATGCTTGAACTGGGCCTGAAGGTTCTGCTCAGCTACCTGGCCGGCGCCCTGAACGGCGCCCTGATCGTGGGCAAGTTGGCCGGTGGCATTGATATCCGGAATCTTGGCAGCGGCAACGCCGGTGGTACCAACGCGCTTCGCACCCAGGGAAAGTGGTTCGCGTTCCGCGTCATGGTGATCGACGTCGGCAAGGGCTTTCTCCCGCCCTGGCTGTTGCCGGCGCTCGCCCTGCCTGGCGTACCCCTGGACCCGGAAGTCACGCGGACGTGGCTCACGCTGGCCTGTGCCGGCGCCGCCATCGTCGGCCACTGTTACCCCGTGTGGTTCGACTTCAAGGGCGGCAAGGGCGCTGCGACAGCCATCGGAGCCCTGCTCGGGATCGCCCCCGGGCTGACGCTGCCGGCGCTGGCAGTCTGGTGCGTCGTCATCGCCACCACGGGCTTCGTCGGCCTTGCGACCATGCTGGCGACCGCGGTCCTCCCCATCTGGGTTGCGGTGACCGGGCTTACGGAGCAACGGGAATTATTCTGGTTCCTCGTCGCCCTGGCGTTCTTCATCATGTTCACGCACCGGGACAATATCCAGCGCCTGCGGGAAGGCCGCGAGAACCGGCTGGAAAAGGCGATGTTGTGGCGCCGGCAACGCTAGTCCGGCCGACGCTGCTCGATCTTCTCGCCGACGGGCAATGGCACTCGGGAACCGCGCTGGGCAATAGCCTGGGGCTGTCCCGCGCAGCCATCTGGAAGCAGGTCCGCACCCTGCGGACGCTCGGGCTGGCAGTGCGCGCCGAGCGGCACCGGGGCTACTGCCTGGAGCAGTCACTCGACCTGCTCAGCCCCCCCGCGATCCGGCCGGGCCTCGTCCCCGCGACGGCGCAGGCGCTGGATACCCTGGAAGTCCTCCTGGTAACCGGGTCCACGAATGCCTGTCTCACCCAGCGGCCCGCGCCGCCCCCTGGGCGCATCTGGGCGGTGCTGGCCGAGTACCAGACCGGAGGCCGGGGACGCCGGGGCCGGCGCTGGTTCTCGCCCCTCGGTCACGGCGTGTGCCTGTCCGTGTCCTGGAGTTTCGAGACGGCCCCGCGGGATCTGCCGGCCCTCAGTCTTGTTGCCGGCCTGGCGGTGGTGGGAGCCCTGGCCGAACGGGGCGTGACCGGGGTCAGGCTGAAGTGGCCCAACGATATCGTGTCCGCCGGCGGCAAGGTGGGCGGAATACTGGTCGAGGTGGCCGGCGAGCCCGGCGGTCCGCTGCGGGCGGTCATTGGTATCGGGCTGAATGTCCGGCCGGTTCCGGAGCTCGCCGCCGCGCTGCGTGAGGAGGGCGGAAGCGCCCCGGCGGCGCTGGACGACCTGGCCGCCGCAGGCGCCCTCGAGCGCAATGCCCTCGTGGCCAGCCTGCTGAACGCTCTCCATGCCAGCCTGCTCGCCTTCGCCGATGGCGGGCTCCAGCCGTTTCTCGCTGCCTGGAATCGCTACGATGACCTGGCCGGCCGACCGGTCGTAGTGACCCGAGGTGCGGAGATACTGGAGGGTGTTGCGCGGGGCATAGCCGGCGACGGGTCCCTGCTGGTCACAGTCAACGGTCGCCTTGTGCCGGTGGTGGCCGGCGATGTCACGTTGCGTGCGCCGGCATGATGGCCCGTGGTTGAGGATGCGGGCATGAAGCTGCTGGTGGATGTCGGTAACACCCGAATAAAGTGGGCCTTCGGTGGGCCCGGCAAGCTGGTGGCCCGGGGCGAGGCACTCCGCGATGCGTCGGAATCCCTGCGGCCGTTGCTGGACTCGGCTTACCGCCCCGGGGAAATTCGCCTGGCCAACGTGGCCGGGGACGCAGCAGGGGCGGGCATTAGTGCGCTGCTCCTGGAGCGCTTTCGGCTGGCACCCCGGGTGGCTGTGTCCGCTGCTGTCGGCGCGGGCGTCCGGAATGGCTATCGGAATCCGGCGCAGCTCGGCGTCGACCGCTGGCTCGGGATCTGTGCCGCCTTTGCCCGCTACCGGAATCCCGTGTGCGTGGTGGATGCGGGTACTGCCACGACGATCGACTTCGTGGCGGCTGACGGCGAGCATCAGGGCGGCCTGATACTGGCCGGGATCGAGCTCATGCAGTCCGCCTTGCTCCAGCGAACCGGCGACCTGTCCCGCCTTGCCGCGGACGGCCCGGCCATTGCCCGGGAAGCAAGCGCTGGGGGGCAAGAGCGCCTGTTGCCGGGCCGGGACACGGCAACCGCGATACGCCTGGGCGCCCTGCAGGCAACGGCGAGCCTGGTCTGCACCAGCGTAGCGGCATTCCAGGCTCGGTTGCCGCCCGAAGCGAAAACGCTCACCCTCGTGCTGACGGGTGGCGCAGCGCCTGGCCTGCAACCTGTGATAGAGGCCATGACAGTGCTGGCTGGCCAGCCGGCGGACAGCCCCGTCTACTGCCATCCGGACCTCGTTCTGGAGGGACTGGCGCTCGAGCCACCCTGCTTTGCTGGCGCGTGATGAGCTTCTTGAACGGGTAAGCCAACGATGCGGAACCTACTGCTGGCGCTGGTCCTCGGGAACCTGCTGCTGCTCGGCTGGCAGTACTGGGTGGACCCGGCTCCGCCGGCGCCAGCCGGCCCCGCGCCGGACGGCCTCGAATTGTTTACCTCAGCAGCGACGCCGGCCCGGGCCACTTCCCCTTCCCCCCAGCCACCGGGCCAGTTTGTTGCGCCGCCATCGGCTGATGGGGGCTGTGTCCGTCTCGGGCCACTGCCTGATCTTGCTGCGGCGCAAGAGCTATCCGGCCGACTGGCCAGCCGGGGTCTCGAGGCGGCCATCATCGGCCGGGATACCCAGGTCTGGCTCGGCCACTGGGTGCAGATTGCAGGGTTTGCTTCGGCGGAAGAGGCGGAAACCGCGCGCCGGCGTCTGGCCGCCGGCGGGGTTCCGGATGTCTATCTGATGCAGGACGGCGCGCAGGCCATGATCAGCCTGGGCGTATTCCGGGACAGGATCCGGGCGGACCGGGTGGCCGCCGCTGCTCGCGGCATGGGATTCGTGGTGACGACCCGGGACCGCTACCGGCCGACGGTCGAGCAGTGGCTCAGGATCCGGCTGGCCCCAGGCCAGGCGCTGGATCCGTCCGCTCTCCGGTCGGCGGATGACCGCAGCATCCTGCGCATGGAACCCGCCGCCTGTGAGTCCGCGGATGTTCAGCTGGCCCCCTCCAACTAGCGCTGCCGAACCGAGAATGAGTCCAGCGCCGGCCGGGAAGCCCTTATAATGAATGGTCGCGCGGAACCCCGAACCCAAGGGTCCGGGGTCAGCAGCCGGTCAACGCCGGAATAGCTCAATGGCAGAGCAACCGCTTTGTAAGCGGTAGGTTGGGGGTTCAAGTCCCTCTTCCGGCATGATCGCTACTGGTTGACAGCGACTACGCTCGCGCCAGACAATACCCTGCTCGACTCAGCGGAGGGGTACCCAAGCGGCCAACGGGGGCAGACTGTAAATCTGCTGGCTCACGCCTTCGTAGGTTCGAATCCTACCCCCTCCACCATTGAACGAGGCGGAGGCAGTGGGTAGGCCCAGGTGGATCCAGGATGAATGGGCCCAAAGTGGGTCTCGAATGTGCCCGCCGTTCCCAGAAGATCTACAAATAGTCCTCGCGAGGGTTATGCGTCCGCGGGTGTAGTTCAATGGTAGAACCTCAGTTTTCCAAACTGATGACGTGGGTTCGATTCCCATCACCCGCTCCAGCTCATCGGGAGGCGGCAGATGGGCCGCTGCGGTCGGGGAGACCTGAGTTGACGGGAAAGGCTTCGCCCACATAGCTCAGTCGGTAGAGCACTTCCTTGGTAAGGAAGAGGTCACCGGTTCAACTCCGGTTGTGGGCTCCAGAGAGTGCGTAGGCGTAAGGATCCGGGCTTGTGACGGTCCAGGCTTGAAAAGTAACGTGAATCGCGGCGAGCGCCGCACCTACACAAAAGAGAGAGAAAGACATGTCGAAGGCCAAATTTGAGCGCAAGAAGCCACACGTGAACGTGGGAACGATCGGTCACGTGGATCATGGAAAGACGACGCTGACGGCGGCGCTGACGAAGATTGGTGCGGAGCGGTTTGGCGGCGAGTTCAAGGCGTACGACCAGATCGACGCAGCGCCGGAAGAGAAGGCGCGCGGCATCACGATCTCGAC
>JBBQSA010000069.1:0-13700 GCA_038214295.1 Gammaproteobacteria bacterium
GCCATCACGACGCGCTTGGGCTCAGAAATGCCGTAACCCTGCGCGTAATCCACGCCCATGCCACGGAGCATCGTGATGATTTCCTGGTTTTCCGCCCATTCGGCAATGACTTTCTTGCCGGTGAGGTGGCCGATCTCGTTGATGGAACGGACCATCTCGCGGTCGATGGGATCATGCAGAATCTCCTTGACGAAGCTGCCGTCGATTTTCAGATAGTCGACGGGGAAGTGTTTCAGGTAACCGAACGACGAAAGGCCCGTGCCAAAGTCGTCCAGGGCGAACTTGCAGCCAAGCTCCTTCAGCGCGTTGATGAAGCGGCTCGCCTGCGCAAAGCTGGCAATGGCGGCGGTCTCGGTGATCTCGAAGCAGATCTTGCTGGCATCGAGGCCGCTACGCTGGAACTGGCGGATCACGAAGGGCAGGAACTCGTTGTCGGCCAGGCTGGCGCCGGACAGATTGATCGAGCACAGCGCCAGGCGCTCCCGCTCATCGGCCTCCGATACGAGCCAGCGGAAAGCGTGCTCCACGACCCAGCGGTCGATATTCGAAATCAGGCCGTAGCGTTCGGCCGCGGCGATGAACAGGTCCGGGGACACCATCGCTCCCTGCTCGTCCCGCATACGCAGCAGGATCTCGTAATGCGAACCGACCTCCTCCACCTGCAGCGGCTGGATCGTCATCCGGTACAGCTCGAAGCGATCGTCCTCAAGGGCATTGTTGATACGCGCCGCCCACTGCATTTCCCGGCGGCGGCGCATCATGTCGATGTCGTTCTGCTTGAAGGTGTGGATGCGGTTGCGCCCCGCCTCCTTGGCAGCCTGGCAGGCGCTGTCGCCGGCAGCAATCAGGGTGGCCACGTTCTCATCGTCGCCGGTAATGGGCACCACGCCGATGCTCACACCGAGGCGGAAGGTCCGGTCGTCCCAGACGAACTTGTGCTCCTTGATGGCCTCCCGGAGCATCTCGGCGGTGCGCATCGCTTCCTCGAGGCTGCAGGCCTCGAGCAGCAGGCCAAACTCGTCGCCGCCCAGCCGGGCCAGGGTGTCCCGCCAGCGGATCTTGGCTTTCAGCAGGGCGCCGAGCTGGGTCAGGAGAGTGTCGCCGGCGCCATGACCGCAGGAGTCGTTGATGATCTTGAACTGGTCGAGGTCCAGGTAGAGCAGCGCGTAGGAGGTCTCCCGGGCCTTGGCGCTCTTCAGTGACCGCTCCAGGCGGCTCTCGAACTCCCGGCGATTGACAAGGCCGGTAAGGAGATCATGGCTCGCGTGGTAGGACAGGCGGCGGTTCAGTTCGCGGGACTCGCTGACATCGTGGAACACCAGCACGGCGCCGGTTACGTCGCCGCGGTCGTTGCGGATCGGCGAGGCGGTACTTTCTATATAGAGTTCGTTGCCGTCCCGGCGGATCAGCAGCGACGGGCGCACGGACTTCACCGAGCGGTTGCGCTTGATCGAGCTCATGACCGGGTTTTCCAGCGGCTCGCAGGTCTCCTCGTGGAAGCCGCGGAAGATCTCGTCCACGTGGCGCCCGCCGGCGTCGTCCAGGTTCCAGCCAGTCAGTTCCTCGGCCACGGGATTGATGTACTCGACGGTGCCCGCGTCGTCCGTGGTAACCACGCCGTCGCCGATCGACTGCAACGTGATCTGGGCGCTCTCCTTCTCCCGGAACAGTGCCTCCTCATAGACCTTCTGCTCGGTGATGTCGGTTTCGACACCCACCAGGCGCCTCAAGCGGCCCCGGTCGTCCAGTAGTGCCTTTGCCCGGCAATGCACCCAGCGCCACTCACCGTCCTTGCGGCGCATGCGGTGCGTGTTCTCGAAGACCTCCGTGCGCCCGGCCAGATGGTCCCTGAGCCGGCCCTGCAACCTCGCGTAATCGTCCACGTGCACGATGCGGCGCCAGTCCGGCGCGTTGCGGGCCAGGTCCTCGTCGGAGTAGCCCATCATCCGCTGCCAGCGCGGGGAGTACTGCACGCGATTGTTCAGGGCATCGAAGTCCCACGTGCCGTCATTGACGGTCAGCTCAAGCAACTGCTCCCGTTCGTTGATGTCGGCGAGACGGCTGGTGGTCCGCACGCGCTCGAGGCCCGACGCCAGGCTCGCGCCGAGGAGTTTGAGCAGCAGGGTGTGCTCGACGCTCCATTCAGCCTGGGGCTGGCCGAAGAACAGCGCGAGACACCCGGCCCGCTGGCCATGGATGTGGAAGCCGGCCAGCAGGATGGCGCCACAACCCATGGCGGCGAGGCGCGCGGCGTCCGTCGACTGGGAGGGATGAGGTGTGTCGGTACTGGCGATGCCGTGGAGGCGGAGGTGCTCGAGGCGGCGTTCCAGCCAGGGAAACTGGTCGAGACCCAGGTCTGTCAGGACCTCTGGATTGCAGACAGCGAAGGGGCTGCGGGCGGCAATGACCTGGGAGATGCGGGTGCCGGCGTCATCCAGCAGGAGCACCGCCACGGCATCGCAGGCGAGTTCCTCGCGCAGGGTATCCAGGGCCGCGGGCAGCACGGGGTCGGCGGCGCCTCCTGCCAGATTCTGCAGGTCCACCGCGAGCTTCGTGTAGACAACGTCCAGGCCCCCGGCTGTCCGGGCGCCCACTGCATCCTGCAGGCCCGTCAGCGTCAGGTGGTGTTCCATGCTGTCCCTTGCCCCCCGGCCACCTGCGTCGCATTCTGACAGAGATTTTTCGAAACACAACCTAAGCCGATGTTCTCCATAAACTTTACCAAAAAGGTACCGGACACCGTTTTGTTGAAAAGGTACCGGACACCGTTTTGTTTAGTTGTTGGGACGAGGGTACCGGACCGCGAGGGTTCCGACTGTGCGGTGGCGCATGGGCGCCCCGCCCGGTTTTCGGGACCGTCCCGTCGGGCACACTGACACGCTTCCCGTCCGTCAGTGGAAGACGGGCTGGCAGCACCCAGGTCCACCGTCGCTGGTCCGAGGGTGCCCGGGACGCCGCCTGCCGGGGCCGGTGACGGAGGTCACCGGCCCCGGTCTTTGTGCATAATCCGCTGCACCGGACCCGCAACAGGCTGCCGTACCATGCGCGAGAAGCTACGCCTCTGGTGGACCCTCGATGTCGGCGCCGAAGAACGCAGCGCCGACAATCCCTTCGGGGCGCTGCGACCGGAACAGCGCAGATCCACCGGGCCGATGCTGGCATTGGCTTTTGGCTGGGGCTTCCTGATCACGGGGCTGTTCATCGGCGGCCTGCTGGGCGCCGGTCAGCCCTTCTGGCCCGAGATGGTCTGGAGCTCACTGCTCGGCAACGGCGTGAATTTCGTCGTGGGCGCCCTGGTCGGGTACATGGGCTACCGCACCGGGTGTAACAGCGGTCTCCTGTTCCGCATGGTCTACGGCAACGTGGGCGCCCTTGTGCCGGTGCTGTTTCTCACCGCGCTCCTGATCCTCTGGCAGGGCATTACCGTCGGCGCGTTCAGCTTCGCCTGGGTACAGGATTTCACGTCGCCATGGTTCTACGCGGTCGCGATCTTCGCCGGCCTGCTCTATACATGGACCACCTATTTCGGCGTCAAGGGCCTCGAAAAGGTTGCGCTGCCCGCCTCGCTGGTGCTGGTCACAGTGCTCGTCTACGCCGGCTGGTACAACATCACCGAGGCCGGCGGCTGGACAGCGTTCCTCGCCCTCTCGCGCAGCACTGCTGCGCGCAGCCCGCTGACGACCGTCCAGGCTATGAACATCGTCATCGGCTCCTGGATCGTCGGCGCCGTCGTCATGGCCGAGTACACGCGCTTCGCGCGGCAGGCGTGGGTAGCCATCGCGATCCCTTTCATCGTGCTGGTCGTGACCCAGTGGATCCTGCAGTTCGTCGGCGCCATGGGCGGCGTGGTTTCCGGTAATTTCGACTTCACGGTTTATATGCGTTCGGCCGGCAGCATCGTGGCGCTGTTCGGACTGGTCGCCATGAGTTTCGCCCTGTGGACCACGGGTGACGCGAACCTGTATCTGCCCTCCATACAGACGGCCAGTGTCTTCCGGCGGCCAAAGCGGGTCATGGTGGTGATATGCGGCCTGCTGGGCACCCTGATCGGCCTCGGCATCTACCAGCGATTCATGGACTTCATCAACGTGCTCGCCAGCATCGCTCCGCCGCTCATCGGACCCGTGATCGTCGATTACTACCTCTTCAACCGCATGTCGTTCCGCGCGGAACTCCTGGATCGCCTGCCGGCCTGGAACCCGATCGCAGTCCTCGCCTTCGCGACTGGCGCCGGAAGCTCCTGGTTCTCCCCGGACTGGATCGCCAACGGGCTCTTCGGGCTCCTGGTGTCGATGCTTGTCTACGGCGTACTCGGCGGGCTGGCCGGACTCCTCGGTGTGCGGCTCGGTCACGCAAAAGCTGACGCGGAGTCACCCCTCGCCGGGAGGGCCAGTGGCCCGGCACTGAGATGACAGCCTGGCATCTCACCTTCCTCGGCGTAGGGAACGCCGCAGCCCCCGGCCTGGGATCCGCCAGCGTCATGCTGGAAGCGAACGACAGCCCGGTACTCATGGTGGACTGCGGCCAGGAGGCGCTGACCGCCTGCCTGGCGCGCTACGGCCGGCCACCGCCCGCCATCTTCGTCACCCACGTGCACATGGACCACGTGGCCGGGTTCGAACGGCTCTTCGTCGCCAATTACTTCGGCACGAATGGCCTGCCGCGCACCCGCCTGTACCTGCCCGCCATGCTGGTGCCACTGCTCCAGGGGCGAGTTGCCGACTACCCCAACGTGGTAGCCGAGGGGTGCGCCAACTTCTGGGATGCCTTCGAGGTCATACCCGTCAGTCATGGCTTCTGGCACCAGAACTTGTGGTTCGACGTCTTTCCGGTGCGGCACCACGTGCCGGGCACCGCCTACGGCCTCTGCCTGCCGGGCAGCTTCCTCTACACCGGCGATACCCGGCCGATCCCCGAGACCATTGCCCAGTTTGCCGACGGCCTGATGCCCCTGGTGCACGACTGCGACCTGCACGGCAACCCGTCCCACACGGGTCTCGCCGACCTGCTCCGGGAGTACAACGAGACGCTGCGCCGGCAGATGATCGTGTACCACTACGCTTCGCTGGCGGATGGCGCTGAACTTGCGCGAGCCGGGCTGCGGGTGGCCGGGCCCGGCGACCGGATCAGTTTGCCCTCGCCTCGTGACCCGGCTGCGTCCCACGCCACCGCCGTGCACCAGCGGCTGCAGGGCGAGCGGCGCCATGGCCAGACCTGAACCGGCCAGACCTGAACCTGTGAGGAGACGAACGTGCTGCGATTGATGGCCGGTGCCCTGGCCGTGACGGTGGTGTCCTGGATCTGGAGCGTGGGCTTCTACGTGCTGAGCCCGGTGCCCTACTGGACCATGTCGAGAACCCTGGACGACCGGGCGGCCGGCGCCGCGCTGCTGGCGCACTTTCCGGAGAGCGGCACCTACATCCTGCCTGGCCGCGACAGCGGCAAGGAGGTCCGGAGCGCGATGCGGTCCAACGGGCCCGTCGCTACCGTGTACATCAGCCGGGAAGGCCGGCCCCAGTCATCGCCGCTGAAGTCCGCCCTTGGCACTGTCCAGGGCATCGTGATCGGCCTGACACTGGGAGTCGCGATGCTGATGCTGAACCGCTACACCACGAAGTACTGGAATCACGTGGCGATCTGCACCACCGTCGGGCTGGCCTACTCGGCCTACCCGCGTATTGCAGACATCGTCTTCTCGGATTTTCCGCCAGGCTACCAGTGGATGATGATCTTCTCGGACTTCGTCAGCTTCACGCTCATGATCATGGTCATGGCCTGGTTCACGAGGCCACGCGCCGCCTGACTCAGGACGACTGCTTCGGCTTCTGGTGCCAGGTCACGCTGTAGAGGTCGTGGCGCCGGTCCTTGAGGTTGCGGACCGTGCCCTGGTGGCGCGCATCCCGCAGCGCACGCAAGCTCAGGTCGGCAAAGGCCACCATCTCGGAGTTCGGCGTGGTGTCGGCGGCGATACCGTCACGGGCAAAGGGAAAATCACACGGCGTGAGGATGCAGCTCTGCGCGTAGTGGATGTCGTTGTTGTGAACATTCGGCAGGTTGCCGCAACTCCCCGCCATGGCCACGTAGATCTGGTTTTCGACAGCCCGGGCCTGGGCGCAGTAGCGCACCCGGCAATAGCTCTGGCGCTCGTCAGTGAGAAACGGCACGAACAGGATGTTGATGCCCTGGTCGACCAGGTGCCGCGCAAGTTCCGGGAATTCCGAGTCGTAGCAAATCAGCACGCCGATGGGCCCGCAGTCCGTTTCGATCAGCGAAACTTCGTCCCCGCCCGTGATGTTCCACCAGTAGCGCTCGTTGGGGGTAGGGTGAATCTTTTCCTGCATGGCCATAGTCCCATCACGCAGGAAAACGTGGCAAACGTTGCGGACCGTCTCGCCGCGCTGGACCGGCATTGATCCGCCAATGATGTTGACGTTGTAGCGTACGGCCGCGTCCTGCATCAGGTCGCAAAACTGTTGCTCGTAGCTGGCCACCTTCGCAATGGACTCGTGGGCCGGAATCTCCTCGTTCTCGATGGACAGCAACTGGAGCGTAAACAGCTCGGGAAACAGCACGAAATCTGCGCCGTAGTCGGCCGTAACATCCACAAAGTAAAGAACGTTGCGCCGGAACTCCTCGAACGAGGAAATGCGCCTCTGCCGGTACTGAACGGCCGCGATCCGCACGCGGTTGAGGCCGGCGGAATGCGCGTGAGCGTGCGCGCCGGCGGGCGCTGGCTCCACGAACTGCGGGTTGTTCCAGAGCAGGTGCACGGCGTAGCCACCGGACTGGGTGTCGCGGGGAAGGTAGTCCGGCAGCACGCCGATCGGATCGAAACCCATCTTGTTCTGGAAGCTCAGCACGGGATCGCGCACTTCCTTGCGCAGCACCGCATCCACGTAGGCCTGCGGGGTACCGTAGCGCCGGGCATTGCGGTGGAAGTTGGGTATCCGGCCGGCAATCACGATACCCTTGAGGCGCAAGTACTCGCAGAGTTTTCTCCGCGCCCTGTAGAAGCGCTGGCCAATCCGGTAACGCTGCATCTCGGGGTCCACGCAGACCTCGTAGCCGTAGAGGTACTCGCCCGCAACGTCGTGGGTGGAGCCGTAACCACCGCCGGTAATTTCCCGCCAGTTGTGCGGCTTCAGGGCCTTCTCCCCGGGCAGCCGGATGGTCGCGCAGTAGCCCACGATGGCATCGCCCAGCTCGGCCACCCAGACGCCCTCCGGAAACGCGTTGATCTGCCCGGCGAGCATCGCGGCCGGGTACGCGGGCATGTCCGTGTACACGCGCTCGACGAGGGACGAGATGCCCGGGATGTCGCCGATGGCGGCCTGGCGTACGTTCAGCTTTGCTGACATTCGTGGCTGCCTCCCCGGCATCCGGTGACGTGATGGTCAATGATAGCCTGCGGGGGTCCGCTACGGCGTGGTGTCATCCGGCCTGACCGGCAGGTGCAGCACGAGGGGAATCGCGACCAGCGAGATTCCCACCAGGAGCAGCACTGTCGGACCGTAGCCGATGACTCCCTCGGCCCTGCCTCCAAAAAAACCGGCACCCGCCTCGCAGGCGTTGGTCATCGCCATGAAAATGGAAAACCGGGTGGCGGCAAGCTCGCCGCGAGCGAGGCCCATGAACAGGGCATAGGAAGCCGCCGTGAGAAACCCGATCCCGACGTAGACAAGGACCATCCACGCGACCAGCACCTGCACGCCAGGCATCTTGTCCAGCCACAACAGGCCGCCCAGGGCGCCGGCGAGAATGGCCACGGCGAGCACTCCGGTGACAGTTCCCTGCGCCGGGCGCAGGCGATCGGTGACCCGGCCGCTGGCGAGCGCACCCGCCACGAGTCCGGCCGGTGCCAGGGCGCCGAAGAAGCTCGATAGCTGGCCGTCGCTGGCGCCGTACTGCACGAGCAGGGGCCCGATCGCGACGCCAAGGAACTCGAAGCCCGCGCCGGCCGTCAGTGCCACGCCGATGGCGAGCAGCGCCCCGCGACCGGAGATCGCGGCAAGCCACGCCGCCGGTGTCGGCGGCGCCGACGCCACGGCCGACGCCCGCGGCACGGCCTGCACCACCAGCCACATGGGCAGCAGGATGGCGAGACTGACGACCAGAACCGGCGCGGCGGGCCCGAAGCGGCTGGCCAGTGCGACGGTGCCCGCCGCGACGACTGCCCGGCCAGTCAGCATGCCCGCCTGCATCGCGCCGTTGACGCGGCCGAGTTCTTCGGGCGGCACGCTGCGGATTGCCAGCGTATCGATCGCGACATCCTGGGTTGCAGCGCACGCGGCGTGGGCCACCAGCAGGGCCGTGAGCAGCGGCAAATCGTTCGGCCAGTCCACCCAGGCGACCGCCGCGAGACTGCAGACCATCGCGGACTGGCTGACCACAATCCAGGACCGCAACCCGCCCCCGCGGGCCAGGCTCGCATCAATGACGGGACCGGCGAGGAACTTGAGTACCCAGGGGAGAGTGGCGGCGGCCGTCACCGCGGTAATCGCTGCGACGCTCACGCCCTGCCGGGCGAGCAGGGTCGGCAGGGCCCACCAGATGAAGCCCATGGGCGCCCCTTCGCTCGCGTACAGGGCGGCGAAGAACCAGCGCCGGCCAGCCGGTGATGCCAGCATCCGGCCGGTCACCGCTAGGCGCCCAGCGCCGGTACAATCAGCCAATGATTAACCCCTGGTCCTTCGAATTCCTGCGCTCGCAGATCGTCGGCATCGACTCGTCCTTCGAAACGCCGTTTGGGCAGCGAATGCTCGTCTACTGCGACTATACGGCCTCGGGCCGCTGCGTCACGTTCATCGAACGCTACGTGCAGTGCCTGCAGCGCAACTATGCCAACACCCACACTGAGGATGACATCACGGGCCGCAGCATGAGCCGGCTGCTGCACGCGGCCGAGACGACGATCAAGCGCGCTGTGAACGCCGGGCCCCGCGGCCGGATCGTCGCCTGCGGCACGGGCGCGACCGGCGCCATCGACAAGCTTCAGCAGATACTCGGGGTGGCCCTCCCGCCCGCCACGCGGAAGGCCGCCGGCTCGCTGCTGCGCGCTTTTCTCGGGAAGCAGACTTTCGAAGAGTTCCAGCGCTTCCACGAGGCGCGGCAGGCCGTGGTCTTCGTCGGGCCCTATGAACACCACTCCAACGAGGTCACCTGGCGCCAGGGCCTCGCCACTGTTGTCGAGGTCAATCTTGCGCCGGACGGGGGCATCGACCTCGATCACCTCGAAAAGCTGCTGAAGGACCCCGCCTACCAGGGGCGCCTGCGGATCGGCTCCTTCTCCGCGGCCTCGAACGTGACCGGCATGCGCTCACCCATCGCCCGGATTGCCCGGCTGCTGCATGCCCACGACGCCTACGCGTGCTTCGACTACGCCGCGAGCGCGCCGTACGTCGAGATCGACATGAACCCGGAGCCGGGACCTGAAGGCGGCGATCCGACACTGGACGCCGTGTTCCTGTCACCCCACAAGTTCCTGGGTGGCCCCGGGTCCAGCGGCGTCCTCGTCTTCAACGACAGGCTGTACCCCCAGGACCTGCCGCCGAGCATCGGCGGTGGCGGCACCGTGGATTACGTGAGCCCGGTGGACCAGGATTTCATCCGCGACATCGAGGAGCGGGAGAAAGCCGGTACGCCCGGCGTCCTGCAGACCCTGAAGGCGGCACTCGCGCTTGACCTCAAGAGCCGCATCGGCGCCCAGCGGATCGACGCCCGCGAGCAGGAACTGCTGGGCCGGGCGATGCAACGCTGGGCCCGGAACCCGGGAATAGAGATGCTGGGCAATACGGACCCGGCCCGGCGCATCGGCATCGTTTCGTTCAACCTGCGGGACCCCCGCGGCCTCTACCTGCACCCGAAGGCTGTAACGGTCCTGCTGAACGATCTCTTCGGGATCCAGTCCCGGGCGGGCTGCTCCTGCGCCGGCCCCTATGGCCACCGGCTGCTCGGCATCGACAATTCCACGTCCCAGCTCTACCGCGACTGGGTGCGCAAGGGCTTCCAGGGCATCAAGCCGGGCTGGTGCCGTATCGGCTTCCACTACACGATGGACGACGCCGAGGCGGACTTCATCATGGCCGCCGTTGAGTTCGTCGCGGAATTCGGCTACCGCTTCCTGCGCCTGTATGACTTCGATCCGGCCACGGGTCTCTGGTCCCATCGCGGCTACCGGGAACACCACGACGAGTTCTCCCTGGAAGAGGCACTGAAGGCGACTGGCTGTGACGCCACCGCGCTGCCGCTGGCGACGCGGACCCGGATCTACGCAGACAACCTGGCCGAAGCGCGGCGTTGGGCCGAACAGCTCGGCGAGCCCCCATCCAGGGCACCACAGGACGCCGCCAGCCAGTTTGGCGAGTTGCAGTTCTTCCACGCCGGCTAGTGCCTCTCGCTGACAGCCAGCCCTGCCGCCGCGGCCCCGGTGGCCACCCCCGGGCAGCCACAGCCACGCTCCAGCGCTACGCCGCGCGGCTGAACAACTTGCCCGTGAATATCTTCCCCAGGTGCAGGAGGTTGTTGGTCGTCCAGTAGAGCACCATCCCCGCCGGGAAGGTGTAGAGCAGCACGAAGAACAGCGCGCCCATGCCGTACAGGCGCAGGCGCTGTCCGCCGCGCAGTTCCGCCGAGAGGCTGGCGTCCTCCTGCAGGCGGGCCGCCAGGATCGTAAAGGCGGTCATCAGCACGGGAAGCAGGTTCAGGTGCCCGCCGAAGAACGGCAGGACGGCCGGAAGGCTGGCGGCCCGGTCGGGCAGCGCCAGGTCCTGCGCCCACAGGAATGGCGCGCCACTGAGCCCGAAGTTCTCGCCCAGCATGTCGAAGGCAGCGATGAAGACCGGGATCTGCACGAGGAAGCCCGCGAGGCTCTTCAACGTGTAGAACTGGCTGACGCCGTGCTTACGGTAGACCTCCAGCGTGCGATTGTGGGCCTCCTCCCCCCTGAACTCGCGCTTGATGGCCGCGAGCTCGGGCGCCAGCAGGCTCTGCTGGCGATGGACGTCCGCCTGCCAGCGCTCGGCGATCCAGGTGAGCGGCCACATCAGCACTTTGACTGACAGGGACAGGAGCATGATGGCGAGACCCCAGCTGCCGACCAGCCCTTGCCAGAACGCGAGGATCCAGGCGAGGCCGTTGGCGAGTGCCCGTAGCCAGTTCCAGAGCCCGGCGTAGAGCATGCGCGTCAGTTCCGGCGCCACGGTGCGCAGCCCGGCCGGCTCCACCGGCCCGCCGTAGAACCGCAGTTCGACGCTGCCGGCGCCCACGCTGTCCCGCCCGATGGCGAGCACGGGGGCTTTGGGCTCCGGCTCGGAGGCCGTCAGGCGCAGCGGCGCACCGGCCTGGACGAGTACGGCCCAGAAGCGGCCCCGAATTCCGGCCCACTCCCCCGCGGGCAGCAGGCTGTCATGCACTTCGTCGCCCTCCGCCGCGAGCGTCTGCTGGCCGTCCGCGCTGACCTGCACGGCCCTGGCATCCGTGTAGATCGCCGCGAGACCGGGGAGCGGCTCGCCAGCCAGCGCCGGACCACCGCGCATCTCGACGCGGGCGCCCGCGGGGATCTGCAGGGAAGCGCTGAGGGTGCGACCGTCCGCGCCGAGACGGTAGCGATGCACCAGACGGATGCCGCCAACCGGCGCCCTGGAGGTCAGCAGCAGCGTGCCGCCGCCGGGGGACGCGCGCACATCGGGATCGTATTCCAGGTTCTCCAGCTCACGGGTCGCCGCCTCGTCGCCGGGCACCCGCCACCCGAGCCGGCTGTTGCCTCCGGTCGGGCCCAGCAGGGTTCGTGGCTGCTCGCCGGGCACGCACAGGGCACGGCAGCTTTCCCAGCGTCCCGGCAGCCCGCCCGTGAGATTGATGAGCACCTGCTGCCGCTCGCCGGACAGGGCAATGGCAGCCGCATGGCCTGCCAGGGGGACCAGGGCGATGACTGTGGCGGCCAGCAGGGCGAGACCAGCCCGCTTCATCGGTAAAAGCGCCGCATCTCGCGCATGGACTCCTCGATCAGTTTCGGGTTGAGACTGGCATCCGCGGGAGGCCGGTAGTCCGGACCCAGCACCTCCGCGAACCCGCCGGGCTCGGAGATCATCACGCGGTCGGGCTCCAGGATCGCGTGGGCGTGGTAACTGCCGGCGACGATCCAGTCCCAGGACACGCCGTCGAAGAGGTTACGACCGACGCTGTAGTCAGACGGCGGGTTCGTGCAGCCAAACAGCCCCTGCAGCAGGGTTGCCGGCAGGTCCTGGTGGGCACTCCGGTGCTCGAACACCCGGGCAGGCCGGCCGGGCCAGTGCATGAGCAGCGTCGCGTGCAGCTGGTAGCGCCCGAAGTTGCTCGCATGACCGTAGTAGCCGAGCCCCAGGTCGTCGAACTCGTAGCCGTGATCGCTGGTGATCATCACCAGGGTGTTGTCCTGCAGGCCTGCGGCAGCGAGGGCGGCCAGCACCCGGCTCACCTCCCCGTCGACCATGTGCACCCCGTTGCGGTACTGGAGCCAGCGACTCCGGGCCTTCTCGTTGCCGGCATAGCGGCCGTCCGGGACCAGAGCGACCTGCCCCGTCCCCTCGGTGAGGGGCGGGTCGTAGTAAAGGAACGCGAAGAAGGGCCGGGTTCCCCGCTGTGGCAGCCACCGGAGCCACTCGTCACTCACGGTCCGGTTCTTCACGACACCGCTCTCCTCCGATTCCGGCTTGAGCCCGGGCACGCCGGCAAACGCCGTGCGGTCGATGAGCGTGGGACTGCCGTAACCGACGGCACTGGAGGTCATCATCGTGTAACCCTGGCGACGGAACTCGTCCATGAGCACGGGCGGCTTCTGGATGTCGTAGAAGGACTGCCAGTAGGTGCTCGGCAGCCCGTAGTACAGCGAGAACAGGCCCATCCGGGACGAGTTGCCGCCACTCCAGTTGTTGGCGAAATTCTGGCCGGAGCCCCTGAACGCCGCGATCGTCGGGCTCGTGCCCGGGTCGATGGCGTCGGGCCGGAGCGCATCGATGAGGATCCAGAGGACGTTCATCGTCTTGCCGGTCGGGGCCGCGCACTGGAGCGGGTGCAAGGGGTAGTTGAGGTCGCCACTGGCCGTGGCACTCCCTTCGCGAAGCAACCGGGCCTGGCGCACACGCGCTTCGTCGAGCCAGCCGAGCTTCGCCAGCGTGCGCTTCCCGTGCAGCGGAAAGTACAGCGGGATCCGGCCGGTGAACCGCGTGATCGGGCTATAGGCCAGCGCGTCTGCCCAGAAGTGCAGGCCCTGGCTGCCCAGCCAGCAGACAACCAGGACGGCGGCGACGGGCCGTCCCAGCGCCGGTCGCGGGCGGCCTGCCAGCCAGCGCCGCAGCAAGCCCGCCAGGAGCGACTCGAACACCAGGGCAATGACCAGCACGAGCCCGCTGAATACCCAGGTCGCCGTCTCGAACAGTGCCGCCGTAAACAGGCTCAGGTGGAACTGCCGTTCGACGAACAGGTTGGAATCGAGGATCAGCAGGGCGAGGCCGGTGGCCCCAAACAGTACCGCCAGCGGCATCACGACCCGCCGCTCCGGCCACAGCGTGATCAGTGGCCCGAGAACGAGGAACGGCAGGACGATCGCCAGCACGGCGCAGTGGCCCACCAGCGTGAGCGGCACGTACAGGTAGGCCAGCGCCGCGTCCGGCCACGACCACCCCGGCAGGTAGCGCAAGGTCACGAGGAGGTAGAGCCCGGCG
>JBBQSA010000070.1:0-12980 GCA_038214295.1 Gammaproteobacteria bacterium
CATCGCCTTGAAGACCTGCGCCGAGCTGGTCATCTGCGGGCCGTTCCACTCGGTTGGCGCGGTGAGGTACTCGCTGTGGTGCTTCTCCACGTAGTCAAGGATCGGGCGCGGCAGCTCCTGCGGGCCGTCCATCAGCTTCAGCGAGTGGCTGTGGAACACCATCTTGCCGGGCGCGTTACCCATTTCCATGAAGGGCAGCCAGTCGGCCACGCGGCTCCAGGACATGGTGCAGTAGGCGGAGCTTATGTCCTTGTTCAGGATGTCCCGCTTGCTACCGATGAGACCCCACAGCTCCGCGTGCTGGTCGATGTCGCCCGAGGAATACAGCGGGTACTCCTTGCGCTTCATCGCGGCCGGGTGCTGGATGAAGAAATTCCACTGGAAGGCGACCATGTCGCCGCAGCTCACATAAGGGTAGGGCGGCGCCAGCGGGCCGGGGCCCTTGCGGGCAAACACGCCGTTCACCGGGTCGTTCTGGATGTGCACGACGTCCACCTTGCGACCGCCGAGGAACGGGTTGCTCCAGTCCTTGAGGATCTCGCCGGTCGCGGGGTCGAGGTAGAACAGCACTTCGCGGCTGTAGATGCGGTAGCCCTCGGGTACTTCTTCAAAGCGCCCGGAACCAAAGCCGAAGGTGCGGAAGCACTTGAGGTTCTGCTCCTGGGGCACCATCGCCCAGGCCTGCCCCGGAAAGGCGAAGTGGAAGTCCTTGCCGCTGAGATCGCCCCGCAACTTCATCAGGGACATGAAATTGGTTTCCGGGTCGTCCAGGTCCAGCTGGGGGTCCTTGGCGGTCGAGAGCTTCGGGGATTGCAGTACGCGCAGGGTCATGGGATTCTCCGTGAATCAAGCCGGCAGTTTGCCCGTATTCACGGTCTACTGGCTTCATTAGTCACCAGGCCTACCGCACGATGGATGCCACCCTCAACCCTCCACCCGACCAACCCACCTACTGGAACGAGGACGGCGGCCGCCGCTGGGTGCAGAACATCCAGCGCGCCGAGCGGATGCTCGAGCCTTTGTCTGCGCGCCTGCTCCGGCACGCCGGTGCGCGGACCGGCGAACGCGTACTCGACGTCGGCTGCGGCGGCGGCGTCAGCAGTGCAGCGTTCGCGGACGCGGTCGGTCCTTCCGGGCGCGTGGTCGGCCTCGACGTGTCGGCGGTGATTCTCGAGGTGGCGCGTGAGCGTTACAGTGCCGGGGGCAACCTGTCCTTCGTACTGGGCGACGCCGCGGTCGCCCCGCTGGACGCAGGGGCCTTCGATCTCGTCGCCTCGCGCTTCGGGGTGATGTTCTTTGCCGACCCGGTGGCGGCCTTCAGCAACCTGCGCGGCGCGCTCGCCCCGGGCGGTCGTCTGGCCTTCATCTGCTGGCGCGCGCTGGACCTGAACCCCTGGATGGCAGACTGCGTACGTTCCATCTTCAGCGTGCTGCCGCCACCCGAGCCCTTGCCGCCGGACGCGCCCGGTCCCTTCGCCTTTGCCGATGCCGCCCGGCTGCGGGACCTGCTCACTCGCAGCGGCTTTGCCTCGATCAGCATCGATCCACTCGACGATCCCCTCGACCTCGGCAGCGTCGACGAGGCCGTCACCCAGATGACGCGCATGGGGCCAGCTGCGAGCGCCTTCGCCGCCGCCAGCGCCGCCGACCAGGCGGCCGCCCTCGCTGCCGTCCGGGCCGCCCTGAAGCGCCACGAACACAACGGCACCGTACGGATGGCGAGCGCCACCTGGCTGGTGGGTGCGCGGCGCTGAGCGCCCGTCCAGAGCGTCGACATCTCGCCGGCCTCATGGCCGGACTTCTGGCCGGAATGCTGGCCTGCGGTGCCGGACAGGCTGCCGACCTCGGCCGAGACACCGGCTCCATCGCCCGGATCGGTGTCGACCTGAACCAGCTTTACCAGGAACACCGGGACTACCTGGCGATGAGCCCCGTGGCCGGGTTCCGATCCGCCAATCCGCTGGTGCGGGTGCGCGGGGGCTCCGTCGTCATCGACGCGGTGGCTGCTGCCGGTGACCCGAACGAACTGCGGGAGGCGCTGGTGGCGCTCGGGATGCGAGACGCCGCGGTCTACGGCCGCTACGTGTCCGGGATGCTGCCGATCAGTGCCTTGCCCCAGGCCGCCGGCCTTGCCCCGTTGCGGTTCGTCCGTCCTGCCTGGGCCCGGCACAGCGCTGGCTCGGTGACCAGCCAGGGTGACCAGTCCCAGGCCTCCGGCCTCGCGCGTTCCCTGTTCGCCGTGAGCGGCGCCGGGATCGTCGTCGGCACCCTGTCCGACAGCTACAACTGCCTGGGCGGCGCCGCGGCCGATGTGGCCAGCGGCGACCTGCCGTCCGGCGTAATCGTGCTCGCCGAGGAGCCGGGCTGCACCTCGGGTACGGACGAGGGGCGGGCGATGATGCAGATCGTGCGCGACGTGGCGCCCGGCGCGGGCCAGGCGTTCCACACGGCCTTCGGCGGGACGGCGGACTTCGCCAGTGGCATCGGGGCGCTGGCGTCCGCCGCCGGGGCGCGGGTTATCAACGACGACGTCATCTACTACGCCGAGCCGATGTTCCAGGATGGCGTGATCGCGCAGGCCGTCAACAATGTGACCGCCGCGGGCATTGCCTACTTCTCGGCCGCGGGCAACCAGGCGCGACAGTCCTACGAGGCAACCTTTGCGCCGGTGGCCGTTTCGGGGACCACGCGCCACGACTTCGACCCGGGTCCCGGGGTCGACACCCGCCAGAAGGTGACCATTCCCGGGCAGTCAGAGGTGACTTTCGTGTTGCAGTGGGACCAGCCCTTCTACTCGGTCAGCGGCAGCCCGGGGTCGGCCAGTGACCTCGACATCACGCTGTACTCCCAGCAGGGAGCGCCGCTGGCCGGCGGTGTCGACAGCAACATCGGCGGGGACCCCGTCGAGGTGTTCAGTTACAAGAACACATCCAGTCAGCCGAGGACCTACCAGCTCGGTATCCGGCTGAAGACGGGGCCGGCGCCGGGCGCGATCAAGTACGTGTATTTCGGCGACCTGACGGTGAACGAGTTCGCGACGAATTCTGCAGCGCTTTACGGCCATGCCAACGCGGCTGGCGGCATGGCGGTGGCCGCCGCGCGCTACACGCAGACCCCGGCTTTCGGCGTCAGCCCACCGCTGCGCGAGAACTTCTCGTCGGCGGGAGGCACGCCGATACGGCGCGACCAGGCTGGCAACCCGGTGTTCGAGTTGCGCCAGAAGCCCGACATCACGGCCCCGGACGGCGGCGACAACACCTTCTTTGGCAGCGACTACGAGGCCAATGGCTACCCCAATTTCTTCGGCACCTCGGCAGCCGCGCCCCACGCGGCCGGCGTGGCGGCCCTGGTGCGCAGCTTTGACCCGGCACTCTCCGTGGCGCAGGTCTACACGGCCCTGCGTGACAACGCGCTCGACATGGACGCGCCCGGTCCCGACTTCGACTCGGGGGCGGGCCTGGTCCAGGCCGACCAGGCGCTGCTCGGCGTGGTCCCGCCGCTCGCAGTGGCGACCGCCGCGCTGCCCGGGGCGCTGGTGGGCGCTGAATACCTGCAGGCGCTCGGGGCGTCGGGAGGCCTGGCGCCGTACTCGTGGCTCGTGTCTGCCGGTACGCTGCCGCCGGGCCTGACCCTCGCTGCCGATGGCCTGCTGAGTGGCACCTTCAGCTCTGCTGCCGGGTCGCCTTACACGTTCACTGTGCAGGTGACCGACAGCCTGGGTCACACCAGCACGCGAGCGTTCACGATCCTGGTGTTCAACATCCGGACCTGCGGCAGCTGTCACTGAGCGACGGCATCACGGGTTACCCCCTTGCCCGTCAGCCCGTGTTCCGCATGCCCGCCGCGATGCCGTTGATGGTCAGCACTAGTGCGTACAGCAGCCTGTCCCGCTCCGCCTTCGGCAGCTTCGCCTTGCGGCTGCGGGCGAGCAGCTCCACCTGCAGGTAGCTCATCGGGTCCACGTAGGGATTGCGGACGGCGATCGAGCGCCGGAGTACCGGCGCGTTGTCGAGCAAACGCTTCTCGCCGGTGATGCGCAGTACCACCTGGCAGGTGCGCTGGAACTCGGCGTGCAGCTCGCCGTAGATCCGGCGGCCGAGCGTCTGGTCTGCCATGCGCTCGGCGTACTGGCGGGCAATCTGGAAGTCCGCCTTCGCGAGCGTCATCTCGATATTGGCGATCGTGGTCCGGAAAAAGGGCCAGGACGCGTACATCTCGCGCAGGAGCGCCAGCCGCTGGCGCTGGTTGCCCGGCTCGCCGCTGGCGATGTAATCGGCGAGCGCCGTACCGACGCCGAGCCAGCCGGGAAGCAGGTGGCGGCTCTGCGTCCAGCCGAACACCCAGGGGATGGCGCGCAGGTCGTCGAGGCTGCGGGAGCCCTGCCGGCGCTTCGCCGGGCGCGAGCCGATCCGCAGGTGCTGGAGTTCGTCCACCGGCGTCGCCTGGCTGAAGTAGTCGAGGAAGCCGTCGCTGTCCCGGACGAAGCCGCGATAGGCAGCGAATGCCCGCGTCGACACCTGGTCCATGACCTGCATCCAGCGGCCGAGGCGGGCGGGCCGTGCCGCGTGGGCGGGTGACGCCGGCAGGCTGGCGGCGATGACGGCGGCCGTGGCCAGTTCCAGGCTGCGCATCGCGATGTCCGGCAGGCCGTACTTGGAGGACACCACCTCGCCCTGCTCGGTGATCTTGATCCGCGCGGCCACGGTGCTGGCGGGCTGGGCCAGGATCGCCTCGTGGCTCGGGCCACCGCCCCGGCCGACGGTGCCGCCCCGGCCGTGGAACAGCCGCAGGTCCACGCCGAATTCGCGCGCGACCTCCCACAGCCGTTCCTGCGCCTTGTACAACTCCCAGCTGGAGGTGAGGATGCCGCCGTCCTTGCTGCTGTCCGAGTAGCCGATCATCACTTCCTGCACATCGCCCTGGGCGGCGACGACCGCGCGGTACACGGGCGTCGCCAGCAGGGCGCGCAGCACGTCGGGGGCGCGCTGCAGGTCATCGATGGTCTCGAAGAGGGGCGCCACGCCAAGGCGCGGCTGGCCGGGCTTCGCAGGGTTCCGGCCGGATCCCTGGCCCCGGTTGAGCCCCGCCTGCCGCGCGAGCACGAGCGCCGCCAGCACGTCGCTCGCCTGGCGGGTCATGCTGATCACGTAGCTGCCGAGGGCCTGGTCGCTGATTTCCGCCTGCGCGCGCCGCGCCACGCGGTAGACATTGAGCGTCTCGGTGGTCTCCGGGCTGTAGGCCGCGTCGGCCGCCACCAGCGGCCGGGGCGTGCGCAGCTCGGCGGTCAGCCAGGCCAGCCGCGCGTCCTCGTCCATGCCCGCGTAGTCCGGCTTCAGGCCGAGTCCCCGGGTGATCTCCGCGAGCGCCGCGGTGTGCCGGGCGCTGTGCTGGCGCAGGTCGAGCGCGGCGAGGTGCAGGCCGAAGGCAGCCACCTGGCGCATCAGGCGGTCGACGCTGTCGGCGGCGAAGCGGGCATCGTCGGCCCGCAGGCTGTCGCGGACGAGTCGCAGGTCTTCCCACAGCCCGGCGCCGCTGACGTAGCCAGCTTTCACCGGCGGCAGGGCAGGGCGGATCGAGATCAGCTCGGTCGGCTCACCGGCCGCCAGCGCCGCCGCCAGCGCCGTGTTCCGCTGCAGCGTGTGCTCGAGCCGGCGGTAGATGAAGGACAGCTTCTGCCGGTACGGCTCCTCGGGGTTGCGCCGCAGGACCTCCGCCGCCGTGTCCGGCAGCAGGCGGCGGTCCCGCTCGATCGAGGCGCGCAGTGCCGCCGTGGGCGGCGCATAGCGCTGCGACTCGCTGAGCCGCCGCGACAGGTCGGCGACGCTGGCCAGGTACTTGCGTAGCGCCAGCCGCTGGTGGAGCCGCAGCGCCTCCCAGGTGATCGCCGGCGTGACATGGGGATTGCCGTCCCGGTCGCCGCCGACCCAGGAGCCGAAGGTCAGCGGCGCCGCGCCATCGCGCAGCTCGACGCCGGGGAAATTCCGGGCCAGCTGGCCCTGAAGCTCGGTGAGCAGCGCGGGCACGGCATCAAACAGCGTGGTGTCGAAGTAGTAAAGGGCATTGTTGACCTCGTCCAGCACCTGCAGGTCGGTGTGCCGGATCTCGTCCGTGAGCCAGATGGCCTCCACCTCGGCGGCCAGCTTCAGGGTGAGGCCCTCCCGGTGGCGGTCCGGCAGCGTGGCGTCGTCCAGCGCGGTCAGCAGGTCGGCGAGGCGTCGGTGCTTCTCGAGGAGTGTGCGGCGCGCGGCCTCGGTGGGGTGGGCGGTGATGACGGGCGTGAGCGCCATGCGGTCCACGATGCCCTGCAACTGGTGGCGCAGGTTGGCCGGCGCCTTGCGGGGCTGGGCCGCGCGCAATCCCTTAAGCGTGCTGGCAATGGAGCCGCGTTGGGGCTCTCCGGGCGTGTGGCGCTCGTAGTAGCGCTTGCGGCGGATGCGGTGGTGCTGCTCGGCGATGTTGACCAGCTGGAAGTAGACCGCGAAGGCGCGGATGACGCCGATCGCAACCTCCGTTGGCAGGCCGTGCAGCAGGCGCTTCAGTCGCCGCTCGGTCGCTGGCGAGGGCTTCGCCCGCAGTTCCTTGCAGAGCGCGCGCACCCGCTCCTCGGTGACGAACAGCGTCCGACCGCCAAGCCGCTTCAGCGTGGCGCCGAGCAGGTTGCCGAGCAGCCGGATGTCGTTGCGCAGGGGAAGATTGGTGTCCTCCCGGCGGGCTGCCCGGGCGCTGCTCATGTCCGGATCGGCCTGCTGGCGGGCGTGTCGTTGCCCTTCAACACCTGGTACTCGACGACGGCGGCGCCGCAGGCGTCGCCCCACACGTTCACCGCGGTGCGGAACCGGTCGAGCAGCCAGTCGACGGCGAGGATCAGGCCGATACCCTCGACGGGGAGGCCGACGGCGTTCAGCACGATCACCATCGTGACGAGGCCGGCCTCCGGTATGCCGGCGGCGCCGATGGCCGCCAGCGTGGCCGTGAGCAGCACGAGAACCTGCTGGCCCAGGCTGAGATCGATGCCGACCGCCTGGGCGATGAACATGGCAGCCACGCCCTCGTAGAGCGCGGTGCCGTTCATGTTGACCGTGGCGCCGAGCGGCACGACGAAGCCGGCCGCCTTGGGAGAGACCCCGTTGCGCTCCTCCAGCCCCTGGAGCGTCAGTGGCATGGTGGCCGACGAAGACGCGGTCGAGAAGGCGGTGAGCAGCGCGGTGGCCATGTTCAGCAGGAATACGTAAGGGTTGCGGCGGCCGAGGAACCACAGGATGGCGGGCAGCACCACCAGCGCGTGCAGCGCGAGGGCCCCGATGACCGTCACCATGTACAGGCCGAGGCCGCCCATGAGTTGCCCCAGGTCGCCCGCGCGCCCGAAGCGGCCAGCCACCAGGCCAAAGATGCCGATTGGCGCCACGTACATCAGCAGCATGACCAGCTTCATCATGACGTCGTTCAGGCCGTTGAAGAAGTCCACGACCGGTTTGCCGGCCGGGCCGATGGTGCTGAGCACGGCCCCGAAGACCAGCGAGAAGAGGATCACGGGGAGCAGCTCGAGGTTGGCCATCGAGCCGACGATGTTGTCGGAGACCAGTGACAGCACGAGGTCGGGGAGGGTGATGGATTCCTTGGCCGCCACCTGGGCGGGGACGCTCATGCCCGCGAGGGTGATCCCCGCGCCCGGCTTCAGCAGGTTGACCATCAGCAGGCCGATGGCCACGGCGATGCCGGTGGTGACGGCGAAGTAGGCCACCGTGGTGCCGCCGAGGCGCCCGAGGCGGCGCACGTCCCCGAGCGCCGTGACACCGACGATCATGGAGGCCATGACCAGCGGCACGATGATCATCTTGAGCGACTTCAGGAACAGCGTGCCGAGCCACTCGACGCGTGCCATTTCCTCGCCAAACACGGCCACGCTGGCGAAGGCCAGCACGATGGCAGCCACGATGCCGATCAGGATGCGATTACTGGTGCGTCTGTCCACTGGTTGCTGTCCCGAACGTCACCCTGCGTCAGCCTGATGGTTACAATACAACAATCGCCTTGCCGGGGAGTTGATCGCGATGCCCATTTACTACATCCACAGTGAGAAGCCGCTCAGCGCGCCCGCACGCGAGAAGCTCGAGGGTATCAACGCACGCCTGCAACGTTTTTTCCGCTCGGTGATCTCCGTGTCCTGGACCTTCGCGCGGCAGCGCGACACCTGGCGCGCGAACTGCCAGGTGCACGGCCGCAGCGGCCACTACCGGGCGGTAGCCCAGGCGGACACCGCGCGCGCCGCGATGGACGAGATCTACGAGAGGCTCGTGCGGCAGCGCCGCCGGGCGCGGCGAAAGGTCCTGGCGAAGCGGCGCCGGGTTTCAGCGCCGGAAGCCTGACAGACCCGCTCGCTGGCGGATTCATGAGCGCTCGTCCCAACTGCGCGCTCGTCCTGCTGGGTGGCGGGGCGCGCTGCGCCTACCAGGTCGGGGTCCTGCGCGGAATCGCCGAACTGCTGGATGAGCCCGTCAGGAACCCCTTCCCGATCCTCGTCGGCACCTCGGCCGGAGCGATCGTCGCGGCCGCGCTCGCCGGCGGCGCCGAGGATTTTTCCGCGGCGACCCGCCGGCTAGAGGGCTTCTGGATCCATTTTACCTCCGGCAGGGTCTATCGCACCGACACCTCGGTGGCACTGCGTGCCGTGGGGCAGTTGTTCGTGGCGCTGCTGTCGGCCGGACGCCTGGCGCAGGCGCCCGGCGCCCTGCTGGACACCCGGCCGTTGCGGGTGGTGCTGGAAAGCCAGATCAACTTCGAGCGCATGCGGCTCGCCATGGCGCGGGGCGCGCTCGACGCGCTGGCGATCACCGCCACCGACCTGCTGAGCGGCGACTCCGTCAGCTTCTACGAGGGGCGGGCTGCTCATCCCGACTGGCAGCGGGCCTGGCGGCGGGGTCAACGGGTCGGCCTGTCGATCGACCATCTGATGGCGAGCACCGCCATGCCGCTGCTGTTCCCGGGCGTGCCGATCGACGGGGTGATCTACGGCGATGGCGGCGTCCGCCAGCTCGCGCCCCTGAGCCCGGCCGTGCACCTCGGCGCCGACCGCGTGATCGCCATTTCCGTCCGGGACGAGCCGGCCCAGAGGGTGCCAGCGGTGCCGGTCCGGGTGAACAGCGTCAGCCCGGCCCAGATTTTCGGTCTCGCGCTGGACACGCTGTTTCTTGACACGCTGGAGCCGGATCTGGAGCGGCTGCAGCGGCTGAACGAGGTGATTGCGAGCGACGATTGCGGGGCGCCCGGGTATCGGCGCATCGAGACCCTGGTCCTGCGCCCGAGTGCCAGCATCACCGCCATCGCCGCGGCGCTGACCGACTTGCTGCCGCGCTCGACCCGGTCCCTGTTGCGGCTGCTGGGCGCCGGCCGCGGCGATGGTGGCCGACTCGCGTCGTACCTGCTCTTCGAGTCCGCGTTTACACTGGCCCTCGTGGACCTCGGTCGAAAAGACGCCCACGCGAACAGCGAGGCCATCCGGGCCATGGTGCTCGGTGAGCCGGTCGGGGCCTGAGCGCCCGCTGCACCTGGAGGTAATTGCATGGCTACCCGGAAACGCCCACCCGCACGTCCCAGGCTGAAGATCGTCGGCGGCAACGGCACGGCGAAGGGCCCTGCGGACATTTCGAAGTGGCCGACGCGGATCTACTTCTCCCGCGCCAGCTCGACCCCCACCCCCGGCAGCCTCGACACGCTGCGCAAGTACGCCGAGTGGCTTGCCCGCAGCCGGAAGCGGCGGGTCTTCGTGGTGGGCCACGCCAACCAGCGGTTGTGGGCCAAGGCCGCGGTGGCCCTGGCCGAGGCCCGGGCACGGGCAGTCCGGGACCTCCTGGTGTGGCTGGGCGCGAAGCGGGACCAAGTGCGCCGGATCGGACCGGCCGCCCTGCACCGCATCCGGCCCGGCACCACCCGCCATGAGCGGGCGGCCCACCGCTACGTCGAGCTGATCCCGGCGCCTGACGGGTCGATCAAGGCGGAGCAGGCCGTGCCGCCCTGGCAGCGGGTCGTACGGGCCGCGACCGGCGGCCGGCCCCGGGCGGCAATGGCCGGCTGATCAGGCCGGGGGCGAGGGCGCGTCGGGCGGGGCGAGGGTGGCCCCGCAGTCCTGGCAGTAGCGGGCCTCGGCCCGGTGCCCCGGCGTGCCGCAGGCGGTGCAGCGGCGATCCCCCTGCGCCGCGGAGAGGCCGATGGCGCTGAAACGCTCGCCGGCTATCTCCGCCGTCACGATGCCGGTGGGCACCGCCAGGATTCCCCAGCCGAGCAGCATCATGAAGCTCGAGATTGCCCGGCCGAGGTCCGTCTGGGGCGTGATGTCGCCGAAGCCCACGGTCGTGATCGTCGTGATGGCCCAGTAGACCGATAGCGGGATGCTGCGGAAGCCGTGCTCCGGACCCTCGACCACGTACATCACCGTGCCGAGCAGGATCACCACGAGCCCGACTGTCGAGATGAAGATCAGGATCTTCCGGCCGCTGGCGCGCAGGGCCCGGCCGAGAATCCGGTACTCCCGGATGTAGGCGGTGAGCTTCAGGATCCGGAACACGCGCAGCAGGCGGAGGATGCGCACGTCGACGAGCGCGTGGAGCTCCGGGAACGCAAAGGCCAGGTAGAGCGGCATCACGGCCAGGAGGTCGACGATGCCGAAGAAGCTCAGTGCATAGCGCAGCGGGCGCTCGACGCAGGCCAGTCGGGCGATGTACTCCAGGGTGAACAGCGCCGTGAACAGCCATTCCAGCGCGGAAAACGTCAGGCCCACGCGCCCGTTCATCGATTCCACACTTTCGAGCATCACGACGATGAGGCTCGCGACGATCACGACCAGCAGGGCGATGTCGAAGCCCCGTCCCGCCGTCGTGTCGGACTCGAAGATGATGATGAACAGGCGCCGCCGCCAGCCGGCCGGTGGACAGCCGAAGTCGATGGCCTCCTCGGATTCCGCCTCCCGGCCTTCGGGCGCGATTATCACGGCGATACCCGCCCTTGCCGCGAGCGGCAGCGCTCGAGGATTTCGCGTTTCTCGCTGTCGCTGGCGCGCGGCCAGGCCGACAGCTCGGCGCGGGTCCGGTAGCAGCCGAAGCAGAGGCCGTCGCTGTCGATGCAGCAGATCCCCACGCAGGGACTGGGAACCGGAGCGCCCGGCGCGTTGCTGTCCAAATTCATCCCGTCTGCTGCCGTCCCACGCGGTAGAGTTCGATTATGACCCAGTGGCTACTCTACGGCGCCAATGGCTACACCGGCCAGTTGCTGGCCGCGGAAGCCGTCCGGCGCGGCCTCCGTCCCGTTCTCGCGGGGCGCGACGCGGAAGCGCTCCGGGTTCTCGGCGAGCGCTTCGGCCTGCCGGTCCGGGTCTTCGGTCTCGAGGACCCCGTGGGCGTCGCCACAGGGCTGCAGGACGTGTCCCTGGTCCTGCATGCTGCCGGCCCCTTTTCTGTCACCTGCGCGCCGATGCTCGCGGGCTGCCTCGCGGCCGGGGCCCACTACGTCGACATCACCGGCGAGATCGATGTCTTCGCCCACTGCCACGCGCTGGATGCCCGCGCCCGGGCCCGGGGCATCGTCGTCCTGCCCGGCGCCGGCTTCGACGTGGTGCCCACGGACTGCGTCGCCGGCCTCCTGAAGCAGGCACTGCCGGATGCCGTCAGCCTGGTGCTCGGCTTCGAGGCGGGCGGTGGCGCGAGCCCGGGCACCACGAAGACGGGCATCGAGGGACTGGCCCGCGGCGGCCGCGTCCGGCGCAGCGGCCAGCTCGTCACGGTGCCGCTGGCCTACCGCAGCCGGACCTTCGATTACGACGGCAGGCCCCGGACGGCCATGACGATTCCCTGGGGCGATCTCTACACCGCCTGGGTTTCTACGGGCATCCCGGCTATCGAGACCTACCTGGTGGCGTCGCCCCGGGCCATCGCCTCGGCGCGCCGGAGCAACTGGCTGCGCCCGCTGCTCGGCCTGCCAGGTGTCGTGAGCTTCCTCAAGCGGCGCGTCGCGGCCCGCGTGCAGGGCCCGACGGCGGAGGTGCGGGCCGCCACCCGGTCCCGGATCTGGGGTGAGGTGCGGAACGCGGCGGGCGAGGAGCGGAAGATCGAGATCGACACGCCGAACGGCTACGACCTCACCGTCACGGCGGCGCTGGGTATCGTCGGGCACCTGCTTGGGCCAGCAGTCCCCGGTAGCGGGGGCGGCAGCGGGTACCGGACACCGGCCCAGCTGATGGGGCCCGGGTACGTGCTCGGCCTACCGGGCGTGCGCCGCGTTCGCTAGCCGGAGCGGGTCGAAGGGCCCGAGGCGCTCGGCGGCCAGGGCCCGGACGCGCTCGCCGATCTCGTCGGGAGGTACATCGGTCCAGCCCGCGGCGGCCTCGTTGGCCGCCCTCAGGAACTCCAGGACCTCCGGCTGGAAAGTCAGGCCGGAAAACGTGGAGAAGTGCAGGACGTTGCCCAGCCGCTGGTCCGGCGTGAAGCGCCGGTGCAGTTCGGCCTTGGCGTCGAAGTAGGCCTCGACCTGCGGGAGGGTGTCCTTGCGGCTGATCAGCGCGACCCGCGTGGCGCCCTCGATGATCGCGCCGGCGGGGATGATGTCCGGGGTGGTGATGCCGAGCCAGTCCATGACCACGGCCACGGACTGGTTGGGGTTGACCGGCGAGGCGCGGCGCGGCGCGACGCCGCCCGCTGCGAGCGCGAGCGCGGTGAACTCCGAGCAGTACACTTTCGACGGGTCGCTGCGGTCGAAGAACGAGTCGAAGGGCAGCCCCGCCTTGAGGCTGTCCCGGGCAAAGCGGCCGATACGTTCGCCGTCCGCGCCGGGCGGTGGGTCGTAGATCGCCACGAAGCGCTGCTTGCCAAGAAAGCTCTCGAGGGTCACGCGGCGCAGGCCGCCGCCCACGTTGCGGGTGGGCGGGCCACCCGTCAGCGACGGCCGGATCTGGCCGTTGGCCTCGTAGACGACGGGAACGCCGTCCTCGATGG
>JBBQSA010000071.1:0-12721 GCA_038214295.1 Gammaproteobacteria bacterium
CTGCCGCCGCCCCGGAAGCTAGCCGGCATGCCCCCGGGGCCGCTGGCCGACCTGGTCCTGGTGACCCACGCGCTGTTCGTGGGGTTCGTGGTGATCGGCTTTTGCCTGATCCTCGCGGGGCTTGCGCGGGGCTGGGCCTGGGTGCGCCAGCCGGCCTTCCGCTATGCCCACCTGGCTGCCATTGCCGTCGTCGTGCTGCAAACCTGGCTGGGCATCGAGTGCCCGCTGACCACCCTGGAGAGTGCCCTCCGGACGCAGGCGGGCCAGGCAGGCTACGGGGAATCCTTCATTCAGGCCTGGCTCTACCAGCTCCTCTATTTCCGGGCAGCCACCTGGGTATTCACGCTCATCTATACCGTCTTCGGTGCCGCGGTCGCGCTCGTCTGGTGGTTTGCGCCGCCGGTGAGACGGCAGACGGAAAACGATCAGCTAAACTGACCGCCCATGCATGACCCCACCCCCCAGCGACCCGGTGCCACCGAAGGGGCCGGCCCTTTGTCCGCCCTCGAGCGGACGGTGCTGGCGGCGGTGCTGGCCGGTGAGGGAGAGGGCCTCGGCGTCCTCAGGAAGCAGCTGGTCCGGGCCACGGTGCTGTCGCGTACCCATAGCGGCGTCGGCTTCGTGACCCGCCTCGGCATCCCGGACGAGGTGCTGCCCGTGTCCGAAGCGGCGACGCCCCGCTTGCGGCCCGTGCACGCCACGCACCCGCGGCTGGCCGAGTCCGCCCAGTTCCTGTTGCAGCTGCGCAGCGGCCGGCTGGCGGTGCTAGAGGCCTACTGCTTCGAGGGTGCGTGGCCCGCTGACGAATCCGAATTTCAGGTGGTAGGCTGACCCGCGAGGAGTGGATCGATGACGAAGTACGGCAAGATAAACCTGCTCGGCATGCTGCTGCTGCCGGTCGCCGCCTCGGTGGCCGCGCTGATCGTGTTCGGCACCCGGACGGACACCCTGGTCACGGTCTTCGGCCTGAACCTGGTGCCGATGCTGATCGGCGGCCTGGTGTCGGCGCTGCTGCTCCGGGGTGCGAACCGCGCCGGCAAGGGGCAGGGCATCGCGCTCTGGCCCACGCTGGTTCCCGCGGCGCTCGGTGCCATCTGGTACCTGTTCCGGGCCGTGGTGCCTGCCGAGGTGGCACCCGCGGCCGAGTACATCGCCGCTCCCCAGTACCTGCTGATGGGCGTGATCCTCTTGAGCGTCGTCGCGTGGCTCGGGTGCGTGCTCGCCCGCCGCGCCTGACCCCGGCCCCCGCGCGCTACACGCCCTACGCGGCTGCGCGCGCCCTGCCGAACATCGTGGTCGACGGGGCGCCGCTGCCATCGACCGTGCTCACGCTGTCCCACTGGCCCAATAACCAGACCCCGGAGGCGCTTCGGCGCGACACCTCCACCACTACCGCCTTCGCTTATCTCGATGCGCCCGACCTGCACCAGGACGTGCCCTGGGTGACCAACAACCACTTCGACGAGGACGGCCTGTTCAGCATGTACGTGGTCACCGAGCCTACGCGTGCCCTCGAGCACCGCGCCCTGCTGACAGCTGCCTCCTTTGCCGGGGACTTCGGCATTGTCACCGACGAGAATGCCGCGCGGCTCTGCTTTGCCGTGGAGGCGCTGGCCGACCCCGAGGTCTCGCCCCTGCCTGCCGGGATCTTTGCGGAGCCGGACCGGGTGGCTGCGCTGTACAGCGCTTTGCTGGAGTCCCTGCCGGCGTTGCTCCGCGACATCTGCGACGGCTGGCCCCGCTTTGGCGACCTCTGGGACCTCCAGTACGAGCACCTGGCGGCCAGCCGGGCCCTGCTGGCGGACGGCGTCGTGACGCTGGTGGAGTCGCCGGCGCTGGATCTTGCCGTGGTCCGGATTCCCCCTTACCTGCGCCAGCGGATGGTCCGGCGCTATCTCACCGATGAACTCGCCGCCGTGCACCCCTTCGCCGTCAACAGCGCCACCCGCTGTTCCCGGATCCTGCGGGTCCAGGGCGCCCACTACGAGTTCGAATACCGCTACGAGAGCTGGGTGCAACTGGCCACGCGGCGCGTACCGCTGCGGGTGCGCCTCGACGGGCTTGCCGCGCGGCTCGACGAACTGGAGGGCGCGCCGGGCTGGGTGGCGGAGGACCCGACCGGCACGGCGCCGCGGCTCCGCCGTCCCGACGGCACACCGTCCCGCATCGGCCTCGACAGCTTCCTCCTCGAGCTGGAGGCGGCGCTGACCTCCGCCCCGGTGGCCTGGGATCCCTACGACTGGCAGAAATCGACGACGCATTCACCGGGAGGTGACGCATGAGCCTGGCGGGACTGTTACTGGCTGCCGGAGGGTCGACGCGCTTCGGCTCCCCGAAGGTCCTGGCCCGGTACCGGGGCGAGTCCCTGGTCCGGCGAGGCGCTCACCTGCTCGGTCCGCGCTGCCCCGGCGGCGTCCACGTGGTCGTCGGCGCGGCGGCCGATGCCGTGGGCGTGGCGCTCAAGGGCGAGCCGGTCACCCTGGTGCAGAACCCGGACTGGGCCCAGGGGCTGTCCACGTCGCTGCTGCGGGGCGTGGCGGCCCTGCCGCCGATGGCCGACGCGGTCCTGATCCTCCTGTGCGACCAGCCGGCAGTCACCGCCGCGGACCTGGATGAGCTGATTGCCGCGTGGCGCATCGAGCCCGGGCTGATAGCCGCCGCCGGTTTCGGCGACCGGCTGGGAGCGCCGGTCATCATGCCCCGGGCCTTCTGGCCCCAGCTCAGCGCGCTGCGCGGTGACCAGGGCGCCCGCAGCCTGCTCGAGTGGCACGCGGAACACACGACTGTGCCCATGCCCCACGCGGCCATGGACGTGGACACCCCGGAGGACCTGGCGCGGCTCGAAGCGGCTCCGGCACAGTGAGCCCTGTCGAGCAGGACCATGGCCCACATCCGCATTGAATACTTCGCCGTGCTGCGCGAGCACGTCGGCCGGGCCGGGGAAGAACTCCACACGTCGGCCGCCACGGTTGGCGAGCTGTACGCCGAGCTCGACGGGCGTTACGCCTTCCCGGCACTGGGGCAGGTCAAGGTAGCCGTCAACGACGAATTCCGGGACTGGTCCACGCCGCTCCGGGACGGCGACCTGGTGGTGTTCATTCCGCCGGTGGCCGGCGGATGAGCCACTTCGCGTTCAGCCGCGAGCCCTTCACGCCGGAACGCTACCGCGCCCTGGTCACGGATCCCGTGGCCGGCGGTTACGCGAGCTTCGAGGGCTGGGTCCGCAATCACAATGACGGCCGGGGTGTGCAGCGCCTCGAGTACGAGGGCTACGAGGCCCTTGGCCTGAAAGAAGGGGAGCGGGTGGTCGCCGAGGCCTTCGAGCGCTTTCCGATCGCCCGGGCTCACTGCGTGCACCGGCTCGGCCTGCTGGAGATTGGCGACCTGGCCGTCTGGGTGGGCGTGACGGCGGCGCACCGGGACGCGGCCTTTGCGGCCTGCCGCTACATCATCGACGAAGTGAAGACCCGCGTGCCCATCTGGAAGAAGGAGCACTACGCCGCTGGTGACTCCGGCTGGATCAACTGCGAGGTGAGGGCCGCTGACGCTCCCGCCGGATCAGCTCCTCGGTAACCGCGAGCAGGTCCTGGTGGCTGTGGATTTCCGTGCCGTCGGTGGTGTACTTGCCGTCGACGACCAGTAGCGGCACGCCCCGCACCCGGTACTTCACGGTCAGGTCCTTCGCCCGCTTCAGCTGGCTTTCCACCGAGAAGGAGCGGAAGGTCCTGTTGAAGTCGGGCGCCGAAACGCCGTTATCCTCGAAAAGCTTCTGGATGTCCTTTTCCTCGGTCATCGGCCGGTTGTCCACGTGGATGGCACGGAACATGGCCGGGACGATCTGGGGCAGCTTGCCCAGCGCCTCGGCGGTGTAATAGACGCGGCCGTGCATCTCGTTGACCGGGTTCCACATGACCGGGATGCGCACGAAGCTCACGTCGGCAGGCAGCTTCTTGGCCCAGTCGGTCAGCACGGGCTCCAGGTTGTAGCAGTGGGAGCACCCGAACCAGAACACCTCCGCCACCTCGATCTTGCCGGCCGAGCTGCTGGTGCCCTGGGCCGAGGTGAGGACGTTGAAGTGCTTGCCTTCCTGGTACTGCCAGTTGGTGTTTGCGGGCGTTTCGTCGGCAAGGACGATGTCCTTGCCGAGGGCACCGTTGCTGACCGGCGCTGCGGCCTCGGTGCCGGCTGATTCCTCGACGACGGCGGCGGGCGGCGTCGCATCGGCGGCGGGATCCGCGGCGACAGGTGCCGCGATCGGCGCGTCGGCTGGCGCCGCCGGGGCAGCAGCACTGGTGGCATCAGTGGCCGCGGGGGGTGCCTGGGTCTCCGGCGCCTTGCCGCAGGCGGCGGCGAGCGCGAAAACAGTGGCCAACAGGAGAACTCGGATCCGTTTCATGGACGTGCCCTCGGACGCAGCGCTACTAGCGCAGGCCCTGGATGTAGGAAGTGACAGCCTTGATCTCGTCGTCAGTCAGCGTAGCGGAAACGCTGCGCATCATCTGGGTGTCGCCATCGGTGGCGCGCTGCTTGCTGCGGTAGGCCACGAGCTGGGCGGCCGCGTAGTTGGCGTGCTGGCCGGCGATGGAGGGCCAGCCGGCGGCCGGGTTCCCCTGGCCCGTGGGGCCGTGACAGGCGAGGCAGGCCGGGACGCCGGTGTCCTTGTTGCCCCCGCGGTAGAGCCGTTCACCGGCCGTGACCAGGGCCGGATCGGCGACACCGCCGGCGCGCTTCTGCGCTGAGAAATAGGCGGCGAGGTCCGCCATGTCTTCGTCGCTGAGCGGCATCGCCATACCGCTCATCAGCACGTTCTGCCGCTCGCCGCTCTTGAACGACTGCAGGGACTTGACGAGGTAGGACGGGTGCTGCCCGGCGAGGCTCGGCCACTCGGGATTGAGGCTGTTGCCATCCATCCCGTGGCAGGCGGCGCAGGTCACCGATTTCGTCTGCCCGGCTTCGGCAGAGCCAGCGGCGAGGATCGGCCCGGAGGCGAGCGCACCCGCCAGGAACAGGGCCAGAAGGCCGGCCGCGTGGAGGCGGTGGGCCGTTGCAAAGGAGGACGGCAATGACAATTTTGGAGCTTGCATAACGCTTGTTCTGTAAGGGAAATTCGTGCGGAGACCCGTGCTAGACTCCGACCGCGCGGAATTGTACACCAGCGCTTCAGCCGAGCCACCCAGATGTCCCTGTATCCCGAGGCCCGGTTCCTCACGAGCGCGGCCCGCGCCGCCCAGTTCCTGCCGGACGAGGGCGCCGAGGTGGCCTTTGCCGGCCGCTCCAACGCCGGCAAGTCCAGCGCGATCAACACGATCCTCGGCCGCCGGGATTTTGCCCGGACCAGCAAGACCCCGGGGCGCACGCAGCTCATCAACTTCTTTGCACTGGCGCCGGGCCAGCGCCTGGTGGACCTGCCGGGTTACGGCTTTGCCCGGGTGTCCCACGAGATGCGGGAGCAGTGGCGGGTGCTGCTCGGCGACTACTTCGCCAGCCGGCTGTCCCTTACCGGTCTCATGGTCGTCGTGGACAGCCGTCGTGGCCTTGGTGACTTCGACCGGCAGATGCTGGACTGGGGCCGCACTCTCGACTGCCAGCTGCACGTGCTCCTGACCAAGGCGGACAAGCTGTCGCGCCAGGAGTCCACCGCGGCCCTGGTTGCGGCGGAGCGGGAGCTCAAGGACCTGCGCGTCAGCGCCCAGCTCTTTTCGGCCACGTCCCGCCTCGGTCTCGAGCCGGCCCGCGCCACCCTCACCCAGATGCTGGGATAAAAGAGGCCCGTCCCCTTTTTTAGTGGGCCTGGTCCCAGTTGGCGCCGGAGCCGGCGTCGACCTTGAGGGGGACGCGCAGGGCCGCGGCGCTGCCCATCAGCGCCACTACCTGCTTGCGCACCGCGGCCAGCTGCCCGGTGGGCACTTCCAGTACCAGCTCGTCGTGTACCTGCATGATGATCTCGGCGCCGGTGTCGCCCTGCCGCAGCCAGGCGTCCACGCTGATCATGGCCTTCTTGATGATGTCGGCCGCCGTGCCCTGCATGGGCGCGTTGATCGCGCTCCGTTCCGCGTACTGCCGTCGCGACTGCTGCCGGGCCTGGATGTCCGGCAGGTAGAGCCGCCGGCCAAAGACGGTTTCCACGTAGCCCTGTTCCCGGGCCTGGGCCCGCGTGCGGTCCATGTAGGCCTTCACGCCGGGGTAACGGGCGAAATACAGCTCCACGTACTGCTGGGCCTCGTCCCGGGCAATGCCGAGCTGCCGGGCCAGCCCGAAAGCGGACATACCGTAGATCAGCCCGAAGTTGATGGCCTTGGCCGAGCGGCGCTGGTCGGTGCTGACCTCGTCGAGCGGCAGGCCAAACACCTCGGCCGCGGTGGCCTGGTGCACGTCCCGGTCCTCGGCGAAGGCCTTCAGCAGCCCGTCGTCTTCCGACAGGTGGGCCATGATCCTGAGCTCGATCTGCGAATAGTCCGCCGCGAGCAGCGTGCAGCCCGGTTTCGGGATGAAGGCCTGGCGGATCCGCCGCCCCTCCTCCGTGCGAATCGGAATGTTCTGCAGATTCGGGTCTGATGAGGACAGTCTCCCGGTCGCCGCCACGGCCTGGTGATAGGACGTGTGAATGCGGCCGGTCCTGGCGCAGACCTGCTCGGGCAGCTTGTCCGTGTAAGTCGACTTCAGCTTGCTCAGCGACCGGTAGTCGAGGATCAGCTTCGGCAGCGGGTGCACGTCGGCCAGTTCCGCCAGGGCGTCCTCGTTGGTGGAAGGCTGCTTGGTCGGCGTGTACTGGGTGACCGGCAGCTTGAGTTCGTTGTAGAGGACTTCCAGCAGCTGCTTCGGCGACCCGATGTTGAAGGGATGGCCCGCCGACTCGTGGGCCTGCTTCTCGAGGGCCGCCATCTTGCCGGCGAACTCACCGGACATGGCCCGCAGCAGTTGCGCGTCCACCAGCACGCCGGTCTCCTCCATCCGGGTGAGAACGGGCACCAGCGGTTGCTCGATGGTGTCGTAGAGCACTGCCAGGCCGGGCGTCGCCTCGATCAGCGGCCACAGATGGTGATGGAGCCGCAGCGTGATGTCCGCGTCCTCGGCCGCGTACTCCGCCGCCTTGTCCACGGCCACCTGGTCGAAGGTGATCTGCTTGGCGCCCTTGCCGGCCACGTCCTCGAAGTGGATCGTGTCCAGGCCCAGGTACTTCTTCGCGACAGAGTCCATGTCGTGGCGCGTGGCGGTGCTGTCGAGCACGTAGGACTCCAGCATGGAGTCGTAGCGCATGCCGGCGAGCCGGATGCCGTGATTGGCCAGCACGTGGGCGTCGTACTTCAGGTGATGGCCCACCTTGCTGGCGTCCGGGTTTTCCAGCCAGGGCTTGAGCCGGGCGAGCACGTTGGCCCGCTCGAGCTGGTCCGGCGCGCCGACGTAACGATGGGCGACGGGCAGGTAGGCCGCCTTGCCCTCGGCGAGGCCGAAGGACAGCCCGACCACCTCTGCGTCCATGTAGTTGAGGCTCGTGGTCTCGGTGTCGAAGGCCACGAGCTCGGCGTTCTCGATGAGGATCAGCCAGGCGTCGAACTGCTCCGCGGTGAGGATCGTTTCGTAGTGCCGGGTGACCGGGTCCGGCAGCCGGACAGGCGCTACAGCAGCCGGCGGCTCGGCAGGCGCAGGTTCACCGGCCGGAGCCGGAGCCGCAGCTGGCGCGGCCAGGGCCTCCAGCGCCAGCGGGCTCCCATTGGCTGCCGCCGCCTCGTCGGCCGCGCGGACCAGGCTGCGGATCTCGAGACGCTCGCCCAGCTCCCGCAGGGCCGCCACATCGACCGGCGCCGGCTTCAGGTCCCCGGGTTTCAGCGGCAGCGGCACGCTGGTGTGGATCGTCGCCAGCTGGCGGGACAGCGGGATCGTTTCCAGGCTGGCGCGGAGCTTCTCCCCGACCTTGCCCTTGATCTCGCCGGCCCTGGCGATGATCTCGTCGAGCGAGCCGAACGCCGCCAGCCACTTGGCCGCGGTCTTCGGACCCACGCTCGGAACCCCCGGGATGTTGTCGGAGGTGTCGCCGACCAGCGTCAGGTAGTCGATGATGCGCTCGGGTGGCACGCCGAATTTTTCCTGCACCCCGTTCGTGTCCAGGACCCGGTTGCTGATCCCGTCGAAGAGCCGGATGCCGTCGCGCACCAGCTGGGCCATGTCCTTGTCGCTGGTGGCGATCAGCGTGTCGATGCCGGCGGCGTGTGCCTGCAGGGCGAGGGTGCCGATCACGTCGTCGGCCTCGACCCCCGGTTCCCGCAGCATCGGGAGGCCGAGCGCCCGCACCATCTCCTGCAGGGGTCCGATCTGCGACTGGAGGTCGTCCGGCATGGCCTCCCGGTGCGCCTTGTACTCGGCGTACAGCTCGTCGCGGAAGGTGGGGCCCGGTGCGTCCAGTACGACCGCGATCAGCTCGGGCTGCCGCGTGCGCTGGATCTGCCGCAGCATGTTCAGGAAGCCGAAGATCGCTCCCGTCGGCTGGCCCTTCGACGTGGTCAGCGGCGGCAGCGCGTGAAACGCCCGGTAGAGATAAGAGTAGCCGTCGATCAGGACGAGCTGGCGGGGCCTCTCCGGATCCGTCATCGGGACAGGGCCGGGTCGGGCGTGGCGGGAACCTGTTTCCGCTCCCCCTTGCCGCTGTCGCCCACAGCGGCGTCGCCGGTTAGTGGTTCGGTAGCCGCCGCAGGCGGCGCCGGCGGGGCCGATTCGTAGAGCGGGCCCTTCATGCCGCAGGCGGAGAGGAGGGTCAGGCACAGCAGGCCCGGAAGCAGCAGGGGAGTGAGTCGATGCATGCCGCGATTATACGGACCTGTAGCATGGCGCCATGCATCCGGAATTGCGTTACCTGCTCACCGGGGCCTGGTTCGCCTGGGCTGTCTTCTGGCTGGCGACGGCCCTGCGCACCAAGGCCGCCGTCCGTCGGGAGGGCTTCCGGTCCCGCCTGACCCACTTCGGCCCGTTGTTCCTCGCGTTCCTGCTGATCGCCTTGCCCCGCTTCCCGGTTCCGCTGCTCGAGGCGCGGTTCCTGCCGCCGCACCCGGCCTGGTTCTGGCTCGGCCTGGCCGTGACGGGCGCCGGCCTGCTGTTCACCGTCTGGGCGCGGATCTGCCTCGGGCGCAACTGGAGCGGCACGGTCACGATCAAGGAGCAGCACGAACTGATCGTCTCCGGCCCGTATCGGCTGGTTCGCCACCCGATCTACACGGGCCTGCTACTCGCCTTTGCCGGTTCCGCCGTCGCTCTCGGCGAGTGGCGCGGCATCCTGGGAGTGTTCGTGGCGCTGCCGGCGTTCTGGTGGAAGCTGTCCCTGGAGGAGGCCTGGCTGCAGGAGCAGTTTGGCGTCGCCTGGACCAGCTACCGGGAACGGGTTCCCGCGCTGCTTCCCCGGATTGGCGCGACCCGACCGGACGCCGGCTAGCGGCGTTCCGGACTGCCGCCCGTCAGCCGGATCCGCAGCAGCTCTGCCACGCGCACGGACTGCAGCAGGAGGCTGATCGCGCCAAACGCGACCCGGTCGGAAAGGGTCGCCGTCTCCCCCCTGTCGACAAGCCGGCGGATGCGCAGGGAGTAGATCCCGAGGTCGGAGCGCAGCGCGCTGCGCAGCCCGGCGCCGCTGGCCTGTGCCCGGCTCCACTCCTGGCCCGCGAGGCGCCGGGACTTCAGGAGCAGTCCGCCCAGCCGGCGGGCGTCGTGCAGTACGGCCGCCTCGGCGCAGTAGGCGAGGGTGTAGCCCGCCGCCACGACCCGGCCGCACCAGGCCCGGTCGCCCCCGCTGCGAAAGCGCGTGTCGAAGGGGCCCACCTCCTCGAACAGCTGGCGACGAACGACGCAATTCGCGGTGGCGGCGAAGCCCATGTTGGTCACATAGTGGGCCTGGCGCATGTGGAAGAAGGCGTCGTAGCGCTCGGTCAGCGACGGGCCGCCGCGGCCGTTCGTCAGCGGCAGCACGCCCCCGCCGACCACGCCGATCGCGGCGTCCCGCAGCAGCTCGGTCACGCCCGCCGACAGCCAGCGGGGCGTGCACACGCAGTCGCTGTCGGTAAAGGCGATGATCTCGCCGGAGGCCACTTTGAGCGCGGCGTTGCGTGCGACGTAGGAGCCGGGCTCCGGCTCGTGGAGCAGCCGGCCGTTGACGGCCGTGGCCGGAATCCTCGGCTCCTCGTTGTTGTCCACCACGATGAGCTCCACGGGGCCGGGATAGTCCTGCTGCGCCAGGCTGTCGAGCAGCCGCTGCAGGCGCGGCAGCTCCGCGCCGTAGAAGGGGACGATGACGCTGACGGTTGGTTTCATGGGCTGGCGGCGGCGAGCGTCAGGCGCGGATCGAAGCCCAGCACCCGGGCGCTGGCCACCCCGTTCCGGAGTACCCCCGGCGGGACGGTGCCGCGCAGCCGCTCCCGCGCGACCCGCTGCAGGGTGGGGTCGCCGGGCAGGTGGCGCAGCAGCCGGGCGAGCGCCGCCAGCCGGACTGGCAGGCGCGGATGCCACAGGGCGCGCAGGAAGCCCAATTGCTCGGCGCACAGCGCCAGCGCGGCTTGCCGGTCCAGCGCGGGAATGCCGGCGATCTGCAGGCCGGCGAGGAACCGCTGCACCCCCTGGCTCGGCGTAGCGGGCTCGGCGGCCGGTACGCAACCGTCCTGTACCAGGGCGAGAAAGGCGGCGGCCGAGTAGCGGGGCTCGCCGGAATGGTCGGTCGCCGGCGGGCCGCCCGCCACGATGGCACTGGCGACGGGGACGCGCGGCGCGCCGAGGGAGAGGGGCTGACTGATGCGTACGCCCGCGAGGGTGCAGTAGTCCACCGGCACCAGGTTCGCCGCGGGCACCAGCTCCGCCGTGGCCGCGTAGTCCGCGGCGACGACCGGCACGCCGGCGCGACCGGCCTCGAACAGCACCCGCCCAAAGGATTCATTGCTGGACACTGCCGGAAAATACAGGACATCGAGCTCCTCGAGAAATCGCCAGATGGTCTGGTAGGGCAGGTTCCCGTGGTAGATGACCGAGCCTGGCGAAAGCCCCAGCCGTGCCGCGTGGGCGGCGAGCGCCCCGGGTCCCGGCACGGTCCTGCCCCGGGGGTAGAAGTCGCCGGCCAGGTGCAGCTCCGCCGGGCGGGTCCGCTGGATCTCCCGGAGCAGCTCGAAGGCGGAGGTGATGTTCTTGTCGTCGGCGATCCGGCCCAGGCAGCCGATGCGCAGCGGGCCACCGCCGCGCCTTTCGGCGCGCCTGATCACCGGCAGGTGCGGGGCCAGCGGGTAAAGCACGCAGACCTGCCGGCTCGCCAGGTGGGGAAAGACCTGCTGGTAGAACCGGCGGGCGAACTCGGACGGCAGGATCAGCGTGTCGCCGTCCCGGAGCAGCGGTGCGGTCAGCCATTCCTGGGCAAGATACGGGGACCAGGCGGTGGTCCGGGCGTCGCGGATGATCCGGAAGTCGATGCCCGCCTGCTCCCGCCAGTAGTGGTACAGCTGCGCGTAGGGGCCGGCGGTGCACACCAGCGTGTCGCCTGGCCGGATCAGCCCGCGGAGCGCAGCGTCCGGGCCTGCTGCCACCAGCCCGTGGAAGTCGTGATGCACCGGCGCCAGGTCCCGGGTGGCGAGGATCAGCCGGGACACTTCCGAGTAATTGATCGGGGCGCCGCCGGCGCCGAGGCCGGCCTGGCCGTAGTCGTGGAGGTGGACCGCCAAGCAGGCGGCCCTAGCGGGGCGGGCGTTTCGTGAGCTCCGCGCCCACCCGGCGGTAGGCCTCCCGGAAGCTGATGCCTTCCGCGAGTACCAGCGCGTTGGCCCGCTCGGCGGCATGGATCGAATCGTCCAGGTGGATGTTCTCCGGCAGGAATTTCAGCCCGCGGATCAGGTGGGCCATCACCTGGGCCGAGTCGCCGGCGAGATCGATCGCGCGGAACAGCGGCGCCTTCATCCGCTGCAGGTCCCGCTGGTAGCCGGAGCCGAGCTTGGCGGGCAGGGCCAGGATTTCCTGGAGCGCGGCCTGCATCGTCGGCACGGCGCCGCGCACCAGCTCAAGCACGTCGGGATTACGCTTCTGGGGCATGATCGAGGAGCCGGTAGTCATCGAGTCGGGCAGCGCTATGAAGCGGAATTCCTGGGTGTAGAAAAGCAGCAGGTCCGACGCCATGCGGCCCAGGTCCTGGGTGAGCAGCACGAGTTCGAAGACGAGGCCTGCCTCAGCCTTGCCCCGGGAGAGCTGCACGGCGGTGACGGGCTCCTGGATGCTGTCGAAGCCGAGCATGTGGCGCGTCGCTTCCCGGTCGATGGGCAGCCCCGGCACGCCGTAGCCGGCCGCGCTGCCAAGCGGGTTCCGCGCAAGCCGGCGGCGGCTGGCCGCGATGCCCTCCGCGTCGTCCTGCAGTTCCGCTGCGAAGCCGCCGGCCCACAGGGGCACGGAGCTCGGCATGGCCTGCTGCATGTGGGTGTAGCCGGGCAGCACCGTGGCCTTCTCCCGGACGGCAAGCTCCTCCAGCGCGTGGACCACATCCCGCGCTGCACTGGCAATGCCTTCGGCGGCATCGAGCAGGTAGAGGCGCAGTGCGGTGAGGACCTGGTCGTTGCGCGAACGGCCGAGATGAACCCGCTGCCCCGCCTCGCCGATCAGCTGTGTCAGCCGCTGCTCCAGCGCCGTGTGGCAGTCCTCTTCCTCGAGCGTGATCTGCCAGTCGCCGTCCGCGTGGGCGACGGAGAGGGACTCGAGGCCCGTGACGATCTCGCGC
>JBBQSA010000072.1:0-12211 GCA_038214295.1 Gammaproteobacteria bacterium
AGTGCACCACCGACAGCCGGTAGGAGTACACGGGCCGGCCGGCCTGCTTCGGCACGAAGTAGTACATCATGCCGAGGAAGCCCGCCGTCAGGAAGAAGCCCACGGCGTTGTGCCCGTACCACCACTGGACCATCGCGTCGACGGTGCCCGCGTACAGCGAGTAGGACTTGGTGAGCGTCACCGGGACTTCCGCGCTGTTCACGATGTGCAGCACGGCGATCGTGATGATGTAGGCGGCGAAGAACCAGTTGGCGACATAGATGTGCTGGACCCGGCGCTTCGCCAGCGTGCCGAAGAAGACGATGCCGTAGACCACCCAGACGACCGCGATCAGCAGGTCGATGGGCCACTCGAGCTCGGCGTACTCCTTGCCGGACGTCATGCCGAGCGGGAGGCTGATGGCGGCCAGCACTATAATGAGCTGCCACCCCCAGAACGTGAAGCCTGCCAGCCGGTCGCTGAACAGGCGCACGTGGCAGGTCCGCTGGACGATGTAGTAGGACGATGCGAACAGCGCCGACCCGCCGAAGGCGAAGATCACCGCGTTGGTGTGCAGGGGACGCAGGCGGCTGAAGGTCAGCCACGGCACGTCGAAGTTCAGGGCGGGCCATACCAGCTGGGCGGCGATAAGTGTGCCGACGAGCATGCCGACGACGCCCCACACCACGGTCATCAGCGCGAACTGGCGCACCACACGGTCATTGTAGGTCTGCGTTGCCGCAACCACGGCGTTCTCCGGCTTGGGGGCAGCGCGCACCCTACTGGCAGGGTGGGGATTCCAGTATAGGTGATTCTGCGGACTAGGCGTCTGGCCGGATTTCTGAAGAATCGCCGCTCCACTCAGGGAGACGCGTCGATGTACATCAATTTCTGGTACCCGATGATCCGCAGCGAGGACCTCGGCCCCGACAAGCCGGAGCGCGCCAAGGTGCTCGGCCTCAATTTTGCCATTTTCCGCGACAGCAAGGGCCATTCCCACGTGCTCAGCGACACCTGCGTGCATCGCGGCGGCTCGCTGGGTGGCGCCTGGGAACTGGGCAAGAATCCCCGTATCCAGGGCGACTGCGTCGTCTGCCCCTACCACGGCTGGGAATTCAACGGCGAGGGCGAGTGCAGGAACATCCCGTCCATCGGCTACGGCACCAAGCCACCGCCGCGGGCCAAGGTGGACGCCTACCCCACCGTCGAGAAGTACGGGATCGTGTTCGCCTTCCTGGGCGACCTGCCCGAGAGCGAGCGGCCGCCCCTGCTGGAGATCGAGGAGTTCACCGACCCGGCCTGGCGCGCCAACTCCGTGCTGACGCTGGACCTGGACTACTACTACGAGCGCTCCATAGAGAACGGTCTGGACCCGGCCCATAACGAGTTCGTGCACCCCACCCACGGCTTCAAGGGCATCAACCGCGAGACCTACAAGGTCCGCGACTACGACGTGGAGCAGTACCCCCAGGACTGGGGCATGTGGTTCATCCACCGCTTCAACTCCCCGGGCCTCGAGGACAAGACCTGGAAGCCCGTGAGCGGGTCTGCCGGCAGCCCCGGCGAGGTCTACGCGGGCAGCGGCACCCACGGCCCGAACACGATGATCACCGAGATCAACGTGGGCAGTAACCAGAAGTTCCGCCAGTACTTCTTCGAGCAGCCGGTGGACCAGAACAAGACGCGCGTCTTTTTCGTCAACATGCGCAACTTCATGCTGGAACCGCACCACGACGGCCCGATCCACGCCCGGAACAAGGTCATTGCCCAGCAGGACATCGAGATCCTGGTGGACGTCTACCCGCCCCGCACGCCCACCAGCAATACCAAGGAAGTGCTGATGCCGGCGGACAAGGCCGTGGTAGCCTACAGGGAGTGGCTGTCCAGGTTTGACGACAAGGGCTGGCGCATCGACTGGGACGAGTTCACCAGGCGCAACGGCAAGGACACGGCCTACGCGATTCCCTCACCCCGCCGCCGCGGCAGCGGCAACTGGGTGCTGGAACCGGTACCGCTTCTCGCCAGCCGCGCGGATCGCAAGGCCAGCAAGGAAGCCACGGGCTGAACCTGACAGGCGTCATTCAAGGAGCAATTCCCCATGGCAGCGAAGAATCTACTGGTCTTTCCTACGGACTTTTCCGAGCGTTCCCTTGCCGCGCTGCCGTGGGTCCGCAAGATGGCGGAGTCCATGCAGGCGGACGTGCGCTGCATCTACGTGGTTGAGGAACCGCAGATCTACAGCACCCTGGACATGGGCCCGGTCGCCGTACCCTCGGTGACCGAGCTCGTCCGGAGCGCGGAAGGTCACCTCGACACCTTCATCAAGACCAACATCAAGGCCTTCGGCACGGCACCCAAGGCCTCGGTGCTGGTCGGTCGTCCGGCGGAGCAGATCGTCAGCTACGCCAGGGACAACGACGCCGCCATGATCATCATGACGACGCACGGCTACAGCGGGGTCAAGCACCTGTTACTGGGCAGCACAACGGAGAGTGTTCTCCGGAATGCCAGCTGCCCGGTGCTGTCGATCCGCACCACCCAGGCGTAGACCGGCCGGCTCAGCTCAGTTCAGCTCAGGCGGGCCGCCGGGAGCCGGACCTCCACGTGAAGCCCGCCGCCGACCCGCCGGTCAGCCACTACGCTGCCGCCGTGGGCCTCGAATACCCGGCGGGCAATCGCGAGACCGAGCCCGGTGCCCTCGGTGGCCGACGCCGTGCCCGGCACCCGGAAATAGGGCTCGAAGATCCCGGCCAGGTGCTCGGCGGGCACGCCCTGGCCGCGATCGGCCACCGTCACGAGTAGCACCTCACCGGAGCGGATCGCCGCCATCTCCACGGCGGACCCGGGCGGCGCGAAGCGGAGCGCATTGCGCACCAGGTTCTCGAAGGCGCTGCGGAGCAGGTCCGGGTCGCCAACCACGAGCAGGTCCCGCGCCGTCCGGACCTCGAGCTGGCAGGGCCGGGCCGCGGCCTCCACCTGCTCGTCGTCGCCGAGTTCCTGAAGAAGTTTCTCCAGGCGGACGAGATGGCGGGTGATGGCCACCGCGCCCAGCCGGGAAAAGCGCAGCAGGTCCCCGATCACCCGGTCCATGCGCCGGATTTCCTGCTCCATCTGCTGCAGCTCCCCGGGAGTCGCGTTGGGTCGCGCAGCCGCGAGGGCGATGCCGGCCTGGAGCCGGGCCAGCGGCGAGCGCAGCTCGTGGGACAGCTCGGCCATCAACTGCTCCCGGCCGGCGAGCAGCTCCTGCATCCGGGCCGCCATGAGGTTGAAGTCGGCCGCGAGTGCCCCCAGTTCGTCGCGGCGCGCGGCGATGGTCGCCGGGACGCGGGCCTCACTGCGGCCGCGCGCCAGTTCACGCACGGTCGTCTGCAGCTCGGCGATCGGCCGCCCCACGGTCCGGGCAATCAGCCACGCCACGGAGCCGATCACCAGCGCGGCCACGAGGAACAGGCCGAGCATCGTCGCAATACTCCCCCAGATCCTGATGTGGTCGGGCAGGACGAGGAACGCGTACACCCGGCCATCGGGGCCAATGAGCTGGGGCGCCAGGCGCACCGGCCGGTAGTTGGAGGCAGGCGGTTCCAGCGGACCGACCACGGAGTCACGGACAAAGTCCGCGTACTCGGCGGGGACCGCCCGGCCCAGCAGATCCCGGCTCTGCGTGTCCAGGACATAGACCGTGACATCGTCGGGTATGGCAGCACTGTGCAGCCAGTCCTCAAGGGCCACCTCGCCCCCGGCGGACAGCACGTCAGCGGCCTCCCGGCCCAGCGGACTCTGCCGGGTGGCCACGTAGTCCTCGAGCTGGACGGACGCAACGAGGCCCACGCTGACGATGCCAAGCAACACGAAGGCCCCGAGCGCCGCGCTGATCCAGGCCGCCATGCGCCAGTAGAGGCTGTGGATTCCCAGCTCCACGATCAGCCCTGCTCCCCGGGGCCGGGGTCCAGCACGTAGCCGTGGCCCCGCAGCCCCCGGATGCAGTCGCCGGAAACGCCCGCAGCCGAGAGCTTGCGGCGCAGCTTGCTGACGAGGGTGTCGATGCTCCGGTCGTAAGCCTCGAGCGGCCGGTCCAGTGCGAGCTCGGTCAGCCGCGCCCGGGACAGCACCTCCCCCGGTTTGCGCATCAGGTGCTCGAGGATGCGCATCTCCGCCGCGGTCACGGCCACCGGGACATTCCGCGCGAGCAGTTCCCGGCGCCGGAGATCCAGGCGCAGCGGCCCGACCTGCAGCGGGGCCGCGGCCCCGCCCCGATCGCCGCCACGAGTGCGCTTCAGCACCGCCTGGATGCGCGCCGTGAGTTCCAGCGGGTTGAAGGGCTTCGGCAGGTAATCGTCCGCGCCGCCCAGGAGACCAATGATGCGCTCGGCCTCGTCGCCGCGGGCGGTCAGCATCACGACCGGCAGGTCCTGCTGTTCCCGCAGACGCTTCAGCACCTCGAAACCGCTGATCCCCGGCAGCATGACGTCGAGCACCACGAGGTCCGGCGGCGCCGCAGCGACCGTCGCGAGCGCAGTTTCGCCATCGTGCACGACGGCCACGCTGAAGCCCTGCAGCTCCAGGAACTCCTGCAGCATGGCGGCGAGACTCACGTCGTCATCGACGAGCAGCAGCCGGGCTGCGGTGACGCCGGCCTCGGTCACGACGCTCGCCACCTGCGGTCCGTTGCCACACCGCGCATGAAGATTACTGTTGGTTGGCCCATGTTCACCGTTCGTTGACACGCCAGGCGGCGAGCCCCACCTAGACTGCCCGAGAGCCGTAGCGAGCACCAGTTTTGAATCCAGGCCAGTTTGAATCCAGGGGAGACGCCTCCAGTGAGCACCGAGAACGAAGCGGTCATCAAGACCAGCAGCAACGCGCTGGTGAACCTCATGTACCGGCCACCCTGGGTGGGACTGGTGGCCTTCGTCCTGGTCTTCGTGGTCCAGGCGCTCGGCCACACGGTCATGATCGTGATGGAGGACGTCTGGCCGGGCGAGCAGTACGTGCTCGAATCCGCCTTCGCGATGGGGCTCCTCGGCGCCGCGCTGCTGCTCATCGGCATGCGCAGCGCCAACGAGGTCAGCGCCACCTGGCTCGGCTTCTGGGCCGGCACCTTTCTCTGGACCGGGTGGATCGAGTTCTCCTTCGTCTGGTCGGCACAGACCCTCGGCGTGCCGGACCTGATGGACGCGAACGTGCCCGGCGAGATCGCGACCAAGGGCGAGTACCTGGTGATGATGTCGTCGATCGGTATCCTGGGTTCCACGCTCGTCTACTTCCTGCTGAACAAGGAAACGAAGTGCAATTTCTTCATCTGGTTCCAGCGGAACCTGAAGCTGCGCACCGGCAGACCGAATCCGGACCACCAGCGTAACTTTGCCGCCATCACCGCGCTCGAGACGATCTACGTCATCTGGTTCTTCTACCTGGTCCTGCTGTTCATATACGACGAGAACATCCTGGGTGACCGTCACCCGGTGACCTACGGGATCTTCTTCCTCAACGTGATCTGGGCGGTGTACCTGTTCCAGCGCCTGATGAAGTTCTGGCGCGTCACGACCGCGATCCGCTACGGCATTCCGACCGCCATCATTGCCTGGAATGCCCTGGAGATTGCCGGCCGCTGGCACCTGTTCACCGAGTTCTGGGAGAAGCCCCAGGAATTCTGGCTCGAGATGTCGCTGGTCACCGTCGGCGTGGTGATCGCCGGACTGCTCGCCGCCCGCACCCCGGCCCACAAGAAGTCCCAGCTCTCGCGGGACGAACTCGCAATCGCAAAGGCGGGCAGGACGCCCTGACGAGACGGTGGCGGCGACGCTATGATGCGGGGGCTCCGGCAGCCCTCGCTGCTGCGGAACGAGAGACCCGCCGCCACTGATGAAAGAGGCCCTGCTCCCACTGCTGACCGGCAACGGCCTGGGCCCGCCCCTCGGCGCCTTCCTGGTGCTGGGCGCCCTCGTGTTTCTGATCGCCTCGCGGCTGGCCCAGGACGCGGACCTGATCGCGGATGCCACGGGTCTCGGCCGCCTGTGGATCGGCTCCCTACTGCTGGCCGGGAGCACCTCGCTGCCGGAACTCGTGACGGACCTGAACGCGGCCGTGCTGGGCCTGCCCAACATCGGCGTGGGCGACCTGCTGGGCTCCACCATGGCCAACATGCTGATTCTCGCCAGCCTGGATCTCGCGATGCCGAAGCGCCGGATCCTGGAGACGGTGGCGGTAGACCACGTGCTCGTCGCCAGCCTGGCCCTGCTGCTCACCGCGATGGCGGGTATCGCCGTGACGATGGGCGGCTGGGGCTCCATCGGTCACGTCGGCATCGAGACGCTGGTGATTGGCTGCGCCTACGTGCTCGGCATGCGGGTGGTGTACCGGTCGTCGGGCGCCACCGCGCCCCACGGCCAGCTGACGCTGGGCGAGAACAGCCGCTCGCTGCTGCGGCGCGGGCTGACCGGTTTCGCGCTGGCGGCAGCCGGACTCCTACTGACCGCGCCGCTGCTCGTGATCAGCGCGGATGCCGTGGCCATCGAGGCCCACGTCAGCACGACGGCAGTGGGCACCCTGCTGGTCGGTTTCACAACCTCGTTCCCCGAGATTGCCGCGACGGTGGCCGCCGTGCGGATGGGCGCCCTGGACCTGGCTGTCGGCAACATTTTCGGCAGCAACGCCTTCAACATGTTCATCCTGCTGCCAGTGGACCTGGCCTACCTGCCCGGTCCCGTCCTCACGGCCGTGTCCAGCGCCCACGGCGTCAGCGCCCAGTTCGCCGTGCTGGCGTTGGCGCTCGGCATACTCGGCATCCTGGGCCGGGCCGCCCGGCGGGTGACGCTGGTGCACCTCGAGAGCGTCGCGATCCTGGGGGCCTATGCGGGCCTCGCCTGGTACCTGGTCCGCTAGCCAGCGCGCGTCGCCGTAGCGGAAATCCCCTACCGCCAGCGCCATCCCGGCCCCCTATAGTGGTTGAGGCCATCAGGCAGGAGGCAAGGCATGGGTCGCTTCACGGACAAGGTTGTACTGGTCACCGGCGCCCTCGGCGGCATCGGTGGCGCCACAGCGAGCCGCTTTGCCGCCGAGGGCGCGCTGCTCGCGCTCACGGACATCGGCAAGACGGCGGAGGACGTGCCCCCGGCGCTGGTGGCGGGCGCCGCCGACTGGGCCTTCTGGCCAGCGGACCTGTCGCAGCCCGCGGCGGTGGATGTCCTGTTTGCCGAAGTCCTCGAACGCTTTGGCCGGCTCGACGTGCTGGTCAACGTGGCGGGCTACGATCACGACAACGGCGTGCCGCTGGAGCAGGTGACGCTGGAGCGCCTGCACAGGAACCTGGACACGAACCTGGCGAGCTGCTTCCTGTGCTGCCAGTCTGCAGCGACCATCATGCGCGCGCGGAAGCGCGGCGTGATCGTCAACATGAGCTCGCTCACCTGGCGCGGGAGCCCCATGCAGTTCAGTTACTCCGCGTCCAAGGGCGGCGTCTACGCCCTCACCCGCTCCCTGGCCCTCGCGCTCGGCAAAGACGGCATCCGGGTGAACGCAGTCGCGCCCGCACTCATCGAGGTGGAGAACATGGTCCGGCTGATCCCGCCCGCCGTCTGGGCCCAGGTGAAGACCGGCATTGGCGGCAGTTACCCGCTGGGCCGCCTGGGCCGCCCCGACGAGGTGGCGGCGGCCATGGCCTTCCTGGCCTCCGACGACGCGTCGTTCATTACCGGGCAGGTTCTGGAAGTGTCGGGCGGGGCGCGACTCTAGGCGCGCGACGACAGGGCGAGCGACGACGGCGGATCAGGAGTACTGTCGGGACTGCCACCACTCAACTCAGGAGAGATGACCATGTCGAAGGAACGCTCAAGCACCCGCGAGACAAAGAAGAAACCCGCGAAGACCATGGCTGAGAAAAAAGTCGAGAAGCGGGCCAAGAAGGCGGAAAAGTCCTTCACGATGCACTAGGCATCAAGCCCCGCTGACCGGAACCGGTCAGCGGGGTTCGCGCTGTGGAATCAGGCCTGCAGTTCCCGCTTCGCGTGCGCGGGCGTCCGGACGGCGAGAAAGGCGGCCACCGCCAGCGCACCGGCCAGCAGGGCCAGCACCACGCCGAACCGCTCCGGGTGCACCCAGATGTCCGCGTAGAGATCCCAGCGGCCGGCAATCTCGTAGCTGCTGTAGGCAATGATCGCCGTCGGGATGCTGTAGCGGACGGCCGTGGTGACCTTCCACATCTGGATCAGGCGCGACAGCAGGTAGAGGGCCCAGACGGTGTTCGCGAAGAAGATGGCGTAGGTCACCGGGTGCCGGTCGCCCAGGATGCTCTCGTCGTAGATGAACAGCAGGGCCAGGTAGCAGAACCAGGTAACGAAAATCGTCTCGAGGCAGGTGATGTAGGCAAAGTTTCGCTCGTAGCCGCGGCTGGGCTTGCCGGTACGCAGCTTCAGGCGGCGCTGGAACCAGACGAACATATTGCACTTCGTCTCCCGGTTCAGCAGCAGCGGCATCAGCACACCGAGGCACACGCCCACGGAGGACATCATCACCAGGTACTCGGCCTTGGTGGCAATCTCGCCGGCCGTGTGGGTGTCCATCAGGTCCGATACGCCGAGGACATTGGCGCTCCAGACGAAGGAGAATTCGACCCAGCCGCTCCAGATCAGCGTCCCGGCCCAGAAACCGTACCAGGTCCCAGCGATCTCGCTGTCATGGCGCATACCGATGAAGAGCAGGATCGCGCCGCCCAGGCCCAGCACGAAGGCGGACTGGAGCACGTACTGCTCACCGAAGATGGCTTCCATGCCGACCATCAGGGTGTGGCCGAGGCCCTGGACCACGAAGACGATCAGGAAGGCGAAGAGGCCCACCATCGGGGGTCGGGCGAGGGACTGGAAGACACTCTTGTTGGTTTTTGGATTGGTGCTTGCGGCAGTCGTCATGGGGTCACTCCGGCAGGCGGGTGGGATTCAGGCGTTCAGCGTAGCACCGGCACCCACCGTGATCCATTTCCAGCCGGCCTCCCGCCTGCGGCAAATGGCCCTACCTGACGGGAATCCGGGTGAGCGCGACCGTTTATAGTGGATGCAGGCGAATAACCGAGCGACGACCCCGGGGAGACATAAGGCAATGGACAACTACTACATCGTCAATTCAACCAAGCCATTTGAGCAGGCGGCGGCCGACCTGGAGGCCGCCGTGAAGCGCCACGGCTTCGGCGTCCTGCACGTGCACGACCTGGGCACAACACTGCGCAGCAAGGGCATCGACTTCCCCGAGCAGTGCAAGGTCTTCGAGGTCTGCAACCCGGCCCAGGCGGCCCGGGTGCTCGGCGCCGACATGCGGCTCAACATGGCCCTGCCCTGCCGGATATCCGTCTACACGGAGAAGAACCAGACCCGCCTCGGGCTGATCCGCCCGGCCCGGATGCTGGAGGGGCTGTCGGCAGACCCCGCCATCGCGACTACAGCCCGGGAAGTCGAGGACAAGACCATCCTGATGGTGGACGAGGCGCGCTAGCCGGCGCATCCAGTCAGGCCAGGTAGGCCTCCGTTGCGTAGCGCCGCATCATCCGGTGGCTGTTGAACTGGGCGGCGTTCTTGGTGATCGCGCCCAGCATGACCCGGGCCCAGCCGGCCGGGTCCCCGTGATAGAGCGGCAGCACGTCCCGTTCGAGCCGGGTGTAGAGCGCGTCCCCGTGGGTGGCGGGGTCCGAGCCCCGGGCCCCGACGCGCCAGCCAGTGAGGCCGTCCAGGCAGCCCTCGATCCACCAGCCGTCCAGCACGCTCAGGCTGGGCACGCCGTTGAAGGCCGCTTTCATGCCGCTGGTGCCCGAGGCTTCAAGCGGCGGCAGCGGCGTGTTCACCCAGACGTCCACGCCGGACACCAGTAACCGGGCGAGGGCCATGTCGTAGTTCGGTAGGTAGGCCACCGGGATCTCGCCAGCCAGGGCCGCCATGTGCCGGTGTACCGCCTCGATCAGCCGCTTGCCTTCCTCGTCGGCAGGATGGGCCTTGCCGGCCATCACGATCTGGAAGGGATGCGCGCGGGCAATGGTCCGCAGCCGCTCAAGGTCCGCGAACAGCAGGTCCGGCCGCTTGTAGGCAGTGAAACGGCGGGCGAAACCCAGCGTCGGGCGCGCCGGATCGAGCCGCACCCCGGTCCGCGCCAGGACCTCAGCTGCCAGCGCCTGCCGGCACAGCGCCCGGGCCCCGCGGACCTCGTCGGGGCCGAGCAGGTAATCCGCGCGGCCGAGCAGCTCGGGCTGGTGGCACCAGCCCGGCAGGTACTGGTCGTAGAGCACGCGGAAGGGTTCCGCCGTCCAGTTGAAGGGGTGCACGCCGTTGGTGATGGCGTGCACCTTGTAGCCGGGGTACATCTTGCCAGCCACCTCGGCGTGGCGTTCGGCGACGCCGTTGACGAACTCGCTGAGACTGAGGGCGAGGCACGTCATGTTCAGGTTGTCCGTGCCGGCAAGCTGCGGCAGCAGGTCGTGGTCCACCTGCTCACCCATGACCTCCCGGACCAGCGTGTAGTCGAAGCGATCCTGGCCCGCCTCCACCGGCGTGTGGGTCGTGAAGCAGCAGAGGTTGCGCACCCGCGGCAGGTCGTAGGGCGAGTCCCGGCCGCGCAGCAGGTGGGCGGGAATGCGGTGCCGGCGGAGCAGCTCCACGCCGAGGAACGCCGAGTGGCCCTCGTTCATGTGGTAGCGGAACACGGTAAAACCGAGCGCGTCGAGCATGCGCACACCGCCGAGGCCCAGCACGATTTCCTGCTTGAGGCGGTAGCGGTTGTCACCGCCGTAGAGGTGGCTGGTGATCTCCCGGTCCTCCGGCCGGTTGTCCTCGAGGTCGGTGTCCAGCAGCAGCACGGGCTGGCTGCGGTCGCCGTGCCGCTTGAGCTCATAGAGCCAGCCCCCGACCCACACGGGGCGGCCCTCGATGTCCACGGCCACCCGGGCCGGGAGCGGCGTGGTGAACAGGGCGGGATCCCAGGGGTCCGGCACCTCGGTCTGGCGCCCGGCCGCATCAATCAGTTGCCGGAAGTGACCCTGACGGCTCGCAAGCGTCACTGCGACGACCGGCAGCGCCAGGTCGCTGGCCGAACGCAGCGTGTCGCCGGCCAGCACGCCGAGGCCGCCGGCGTAGGTGGGCAGCCGGTCGTCGAGCGCGATCTCCATCGAGAAGTACGCGACCCGCGCGTCCGAAGTATAGGTTTCCAGCACAAACTAACGATAAAGGTACCGGACACCGATTGTTTAGTTATTTGAACAACTAAACAAACGGCAACGAACGGTGTCCGGTACCTTTTCCGTTTTCCTGCGTGGCATGCTTGCCGGCTGATGACAACCTGGTTCGAGTCCCTGTTTGCCGCCCTGCTCGCCGCCCTCGCCCTGCCACGCTACAGCCTGGCGACGGTGTTCATGGCGGCCCTGCTGGGCAGCACCCTGCTGCCTCTCGGCAGCGAACCCATCGTCTTCGGACTCATCAAGCTCAACCCGGCGGAATTCTGGCCCGTGATGGCGGCGGCGACCGTCGGCGGGACCATCGGCGGCGGAATCAGCTGGGCGATGGGCTTCGGCGCGGAGCGGGCCTGGGAGCGGGCCACGCAGCACTCGCCCCGGAACCTCCGGGCGCTCGACTGGCTGCAGCGCTTCGGGCCCAAGGCCTGCGTACTCTCCTGGCTGCCCGTCGTCGGCGACCCGCTCTGTGCCGTGGCCGGCTGGCTGCGCCTGCCCTTCTGGCCCTGCCTGGCCTGGATGGCCATCGGCAAGCTCGGACGCTACGTCGCCTTCACCATCGTGCTGCTGAAAATCTTCCCCGGGTCTGCCTAGCGCACGGCCCCGTCCCGGCGCAGCCGCCGGGTGGTCTCGGCCGCCAACTGGTCGATCACCGCCACGTCCGTGGTCTGCTCCTGGCTCCCGGAGTCCGCGATACGCAGTGTGGACAGGATCCGGTAGCGCAGCTTCCCTTCGCCGGCGTCGAAGAGATCGGTCCTCACGCGGGCCGTGTGGTTGATCACCAGCGACGAGGGCTCCCGCGTCACGGTGAAGTCGTAGGTAGAGACGTTGTTGTAATAGGGATCGCCGAACCAGGTGCCCGTCTTGGTATCGGTCGCCTCGACGACCTCCCGGCCCTGCTTTTCCTTCACAGCCACCTGCTCGTTCACGAGGCGGGTCACGAGGACCGCGTCGGAGCCGGTGGCCTTGACCAGCGCCGCGATGGAATCCCTGTCCAACGGATCGGTGGTGCGCATCGTGCGGGTGCTGGGC
>JBBQSA010000073.1:0-12015 GCA_038214295.1 Gammaproteobacteria bacterium
ACCCAGCTCCGCAACGACCTGGACAAGTACGACCTGTACCCGGTCGCGAGCCTGGGACTCAGCTACCGCTTCTAGCCGCCGCGCCGTCAGGCCTCGTAAAGGGCGGGCAGCTCGTGCACCCGAGTCGCCGCCAGGAAGGGATTCACGGCCCGGACCTGCCCGTAGGCGGCCGTGCCGCGCATTGCGGTGACCAGCACGTCCCGCGTCGGGTACAGCACGTCGAACTGGGCCATGAGTTCCTCGGCTTCCACCAGGGCCTCAGCCATTGATCAAGACCATCGATATCGTGGCATTGCTTATCGTTCCGATTGCTTGATCCTGTTTCAAGGCTACTAACCAAAAGGCGCCGGAATACCGGCGCCTTTTTCTGCTCAACCTCCCTGAACTACCAGGGCAACTACTCCAGCACCATCCGGCGCTCCTGGAGATCACGTCTGGCAGTCTCGGCGGACGGGCGAACAGACTCGATTTGCGCGCGGCGCCAGACGCCACCGGTCGTAACCAGTTGAATATATAGCGTCGCCCCGGATTCACAATCGACGGTGAACTGTTGCTCGTACTTCGGCTTATGCACAACGCCAATCGACGTATTGATTTGATGCTTCCCAACGAGCAGCCGGCGCCAAACAAAGGTGTCCGGGGTTAGTCCTTGCCAGTCTTCTTTGTCGATCGACAGGCCAAAATCAGAAATTGCCCCTGTGGACGTGTAAACGAGAATGACACATTCCCCGGCGCCCGCGGCGTAGTTTCTGGCAATTGCTTCCGTTGCTTGCGTACCCGTCAGCACAGCGATATTCCAGTTGTCCGGCCGTTCCTTTGCGCCGAGGCCAAAGCCGAAAGGATTTGGCTTATAAACCCATGGATCGCGATGGACGCATTCCCCGTTCAGGCGGCAGGGTTCCCTCCACTTGTGAGTCCACTGGCTTTTAACTGACCTTACAACCTCGTAATTCTGCACCACACCGTCGGGGTCGAGATCTACGAACAGGTAGTGTTCGTCGAACGGGCTCCCCCCGTCAATGATCACAACAGAGTGTCTGTTGACAGCGGCCGCGTAGACCAAAAGTTGCCCCTCTTGTCGCACGATCGCAGACTCGCCGAGGACTTGAACCAATGTGGTTCGATCCGTCTGTCCCGGGATAATGAAATCGAGGTCCCCAGCCTGAAGCGGGACGCGATCGACTTTGCTCGTGACGATTGGTACGGCGCAGGCAGCGATGGTTACTAACACCGCCGTCATCCAGAAAGCCGACGCACGCGTTCCCAATCTGAATGAGGTCGGAGTGAGAACTATTTTGTGACGTCCTTGAGTACCCGGCATAAGTATTTAAACTCGACCCTTTACCTCTCTCTTAACTTTCGCAACCGTGCCAGCAGACCCAAGTTCAGTTTACTCCTCGGCCACCTGGCATCCCGCGGGCCGCTGGTGGCTGCCACCTTAGGTCCACCAACGCGCCAGGGTTGGAAGCTTCCAGCTTACCGCCGTGTGTGCCGCTAAGAAGCAAGAGCGCGACCAACTCGCGACCAAGGGGAAAATTGCGCATAAGAAGATCCTCGCCATTCTGTAAGGCGCAGGGTCAGCTTCCAGCACTGCGTCGTCCCGGTCTGCTTGGGCAGTGACGTCCTGGCTATGCCATTACCAGGGGCGCGCAGCGTCTGCTCGAAAGACGGCCTACCGGGGACGGCACGACTCACGTGGTCTTCGAGCCGCTCGATTTCATGGCGCGCCTGGCGGCGCTGGTGCCGAGACCTTGGGCGCACCTGACGGCATACCACGGCGTGTTCGCGCCGCGCAGTCGCTGGCGGGCGGACCCCGGCCGAACGGCACCGGGCGATGAGCTGGGCGCAGCGCCTCAAGCGGGTGTTTGGCATCGAGATCGAGACCGGCGAGACGTGCGGGGGCAAGGTCAAGGTCAAGGTCAAGGTCAAGTTGGTCGAGAGCATCGAGGACCCGGCGTTGGTCGGGGAGATCCTCGGGCACCTGGTATCGCGGGAGCTGCCGGCCGGGTCACGGCCGTCGGCGCGGGGCGACCCCAAGGCGAGTTGGGGTTTCCGTAGTGGAGTCGGACGTCGCGGCCCGGGTCAAGTTGATGACGCCGGGGTTGCCGGCTGCGCGGGTGGTGGTCCGCGCTGCAATAATCCGGGAATAGCGGCGAGATTTGTGGGCCGGGGCGCTGGACGCCTCAGGGCCTTTTGCACCGGGGGGCGTGACCGGTGGGGTTCCGGGCTGGCAGACTCAGCGGGTGGGGTGTTTGAATGACCTATATCCGGCTTGCGGCGCGGTCGGCGCGACGCCGATGAAATTCGCGTGGGCGAGGCGCTCGACTTTTGGCGCGTCGAAGCCATCGAGCTTGGGCGCATGATGCGGCTCCGCGCCGAGATGAAAGTGCTTGGAAGGGCGTGGCTGCAATTCGAGGTGAAAGCGCAGAACCGCGACCCGCGCCCGCTGCTCACCCAGACCGCGTTCTTCGCGCCGAAGGGACTCTTCGGCCTTGCCTGCTGGTATCTACTTGATCCGCCCCACGCGCTCATCTTCAGCGGCCTGCTCCGCGTAATCTCGACGCTTGCAACACCCGAGCCCGCGTGAACCCACGCATGCGCTCGCTCATCCTCATTCTCGGCGATCAACTCGATGCAGAGTCGCCCGCGTTCGACGGCTTTGACACAAAGCAGGATGCGGTGTGGATGGCGGAGGTCGCGCACGAAAGCACGAAGGTGTGGAGCACGAAGCCGCGCATCGCGCTGTTTCTCGCAGCGATGCGGCATTACCGCGATGCGCTGCGGGAGCAGCGGTGGAGGGTCGTTTACCGCGAACTGACCGCAACCAACGAGGTGTGGCGCGGAGCGGATGGACGTGCGAAGCCGGCAAAGGGCGACACGTTTGCCGAGGCGTTGCGCGAGTCGCTCGCGCTTCTAAAGCCTCAACGCGTGGTGATGGTGGATCCGGGAGAGTGGAGTGTGCGCGAGGAGATCCGCGCAGCGGTCGAGGCAGCCGGGCTGCCACTGGAAACGCGTGAGGACACGCATTTTCTTTGCAGCCACGACCAGTTCGCGGCGCATGCGAAGGGGCGCAAGCAACTGCGGATGGAACTTTTCTACCGCGAGATGCGCCGGCGCCACGACGTGCTGATGGACGACGGCAAACCGGTCGGCGGCGCGTGGAACTTCGACAGCGCAAATCGCAAGAGCTTCGGCAAGAGCGGTCCGCCGCCGCACAAGGCGCCACGAACATTTCCACCGGACGAAATCACCCGCGGCGTAATCGCCATGGTGAACGCGCGCTTTGCGAAACATCCCGGCGACCTCGCGGAATTCGACTGGCCCGTGACCGCGACGGATGCGGCCGCTGCGCTGAAGGATTTCATAACGCACCGCCTCGCGAAATTCGGCGACTGGGAGGATGCGATGTGGATCGAGGAGCCGTGGCTATTTCACAGCCGGCTGAGCGCCGCGATGAACTTGAAGCTGCTCAACCCGCGCCGCGTCATCGCCGCTGCCGAGAAGGCTTATCGCGACGGAGGCGCCCCGCTCGCGGCAGTGGAGGGATTCATCCGGCAAATTCTCGGCTGGCGGGAATACGTGCGCGGCATCTACTGGCGCTTCATGCCCGGCTACGTGGAGATGAACGCGCTCGGCGCGGACCAGTCGCTCCCGAAGTGTTACTGGACCGGCGACACCGAAATGGCCTGCCTGCGCGACGCCATCGGACAGACCCTGCGGCTCGGCTACGCGCACCATATTCAGCGGCTTATGGTCACGGGCCTGTATGCGCTGATGCTCGGCGTGCGCCCGCGTGAAGTTCACGAATGGTATCTCGCAGTCTATGTGGACGCCGTCGAGTGGGTGGAACTGCCCAACACACTCGGCATGTCGCAACACGGCGACGCCGGCCTCATGGCCAGCAAGCCCTACATCGCTACGGGCAAATACATCCAGCGCATGTCGAACTACTGCGCCGGATGCCCCTTCGATCCCGCCGAAGCGACCGGCCCGAAAGCATGCCCATTCACCACGCTCTACTGGGATTTCCTGCTGCGGCACGAGCCAATGCTGCGCAAGAACCAGCGCATGGCGATGCAGGTGCGCAATCTCGCGCGACTCGACGATGCGCGGCGCGAGGCGATTCAGAAACAGGCGGCGAAAATCCGCGCCAAAAGCTCAGACCAATCATGAGTCTGAAAATTGCGATCATCGGAGCCGGCATCGCGGGCGTCTCCGCAGGGAACGCGCTGATAGCGCGTGGTTGCAGCGTGACCCTTTTTGAAAAAGCCCGGGGCTATGGCGGCCGTTGCGCCACCAAACGCTGGGGAGGCCACACGGTCGATCACGGCGCGCAGTATTTCACCATCCGCGACGAACGCTTCCGCGCTGCGGTCCAGGCGGCATCGGGTGAGGCGCTGATGAAGCTGCAAGCTCCGGTGCTGGACGAAAGGGGACGCGAAGTGCCGGACACTGGCCGCTGGTTTCATCGCGATGGAAACAGCCGCATCGTCCGGGATCTCGCGCGTGGCCTCGATGTGAAAACGGAGACAGCCATCGAACGCGCGGGGAATCTACTGCGCCGGGCGGGCGGCGAGTTCGATCATGTGATCAGCACCGCTCCCTTTCCGCAGACCGCGCGGCTGTTTGGAATGGATGCTGCCTTCGACTACGTGCCGTGCCTCACTGTGCTGCTCGCCTATCATGGCGAGGGGCTCGGACAAACGCAGGAGTGCTACGCGATCAGCGACCACCGCGGGCCGCTGGCGTGGAGCGCCTGCGAGAATCACAAGCCGGGCCGCGTCGCCGCAGGACACACCGTGATGGTGGCGCAAATGTCCGAGTCCTTCAGCCGCGAGTATCTGGAACGTGCGCCGGAAGAGTTTGTGGCTATCGTGCGCCCGCTCGTCGAGGAGCGCTGGGTAATACCTGCCGGAAATCTCGCCGCCGCGCTGGGACATCGCTGGCGCTACGCTCGGGTGGCGCTGGCCATGCAGCCTGTGGAGTTACCGCCGGGATTGCACTTCACTGGCGATGCTCTGTCGCCTTCCCGTATCGAGGATGCGTGGCTCGCTGGCGCTGCCATCATCGAGCGTAGTCTCGTGCAGGCATGAGTGTGCCTCCAGTCATCCCGGCCACGGCCCAGCGGTTGGCGATGCGCGAGCGCCCAACGACTCCAATCGTGGGGCGGAGCGCTGGTCGCGTCAGGGCCTTTTGCACCGGGGGGCGTGACCGGTGGGGTTCCGGGCTGGCAGACTCAGCGGGTGGGGTGTTTGAATGACCTATACCCGAGAACTCACCGATGAAGAAGCGGTTTACTGAAGAGCAGATCGTCCGCATCCTGCGTGAAGCCGAGATCCCGGGGGTCCAGATCCGGGAGGTGTGCCGGAAGCACAACGTCACGGAACAGACCTTGTAGGATCAGCATCTTGAATCTCACTGCCTCACCGATCCCTCGCGCCCGGTTGCTATCCTTCGACGGCGGCGGCATCCGCGGGCTGTTCGCACTGGAGATCGCTCGCCGGATCGAGGCCTTGCTGCGCAAGGAACATGACCGGCCGGAGATGGTCCTGGCCGATCATTTTCACTACATCGGTGGCACCAGTACCGGGGCAATAATCGCGACCTTTTTGTCCTGGGGCCTGCCCGTGGATGAAGTGGTGCGGCTCTATCGGGAAAATGCCCGGGTGATGTTCACCAAGGCCGGGTTCGGGAGCATGCATAAGAACCGTTTTGCCGGTCAGCCAATTTCTGATTTTCTGCAGAAGTTTTTCGCCGAGAATGACGGTTCCCCCGCCACTCTCGGCACCTCGAAATTGCGGACCCTCCTTCTGGTGGTGACGCGCAATGCCTCGACCGGATCGCCCTGGCCGATGTCAAACAACCCCCGGGCACTCTTCAACGACCGGACACAACCGGGCTGCAATCTCGATCTTCCACTCTGGCAGATCGTGCGGGCCAGCACCGCGGCTCCGACCTTCTTTCCGCCCGAAGTGATCGAGATTACGGACCACAAAAGTGCGGCACGGAGCAAGCAGACGTTTGCCTTCGAAGACGGCGGGGTGACTCCTTTCAACAACCCCGCCTATTTGCTCTACACCATGGCGACGCTGCCGGAGTATCGTCTGGAATGGCCGGATGGGAAGGAACGGATGAGCCTGGTTGCCATCGGTACGGGTCGGATGAAGTCCGGGCGTGGGGCCAGGCTTGAGGAGAATGTTCTTGGGCAGGCGATGGCCGTGCCAGCGGCATTGATCAGTTCCGCAGGGTGGATCCAGGATCTTCTCTGCCGCCAGCATGGTGAGTGCCGACACGGTGCGCCGCTCGATAGCGAGCTGGGCGACATGATCCGGGATAACCCTCGGGCGACTTTCCTCTACAGCCGTTATGACCGAAATGTGGTGGATGCGGATCTGGAAGCAGCCAAGTTGGTGAGTAGTCGGGGATTCACCCTCGACAACCTCGAACTGATGGATGTCCTTGGCGAGATGGGAGCCATTTATGCCGATAAGCATGTCCGCCTGGAGCACTTTGAGGGCACCAGTATTAGCCCGGAACATGACAAGGACCCAGATGGCCAGCGTCCGTGACCATCTCGCTACACCCTGAATTGATCCCGGCAGGGTGACACTGCACCTGAAGCGCCTGCGTACACTGCGCATTGAGCACGCCAGTGCTCGCGGCCGGCCCCTGTTCATCAGTGCTGCAAGTGGCCTGGTGGTGGTCGGCAAGTGGCTGTACGTCATCGCGGACGACGAGGTGCATCTGGGCGTCTTTCCGGCGACGGGCGTTGCGCCGGGTACGCTTCTCCGCCTGCTCCCAGGCACGCTCCCGACCGCCCCCAGGAAGCACAAGGCTCGGAAGGCTGACTTCGAAGTGTTGACCCGGTTGCCGGGCTTCACCGGTTGTCCCCACGGCGCGCTGCTCAGGAATCGCTTCGGCAAGGCCCCGGGGCCGTCGGGGCTGCGGCCCTGAAGGAACCCTGGCCTTTGGGGAGGCGTCGACGCGAAACCTGTCAGGGGTTTGAAGACGATGCCCCAACTGACCGGGTTTCTGTTGCTCGGGGGGGAAACGGTGTTATGTCGGCTAGACTCGGTGGGACCGTTTACGAGCCAGGAGTCGGGGATGAACAGGCGCGAGGTATTGACGGCCAGTGGCCTGGCCGGCGCTGCAGCCCTGGCGACCCCTGTTGCCGGCCGCGAGCAACCCTCGGCCGCCGGCATCACGGTCGACGTTCCACCTTCGTCGATCGACGTCCTGCGCGACGGGCCGCCGATAAACCTGGCGACCGCCGACGGCTTCTCCCTGCACGCTGGCGTCGCCGCGGGTGCACCTGACGAGATACCACGGGGTCTTCGCGCCCCACAGTCGTTGGCGGGCCGAGTCAAGTTAATGACGCCGGGGGTCGGCGGCTGCGCGGGTGGTGGTCCGCGCTGGCAGACTCAGCGGGTGGGGTGTTTGAATCACCTATACCCCCGCATGACCTGGGGGATTCCCCACAGCAGCAGTGTCAGATTCACAATTACTCTCCTCTAACGAATCCACTTCGGGCGGGTTCGCGAAAGATCTGCTTCCAGGTGTGATGTGTCAGTGAGCCGGATTCTACGGCCCCCGGGGGCGAGGCTGCCTAGCAACTATCAACGCGGGAGCCGGAATAGCCTCAGGTCTGGGGGTCGGGGAACTATCTTCGGAGTTGCTGGCACTAACCCGCTTGAATTCCCTGCCACGTTTTTGGAGCGCCAATGAAGAACCGTCGCGCCTTTATTGCCACCACGGGAGCCGTTGCTTTTGCGGGTCTGGCCGCCGCCGGGCGTCCCGCCTTAGCCGCCGACGCCTGCGCCGTCTTCGATCCCTCCCGGCAGGCCGCCGTGACCCCCGATGACGCCATCAAGCTGCTGAAGAGCGGCAACGACCGCTTCGTGGCGGGCAATACCATCAACTGTGACCTGCGGGCCCAGGTGAAGGCGACGGCCGGCGGCCAGGCGCCTTTTGCGGCGATCGTCGGCTGTATCGACAGCCGGGTGCCGCCCGAACTGGTATTCGACCAGCGAATCGGCGACATCTTTGCGGCCCGTATCGCCGGCAACTTCGTCAATACGGACATCATCGGCAGTCTCGAGTTTGCAACCGCTCTGGCGGGCGCCAAGGCCATCGTGATCCTTGGCCACAGCGAGTGCGGGGCAGTAAAGGGTGCGGTCGACGACGCAAAGCTGGGCAACCTCACGGCGACACTGGCCAATATCCGGCCCTCCGTGCTCAAGGTGCGCGGCATCGAGGGCCCCCAGTCCTCGAAAAACAAGCCGCTGGTGCAGGCGGCGGCTGACCAGAACGCGAAGGACGCAGGCGCAATGCTGCTCGAGCGCTCAGAGGTGCTGCGTGGCCTGGTCAAAGACGGCAAGTTGCGGATTGCCACCGCGATGCACGACGTGGGCACCGGCCGGATTACCTGGTTTTCCTGATCAGCGTCAGCTTCGTCGTCCCCGTCCCGGAGAGAACCTCCGGGACGGGATTCGCCGGCTGAACAGGCCAGTGCCGGAGTCGCCCTATAGCACCTGGAAGAGTTCCTGCAGCGCTCCGCTGCCTGGGTTGCGCACCACCATCGCCCTGCAGCTGCCGGCCATGTCACGGCCGTCGGCGCGGTGGCCGCCCCAAGGCGAATTGGGGTTTCCGTAGTGGAGTCGGACGTCGCGGCCCGGGTTCAGGCGCGGCCGGCGCTCGGCCCCTGAGGGTCAAGTCCCCAGGCGCTAGGCCGGCTGGCGGCGGCGCTGCCATCGCCGGCGCAGCGCGAGGGCTAGAGCACCTCGTGGCCTGCGTGCCGACGCAGTGCGCAACGTCGGCGCCCGAAGGCCTCACCGCGACCTCTTGTCTGGTTCCGGGTTGACGCCGCGCTTTCAACGCGGAATTCTCCTTCTCATGAGGGCCTTCTCATGAGGGGCGCCACAAGCCTTAGTTCGGGGAAAGTCCACGCCAGTAACGACTCGGGTCGCAGCCACCCTGCTGACTGCCCTCGCGGCCACGGGCGCGAGCGGCACCGTAACCTATGACGGCAGTGCCTGGTGCTGTTGCCGCGGCTGGACGGCGCGGACCGGACGCTGGCGGAGACGCTGGAGGGGCTCGAGTTGTGTGCGGGGCTCGGGGGGAGGCGAAGCGGGGCGACGTGACGACCTGACGACGCAGGCAGCGCGGTCAGGGAAGGTCGACGACCCCCGCCGGCCCGGACGGCTGGCCGAGCCGCTGGCGGAACAGCGTGGTGTCCTGGCTGTTGACGAAGCCGTTGCAGTTCAGGTCAGCCTGGTTGTAAAGCGGCGGGTTGCTGGGCAGGCCCAGCTGCGCGCGGAACAGCGTCGTGTCCTGGGCGTTGGTGAAACCGTTGTTGTTCAGGTCGCCGTCGCAGTGGTTGCCGAAGCCGTCAGCGTCGCTATCGCACTGGGTGGGGTTCGGCACCAGGGTGCAGTTGTCGATGGGGTCGGGCACGGTGTCGCCGTCGGTGTCGGTGGCCACGGTGAAACTCGTGCTGCTGCTCTTGCTGTCGTACCGGGCTGTGATGGTGGCAGTGCCCAGTCCCACGGCCCGGGCGTTCCCCGCGTTGTCCACTGTAACCACCGATGCGTTGCTGCTGGTGTAGGACAGGCCGGCGGCGTCCATGTTGATGCCGTTCACAGTGACCGGGGTGGCGCTGTTCACCCCGGCGCTGCCGGGGCCGCTGCCGAGCTGGCCAGAGTTGTTGTAGCCCCAGCACTGTATCCGGCCGCCAGTCAGGCCCGCGCAGGTGTGAGACTGTCCCGCGTCCATGCTCACCGCACCCGCGAGCCCCGTCACCACCACCGGGCTGGAGATGTTCACGAAGAAACCGTTACCGAGCTGGCCGACGTCACCCCTGCCCCAGCACCGGCCCTCCCCGGTCGAGAGACGTGCGCAGGTGTAGTAACCGCCGGCAGCGACTGAGCTGCCATTTGTGATGCCGCTGACGGCGACCGGGATCGACGACTGCGTCGTCGTGCCGTTACCGAGCTGGCCCTCGGAGTTGCGACCCCAGCAGCGCAAGGCGCCGCCGACGAGGCGGGCGCAGCTGTGGAAATCGCCGAGCGAAACCGCCGTGGCCGTCGTGATACCGGTCACGGTCACCGGCGTGGGCGAGTTGGCCGTGCCGCCGTTGCCGAGCTGGCCCTGGTCACCCCTGCCCCAGCACTGCACGAGGCCCGAGGTCAGTACCGCGCAGGTGTGCTCGTACCCCGCGGAGACGTTCAGGGCCGTGCTGATGCCCGGGACGGTCGCCGGAAAGTTGGGAAGTGCGGGCTGGTCGTAGCCAGTCTGGCGGAAGTTGTTGTTGCCCCAGCACTGCACCTCGCCGGTGAACAGCACGACGCAGCTGTGCGCGGAACCGGAGGCGATGGCCATCGCAGAGCTCATCTGGTAAACGTCCACGGGGGTCTCGGCCTGGGGCGGAGGGCTGACGATGCCGGTACCGAGCTGCACGAGATTGTTCCGGCCCCAGCACTTCGCGTCCCCGTCGGCATAGACGCCGCAGGTGTGTTCGAAACCAAGCCCGACGTTGGTCACATTAACCGCGGCGCCGCCAGTCTGGTCGGTATTGATGACCTTCACCGGCAACGAGGAATCCGAGGTCGCACCGTCTCCAAGCTGCCCGTAGAAGCCATTGCCCCAGCACGACACGGTGCCCGAGGGCGTGGTGGCGCAGGTGTGCTTGCCACCGGCGTTGATCGCGAGCGCCGGCCCGTTCACCGTGAGCGGCACGCCGGAGCGCTGCACGGCCCCGCCGATGGTGCCCATGCCGAGCTGGCCGCCGTCGTTCAGGCCCCAGCACTTCACGTCGCCCTCCACCAGCAGCGCGCAGCTGTGCTCGAAGCCGGCGCTGATCGCGCTGGCACCGGCAAGCCCCGTCACGGCGGTCGGCAGGGGCACGTTGCCGACCAGCTGGCCATTGCCGATCTGGCCGTTGGCATTCCGGCCCCAGCAGGTGGCGATACCGCTCTGGAGGACCGCGCAGGTGTGGCTCGACCCCGCGCTGAGCGCCACGATCGGGAGCTGAATACCGATCGCGGCGACGGGCGTGGTGGAGTTGGTCTGGCTGCCATTGCCGAGCTGGCCCTCCAGACCCCGCCCCCAGCAGCGAACGGTACCGTCCGCCAGCAGGGCGCAGCTGTGGTCGAAGCCGGTCGCGATGCCGATGGCGGTGCTGATGCCCGTGACGTCCACGGGTGTCGTGGAAGCGCCGGCGGCGCCATTGCCCAGCTGGCCGGCCGCGTCGTCACCCCAGCACTTCACGCCGCCGGAGGCGAGGACGGCACAGCTGTGATTGCCGCCCGCGGCAATGGCCACGGCGGTGCTGATGCCGCTCACGGTCACAGCGGTGGTCGCACCCGCCGTGGTGCCGTTGCCGAGCTGGCCGGCGTTATTGGCGCCCCAGCAGCTTACGCCGCCACCGACGAGGAGCGCGCACGTGTGGTGAAAGCCACCGGAGAGCGTCGTCGCCGCGACGCCGGTGGCCGTGACGGGCGTGGACGAGGCCGCGGTGGTGCCATTGCCAAGCTGTCCCTCGGCGTTACGCCCCCAGCACTTCGTGACGCCATCGGTCTGGAGCGCACAGCTGGATTCCCCGCCCACGGCCACCGCGGTCGCGGTGACGAAGATCGTGGCCGTCACCGGCTGGGCCGAATCGGTGGTGGTGCCGTTGCCCAGCTGGCCCGAGGCGTTGCGGCCCCAGCACCGGACCTCGCCGTTCGCGATCACGGCGCAACCGTGGTTGCCGCCCGCCGCCAGCGTCGAGCTGGTCAGTCGGGCAACGGTGCTGTCACTGAAGTGTCCGTTCGCCTGCAGGCGCTGCACCGCTCCCTGCAGGACCACCGGCTGGGAGGGCGACAGGCCGAAGTAGGCGACGTCGGCGGCGAACGCCGTGCCCGCCAGGGCCTGCAGGAGAAGCGCCGTCGCGAGTGGAAACCGAGCGCACATGAAAAACACCCCCGGATCGCCTGTTGTTCTTGTTGTGGTAGCCGGTTGGCTGGACCGACTATAACC
>JBBQSA010000074.1:0-11988 GCA_038214295.1 Gammaproteobacteria bacterium
GCCGGGCCACCTGATGATGACCAGCGACGAGGTGCGGGGCCTGCACCGGGCCGGCATGGAGATCGGCGGCCACACGCTGACGCACCCCATCCTGGCGCGCCTGGGGCCGGAGGAGGCGGCACGGGAGATCGGCGGCGGCAAGGCCGCGCTGGAGAGCCTGCTCGGCGCGCCGGTGCCCTTGTTTGCCTACCCGAATGGCAAGCCAGGCGAGGACTACCTGCCCCGGGACGTGGAGCTGGTCCGGGCAGCCGGATTCTCCGCCGCGCTGACTACCGTCTGGGCTGGCGCCACGGCGGCTGACGATCCCTTCCAGGTTCCTCGCGTGGGCTCCTGGGACCGGGACCGCAATCGCTTCTGCGCCCGCCTCCTGCGCTGCTACCGGCAGCGGCCAGCCACGGCGAACTGAAAAAGCCCGCCCTGACCGGGACTAGCGGCGCAGGCGTTCGTGGAGTCGCTGCGCGAGTCCCAGCCAGCGGCCCCGACCGCTCGGGGCGTAGAGGAAGAAGTCGTCGTGCCGGCGGGTAGTGGGCGACCAGCTGAGCTTGTAGGGATCCGCATCCCCCAGGAAATCGAACTCCACGGCGCCCGCATCGGCCGCCCGCAGGATCAGCTGGTCCTGGGCGTGGTGGCCCACCGCCAGGCGGGCGAACTCCTCGCGGTAGGTTCCCTTCATGCAGCCGTAGCGGTGCTGCCACGTGTTGCAGAGACAGTAGGCGACCGGCTCGCCATGAATCCAAAGGACGTTAGCGAGCAGCTGGCCCGTGCTGGCCAGCCAGGGCATCAGGCGCTCGTAATAGCGGGTTTCCATGGGCCGGGTGCTGATTGCAACACCCGCCTTCTGCTTCCAGCTGCCGGCCTCCACATGCAGCATGGCCTGCAGCAACTCCGGGATGTCCGCGCCGTCCGCGTACCAGCGGCACTCACTGCCGTCAGTGGCCTCAAAGTCCTTCGCGTGCCGGCGGATCTGGTAGCGGTCACGCTTGTTGCGCGCGTTGAGCAGGTTCTCTCCGGAGGTGCCCACGGGCACGTAGGGTGACGACTCGCCCGCCCAGTGGACCAGCCCGCAGCCCGTCTCAGCCGCCACGGCGTGGATCGTCCGGGCGGTCTGGCTCTCGGACAGGATTCCCGCGAGGCGGACGAATTCCCAGGGAATCTCGGTGCGGGAGCGAATCAATGCGCCCAGGAGCCCGGCCGGATCCTCCCGGCAGGCGAACTCCGCGTGGTAGGCGAGGATGCTGCTGATGGGTTCCAGGATACGTACCGGGAATCCACGCAGCCGGCTCGGCCGGATCCTGAAGGGTATGAGGCCGGTCAGCGTCGGGCCCCGGGTCCCGACGAGCACGCGCACCGTCGCCGGATCGGCAAGCGTTTCCACGATGACCTGTGTCCAGTCCGGGAGCAGCGTCGGGTTCAGGCGGCCCTCAATTCCGAGGGCGAGCCAGTCCGCGCGGTGCGCCGCCAGGGCGTCTTCCCAGCCCATCAGCCGATATTCCGTCACCGGCGGCTCCGCACAGGCGACCGGGGTCGGACGCGCCTCGGTGGCGGCTTGCGGGCAGGTTCTGGCTCTGGCGCCGTCTCTGGCGCCGGCATGGCAGCCGGGATGGCGCGATCGGCGAGCGTGGTGAGCGCAGCGAGCATTGCAATGAACCAGATAGCGACTTCCAGCTTCAGATAGTCGGTGAAAAGGCCCGCGATCGTCACGCAGACGAACACGCCGGCCACGGTCGCCCGGAACGTGCCGAGGGTCTCTGGCAGGCCATCCTCGTCAAGGCGCTTGAGCCGCCGGATCTGGCGGTAGATCGACACGGCAAGGCACAGGTAGATGATCGCCCCGGGAATCCCCTGCTCCGCGAGGACCGTCAGGAGTGTGTTGTGGGATGAGCGAGCGCCTACCCCTGCCCCGGTGCGGTCATAGGCCATGTGCTCCTGGCCTAGGTACCGCGGACTGAGCACCGCGGTACCCCGGTGGCCGGAGCCGAAGGGGTAGTCGGCGGTCATCTGCAGCTGGGCGGTGACCAGCGCCAGGCGGGTCTGGGTACTCATGTCCACCTCGGCCGTAGTCTCGATAGGCGCCGCGATGGTACCCAGGCGTTCCCAGAAGGTTAGTGGCGCCATGCGCAGCAGGATCAGCAGGCTAAGTACCCCGAGGCCTATGTAGACCCGGCGGTAGCGCACCGGGGTCACGACCAGCATGACGAGGCCACCGGCAATCAGGCCGAGGACGGGGCCGCGGCTCAGGGTCTGGATCATCCCGTTCACGATGAAGGGCGTCGCCGCCATCGCCAGCAGGCGGACCCGCGTCGAGGCGTTGACGACCAGGGCGGATGCCGCCAGCAGCCCCGTTGCCAGTTGCGTGGACAGGGAATTGGCGTCGTCGATTCCCGGTCCGCCGACGCCGTCGAACCGGCCGTCGGCCCTTCCCGAGTCGGGAGTGACAAAAATGATCCAGCCGAGGTAGAGGCAGCCCAGCACGTGCACCAGCAGCACGTTGCGGAATATTTCCTCGGTCTGGACCACGCTGTAGATCAGGAAGACGAGGAGGGCGTACTTGCTGAAGAGCACGGCGGCGTCGAGGTGCAGGCCGGGGTCCAGGGCCCAGGCCAACTGCAGCCAGAACCAGACCACGAACAGCAGGAAGAGGCGCACGGGATTGCTCTGCAGCCAACCCGGCCGGTTCGCGATCGGTTCCAGGCGCCACAGGGACAGCAGCGTCACGAAGGCGGCGAGCAGTGACCAGCGGAAGTCCGGCAGGGCCTCACCCCACCAGCGGTCCGGCGGGTGCAGGTAGAAGACGGCGATGTAGGTGTAGAGGCCGAAGGCTGGATGCCGGACGAGGCTTGCAACGAGTCCCGCGGCAAACAGCAGTACGAAGACCAGGGATGTCAGCGACATCGTTGGGCCCTCTGGCTCACAGGCTCAACCGGCGTGCCTGGAGCCATTGCTCCAGCATCAGCAGGTCCCAGATCACATAGCCGTAGTAGGAGGGGTGGCCCTCCCGGTGGAGCTTCTGGATCCCGTCCAGGAATTCCGGCCGGAAAATGCCCCGCGCCGCAAGCGCGCGCAGCGTGGACGACATCAGGGAGATCAGTTCCGGCGAGGTCTTGAGCCAGACCCCGAAGGGGAGCCCGAAACCGTGCTTCTGCTTGTCGACGATCTGGTCCGGGAGGAAGCCGCGCATCGCCTGCTTGTAGAAGTGCCTGAGGTTCTGGCCGCGTATCTTGAGGCGGGTCGGGAGGCGCAGTGAGAAGTCGACCAGGTCGGTATCGAGCATCGGGTAGCGAACGTCAACGCCCGCTAGTTGGCACATGCGGCCCACCTTGCGGAGATCATTGTCGGCCAGTACAAACTTCCAGTCGAAGTACAGCAGCTTGTCCAGTACGGACGCGCCCTCGACCTCGCGCCAGGTGGCGTCCATGGCGCCGATGTGGTGCTCCGGGTCGATCTGGCGGAGAAACTCGGGCGTGAAGAGGGATTCCCGGGCCTCGCGGAACATGAAGTTCCAGGAATGCAGGCGCTTTGGCAGCGGGATGCTGGCCTGCTGCACGTAGCTGCGGATCTTGCCCAGCGGCCAGGGCGCGTCTTCAGGCACTGCGGACAGCAGCAGCTTCTCCATATTTCCGGTGCGCATTCCGGGCGGCAGCTTCCAGTAGTGCTCGAACAGCGATTGCCTGGTGTAGTGGGGGTTGCCGGCGAAGATCTCATCGCCGCCATCACCGGCCAGCAGTACGTCAATCCCGGATGCCCGGGCCAGCCGTCCACAGAAATAGGTCGGGATTGCCGACGAGTTGCCGAAAGGCTCGTCGTAGGCGCCCGCAATGAGGGGTAAGGCCTCGGCCACATCCGATGGCGTCACGACGTATTCCGCCCCCTCCGCGCCAAAATGGCGGACGGCAAGCCGCGCGAAGGCGAGTTCGTCGTAGCCCTCGGTGTCGAAGCCCACCGAGAACGTCCGCGCCGGTGAGGACACCAGCCGCGAGAGGACGCCAACAACGGTCGAGCTGTCCAGGCCGCCGCTCAGGAAGGCCCCTGTTGCCGCGCTGCCGTCGAGGACCCGCTCGACGGCCTGGCGAAGCAGCGCGTGCAGTTCCTCCCCGAGTTCCCGGCTGTCGCCCCTGCCGTCCGTTGTGAAATTCGGCCGCCAGTACCGTGCTTCGTGCAACTGGCCGCCGCTGACGGCCACAAAGGAGCCGGGGCGCAGCTTGCTTACCCCGGGAAAGGCCGTGTCAGGGCTCGGCACCATGTGCAGAAACATGTAGTCGTAGAGGGACTGCAGGTTCACCCGAACGGAGGCGGACCGGCGGGCGGCAAGGGCTTCGGCAACCGCCAGGGCAGACGATCCGAATACGACCCCACCGTCGGCAGTGTGGGCAAAGCTCAGGGGCCGGACGCCCACCCGATCCACGGCAAGCAACAGGCGTTGCCGGGGCTCATCAAGGATTACCGCAGCGAAGGTCCCGGTTAGCTTGGCAAACACCGAGTCGCCGTGGTCCTGGTAAGCGCGGAGCACCAAGCTCGCCGGATCCCCGGGCGTGATGGCCCCGGAACCGTAGCGGGGCTGGCCGTCCACGGCTACGTGGATTGGTCCGGACGTGATCAGGCTCGGTGCCCGCCAGCCGGCAGCTGCCTTGCCCTCCGGCTGACCCGGGGACCAGTTTCCGAATATGTCAGCCATGGATTATGGAATTCAGTGCTGCTGGACAGTCGTCGTAATTTGGCCGTTGATTCTTTGGCATGTGCTCCCCGATGTCCAGCAACTGATCGGCATCCCGGACCGTCAGAACAGCTGGCGCTGACACTGGCAACGGGCTCCCGGGACCCTGTTCCTTGACTTGCGGGCGCCAGACCGGGCAGGGTGCCGCTTGCACCGGATGCCGGATTTAACCGGCCAAAACAACACGCCCAAAACGACACGCTGAGGGGACCCCGATACCGGCATGGCTGACCATCTTGCTACTGCAGCGTTCTGGCTTGCGTCGCTGACGATCCTGTACGTCTATGCGGGCTATCCGCTGCTTCTCGGCGTCCTCCGTGCTGCAGGATTCCGCCGGCCAGTGCAGCGGGCGCCGATCGAGCCGCCAATCACGCTGGTGATTTCTGCCTACAACGAAGTCTCCGTGATCGATGCCAAGCTGCGCAATTCCCTGGCCCTCGATTACCCGCCGGACAAGCTCCAGGTGCTGGTGGTCTCGGATGCGTCGGATGATGGTACCGACGAAGTGGTTGGCGCCTGCTTGGACCCGCGCGTGGAGCTGCTGCGCATGCCGGAGCGTGGTGGCAAGACCGCGGGTCTCAATGCCGCCGTACGCCGTGCCCGGGGTGATATCCTCGTGTTCTCGGATGCGAACGCGATCTACGACAGGTCCGCACTGCGCCATCTGGCCAGCAATTTCGCCGATCCGGTGGTCGGGGCGGCAACCGGTGAGTCCCGCTACCGGATCGAGGCCGACGATGCCTCCACCGAGGCTGAGAACAGGTACTGGACCTACGAGCTCTGGATAAAGGGACTGGAAAGCGAGCTCGGGTCTCTCGTTGGCGCCGACGGCGCCATCTATGCCGTCCGGAGGGCGCTCTACACGGACCTGGCGGCCTCCGACCTGTCGGATTTCGTCAACCCGATGCAGGTGGTCGGTCGCGGGTACCGGAACGTCTACGAGTCCAGGGCAATCTCCTATGAGGGCGGTGCCGAGGGCTTCGACGCGGAGTTCCGGCGCAAGGTGCGCATCGTGAACCGCGCCTGGCGCGCCACCGTGAAGCTCCGCCGGCTCCTGAACCCCTGGCGCCACGGGTTTTTCGCGCTGCAGTTCCTGTCCCACAAGGTCCTGCGATGGTTCGTGCCGGTCTTTCTGCTGGTGACCCTGGCAGCAAATCTCTGGCTGGCGCCCGGGTCGCTGTTCTATTCGGTAACATTGGCGGCCCAGGTGGTGCTGTACGCGGCTGCCCTGGCCGGAATGCTGCTGGAGCGACGGGGTCATGCCGTCCGGCTGCTCAACGTTCCGTACTACTTCTGCGTGGTGAATGTCGCCAGCCTGCTCGGCATCGGGCAGGCACTGACCGGCAGGACCTACACGACGTGGAACAGTTCACGACCCCCGTCTCCCGCGGCCTGAGGACCGGGGATCGAACCTGAGCATTGCGCAGAACCTGGAACTTGGACGATATGCAGGACGTAAAGGAAATAGTAGAGATTCTCCGCAGCACGTTGCAGCTGGGCCGGCGGGCGGATAATTTCAAGGCAGAGACGCCGTTGCTGGGCCATGTCCCGGAGGTGGACTCCATGGCAGTGGTGGCGATCCTGACGGCGATCGAAGACCAGTACGGCATCAGCATCGATGATGACGAGATGTCCGCCGAGGTGTTTGCCACCGTGGGCAGCCTGAGCAAGTTTGTCCAGGCCAAGCTCGGCCAGTGACTGCGGCGAGCCAGGCCCCGAGCCAGGCCCAGACCCCGACCCAGACTCCGACCAGGGCCCGGGCGCCGCGGCTCGAGCAACTCTTCCTCCCCACGGCCCGCGGCGAGATCCTGCTGACGACCTGGGTTCCCGGCGACGCCAGGCCCGCTCATTGGCTCCTGGTGGCGCCGCCGTTCGCAGAGGAGATGAACAAGTCCCGGCGCATGTTTGCGTTGCTGGGGCAGGCGGCAGCACGGGCGGGTTACGGAGTGCTGCTCGTGGACCTCGCCGGCACCGGGGACAGCTGGGGTGACTTCCGGGACGCCCGCTACGAACAGTGGCTGGATGACCTCCGCGCTGCCGTGCGCTGGGTGGAGGCGGGTGGCGGCCAGGTCCGGGCGGCCGTTGGCCTGCGCTTCGGTGCCCTCCTGGCGATGGAGATGGCACGCGAGCTGCCCTCGCTCCAGCGCCTTCTGCTCTGGCAACCAGCCCAGTCCGGCACGGATGTCCTGACCCAGTTCCTGCGGCTCCGGACGGCGGCCGCGCTGACCGGCGGTGGGGAAGCGGGCGAGACCCTGGAGAGCCTGCGCACGCGCCTGGAGCAGGGCGAGGCCCTCGAAGTTGCCGGGTATGAACTGCCATCCGAGCTCTATTCGGCAGTGCGCCGCCGGCAGCTGGCCGAGCTGCTGCCACCATCGCCGCTCGTGATCGACTGGTTTCACCTTGTCCGGCAGGACGGCGTCCAGCTGCCGGTGGCAATCGGGGCTGCCGCGGAACGGCTGCGGGTGCCCGGCGGCACGAGCCGCACGCATACCGTCCGGGGCGACGCGTTCTGGGCGACGGCGGAGATTGCTAGCTGCGTTGAACTCGTCGAGCTGACTGTCGCCTGCCTGGTGGCATGACATGAACGCGACCGTCCGGACCATCGATATCCAGGCGGAACGGCTGGCCGGGATCCTCCACCTGCCCGCGTCCCCCGCCAGCCGGGGGGTCCTGATCATCGTGGGTGGTCCCCAGTACCGGGTCGGGAGCCATCGCCAGTTTGTCCTCCTGGCCCGCGCCCTGACTGCCGCCGGCTGCGCCGTGCTCCGCTTTGATTACCGGGGCATGGGCGATAGCGATGGGCTGCCCCGGACTTTCGAGCAGATCGACGCGGACATCCGGGCCGGCCTGGACTGCCTTCAGGCCGCCGTTCCGACCCTCGGCGAATTCACCCTGTGGGGACTGTGCGACGGCGCGGCCGCCGGGCTCCTCTACGCGGGCGAGGACCCCCGGGTGACCGGCCTGGTGCTGCTCAATCCCTGGGTTCGCACCGATGAGACTCTGGCCCGGTCCTACGTGTCGGAGTATTACGCCCGGCGGGTGTTCGAGCCGGCGTTCTGGGGCAAGCTGCTGCGCGGAGAGGTGCGGATTGGCGCCGCCCTGGCGGCCTTCTTCCGGACCCTGCGCCAGGCCCTGGGCCGGGGCGCCAGCCCCGCGAGCGCGCCTGCGAGCCTTCCAGGCACGCCAGCCGCACCCAAGGGGAGCAGGTCGGGGACACTTCCGGAGAGGCTCCTGAGAGCCCTGACGGCATTCAACGGCCGGACCCTGCTGATACTCAGCGGGCGGGACCTGACGGCCGGGGAGTTTCGTGACCTGGCTCGCCAGCCGGCCTGGCAACACGCCCTCGCGCAGCCGAACGTGACCCGGTTCCAGCTGGATGCTGCCGACCACACCTTCTCGCGGCGTCAGTGGCGGGACGAGGTGGCGGGGCGGTGCACCGACTGGTTGCGCGGCTAGGCGGGTTCCATCAGCCAGGCCGCCAGGTCGTCCGGCTGTTGCCGGTCCATGAACAGGCGGCACCAGAGTTCGAGGGTAATCAGGCCGAACAGCTGGTCGGTATGGTCGGCCCGGTTGGCCCGATGTTCGTCCACCAGGCGCGTCACGGCGGCAGCCCGGAGCAGACCGCGGCGCTCGACGACCGCGGGCGCCAGCAGCTTGCCTACCACGGGCTCCAGCTCGCGTTTCAGCCAGCCGCCCATGGGCGGGCCGAAGCCGCGCTTCCGGCGGTCGAGGGTCACGTCCGGAATCACGCCCCGCATCGCGCGCTTCAGCAGGTAGCGCGTGTGCCGGCCCCGCACCCTCAGGCTGGCAGGCACCGTCGCCGCCAGGTCCACCAGGCGCTCGTCCAGCAGGGGCACACGGGCTTCCAGGGAGTGCGCCATGCTCATCTTGTCCGACAGCAGCAGCAGGTCGTCGGTCAGCTGGGTGCCGATATCGGCAAGGAAGATGCGATCGAGCTGGTGTTCCCTTGGATAGCGGGCCATCAGCTGGAGCAGCGCATCGTCCCCGCCGCTGTGGCCCCTGGCCAGGAGCCCATCCAGCTGGGCGCGACCAAACACCTGCATCAGCTGGTGATAGCGCTCGGACTCGCCGACGTCCGCCAGCGTGGTCAGCGTCCGGAGGTAGCGGAACATGTTCAGCAGCCGGGAATGCCTGTCCACCGGGAGCGCCCGGGTGAGGGGCTTCAGCATCGTGTGGCGCAACCAGGCCGGCACGCGCCGGATCAGGCCCACGTAGTGCGCCAGCATGTAGCGGTCGTACCCGCCCCACAGTTCGTCACCACCGACGCCTGACAGTATGACCTTGACCTCCCGGGCCGCGTGCTGGGACACGAGGCTCGTGGTCACCACGGCCGAGTCCGCCGTCGGCTCGTCCAGGTGCCAGATGAGGCCGGGCAGCAGGGCCACGATTTCCGGCCTTACAACCAGTTCCTTGTGCGCCGTCCCGTACCGGGCTGCGATGTCCCGGGCGTAGCCGAGTTCGTTGTAGAAGCCACCGCCGGTGGACTCGTCATAGCCGATGGAATAGGTGCGGACAGGGCCCAGGGCCGCCTGGGCCATGTAGTGCACGATCATCGTTGAATCGATGCCACCGCTCAGGAAAGCGCCCAGCGGCACATCGCTGATCATCTGCGCCTCGACGCTCGCCTTGAGCGAGGCCCGGATCTCGGCGGACCAGTCCTGCTCACTGATGCCGGTGCGGGGCGACATCACGAGTTCCCAGTAGCGGTGCTCCGCGACCGCACCGTCCTCGATCACGGCCAGGTGTCCCGGTGGCAGCTTGCGAATCCCCTCGAACAGGCTGTGGGGATTGGGCACATAGCCAAGCGCCAGGTAGTTTTCCAGGGCCACCGGCTCCAGCTGGACGGACAGGTCACCCCTGGCCAGCAGGGCCTTTGTTTCTGACGCAAAGACGACCGACCCGCCCGTTTTCGCGTAGTAGACCGGCTTTATTCCGAGCCGGTCCCTGCCGAGCAGCAGCCGGCGGCGAGGCTCGTCCCAGAGGGCAAAGCCGAACATGCCGCGGAGATGTCCCACAAACCCGTCGCCGTACTCCTCGTACAGGTGAACAAGAACCTCGGCATCACTGCCCGTGCGGAACGTGTGGCCGGCGCTGACCAGCCGGGTGCGCAGCTCCCTGAAGTTGTAAATCTCGCCGTTGCAGACGGCTGCGATGGTCCGGTCCTCGTTGAACAGTGGCTGGCGCCCTCCGCTGACGTCGATGATCGAAAGGCGGCGAAGTCCCAGCGCCACCCGGTCGGTGACGTGCAGGTCGTCGTCGTCGGGACCCCGGTGCACCAGCGCGGAGCCGGAGCGGACGACAGCCTGCCGGTCCGGGCTCCGGCCGGGCGTCAGGGAAACCTCGCCGTAGATTCCGCACATCAGCCGGGCCGCCTCATGGCAGGTTGCGCACGATGTGCGGACCGAGTCCGTTGGCCAGCCATAGCGGCAGGCGTTGCCAGGCGGCGATCGCCAGGGCGAACTTCGGGTTGGAAGGGTTCAGCCTCGGCAGCTCGCCACCGCCGCGCAGCCAGTAATGCCAGTAGTGAGGCACCGGTTCTGCGCCCCACTGGCGCTTGAACTGGTAGGTGCCGCTGTCCACGGTCGACCGTCCGAAGTCGAACACCGTGGACCCGCGTTCGATGGCGCGCTGAAGACAGGCCCAGTACAGCAGCATGTTCACGCCCAGCCGGTTGACTGACCGGAGCGACGATGCCCAGGGAATCTCGGTGCGGCCTGCAAAATGGATCAGGAATCCGGCGGCTACCGGCTTGCCCGCCAGTTCGACAATGACCACGTCCACAAACTCCGGCAATTCCCGGGCGACGGTTGTGAAGAAGGACCGGGCATAGACGGGCGTGCCGAGGTCCCGCATGTTGCGGGCGAAGACAGCGTAGAACGCGGGCAGGAGTTCCGCGCCACCGATCCGCGTCGTCGCGCCTGCCTTCTGGGGTCGCCGTATCTGTGATCGCAACTTCGATGGCAGCGTGCTCCAGTGTGCCTCCTCTGTGCCGGCAAGAGTCGCCTGCATGCCGACCTTGTCGGTGCGGGCTGGCCACGTTGCTGCTCTGGGCCGGAGCTCGCGCAATTCCATGTGGCTGACGCCGAGGGACCCGGCAAGGTCCACCGCGGCCTCGGTCAGCAGCCGGTCGGCAGCCTCCGTCTGCGCGACGACACCCCCGTAGTTGACGTACGGGAGTGACACAAGGAAGTCGCCGAACAGCCGGCTGCGCAGGCGAACGAGGGGCAGTATGCCCTCCAGTCCCTCCTGGCCGCGAGCTTCCAGGTAGTGAGTGTCCCAGCCAAATTCCAGCGCGAAAATCCGCTGCCAGGCGGTCTGATGGTAAAGCGTGGCGCCGGGAGCCGAGTGGGCGAAAGCGTCCCACGCGGCCGCGGCCGCGTGGCCGGCACCGAGCGTCCCGACGACAAGACTCATGGCGACGGCGCAAGGCCCAGCACGCGGTCGTAGCGGTCCCAGCGAAAGTCCCGCAGCAGTTGGTGCAGGCGCTGCTCGGTGCGGTGCAGGTTGATGTAGTGCCGGAACCGGGAGCGGAGGCGGGCACCGGCCACGGGAGGCTGTTCAGGGTCGATCTCCCAGGGGTGCATGTAGAAGAAGCAGGGCTGATGGTCCACTGTGTGCAGGCGGCGAACCGCCCAGCGGAACAGGGGGTAGGGGAAGAAGCGGAAGTAGCCACCGCCGCCACAGGCCCACAGTCGGCCGGCCGCCGCCACCGTGCTTGCGGGGCATTCCGTCAACTGGCCGGTCGCAGTGGGTTGATGGCTGAAACGGGGAGCCCCCGGGAAGCCGTAGATGTCGTGCTGGACCGGGACGATGCTTGATGAGTACCGGTAGCCGACGCGTTCCAGTTCGTCGAAGGCCCAGGCGCTGCGCGGCACGATCGAGAAGCTGGCGGCGCGGTAGCCGGTGACTGGTACTCCCCCAATGTCCTCGAGCCGGATCTTGCTCCGGTGGGCGTCTTCCCTGAATTCCGCCGCCGTCTGCTCATAGACCGGTATGTGCTCACAGCCGTGGCTCGCGAGCTCGTGACCTGCCGCGACGATGGCGCGGACCAGGGCGGGATGCCGCTCGGCAACCCAGGCGAGCGTGAAGAACGTGCCCTGCACACCAGCCTCCGCGAACATCTCGAGCAACCGGTTGACGTTGCGTTCGACCCGGGAGGGCGTGCGGTCCCACGCCGTGCGAGGGATGCAATCGGCGAAGGCCTGGACCTGGAAGTGCTCCTCGACGTCAACCGACAGGCCATTCACCAGTGCGTG
>JBBQSA010000075.1:0-11211 GCA_038214295.1 Gammaproteobacteria bacterium
GTCGCCGACCGGCGCTACGAGTCGGGTGACAAGGACTACAACGTCACCTGGATCCTGCTGACATTCCTCGGCATCTTCGGCGCCCACCGGCTCTATCTCGGGAAGTGGCCGACGGCGCTCCTGTGGTTGCTGACTGGCGGCCTGTTCCTTCTGGGCTACCTCTACGACTACTGGACGCTCAACGACCAGATCGACGAAGCCAACATGCTGAGTGCCGGCCGCCGAGCCTCTACGGCAGCCCCGGGGCGCCCGCCCGGCTGACGCTCTCCCCGTCCCGGGCGTGCAGGGTCCAGAAGGACAGGGACGAGACGAAGGTGAAGGCGCCGAGGGTCAGGAAGGCGTAGTGAATGGCAGCGGCGACGGCGGCGGCGTCGCTTTGTGGCACGCCCCCGAGAAAGCCTGCGGTAATCAGCGAGGCGCAGGCCAGCCCGAAAGACATCGACATCTGCTGCATGCTGCTCGCCATCGTGCTGGCCATACTTGAGTCCCCGGCATCGACATCCGCGTAGGCCATGGAGTTCATGCTGGAGAACTGCAGGGAATTGAAGAAGCCCTGGGCCAGGCTGAGCAGCACGATCATCACCAGCGGCACGCCCGGCGCCACCAGCGAGAACAGGCTGATGGTCACGCCGATCATCAGGGTGTTGACCACCAGCACCTGCTTGTAGCCGAAGCGCGCCAGCAGGGACGAGGACAGCAGCTTCATGCCCATGGCAGCGGCAGCGGCCGGCATCATCAGCAGGCCCGACTGCCAGGCTGGCATGCCGAGGCCGAGTTGGTAGAGCAGCGGCAGCAGGAACGGCAGGCCGCCGATCCCGAGCCGCGTCACGAAGCCCCCGGCGACGGACACCCGGAAAGTCCGCACCCGGAAGAGGTCCAGACGTAGCAACGGGTGCTCCGACCGGCGGGCGTGCTGGATGAAGGCTGCGAGCAGCGCCAGCGAAATCCCGAGCAGAACGGCGGCAGACGTGGCGTCGACGTTGTGCTCGCCGAAGATCTCCAGGAGCCAGGACAGCAGCGCCGTGCCGCCGCCGAACAGGACCAGCCCCGTAACGTCCAGGGGCCGGGGCCCCTCCCCCCGGTAGTCGGGCATGTAGCGCCGGACCAGCCACAGGGCCACAAGACCCACCGGCACGTTGACGAAGAAAATCTCCCGCCAGGACAGCCAGTGCACGATGAGGCCGCCGACGGTCGGCCCCAGCAACGGGCCGATCAGCGCCGGAACGATGACGAAGTTCATCGCGTTCAGCAGCTCGGCCTTGGGGAAGGTCCGGATGATCGTCAGCCGGCCAACGGGCATCATCAGGGCGGCGCCCGCGCCCTGCAGGATCCTCGCCGCCACCAGCATCGGGACATTCACCGACAGCCCGCACAGCACGGAGGCCAGGGTGAAGACCGCGATGGCCGTCGCGAACACGCGCCGGGTGCCGAAGCGGTCCGCCAACCAGCCGCTGACGGGAATGCACACCGCGAGGCTCAGGATGTAGCTGGTCACCACCGCCTTGAGGCTGAGCGGCGTGACCGCGAGGCTCGCGGCCATGGCCGGCACGGCGGTGTTCACGATCGTGGAGTCCAGCTGCTCCATGAAGAGCGCCGCGGCGACGACCCAGGGCAGGTAGCGTTTGACGGCAACATTTTCCTGCATGATGGGCACGGTCACGCCGGGCGAAATACGGTGGCCAGATTGTGCCTGAAGGTGCCTGGCCCGGCAGGCACCTCTGACAGGAGGCGAACCTGATGATCAGGCTCTGACTGTCGGCAGCGACGATGGTACTGACAGCGCTGACCCACTCGATCCTGGGCGAGCGCCGGCTGATTGCCCCGATCCTGGCGTTGAACGCGGGCTTCACTCGTGGGTGGCATGTCGGCTGGCCAGAACCGTGACTGTCCCCGGTGCCTCAATTTCCACCAGCAGCACATAGCCGACTGACCCGAAGGGCACCAGTAGTTCCCGGGGCCGCGGGAGTTCCGGGGTGGCCTTCCGGCACGAGTAGGGTGAGAACGGCAGCAGCTTGAGGCTCCGGCGGATAGCCGTGAAGCGAACCCTGTAGCGACGCAAGCCCGTATCAGTCGCTCGCCCTGGCTCTGGCCTTCTTCAGCCGAACCCAGAGTCGTATCGCGACGCCGGGCGATGCTGCCCTGCAGGGCTTCCAGCATGAAATGAACAGTGTTTCACCGTCCTGCAGTACCGCCTCAGCCTCTCGTCGCAGCTCGGTTGAATCCCGCAGGCCTGGCGAGCGTTCACCACCTCAATCGTACAGCTCAGGGAGTGGCTGACCGGTGCACAGTGCGCCTTATCCCTTTTTGCGGCCGCGCCGCGCCGCAACGCCCGCGAGGCCGGTTGCCAACAGGTAAAGCGAGGCTGGCGCGGGAGCTACGGGTCCCGGCGGTGAACACTGTGGCTGGCCGGTCACGCTGACGCAGGTCCGTGCAATCACGTTTTCGAACAGGTCCTTGCCCGCTGCCGTCATCTTTGTCGGGTCGTCGCTAAAGCCCCACAGGAAGTAGCGGTTAGCGGCGTAGCTCAGGTCGTAGTGATCGGCATTGCCGGCCGGGGCCTGCTCGCGCCCCAGGAGTTCCAGGGTTGAGGCCATGACGAAGGCATCAAGCCCGTAGATGCCCACAGCGTTCGTATCGGACGTGAACAACTGCACGGCGTTGCTCGCGTCAAGCGAAACTGGATTCGGAGTACTGAAGAGCGGGTCAGCAGGATTGACTGCGATGGTGCCCGACTGTTGTCCATGCCAGCCGTGGGGCCAGCCATTGGGCTGACCGAGCTTCGAAAAAAAGGCGTAGCCCCCCTCGCCGATGCCGACAATCGGTTTACCAGATCCATCGATTACGCCGACCTGCAGAATCGAGGCCGCGGGCGCAGTGGATCCCGCCCACTCATTGAGGTACCCGGTCTCGTCACCAATGATGATCGTATCGAACGCGGAGAAATCAGTGGTGGCCGTGATGCCAGATGCATCGAAAAGAGTGGTGGGGTACCCACGGCTATTGAGAAACGACTGAAAGTTTGCGGCCGTTGTCGTACCAGCGGTGTTGTAAACGAACGCGATCGGTCCCGCATGTGCAGCCTGAGCAGCGAATGCAATCAGCGCAATTACGCCCCTAAGCACGAAAGGTCGCAACAGTGACTTCTTCATGGGACCTTCTCCAGGTCAACAATTGACCGTGGCTTCGATCCTACGCTTGCGTTGAGGCTAATAGGCGAAATCATTGCCAGCATCGAGGACCAGCTGCGGGGCATCGGCCGAAACCCAGATTCCCCGAATGACCATCGACCGGCCTATACTCGCTCGAACGGAGGCTTTGCATGCCCTGTTCACGGGTTCCGGCCAAAGCGTGGGTCGTCGCACTGGCTTGCCTGCTTGCCGGGTGTCTCTACATCCCCACCCCCGGGGGAAAGGCACTCGAAGGCAGGGAGGTGAATGCCGAGGATCTGGCCTTCCTTCAGTCGGGTAAGACCACTAAAGAGGACGTCACCGGTAAACTCGGCGAACCCACCATCCTGTGGCGGGACGAGAACATCCTGATTTACCGTTGGGTCAAGCTTCGCGGCGTCCTGCTCTGGGCCGTTGCAGGGGGGTACTCCGTAATCGGTGGCGCGGTCGATGTCCCGCAGGAATTTGCATTCCTGGTCAAGTTTGATCGCGACAACCGGTTCGTGAGTTCGGAAACGCTGGAGAGACCGCCCACGAAATCCTACGGCGACTTCCTGCTGGACTGGCGTAACGCCCAACGCGCCCGCGACTGGCAGTCACAACCGAAAGAACCATGACTTCAACTCCACGCTCCATCAGTTCTGCGCGGCGCGGCCGCAGGAATCCGCTGACAACAGCCATGTCGGCCATCGCAGGCATGCTGCTTGTTCTTGGCGGCGGGTGTGCAACGGTGAAGCCGGGCGCCCCCGGTGCGCAGGACGTGTCCATGCAAGGTGGAAGACAACAGACCGTCTTGCTCCTTCGCGTCGTGACGGAAGTGGATGGCGAGTCGAGTCCGGCGTTTCGCTCGACGGCACCGGATGATGACATCTGGCTGGGATTGGCGAATTTCTCCAGCGGCCTCAACCTGAAGCCGGCTGAATTGCAATTTCTGTCGGATGGCACACGTACGGAGGGCTGGACCTACCTGCTTGTGCAACCGGGAGTTCAGTACATCGGGGCTCACGAGCCGCGATCCCGCAATGTATTTGCCCACAACGCACGGTGGACCACCTGCCCGCGATGGAGCGTGGACATACCGGCCGGTGCCCGGCTTGTCTACGGCGGCTCCCTGTTCCTTCCCGGAAATGGCCGCGTAATATTCTTCGGCCCCCGCATGCTCGTCTCGTTCGACGAGGAGCGGCTAGAGGTGCGCGACGAGTCGGAGACCGCCGAGACTATCGCCAGACAATGGTTTTCGGACCTCCTGCCGATGTCCATTCAACTTCTGAAACGACAGGTACCGGGCGAAACACTCATTATCGATACGCCGTCGGCGAAGTGAGGCCAGGCGCGAGTTGTTGATGACCCGGGAGACCCGCAGCGGCGGGATCGTGGTCTGTCGCAGACCAGTGCACTATCTACCGGCTGCGGAACGCCGCTACCCGGTCACGCGGGCGGCGCTGACCTTCTGTTCGTCGATCAGCGTGCGGCGCTCGAGACGACCGTTCCTGAACCATTGCCAGACGCGCGCCCGGTAGCGGCCGCAGTCACTGAGCTGGATCATTTCGTAGACGTACACCCCGGGTTCGTTGTGCCGCACCCAGTAGAGCATGCTGGTGCGGGCGAAGTCGTCCAGCGCGACATCGGCCGCCCAGCCCTCGATCAGACCACCTTGCCAGATCAGTCGTCCGGCACGGATCAGGGCCGGGAATTCCCGCGTTTCCGAGCGCCCGTCGGCCCACCAGTAGTGGTTGGTCTGGTGGTACGTGCCGGGCTGGTCCGCCGGGAAACGGCAGGTGAGCCGCGAGCGGTGCTCGTCAACCGGGCGTCCGGCGGCGTCGTAGTAGCGGTAGGTTCCTTCCCAGACGCCCTCGTGGCGCGCGAGGGTAGCGAGTTGGGCTTTCCAGTCAATTACAGGGGCGGCACTATTCCCGCGGGCGCTTTGCATGGCTGTTTCCTTCAGCAGTCACAATCTCTGCAGGAAAACACAAGGCCCGGCACGCCCCACTGACAAATCACAGGGCAGTGATTTATGTCAGCCGCCGGTCAGGGTCGGATCACGCGCGCTTGATCAGCCGTACGAGAAGAATGAGCAGGATCGCGCCGATGGTGGCAACCACGAGGGACCCGACCAGGCCGCCCCAGGCCAGTCCCAGCAGGTTGAACAGCATCCCGCCCAGGAAGGCGCCCACGATCCCGATGACGATATCCCCGAGCACGCCGAAGCCGCTACCCTTCATAATCTGACCAGCAAGCCATCCCGCGACCATCCCGATGAGGATGAACCAGATGATGCCCATGGCACTCTCCCAGTTAACCAGATGTCCTTCGGATGGTAGCCCTTCCGGCGGCCGGGGCGTGGCCTATCGCCTGTGGGGACGCGCCGCAGCCTGTGGCTGCCTGGCGATGATCCTGCTCGGGTGCCCCGCGGCCGGGCCCGACCCGCCGCAGACGGTAGCAGCCACCGAGAAGAAGGCAGAAACGCTTGAGAAGCTGGCCTCGAGCGAGCGCGGCATTGGGCTGCCCTCTTCCGCCGCAACCCTCCGGAAGCGTGACGTCCAGGCCGTCGATCCGGCCGGAACGCAGCCCATGGACGATCCGATCACCTGCCTGTCACGCACCATCTACTGGGAGGCCCGGGGTGAGAGCACGGCGAGCATGGAGGCAATCGCCAGTGTGGTGATGAACCGGCTGGGCCATACGGGCTATCCCGACACGATCTGCAAGGTGGTGACCCAGGGCCGTGAGCAGGGCGCCTGCCAGTTCTCGTGGTGGTGCGACGGCCGTTCGGATCATGCAAAAGACGATGACTCCTACGCGCAAGCCAAGGAGATCGCCCGCAAGGCACTCAACCGGCAACTCGGGGACCGCACGAGTGGCGCGCTGTACTTCCATCAGCGGCAAGTGACGCCTGCCTGGTCCCGGGAATACATCAGGACTGCGGAGATCGGCGAGTTCGTGTTCTACAAGCCGAAGCAAGGGGCGGCGAAGTAGGCGCGGGCGCGCGTGCCGCGGCGCGGCTTACGGGGCTTTATGCCGGTGCTGGTGCGCCAGCGAACGGATAAATACGCGCGTCACAGGCCAGAATTGGCGCTGGGCAGTTGTGAGTTCACCGCCCGAACCAGTGGCCATGAGGAGCAGTCGCCATGAGCAGGACCGCCGCGAAACCGACACCGCGCAGGAGCAGCCTGAATCAGCAGGAAGCCGACTTTACTGCCGAGGGCGCGCCCCCGCCAGGTGACGTGACCTCAATGGTGACTCGTGCGACTCTGCCAGGGGACGGTCCCGCGCTGAAGACACTGCAAACGACGCTGGCCGCGGAAACAGCCCGGGGCCGGCGGCTCGAGCGGGAGATCCGCAGGATGCGCTCGGCTCTGCATCAGGCCCGCGAAGCTCTCGCCGGCACCCAGGCCGGCGAGCGGCAGGCCCGCCATCTGGCCCTGCACGACGGGCTGACGTCCCTGCCAAACCGGCGGTTCTTCCTGCAACGGCTCGACCTGGCACTGGCGGGCGTGTCGCCGCGACACCCGGCGCTGGCCGTGTTGTACCTGGACCTTGATGGTTTCAAGCCGATCAATGACCTGTACGGACACGACGCCGGTGACGAGCTGCTCACGATCGTTGCCGCGCGGCTGGCCCGCGCGGTGCGCGCCGAGGACATGATGAGCCGTCTCGGCGGCGACGAGTTTGCGTGCCTGCCGGCGGACGTAGCCAATCTGGAGCAGCTCAGCCTGCTGGCCGCCAAGCTGTTCCACACCGTGTCTGCGCCACTCGCGCTCGGACGGGTCACGCTGACGATCCGACCCAGCATAGGCATTGCCACCTTCCCCGTGGACGGGCAGACCGCCGACGCCCTGCTCAGGAGCGCCGACGCTGCCATGTACTGTGCGAAGCGCCAGCAGTCCGGCTATGCATTCTGCGACCGCCAGGTCGGCGTCCCGGGTCTTCGTCAGCTACCGGAGCGCTCGCTGGCGCCCCCCGGCCGCGGGCTTTCCCACCGGCCATCCGGCGCGATCAGCGCCTCGGCTTCCCCGAGGCCCCCAGCTGCCGGGTGAATAGGGTCCCGTCGCCGGGCCAGCAGGCGCTTCAACGCCCGCTGGTCATCGCTGAGGTGCACCTCGATGCGCATGATATGGTCGCTGAAACGCGCCAGCTTCTCTTGGATCTGCATGGCGCACTTGCCTAGTTGGCGGGTGGCACCACGATGACCGTGTTACCCGAGGCACCCTTCTCGCCGGTTTCGCCAGTGGACCCAGTGTCGCCCGTTGCGCCTGTTGCGCCCGTGTACCCGGGATCGCCTTGCGTGCCGGTCCGGCCCTGGGCGCCCGTAAAGCCGGTATCGCCCTGGGTGCCCGCCTGGCCCTCGGACCCGGTGTTCCCCTGGTTACCGGTCGCGCCCTTGTCCCCGGTATAGCCGGTGTTTCCCTGGTTGCCCTGGTCACCCTGGGGACCTGGCGGCCCGGCGCACGCGACCATGCCGAGGCTGGCCAGCAGCAGGGCTGTTCTAATTGATCGATTCATAATGCTTCCTCACGATGTGATGGCGACGGATATCGTCGCAGCGTGAATTCTGCTCGTCAGCCTGCGCGGCGTCTGTTCGGTACCGCGCCCACGTCTGCCTCACCATCATCATCGCTAAGCGCGGTAGCGCACCGATGCGGTACCCGATTCCCCGTAGTGTGATTGGCTTCGACAGGCAGTCAGGCTCCCTTGCGACCGCTGGGGAGGCCAGCGCTCGAAGCCCTGCAGACCTCACCCCCCAATCAGCAATCACGGAGACACCACACATGTACACGCAATCCCGCAAACTGGCACTGGCGGCCGGCAGTGCGTTGGCACTGGCCTGGATCGGCAGCGCCGTGGCAGGCGAAACGCCCTCCCAGGAAATCACGGAAGCCCGGCAGGAAACCCAGATCTGGACCACCTATGCCCTGAGTCCGTATCTCCGGGCAAGTGACCTCAAGGCGTCAGTGCATAATGGCAAGGCCACGCTGACCGGCACTGTCGAGGAAGAAGTCAACAAGGACCTGGCACGGCAGATCGCGATGGGGGTCAACGGGATCAAGGAAGTCGACAACCAGATCACGGTCCGCTCCGACTATGTCCCTGCCAAGGCGTCCAAAGAGCGCAGCTTCGGCCAGGTTATCGATGACGCCACCATTACCGCGGCGGTCAAGTCGAAGCTCCTGTGGAGCAAGCATGCTGAAGGCATGGAGACCGACGTCGACACCAAGGCAGGTCGAGTAACCCTGCTTGGTTCGGCAGATACGGACGCAGCACGAAAGGCTGCCGGCCGGATCGCCCTGAATACCCACGGCGTCACGTCGGTGGACAACAAGCTGACGGTTGGCGGCAAGAAGGCAGCCGCACCCATGCCGGCAAAGGGCGCCGACAAGACGGTTGCAAAGAGCACGAGCGACGCCTGGATTACCACCAAGGTGAAGTCCACGCTGCTGTATTCCAGTAATGTGCACGGTTCGGATATTTCCGTGGCGACCAGCGGCGGCGTCGTGACGCTGACCGGCAAGGTGGACAGCGGTGCCGAGCGCGCACTCGCTATCGAGCTGGCGAACAACGTGCGGGGTGTCAAGAGTGTCACGTCCAAGGGTCTGACGTTCTAGTCTGTCCGGTCACCAGTCGACGGTTCGCCGCGCACCCCGGGGTTTCGGGAATGCGCGGCGATTCCTTTTGTGGTATTCCCGGCCTGGAGCATTCTCCAGGGGACTCTCAATGAATGAGCCACTTCTCCGACAAATAGCACACATCCTTGCGCTGGCAAGCCTTGCGCTGGTCGCGGGCTGCAGCTCCCTGCCGACCATCAATCCTGACCTGGCCCACAGCCCCCGGGCGGCCGTGCAGGTGGACGGTACCCGGGGACCGCTGTCGGCAGCACGCAGCAAGGCCATACTGGACAAGCTGAAGAAGGGGGGCGACGAAACCGACATTTTCGACGTCCACATGGCGATCGAGGAGGCCATCTCCGGGAGCCCCCTGACGGCCGGCAACAAGGTTGATCTCCTGCAGGACGGTCCGAGTACCTACCAGGCGATGATCGGCGCCATCGAATCAGCGCGCGACAGCATAAACATGGAAACCTACATCTTCGATGACGACGAGGTGGGCCAGCGCTTCGTCGCAGCGATGATCGCCAAACAACAGGAGGGCGTCCAGGTCAACGTGATCCGCGACAGTGTCGGCACCCTGGGTACGCCGGCAGCGTTCTTTGCCCAACTCACCGATGCCGGCATCAACGTGCTGGAGTACAACCCGGTCAATCCGTTGTCTACCATCCAGGCCGGCTGGCGCCTGAACCAGCGGGATCACCGCAAGCTGCTGATCGTGGACGGAGCGACCGCGATCCTGGGTGGTATCAATATCAGCAGTGTCTATTCGGGCGGATCATTCGGCCAGCACTCGAAAGTACGCCCCGGTGGTGCACTGCCCTGGCGCGACACCGACCTGCAGCTGAAGGGCCCGGTGGTCGCCGAACTGCAGAAGCTGTTCGTGGAGACCTGGGAGAAGCAGGCGGGCAAGCCGCTCCCCGAGCGCGCCTACTATCCCGCGCCCAAGGTCGAGGGGAGCGAGGTGGTGCGCGCCATTGGCAGCTCTCCCGACGAGGCCTACAGCCTGATCTACGCAACGCTGATCTCGGCAGTGCGGAGCGCCCAGACCGAGATCTGTATTACGAATGCCTATCTTGTGCCGGACCGGCAGCTGGTTGAGTCCCTGAAGGCCGCCGTCGCGCGGGGCGTGGACGTCAGTCTGGTGGTGCCATCCAGCACCGACTCGTGGCTGGTGTTCCATGCGGGCCGCTCGCACTACACCGAACTGCTCAGGGCGGGCATCAAGATCTACGAGCGTCGCGATGCCCTGCTGCATGTCAAGACCGCAGTCATCGACGGCGTCTGGTCCACGGTCGGTTCGACCAACCTGGACTGGCGCAGCTTCCTGCACAACCAGGAGGTCAATGCGGTGGTACTCGGTGCCGGCTTCGGCGCCAGGATGCACGCCGTGTTCATGGATGACGTCGCAAAGTCGGACGCGATTACCATCGACCGATGGAAACGCCGTCCACTGGGCGTGCGGTTCAAGGAGGCATTCGGACGCGTGTGGGAATACTGGCTGTAATGCGCGCGGCACGCTGGGCGTTCGTACTTTGTTGCGCCGGCGCCGCCACGCCCCTGGCGCACGCCCAGGATGCCGCCTCCCTGAGGGCGCGCTACGGCGCACTGGATGGACGACTGGTCAGCGCCGAGTACCAGCGCCCGCTATACCTCGAGTCGACAATGCGCCCGGATGCCCTGAGTGGTGACATCTACGCGCTGTTCGATCAGCCCTTTGCCATCGTAGGCCCGTCGCTTAAGGACCTGGATCACTGGTGCGACATCCTGATCCTCCACCTGAACGTCAAAGGCTGCCGCGTCGCCACTTCCCGCGCCGGCAAGGCGCTAAGGGTCAACGTCGGGCGGAAGTTCGACCAGCCGCTGGCCGACACCTACCTGTTTGAGTTCCAGTACGCGCGGGAAAGTCAGCCCGACTACGTGCAGGTGGATCTGACGGCCCCGGAAGGGCCGATTGGCACGAGTAATTACCGCATCATTCTCGAGGTGGTGGCCATCGACCCCGCCCGCAGCTTCATTCACCTGTCCTATTCCTACGACTACGCGCTTCCCGCGCGCGTGGCGATGCGGGGGTACCTGGCGACAATCGGACGGGGCAAGGTCGGGTTCAGCGTCGTCGAGACGAAAGCCAATGGCCAGCCGGTGTACATTGACGGCGTGCGCGGCGTGGTAGAGCGCAACACGATGCGCTACTTCCTGGCGATCGAGGCCTACCTGGGCGCGCTGTCTGCGCCGGACAAGGAGCAGCTGGAAAAGCGCCTGAACGGCTGGTTCACCGCAGCCGAGCGTTATCCCGCCCAACTGCACGAAATGGACCGTCCCGAATACCTGTCCATGAAGCGCAGGGAGGTACAGCGGCAGCAGGTGCCGGTACCAGGCCGCCCGTGACTGGCGAGCCAGGCGAATTCAGGACGCCGGCCTTCGAAGAATCGGTACGCTGC
>JBBQSA010000076.1:0-9921 GCA_038214295.1 Gammaproteobacteria bacterium
CTGAACGGTAACCCCCAGGATCCGCCCAATCCAGCCGACGACGTCAGCATCGGCAGTCCGCGCGGCGTCTTCACGGCTGCGGCTGGTGGTGGCTGCGACGCGGTCGAGGGCACCTACGACCTGTGGTACCTCATACCGAACCCGCGCTTCGTGATCCTGTCGAAACAGCCCACCATCGTCGGGGCCGATGGCTGCTACATGTTCGGCCGGGCGTCGGAAAAGAGCACCACCCCCTGCGCTGGTGACCCCGCGCTCTCGGACGCGAGCTACTATCTATTCGCCCCATCCGTCGACACGGACGGCGACGGGGTCATCGATGCCCTGGATAACTGCCGCACGCTGTCGAACGCCACCCAGATCGATTCCGACGCTGACGGCATCGGCAACCGCTGCGACGGCGACCTGAACAACAACGGCAACGTGAACGCCCAGGACACCACGCTGTACCGCCAGCAGCTCGGTCAGCCCAGCGTGGCGCCGCTCTACAACAAGGCCGACCTCAACGCCAACGGTTCCGTCAACGCCCAGGACACCACGCTGTTCCGGCAGCTGCTGGGTCAGCCGGTAGCGACGATGTCCGGGCTGTGCAACGGCATTTTCCCGTGCCCAGCGAATCCCTGATCGGTCAGCCGGACATTAACTAACCAACTTAACTGACCGGAAGCCCGGCCCCAACGGGGCGGACCCCGCACCGCGGGCCGGGCTCCATCGAGACCGTGCGCTACCCCAGCGACGCCCGCAGTAGCGGCATGGCGAGAGCCGAGGCGCGTGGGCACCGCCAATCTGGAATTCCCGTTGCTCCCATCCCGGTAAATCAGCCAGCCACGCCGTTGCAGGTGGCGGACACCCAGAGTCGTCAGCTCGGCCGCCACCCGAGAGGCGCTAGTTCCGCCCGTCCTCGGTGAGCGAGAAAAGAGACTGCATGTTGCCCGGGTGCCAGCCACTGATCCCGTTGCGCTCGATCAATTCGACGAAGAATTCACCGGACAGCGTCTCGGTGAAAGTCTGGCGGAGCCAGCGGTCGCCTTCGCGCACCTCGACGATGGCTGACTCCAGGTCCTGGCCGCCACCCACGAAATTCAGGCCCTGTCCGGCCAGTTCGACCATGGCGGCCCGCAGATCCGTAACCACAAAAGCGATGTGCTGCAAGCCCTCGCTGCCGGTCCGGGCCAGGAACTCCGCCACGTGGCCCTTGGCGCCGGTGGGCGCCGCCAACACGATATTTACCGGAGCCTCCGGGAACTCGATGGCACTGATCAACATGCCACTTTCGGGATCGCCAAAGCGGTATTCACTGCATTGGGCGGCCGGCCAGCGTTGCCGGATTCGCTCGGTGTAGCGGTGCAGGTTGGCAGACTCGACGCACAGGCTGACGTGATCGATCTGGCAGCCCGCCAGGGCGCCGGCCCGGCTGGCCACGTCGGCAAGCGCGCCATCGACGTCACTGATGCCCGGTAAGTCGATGTCTGCCACACTCAAGCGCACGCCCAACCCCTGTTGTTGCCAATTCCCCGGGCGAAGTTTAGCACCGGCACGCTGGATGCCGGCAGCAACGGCGCGGGTGGCGACGCTGCTCGCCGCGTTGGGAAATTCAAATAACCCAATAGCTCGAGCCGGCCAGTCCCGGCCCCTCCACATAGCTGGACGGCCGGTTGGCCCGCGCGAGCGTCGTGCGGGCCGCCCACTCCGCCTGAGCGTCGGGTGGCGCCAACCACACGAAGTCTCCTCGAAGCCACGCCGCCACGGGCACGCCGTTCCGGTACAGCACGCGATTACGGAACAGTGCCGGCACCTTTTCACCCGGCGTCACGATGCCGGTGAGGTTCAGCGGATCGGCTGCCGACAGGATCACCTCGTGGTCCTGGTTGCCCGCGTGGCGCACTTCCCGCAGCGTCTCGACGGCCTCGGGCCAGGCGAACTGCTCACCGCCGAAGCCGGCGACGAAGCGGCCACCCCGGATTTCCCCGCGAGCCTCAAGCCGGCGCCAGGCGTGCGCGAGCTGCCGCCATGGCGGCAGCCAGCGGGCTTCCCGCTGCAGCAGCGCCCGGAAGACGACGCCGTAGCGGTCGAGCAGCGCCTTCGCCACCAGTTCGACGACGGCGCGCCGGAGCTTGCTGTCGCCACTTCCGTCGTTCGCCGCGGGGCCCGCGGCGGCGAGCACCAGCGACCAGCGACCCGGCGGGTCCGTGCCCGCCACAGGCGGACCCGGTCGCCGCGCCCGCCAGCCCGCCGTGGCCGCGGCCCGCCGGCGCGCTGCCGGCAGCAACAGCGTGCGCAGACCACCGAAGCCGTCCCCGTTGACGCGCCCGGCCCCGACCAACTCGCGCAGGCCAGCCTCTACCGTGTTCCGCTCAAGGCCCGTCAGCCGCACCAGGTCGGCAAAGAACAGCGCGCCGTGCTGCCCGAGCGCCGTCTCCACCTGCTGCGCAGCCGGGGAAACGGCCGACGTTGCCGGCGGTGGCAGCAGGGACTGCCACAGCGCCAGCTGGCTGCGCTCGAGAAACAGGATTGGCGTCGTGCGAATAGGCCCGCTGCGACTCGCCCGGCTCGGGACCGGGCCGGCGGCCTCCAGCCCGGGGCGCAGCCACAGGAACTCGCCCCCGAGGAGCAGCTGGTCGAGCGCCGCCGGCTCGAAGGCCGGCACCCGTCCCGGCAGCAGGCTGACTTCCCAGGCGGCGGCCGGCAACGGGTAGCCGGCGAGCCGGCTGAGGGCCGTGCGCAGCGCGTCGGGGCCAGCCACCGGAGCGCGGGTCGACCCCGTCCCGAGCTGGTGCCAACGAAACAGGAAGCGCATGCAGGCAGCCGGGCTCACCGGCTCGACCGACCGGCGCAGCGTCTTCAGCGTGTAGCGGTGGATGCGCGCGAGCAGGCGGCGGTCGCACCACTCTTCTGTGCTCGCGCTGCCGGTGTACCGGCCGCGCATCGCCTGGCCCGTGCCTTCAAGGGCAATCAGGGCGATCTCCGCGTCGGCCACGGGCACACCGAGCGGCGCGGCCAGCACACTTGCGGTGACGGGCCCGAGGGTCTCCAGCCGGCTGCGCAGGAGTTCACGCAGCGCCTGCTCCCGGTCCAGCGCCTCGCTGCGCTGGCCGGCGTGGGCGGCGTCGATGGGCGGGTCCGCCGCCAGGTCGGGGCGCACCAGCTGAAGCTGCGCGAGCCGCTCGGCGGCGACCCACAGCGGCTGCCCGCCCGCCACCGCGACCACGGTCGCCCGCCGGTCCGCGAGCAAGGGTGCAAGCAGTGCAGGCCACTGGAGGCTGTCTGCCGGCGGCAACTCCGGCACCGCGAGGAATCCGGACAGGGTCAATGCGTCGTGCAGTTCGTCCGGCGTGCGGGCCTCGGGCCAGGCCTCCTGGAGCACCTGGCGGATCGCGTCGGGCTCCAGCCGGCCGATCGTCGCCGCCTCCTCCGGGTCCAGCAGGTGCCGGGTGCGGATCGCCCGCGTCCGGCGCTCCTCGGCCGGCGCGTCATCGAGGAAGGCGTAGGACCGCGCGCTGATGATCTCCTCGGCCAGCGGCGACGGCGCGCTGAGTTCCCGCGTGAGAACCTCCACCTGCCCGTCGGCCATGTCCTTCAGCAGGCGCTCAAGGCCCGTGGCATCCATCAGGTCGTGCAGGCAGTCCTCCAGCGCCTGGTGCACCAGCGGGTGGTCAGGCACCTGCCGGTCGCCGGCGAGGTTTTCCGCGCAGGCCACCTGGTCGGGAAACACGAGCGCGAGCAGGTCGTCCGAATCGCTGCGCTGGAACTGGGGCGGCACCTTGCGCCCGTTGCTAAAGCGGCGGATCGCGAGCGCCGTGCTCGCCACCCAGCGCCAGCGGGTCGGGAACATCGGTGCCTGCAGCGTGGCCTGGACGAGCACCTCTCGCACGGTCTCCGCCCGCAGGTAGTTCTTGATGTCGTCCAGGGGGAAGCTGTGGGTGGGTCCGAGCGACAGCACGATGCTGTCCTCGAGCGCCGCCGCCTGTAGCTCGAAGTTGAACTGCCGGCAGAAGCGCTTGCGGAGGGCGAGGCCCCAGGCACGGTTCAGCCGGGAGCCGTACGGGGAATGGATGATCAGGTGGGTGTCGCCGACCTCGTCGAAGAAGCGCTCGAAGATCAGCGTGCGCTGGGTCGGCAGCACGCCGAGCGCGGCACGCGCCGCGGCCAGGTAGGCCACGAGCTGCTCGCTGGCGACCGGATCGAGACCGAGCTCCGCCTCGAGCCAGGCCCGCACCGCCGCCTCGCCGTCCGCGAGGCGCAGGTCCACCTCGGTACGCAACCTGGACACAGCAAAGGACAGCTCGTCGGTACGTCCGGGCGCCTCGCCGAACCAGAACGGGATGTTCGGTGGCTGGCCCCGCGCGTCCTCCACGTAGACCCGGCCGGTCTCCACCTTGCAGATCCGGTACGAGGTGTTGCCGAGCTGGAAGATGTCCCCCGGCAGGCTGTCGAAGGCGAAGTCCTCGTTCAGCGTGCCGATGGGCAGGCTCTCCGGCATCAGCACCACGTCGTAGTCGAACTGGTCCGGGATCGTGCCGCCGTTGGTGATGGCGGTGAGCCGCGCGCCCGGCCGCGGCCGCAGCCGCTGGTTCACGGCGTCGTAGTGCAGGTGCGCCGCGCGCCGGCCCCGGGCCGTCGTGTAGCCGTCGGCGAGCGTGTGCACCACCGCGTCGAATTCTTCCCGGCCGAGATGGCGGTAGGGCCAGGCGCGGGTGACCAGTGCGTACAGTTCGGTGCAGCTCCACTCCCCCATCGCCACTTCCGCTACCAGCTGCTGGGCAAGCGCGTCCCGCGCCGGCCCCTGCAGCCGGATCGCGTCCAGCTCCTCGCGCCGTACCGCGTCCAGCAGCGCGACGCACTCCACGAGGTCGTCCCGGGACACGGGAAACAGCCGTCCCTTCGGCAGCCGGTCCACACCGTGGCCCGAGCGGCCCACCCGCTGGAGGAAAGTGGCGATGCCTTTCGGTGAGGCGATCTGGCACACGAGGTCCACGTCGCCAATGTCGATGCCGAGCTCCAGCGACGCGGTGGCCACCAGCGCCCGGAGCTTGCCCGCCTTGAGGCGCTCCTCCGCGTCCAGCCGGTGCTCCCGGGCCAGGCTGCCGTGGTGGGCCGTCACCGCGTCCTCGCCGAGGCGGTCGGCCAGGTGCCGCGCCGCGCGTTCCGCAAGCCGCCGCGTGTTGACGAAGATCAGCGTGGTGCGGTGCTCCTGCACCAGCTCCGCAAGCCGGTCGTAAATCTCGGCCCAGACCTCGTTGGCCATGACGGGCGCGAGCGCCGATTTCGGCAGCTCGAGCCCCAGGTCCCGCCGCCGGGTGAAGCCCGCGTCGACGATCTCGCAGCCCCCCTTCGCGCCACCCTTCTCGCCGACTGGGCGGTTGCCGACAAGGAACTGCGCCATCCGCGCCATGGGCTTCTGTGTGGCGGAAATGCCGATACGCACCGGCGGCGTGGCGCAGAGCGCCTCAAGCCGCTCCAGCGACAACGCGAGGTGAGCACCGCGCTTGGTGTCTGCCACCGCGTGTAGCTCGTCCACGATCACTGTGCGCACAGTGGAGAGCATCGCGCGGCCCGACCCGGAGGTGAGCAGGATGAACAGGGACTCAGGGGTAGTAACGAGAATGTGAGGCGGCGTGCGCCGCATGCGCGCCCGCTCGGACTGGGGCGTGTCGCCGGTGCGGACGGCGGTGCGAATATCCACGTGCTCGAAGACCGAGAGCCGCTCCCGGATGCCGGCGAGCGGCTCGTCCAGGTTCTTGCGGATATCGTTGGAGAGCGCCTTCAGCGGCGACACATAAAGGACGCGGGTCTCGTCCGGCAACCCGCCTTGCGCAATGCCCTCCTGCACGAGCGCGTCGATGGCCGCCAGGAACGCGGCTAGGGTCTTGCCGGAGCCTGTGGGTGCCGCGAGCAGGGTGTGCCGGCCCGCCTGGATCGCGGGCCAGGCGCCGGCCTGCACGGCGGTCGGCGCGCCGAAACGGTCGCTGAACCAGCTGGCGACGGCCGGGTGGAAATCGAGCAAGGGCATACTGCCAACTATACCGCCGCTCCATCCACCCGTAGGAGCGTCGTCCGGCGCGATCCGGGCCGGCTGCGTGGTAAGTCCCGCGGTAGTAGAGGATTTTCAGGCGCCAGCATCGCTAAAGTCTCCCAGCCCGGCACCCGGCCGGCACCTTCCAGGGGGCACCCGGCCCTCGCTCGAGCCACCCCCGACCCAACGAATTGGTGCGGGAACCGTGGCGTTTTGCAGCGCGGCCCACCCTGCGCAGTGGGCCACACCCGGTAGCGGTGAACACGGGACGCGGCCGGGCATTCCGGGTCACGCGACTCGGTCCGCCACCGGTTGATTACGTGGTGTTGATGCCTGCGCATGTTGTGGGGTTGTCAGGCAGGGTTCCGCACCTGGGGTTCGCTTGCCCAGAAGCGCCGGGCCGCTGCCTTGACGAACGCGGTGTCCAGCCCGGTGACGCCTTCGTCGGGCACCACTCCGGCTTTATCCAACAGCGCCTTGGCGCCGTAGGAAAACAGGCACCCCTGGAGGAGCGGATCGTTCGAGAAGTCGATTCCGGGAACCACGTTCGATGGGAGGAACGCAACCTGTTCGGTTTCTGCAAAGGAGTTATCGGGGTTGCGATTCAGAGTCATGCGCCCGATAACCTGCAGAGGCACCACCTCCTCGGGGATGAGCTTGGTGGCATCCAGCACGTCATAGGGAAGCTTCACGGCTAGCGCCTCGTCGAATACCTGCACCCCGAGATCCCATTGCGGGTGGTTGCCGGACTCGATTGCCTCGAAGAGGTTTCTCCTGTGGAAATCCGGATCTGCGCCTGCAATCTTGACCGCTTCTTCCCACGTAGTGGACTGCATGCCAAGCAATGGCCGCCAGTGGAACTTGACGAATTTCGACTGCCCTCGGTCATTGAATAGGCGGAAGGTGTGCACGCCGAAGCTTTCGATCATGCGCCGAGGCCGCCTGAGGATAACCCCTGTCAGCTTCCATCTTCACGCTGTGGACCAAGTCGGGAAACTTGATGGCGTCCTGGATTAAGAACGGCGAACTATTGTTGCCTACCAGGTCCCAGTTGCCGGTCTCCGTATAAAACTTCGTTGCAAAGCCGCGAACATCACGCGGCGTATCCACGGACCCGGAGCCGCCCGCGACGGTCGAGAACCGGACGAACACCTCGCACGCCGGCTGGCAGGGTGTCTAGCGGGAATGCCGAGCGTCAAGCGCGCGTTCCGGGCCGACGACGGTACAATCGATCGGCTCATCCGAGTGCGAGCAACTCGCCCGCCAGCGCTTCTGGTGTTTCGTGTCGCAGGTAAAGCCGTCCCCATAACTCCAGGCCCACCAATGCAAAGCGCAGCTCCGCATCGTGGCCCGCGAGAGAAATCACAGCCTCTTGTGTGCGCCGAGACCAGCGTAGCAGGTCGCCAGCCACGCCCCCTTGCAGCAGCACTTCGCTGCCGACGTCGAACGCCCCGGGAACGGGGAAGGCCCGCTTCCTGGCGTGCACGATATCGGCAGGCAACAGCTGTTCTGCTACCTGCTTCACGACCCACTTGCTCTGTCCGTGCCGCAGCTTGGACCGGCGCGACAGGTGGATGCCGAAATCAATGATCGCATTTTCGAGGAAGGGCACCCGCATCTCGATGGAGGCCGCCATTGCCATTCGGTCGTGACGGCGCAGCAGCGGGTCGAGGTTGGTGTAGAGGTCATCGAAGCAGCGAAACAGGAAGGCCCGGTCTGCGTCCGAGCGGACCGGCGCAAGCTTCTCGAAAAGCTCGCGGCGGCGCATCTCGCCATCCCCGTCAACGACGGCGAGTCCGCGGGTGCCGAGCGCCCCCAAGCCGGGCAGTGACGTGAGAACATCGAAGTGCAGTCCGTGGCGACGCTCGCGGCGCCCTCCCGGAGAAAGGTCGAGTGCCCGGCCGAGCCGCGCGCGCCAGTTCCACGCCGCATAGGCCCGCGAGTGCCAGCCGTAGCCGCCGAACAACTCGTCGGACCCCTCGCCGTTGAGCAGCACTTTCACGCGGTCCCTACGACACGCGCGCGCCAGTGAGAGCAGGGCCACGCTGCTGCGATGGTGACAGGGATGGCCGTCGTACCAGACGGCCTCCGGCCACAGTCTCAGGTGAGTCTCGCGATCCGTACTCACGCGCGTGAGGTGGACGCCGAGGTGGTCGGTCACGCGCTGCGCCGCATCGCCTTCGCCGCACCCGCCTGCCATGTCCACCACGTAGCAATGCAGATCCCGCATATGTCGGCTCGCGAGGGCCGCGAGCAGGCTTGAGTCGACTCCGCCGCTGCAGATCGTTGCGAGGGGCGCGTCGCTCGCCAGGTGTAGTCGTACGCTGGCGTCGAGCAACGTCTCAAAGCGCGTCACAACGTCCGGTGGATCCCGGGCGACGAGCCGCTCCATGTCGAGATCTTCGGGAACCTGGAAGTAACGCTGGCGCTCGCTGCTGTCGGCGCCGATCCGCCACCAGGTCCCCGGCTCGATTGCCTCCACGCCCTCGAACAGGGTCAGGCGCGGATCCGGGCGCCCACGCAGGACGAACGAAACAAGCGCGAGCCGCTCCGGCCGACACGGCAGATTCGGATGAGCGAGCAGTGCCTGTGGCTCCGAGGCGAAGAGCAGTTCGGCGCCGCACTGGGCAAAGTAGAGTGGCTTGATGCCGAGGCGATCGCGGGCCAGCCAGAGCTCCCGCGTGCCCAGGTCGAAGTAGGCGAACGCAAACATGCCATTGAAACGCGGAATTGCCCGACGCGGGCCCCAGCGCTGCAGCGCCTGGAGTACTACCTCCGTGTCGCCGCTGCTCGTGAAGCTGGCACCCTCGCGCTCGAGCTCGGCGCGAATCTCCAGGTAGTTGTAGACCTCGCCGTTGTAAGCAAGCACCCCCTCGCCGCCGGCCGACTCCATGGGCTGGCTCGCGCGCGCGCTAGGATCGAGGATGCTGAGGCGAAGGTGGCCAAGGGCCAGTTCATTTTTGATCCAGGTGCCCCGGCCGTCGGGGCCCCGGTGCACCATTCTCGCGAGCATCCGGTCGATGCTGCGCGCGTCGGAGGGCTCACCGTCGCGACGCAGAATTCCAACGAGGGCACACAAGGCGGAAAATGATAGCAGAGGGTGCCCAGATCTATCACCGAGCCTTCGCGGTCACAAGCAGCGTCGTCTAGCTCTCCCCCGCAAAGCTGTATTCCCAGGCCAGAACCAGTTGCTGCGTGCCGCCCGGCTTGAAAACGACCCCTCGTTCAATCTTAAGGAAGCGCGTGACATGCCGGGCGAAGCCGAAGGTTTCCGGGTATAGGTCATTCAAACACCCCACCCGCTGAGTCTGCCAGCGCGGACCACCCCCCGCGCAGGCGGCGACTCCCGGCGTCATTAACTTGACCCGGGCCGCGACGTCCGACTCCACTACGGAAACTTAAGCTCGCCCTGGGATGCCCCCGCGCCGACGGCCGTGACCCGGCCGGCAGCTGCCGCGAGGCCAGGTCCCCGAGGACCTTCCCGATCACCGCCGGGTCCTCGATGCTCGCGATCACCTGCACCTTGCCCCCGCACTGCTCGCAGATCTCGATGCCGAACACCCGCCTGAGGCGCTCCGCCCAGGTCATGGCCCGGTCCCGCTCGGCCGGGGTCCGCAGGTCCGTGGCCGTGGGTTTCCCCCGCCCCGCCGGCGTCACCTCCACCCGCCAGCGACTGTGGGGCGCGAACACCACGTGAGTCGTGCCGTCCCGGTAGCTGGGGCCCTGGGTGGAACACCGCACTGCAAGAACGCCGGCCGGGCGATCGCCTGGGTTATAGTCGGTCCAGCCAACCGGCTACCACAACAAGAACAACAGGCGATCCGGGGGTGTTTTTCATGTGCGCTCGGTTTCCACTCGCGACGGCGCTTCTCCTGCAGGCCCTGGCGGGCACGGCGTTCGCCGCCGACGTC
>JBBQSA010000077.1:0-9824 GCA_038214295.1 Gammaproteobacteria bacterium
ATCCTTGTCGGAGGCCTTGCGGCGGGCGCGGATTTTGCTGTGCAGATTGATATGGCCGGCAGCCAGCGCCTGCTCGATCTCACCGATCGAAGCAAAGGCCGGCGCCTTCTGTTCCTCGGCAACCTTGAACTCCGGCGTCTCCAGCGAGAGGTAATATAGCCCCAGCACGATGTCCTGCGACGGCACGATGATCGGTGCGCCGGAAGCGGGGTGCAGGATGTTGTTCGTCGACATCATCAGCACGCGAGCCTCGAGCTGCGCCTCGAGGGAGAGCGGCACGTGGACCGCCATCTGGTCGCCGTCGAAATCCGCGTTGAAGGCGGCGCAGACGAGCGGATGCAGCTGGATCGCCTTGCCCTCGATCAGCACGGGCTCGAAGGCCTGGATGCCGAGACGGTGCAGCGTCGGCGCGCGATTCAGGAGCACCGGGTGTTCGCGAATGACTTCCTCGAGGATATCCCACACCTCGGGGCCCTCACGCTCAACCAGGCGCTTGGCGGCCTTGATCGTGGACGCTTCGCCACGAATCTGCAGCTTGGAGAAGATGAAGGGCTTGAAGAGCTCCAGGGCCATCTTCTTCGGCAGGCCGCACTGGTGCAGCTTGAGCGTCGGACCCACCACGATCACCGAGCGGCCGGAGTAGTCGACACGCTTGCCGAGAAGGTTCTGGCGGAAGCGCCCCTGCTTGCCCTTGATCATGTCGGCCAGAGACTTCAGCGGCCGGCGATTGGTACCCGTGATGGCCCGGCCACGACGGCCGTTATCCAGGAGGGCATCCACGGCCTCCTGCAGCATGCGCTTCTCGTTGCGGACGATGATGTCCGGCGCATTCAATTCGAGCAGACGGCGCAGGCGGTTATTGCGGTTGATGACACGCCGGTAGAGATCGTTCAGGTCGGAGGTGGCGAAGCGGCCACCATCCAGGGGAACCAGAGGCCGCAGGTCCGGCGGCAGCACCGGCAGCACGGTCATGACCATCCACTCCGGATGGTTGCCGGACTCGAGGAAAGCCTCCACGAGCTTCAGCCGCTTGGACAGCCGCTTGATCTTGGTCTCGGAATTCGTGCCGGCGATGTCCTCGCGGATCTGGACAACTTCCCGCGACAGGTCAATGGTGCGGAGCATCTGGTGCACGGCTTCGGCGCCCATGCGGGCGTCAAACTCGTCTCCGTGCTGTTCGACGGCCTCGAGGTACTGCTCGTCCGTCAGCAACTGGCCGCGCTCGAGCGGCGTCATGCCGGGGTCGATAACGACGAAAGCCTCGAAGTACAGCACGCGCTCGATTTCCCGCAGCGTCATGTCGAGCATGAGTCCGATCCGGGACGGCAGGGACTTCAGGAACCAGATGTGGGCGACCGGGCTTGCCAGCTCGATGTGGCCCATCCGCTCACGGCGAACCTTGGCCTGGGTGACCTCGACGCCGCACTTTTCGCAAACAACACCACGGTGCTTGAGGCGCTTGTACTTGCCACACAGGCACTCGTAGTCCTTGATGGGCCCGAAGATCTTTGCGCAGAACAAGCCATCGCGCTCGGGCTTGAACGTACGGTAGTTGATCGTCTCGGGCTTCTTGACCTCGCCAAAGGACCAGGAGCGGATCATCTCGGGCGACGCCAGCGCGATACGGATTGCGTCGAAGTCCTCGACCGTCTGCTGCTGCTTGAAAAGCTTCAGTAGGTCTCTCATTTGTCACCACCTGCCATTGTTCGGTCTGCGCGGTTGTAGCCGGCTGCCTTCCGGGCTGCCCTGGCACCGGAAATCCGGCGCCAGGGACTGCACGTGTTCAGTCCTTTACGAGCTCGATATTGATGGCGAGCGAACGGATTTCCTTCACGAGTACGTTAAAGGACTCCGGCATGCCCGCCGTCATCTCGTGCGTGCCATCCACGATGTTCTTGTACATCTTGGTGCGGCCCTGCACGTCGTCAGACTTGACGGTCAGCATCTCCTGCAGCGTGTAGGACGCGCCGTAGGCCTCGAGGGCCCAGACTTCCATCTCGCCGAAGCGCTGGCCGCCGAACTGCGCCTTGCCACCCAGCGGCTGCTGGGTCACCAGGCTGTACGGGCCCGTCGAGCGTGCGTGCATCTTGTCGTCGACCAGATGGTTGAGCTTCATCATGTACATGTAGCCCACCGTCGTGGTGCGGTCGAACCCTTCGCCGGTGCGCCCATCGTAGAGCTGCGCCTGGCCGCTAACGGGAACGCCCGCGAGCTCGAGGAGTTTCTTGATCTCCTCCTCGCTGGCACCGTCGAATACCGGCGTCGCCATCGGCACGCCGCGCCTCAGGTTGCCGGCAAGTTCTCCGATTTCGGCGTCTGTCAGGTCGGTCAGCTTGACCTTCTGGCCGCCCGTCTTGTTGTAGATGTCATCCATAAAGCGGCGCATCTCGGCAATCGGCGCGCTAGAGTCGATGAGAGCGCCGATCTTGATGCCAAGGCCCTTGGCGGCCCAGCCCAGATGGGTTTCCAGCACCTGCCCGATATTCATGCGCGAGGGCACACCGAGCGGGTTCAGCACGATGTCCACCGGGGTGCCGTCGGCCATATAAGGCATGTCCTCGACCGGAACGATGGTGGAGATCACGCCCTTGTTGCCGTGCCGGCCGGCCATCTTGTCGCCCGGCTGGATACGGCGCTTGACGGCCAGGTAGACCTTGACCATTTTCAGAACACCGGGGGCCAGGTCATCACCCGCCGTGATCTTCTTGCGCTTCTCCTCAAAGCGACGGTCGAACTCCTGGCGCTGCTGCCGGAGGCGCTCCGCCGCCTGTTCGAGCTGGGCATTGGCCTCGTCATTGGTGAGCCGGATCTCGAACCACTGCTCGCGCGCCAGCTCGGAAATGTAGCTCTGGGTTACCCGCCCGCCGGACTTTAGCGCGCCCGGGCCACCCTCGGCCTGCTTGCCGACGATCATCTTCTCCACGCGCTGGAAGATGTCCTTTTCCAGGATCCTGAGCTGGTCGTCGAAATCCTTGCGGACCCGCTCCAGTTCTGCCGCCTCGATCGACAGCGCGCGACTGTCCTTCTCGACGCCATCGCGGGTGAACACCCGCACGTCGATGACCGTGCCGTCCATGCCGGGCGGAACCCGGAGACCCGTGTCCTTAACGTCGGAGGCCTTCTCGCCAAAGATCGCCCGCAGGAGCTTCTCCTCGGGCGTCAGCTGGGTCTCGCCCTTCGGCGTGACCTTGCCGACCAGGATGTCGCCGACCTTGACCTCGGCACCAATGTAAGCAATGCCCGCCTCATCCAGCTTGGCAAGTGCGGTCTCGCCGACGTTGGGAATATCGGCAGTGATCTCCTCCGACCCCAGCTTGGTATCGCGGGCAACGCAGGTCAGTTCCTCGATGTGGATCGTGGTGAAACGATCCTCTTCGACGAGACGCTCCGAGATAAGGATGGAATCCTCGAAGTTGTAGCCGTTCCAGGGCATAAACGCGACGAGCAGGTTCTGGCCGAGGGCCAGCTCGCCCAGGCTGGTAGAGGCTCCGTCGCCAAGGACATCGCGCTTGGCGATGACATCGCCCGCCTTCACCAACGGCCGCTGGTTGATGCAGGTGTTCTGGTTCGACCGGGTGTACTTGGTCAGGTTGTAGATGTCGACGCCGGGCTCGCCGGTAACCGTCTCGTCGTCATTCACGCGGACCACGATGCGCGAGGCGTCGACAAAGTCCACGGTACCGCCGCGCCGGGCGACTACTGTCACGCCAGAGTCGATGGCTACCGCGCGCTCCATGCCCGTGCCCACGAGGGGTACGTCCGAGCGCAGCGTGGGAACCGCCTGGCGCTGCATGTTTGCGCCCATGAGTGCCCGGTTGGCGTCGTCGTGCTCCAGGAACGGGATCAGCGACGCGGCAACAGACACTGTCTGCTTGGGCGAGACGTCCATGAAGTCGATCCGCTCGCGGGGGAGCAGGGTGAACTCGTTCTGGTGGCGCACAGACACCAGCTCTTCGACGAAGGTTCCCTTGGCGTCGAGCAGGGCGTTGGCCTGCGCGATTACGTGCTGGCCTTCCTCGATCGCCGAGAGATACTCGACATCGTCAGTCACCTTGCTGTTCTTGACCTTCCGATACGGCGTCTCGAGGAAGCCGTAATCGTTGGTCCGGGCGTAGACCGACAGCGAGTTGATCAGGCCGATGTTCGGGCCTTCCGGCGTCTCGATGGGACAGACCCGGCCGTAGTGCGTCGGGTGCACGTCCCGGACCTCGAAGCCGGCGCGCTCGCGCGTCAGGCCACCCGGCCCGAGGGCCGATACGCGCCGCTTGTGGGTAACTTCCGACAGCGGATTGTTCTGGTCCATGAACTGGGACAGCTGGCTGGAGCCAAAGAACTCCTTGACCGCTGCCGCGACGGGCTTGGCGTTGATCAGCTCCTGGGGCATCAGGCCCTCGGAATCGGCAATCGTAAGCCGCTCCTTGACTGCGCGCTCGACGCGCACGAGGCCCACGCGGAAGGCGTTTTCCGCCATTTCGCCGACGCTGCGTACCCGCCGGTTGCCGAGATGGTCGATGTCGTCGACCTGCCCGCGGCCATTGCGGATCTCCATGAGAGTCCGGAGCGCATCGATGATGTCTTCCTTGGTCAGCACGCCCGGACCCGTGGAGTCCGTGCGGCCAACCCGCCGGTTGAACTTCATCCGGCCCACGGCCGAAATATCGTAACGCTCGGCATTGAAGAAGAGGTTGTGGAAGAGGTTCTCGGCAGCGTCCTTGGTGGGCGGCTCGCCCGGGCGCATCATCCGGTAGATCTCGACGAGCGCGTCAAGACGCGTGACCGAGGAGTCGATGCGCAGGGTATTGGAGATGTAGGGCCCGCGATCCAGGTCGTTCACGTAGAGCGTCTGGATGTGCTTGATGCCCTTCTCGACGAACTGGTCGATGATCTCGCCGGTCAGTTCGTCGTTGGCACGGGCGAGCAACTCACCCGAGCTCTTGTCGACGACATCGTGGGCAAGAATCTTGCCGTCGAGGTACTCCTTCGGCACCACCATGGTCTTGGCGCCGGAGTCCTCGAGTTCCCGCACGTGCCGCGCGGTTATCCGCCGGCCTTCTTCCACGACGACCTTGCGGCCGATCTTGATGTCGAAAGTCGCCGTATCGCCTCGCAGCCGCTGGGGGACGAGGCCAAGCTCGATCTCCTTGACTGACAGGTAGAAATCGTTCTTCTCGAAAAAGAGATCCAGCATCTCCTGGTTGGTGATGCCCAGTGCGCGCAGGATGATCGTGACCGGCAGCTTACGGCGGCGGTCGATGCGGGCGAAGACACTGTCCTTGGGGTCGAACTCGAAATCGAGCCAGGAGCCCCGGTAGGGGATGATTCGCGCGGAAAACAGCAGCTTCCCGGACGAATGGGTCTTGCCCTTGTCGTGGTCGAAAAACACGCCGGGCGAGCGGTGCAACTGGGAGACGATGACGCGCTCGGTGCCATTCACGACAAACGTGCCGTAGTCGGTCATCAGGGGCATTTCGCCCAGGTAGACCTCCTGCTCGCGCACTTCCTTGACGATCTTCTTGGTGGCGGTGGAGCCTTCCTTGTCATAGATGACGAGGCGCACCTGCACCCGCAGGGGCGCAGCGTAGGTCAGGCCACGGAGCTGGCACTCCTTGACATCGAACACGGGCTCACCGAGCCGGTAGCTGATGAATTCAAGAGCAGCGTTACCTGAGTAGCTGATGATCGGGAACACGCTCTTGAAGGCGGCGTGCAAGCCGGCTTCCTCCCGGCGATCGTCTGGCCTGCCACCCGACGCCGTGTCCTCCTGCAGGAACTTCTTGTAGGAGTCCACCTGAATGGAGAGCAGGGGCGGAACACTGAGGATGCTCGGCCGCTTGCCGAAGTCCTTGCGAATCCGCTTCTTATCGGTAAATGAGAATGTCATGGCGCAGCACCTCTGTCAGGGCACTTCAGGTCGAGGAAAAGCGGCAGGCAGCCGGTGTCATTGACACCAGCTGCCGCCGCGAACCCCGGTTTCGCAACACTGCAGGCCACCCGGCCCGCGTGCTGGTCAGCATCCGGTCGCAAGCGCTCACTTAATCTCTGCAGTGGCGCCGGCTTCTTCTAGCTGCTTCTTGATGGCGGCGGCGTCGTCCTTGGAAACGCCTTCCTTGACGAGCGAAGGTGCACCCTCGACCAGATCCTTGGCCTCCTTGAGGCCGAGGCTCGTGATCGTGCGGATCGCCTTGATGACGCCGACTTTGTTCTCGCCAATGCTCTTCAGCATGACGGTGAACTCGGTCTGCTCTTCAACGGCCGGTGCGGCAGCGCCGGCACCGGCGGCGGCTACGGCCACCGGTGCGGCGGCGGAAACGCCCCAGGTATCCTCGAGCATCTTTACGAGCTCAACGATTTCCATGATGGGCTTGGCGCTCAGTTCGTTGAGCAGTTCCTGGTTGGAAAGTGCCATGGTCAGAATCTCCTTGAATCCTTAAACAGTCTGGTTACCCGATAATCGGATGGTTTGTGGTCTTGTCGGCTTCCGGAAGGCACGCCCTTCAGGAGACCTCTTCTGCCTTGCCGCGGGCAGCCAGGACGCGCGCAACGAGCGCGGCCGGCTCGGCCAGCGTACGGACGAGCTTGGTGCCCGGCGCCTGCAGCACACCGAGCAGGATTGCCCGGGCCTGGTCCAGCGTCGGCAGGCTCGCAAGCCGCTCGAGATCAGCCGGTCCGTACAGGGCGCCGCCGATGGCAACCGCCTTGGTGACCAGCTTGTCATTGGTCTTGGCGAAATCCCTGACGACCCGGGCTGCTGCGCCTGGATCCTCCCGGGAAAACGCCAGGATGAGCGGCCCCTTGAGGGCCTCCTTGAGGCATGCAAACTCGGTGCCTTCGACGGCGAGCCTGGCGAGGGTGTTCTTGATCACGCGGACGTAGACACCCTGGCTGCGGGCCTTGGCCCGCAGGTCGGTTACCTGCGCCACTGTCAATCCGCGGTACTCGGCCGCAACGGCCGAGTGCGCAGTTGCCGCGATCGCACTCACCTCATCGACAAGAGCCTTCTTGTCTTCGAGTCTTAATGCCATCGTTCACTCCTGATGCGAAAGTCACTGTCACCGGCACCGGTCTCCCGGGATTACTCCCGGGCGGCACGGCGCCGGATCCGATGGCGGCCGTCACCAGGCTGTCCTGATTCGGGTAACACCATCTGCGCAGGGGATTAAGGCTTGACCGGTACCAGCTTGCTGGACCCGTCGCACCACCTGCGGTCTTCGATGCACCGTCCGCCAGCGTCGGCCTTGTGACACCAGCGGAACCGGCGGGACCCGGCTAGTTCCCGGGCCATCGCCTTCAAACTTTGATTCAGGCCTCCAGGCTTGCCTGGTCCACCATCACGCCCGGACCCATCGTGGATGAGACCGTGAGGCGCTTCAGATACTGGCCCTTGCTCGCAGGCGGCTTGACCTTCTTGATGTCCGTCAAGAGCGCGATGAGGTTGTCGCGCAGGGCGGCAATTTCGAAATCCGCCTTGCCAATCGGACAATGAACGACTCCGCCCTTGTCGGCCCGGTACCGGACCTGACCAGCCTTGGCATTCTTCACTGCGGTCTCGACGTCCTGCGTAACCGTGCCGACCTTCGGGTTTGGCATCAGGCCGCGGGGGCCGAGCACGCGGCCCAGCTGGCCCACGATGCGCATGGCATCGGGCGTCGCGATGACGGTGTCGTAGTCGATCTCGCCGCCCTTCATGCGTTCAGCGAGATCCTCGAACCCGACCACGTCAGCGCCGGCGGCCTTGGCCTTCTCGGCGTTCTGGCCCTGGGCGAAGACGGCGACGCGCACCACCTTGCCGGTGCCGTGCGGCAGCAGGGCGGAGCCGCGGACCACCTGGTCGGACTTCTTGGCGTCGATACCCAGGTTCACGGCGACATCGACCGATTCGCGAAATTTCGCAGTGGCGTTGCTCTTTACGATCGCGAGCGCCTCGTCGATCGGGTACACGGCTTCCGGCGATACCTTGTCCTGCCAGGCCTTTACACGCTTGCTCATACCGGTCACTGCACGCCCTCCACATCGAGCCCCATGCTGCGGGCACTGCCCGCAATCGTGCGGACCGCCGCATCCAGATCGGCGGCAGTGAGATCCGGCATCTTGGCCTTCGCGATCTCCTCGAGCTGCTTGCGGGAAACCTTGCCGACCTTCTTGGTGTTCGGCGTGCCGCTGCCCTTTTCGATCCCGAGGGACTTCTTCAGCAGGTTCGCAGCGGGCGGGGTCTTGATGACGAAGGTGAAACTGCGGTCGTTGTAGACCGTCACCACCACCGGCATCACCATGCCGACCTCCATCTTCTGGGTCTGGGCATTGAATGCCTTGCAGAACTCCATGATGTTGACGCCAGCCTGGCCCAGCGCCGGGCCTACGGGCGGACTCGGATTCGCCTTGCCGGCCGGAACCTGCAACTTGACGTACTTCTCGACTTTCTTGGCCATCAGACACTTCCCTTAAACAGTGGGTCCAAGCGCCCTCGGTGACTCAGCACCGGAGGCTCCCCTTGCCGCGATCTCGAAGCGCGGCAGCTTCACGTCATTTCGTGGGAGCGGCCAGCTCCGGCACCCGGAGCGGCCGCGCCCGGAAGATCAGCCCTTCTCGACCTGGCTGAAATCCAGTTCCACTGGTGTGGACCTGCCCAGAATCTGGACCGCCACCCGGAGCTTGTTCTTCTCGTAGTTCACCTGCTCGACAACACCGTTGAAGTCGTTGAACGGACCGTCGGTCACGCGCACCACCTCGCCGGGCTCGAAAAGCACCTTCGGCCGCGGCTTGTCGACTCCCTCCTCCACCCGGTGAAGGATGGAATTGGCCTCGTCATCGGTAATCGGCGCGGGCTTGTCGCTGGTGCCACCGATGAAGCCCAGGACCTTTGGAACCTCCTTCACGAGGTGCCAGGTCTCGTCGTCCATCTCCATCTGCACGAGAACGTAGCCGGGGAAGAACTTGCGCTCACTCTTGCGCTTCTGCCCTTCCCGCATTTCGACCACTTCCTCCGTAGGAACGATCACCTTGCCGAACTTGTGCTCAAGGCCAGTGCGCTTTACCCGCTCTTCCAGCGAGTGCTTGACCTTGTTCTCGAAATTCGAATAGGCATGTACGACATACCAGCGAAGTGCCATGGACCTAGCTCCCCTGGCCAGTAATGGCGCGGGTAATCAGCAGCAGAACAAGATCGAGGCCCCAGAAAAATACGCCGAGAACAAGCAGAAAAAGAAACACTGCCAGCGTTGTCTGCGTAGTCTCCTGCCGCGTCGGCCAGATAACCTTTCGAATCTCGGCCCGCGACCCCTGGAAAAACTGCCAGAGGAACCGGCCTAACTGGGTGCGATAAAGCAGAGCAGCTGCCACGCCGAGGCTGGCGATGATTCCCAGCGCCCTCACGACAACTGGCGTTGCCTCGAAGTAGTAGTACGCCACCAGTGACGCCACCACGACGAGGCTCGCCAGCGCCAGAAGGACGGTGTCCATCGGGCCCGCTGTAGTTTCCGTTTCTTTCGTCGTTGCCATCGTTACCGGTCGTGTTGGCAGGCCAGGAGGGTCTCGAACCCCCAACCTGCGGTTTTGGAGACCGCCGCTCTACCAATTGAGCTACTGGCCTGTGCTGCTTCTCAACCCAGTCAAAGCAAGTCCTAGTCAAACAAGTCCTAGTCAAACAAGTCCTAGTCAAACAAGTCGGAAGGCACTTACGTCACTTGATAATCTTGGCGACGACGCCGGCGCCGACGGTCCGGCCGCCCTCGCGGATGGCGAAGCGCAGGCCGTCTTCCATCGCGATCGGGTTGATCAGCGTCACCACCATCTTGATGTTGTCGCCCGGCATGACCATCTCCACGCCC
>JBBQSA010000078.1:0-9504 GCA_038214295.1 Gammaproteobacteria bacterium
CACTGCCTGCTCACGGTGTCCCCGGCAGTACGAAGAGCAGCAACGCCGGCAGGCCCGCGAACGCGACCAGCGTCGAGATCACGATTGCGCCCGCGATGTCCTCGGGGTGCCGGTCGTAGCGGGCGGCCAGCAGGTAGTTGAAGACCGCCACGGGCATCGCGCTCTGCACAAGGACCACGCCGCGCTCGGTGCCCGTCAGGCCGAAGGCCGCGACGATCGCGCTGCCCACCAGCAGGCCAAGGCCGAGGCGGCCCGCGGCGATGCCCAGCGCCACCGGCAGCCGCTGCACCTGGAAGCTGCCGAGCGCGTGGCCAAGGGCCAACATCATCAGCGGTATCGCGACACCGGCGAGCAGTTCTACCGTATTGCCGATCCAGAGCGGCAGCGCGGTGCCGGTGGCCAGCAGGCTGACGCCGAGCACAGCCGCATAGTTGACGGGAGTGGTGAACAGCGTCCGCCAGACCGGCTTCCGGCCCTGGAAGAGCGGCCCGGCGATGAACTGGGTAACCGAGCCGACCAGGTAGAAACCGATCGCGAGCCCGAGACCCTGCCTGCCAAACGCAAACAGGCACAGCGGCAGGCCCAGGTTGCCCGCGTTGCCGAAGGCTATCGGTGGCAGGAAGCTGCGCAGCGGCTGCTTCAGCACACGCAGGACAATGCCGCCCACCAGCGCGCAGACCACGAGCGCAAGCACGGCATAACCCATCATCGAGAGGAACACCGAGGCGTCGGCGTCGAGCTTCGCCGTGCCGTTCAGGATCAGGCAGGGCACGCCGATGTTCATCACAAGGCTGGTAAGGAAATCCCGCTGGAACGGCACACCCAGCCGCGCCCAGCCGTAGCCAAGCAGACTGATGATGAAGATCGGGGCGAGGATCGGTATCAGCTCGGCGTACATGCGTCGGGTATGCTAACGGAATGCCCGCACGACAAAACGACGGGACCGTCGCCTACGGTACTTCAGCCCGGATGTTTCACTGGGTAGTCGCAGCCCTGCTGCTGCTGCAGGTTCCGCTCGCCTTTTACATGGTCGACCAGCCACTCGGTCCCGACAAGCTCGGCAACTACGCGACCCACAAGTCCATCGGGCTGCTCATTTTCGCCGTGACGGCGCTGCGCCTCGCCTGGCGGCTGACGCACCCGTCCCCGCCCCTGCCGGCCAGCGTTCCCGGCTGGCAGCGGCTCGGCGCGCGGGCGACCCAGTTGCTGCTCTATGGGCTGATGTTCCTCATGCCGCTGACGGGGCTGCTCCGATCCCAGGCGGCGAACTTTCCCGTCAGCTTCTTCGGCTGGTTCACGCTGCCGACGCTGGTTGGCGTCAACAACCCGTTCTCCGACGGCATGCAGGAGGCCCACGAGATACAGGGCACCATCCTCCTCGTCCTGATCAGCGCCCACGGCCTCGCAGCCCTGTATCACCACTTCGTCCGCAAGGACGACGTCCTGCGGACGATGCTGCCGCTGCCGCAAAGCGCGCGCACGGGGGCCGGCCGCCGGTGAGACAGCCGGGCCGCAGGCTGGCTGGTGTCACCGCGACAGCACTTGCGGGCCTGATGCTCCTGCCGTGGGCCGGTGCGGGGGCCGCCGACTACGTGCTCGTGCCCGCGGGCAGCAGCCTCGTCTTCACGGCAGTCCAGCAGGGTGCGAAGTTCGACAGCCGCTTCGAGACCTTCACGACGGAAATGCACTTTGACCCGGCCAGGCCGGAGGCCGGCCGCATCACCGCCCGGATCGCGCTGGGTTCGGTGGACACGGGCAACCCGGAGCGGGACGGCGTGCTCCAGTCCACGGACTGGTTCGCCGCAAGCCAGTGGCCGGAGGCGGTGTTCACCGCCGGACGCATCGTCCGGGACGGTCCCGGCTACCGGGCAGACGGCACCCTGAGCCTCCGGTCCGTCTCCCGGCCCGTCGCCTTCCGCTTTCGCTGGACCCCCGCTTCCGGAAAAGAACCGGCCCGGCTCCGGGGGTCAGCCGCGCTCGAGCGCCTGGCCTTCGGCGTGGGCCAGGGGGAGTGGCGGGACACCACTTACGTGGGTAACGCCGTGGACGTCCAGGTGGACATCCGGCTGCAGGAAGTTCCCGTCACTGATAATACGGTGTCAATAAAAAACAAGGCAGCCAATGGCCGGAAATAGCATACAAATCAAGGCCGCCGACGGTCACGCGCTGGGCGGCTACCTGGCGGCGCCGGCGGGAACGCCCAAGGCAGGGCTGCTGGTGCTCCAGGAGATTTTCGGGGTCACGGCGCACATCCGGCACGTGGCCGACGAGTTTGCCGCCCGGGGTTTCCTGGCCCTGGCGCCGGCCCTCTTCGACCGGCTCGCGCCGGGCACCGAGCTTGCCTACTCCCGGATCGACGAGGGCCGCGCGCTCATGCAGCAGCTCGCGATCGACGACGTCGCGAAGGACCTGGCCGGCTCGCTCGCTGCGCTGCAAGGCCGGCTGCCGGCCGGCGCGAAGACCGGCGCCGTGGGTTACTGCTGGGGCGGCGCGATCGCCGACCTCGCCGCCTGCCGCACAGACCTGCACGCGGCGGTTGCCTATTACGGCCGGGCCAACGTTAACTGGCTCCAGGAGAAACCCCGCTGCCCGGTGCTCTATCACTTCGGCGCCCGGGACCCGCTGATCCCGGCCGAGATCGTCCAGCAGATCCGGGACGGCCGGCCGGGAGCCGCGGTGTTTGTTTACCCGGAGGCGGGCCACGGCTTCAGTTGCGACGAGCGGCCGGAGTTCCACCGGCCGAGCCACGAGCTGGCCCTGGAACGAACGCTTGGTTTTCTTGCCCGACACCTCTACTGACATTCAAGCCACAACACGCCACGCCACCAGACACTTCAGGAGCGACCATGTCCGAATCCAGAAAGACCCCCGAGGCACAGCCCGTCAACAGCGGCACGGCACCCGGCGCAGCTACCGGTGAAGGCCTCGATCGCCGCCAGCTGCTCGCGGCGGCAGCCGGGCTGGCCACCACGCTGGGGATCTCGGTGGCGGCGCCCGGCGAGGCGCGCGCGGCCGACAAACCCCGCCGCTGGTCCGGCCGGGACGTTGGGCCCTTCGACAGCTTCCGCGACTACATCAAGGCGCTGGAGGACCGGGGACTCGTCATGCGGGTGCCGCGCCTCGACCAGGACCAGTACGAGATGACGGCGCTCACCTACAAGCTGATCGACGAGTTTGGCTGGTACGGCGCGCCCTGCCTGCTCGTGGAGGAGATCAAGCAGGACGGCCGCTGGCTGAAGGGCCCCGTGATCACCAACCACCAGGGCCACTGGGACACCGAGGCCATCATCTGGGGCCGGGAACCCGTCCCGAACAACGGCCCGGAGACCTACCGGGAAACGATCAAGTTCCTCTACGACGGCATCGAGGGCCGCCTCGGCAAGACCCCGACGATCCCGACCAACCCGGTGCCGGCCGCCACAGCGCCCGTCAAGGAAGTGATCCTGAAGGGCGACCAGTGCAACGTGCTCGACTTCTCCTTCATCAAGTCGAACCCCGGCGACTCGGCCCGCTATGTGAATACCGCGTCCGTGTTCACCGAGGACAAGGAGCTCGGGATGAACTTCGGCACCTACCGCTGCGAGATCAAGGGACCGCGGCTGATGGGCGTCAACTCCGAGGACGGCCAGACCGGCTGGAAGATGTTCATGAAGAAGATCGAGCGCGGCGAGAAGCGCTGTCCGATCGCACTCGTCATGGGCAATGACCCCATCGGCTGGTTCATCAGCTCCTCCGTCATCTCGAAGGGCGGCGCGGACGAGCTCGCCATCGCCGGCGGCTTCCGCAACAAGGCAGTCGACGTCGTGAAGTGCGAGACCAACGACATGCTGATCCCGGCAAATGCGGAGCTGGTGATCGAGGGCGAGGTGCTGCTTGACCAGATGCTGCCGGAAGGCCCGTTCGGGGAAATGTACGGCTACCTCGGCCTCAAGAAGCAGCGGAATTTCGTGATGGAGGTGTCCTGCATCACGCACCGCAAGCAGCCCTGGATCCTGAACCAGTTCACCGGCGTCACGCGGGGCTTCTGCACCGCCCCGCTCGAAGCCTTCTCGTTCTACCGGCTGAAGAAGGTGGTGCCGAATGCAGTGGCGTTCCACTCTCCCGTGGAATGGACCGGCATCGGCGTTCTTTCCATCGACAAGACCGGGCCGAAGCAGGGGCTGGAGGCCGGCAAGAAGATCGCGAACCTCGTGCCGATCACGAAGGTCTGCGTCGTCGTCGACAAGGACGTGGACGTGCTGAACCGGACCGAGGTGATGCAGACCGTCGGCGCACGCTGGCAGCCGTACCCGGCGAGTGAAGTCATCAAGGAAGCACGGGGCATGGCTCTGGATCCCAGCTCACCCAAGCGGCCGCTGAGCAGCAAGATGGTGGTGGATGCGACGCGCCAGCTGCCGGAAGAGGGCGGCCCGGACGTCTACCCGGAGCGCAACCGGGACCTGCTGGAAGACCTGGCGCCGGAATCGTTCCGGATCGTGGACCGTAACTGGGACAAGTACCTGAAGGGCTGGAAGCGGCGCAGCTGATTCAGCCCTCACACGCGGTTAGTCCGCGAGGTAATAGTCCACCGTCGTCACCACGCGCACCTTCTTGAATTCGGGGGAGAACTGGTCCCGGTCCTCGATCGAGAACAGGCCTTGCTGCGCCGTGCGGATTGCGCCGACCGTGCTGCCCGAGTCCTTGGCAAACTGCTCGGCCGCCCTGCGGGCATCCCGGGTCGCTTCGGCAATCATCTCGGGCTTGATCTTGTCGAGCTCGGTATAGAGGTACTGGGTGTTGTACTCGTAGCTGCGAATCACGGCGACGCCCTGCTTCACCAGCTCGCCGCTGCGCTCGATCGCCTTCCGGGCCACGTCGATCCGGTTGGTGCGCACGGTGACCGTGACCTCGGCGATGTAGCGGTCGAGGCGCCGGCCGTCGCCGGTCATGCCCTGGGCCTCCCGGTCCTGCACGCGGGGCGCCGATACGCTGACCTGCTCCGCTGGGAAATCGGTGGCGAGGAACGCCCGCACCTTGGCTACGGCGTCGTCGGACTTGCGCTGCAGATCACCCAGTTCGTTGGAGGTAACGCTGAAGACAATCGGCCAGAGGGCGAGGTTGGCCGGCACTTCCCGCTCTGCGAGCCCACGCACCGTGACGGCGCGCTGGCTGGAACGCGCCTGGACCAGTGCCTCGCCCATCAGGTAGCCCGCGACGACGATGCCGAGCGCGAGGGCAATGGCAGGAAGGGTGTTGCTCTGGCTGTCGTTCATGGGGCCCTCTCACACGAGGCCGGCGGCCTCGTCCACTACGGTATTCCTCAGTATACCGATGCCGCTGATCTCCACCTCGACGACGTCGCCGGGCACCAGCCAGCGCGGCGGCGTGCGGGCGAAGCCGACGCCGCTCGGCGTACCGGTGGCGATAATGTCTCCGGGGTTGAGCTGACAGAAGCCCGAGCAGTACTCGACGATGCGCCGCACGTCGAAGCACAGGTCGCTGACGGGCGCCGCCTGCAGCACTTCGCCGTTCACCCGGGTCTCCAGCCGGAGCGCGGCAAGATCCGGAATCTCGTCGGTGGTCACTAGCCAGGGGCCGCAGGCGCCGGTGGACGGAAAGTTCTTGCCGGGAATGAACTGCGTCGTGTGCTGCTGCCAGTCGCGCACGGAGCCATCGAGGAAACAGGTGTAGCCGGCGACATAATCCAGGGCCTCCGCCGCCGGCACGTAGCGGGCCGGCTTGCCGATCACCAGGGCCAGCTCGCCTTCGTAGTCGTAGCGGGTTGAAATGCGGGGCCGCATGACCGGCTCACCGTGCCCCACCAGCGTGTCCGGGAAGCGCGTGAAGAGCGTGGGATAGGCGGGCTTTTCGCGGCCCATTTCCTCGATGTGCTTCAGGTAGTTGATGCCCACGCAGAGGATCCGGCCGGGGTCGGGCACGACCGGCAGGAAGCGCAGGCCGGCGGGATCCCGGGGGGCGGACGCCAGCAGCTGCGGCAGGATGTCGCCGAGGGCCCCTGCCGCGAGCACGTCCCGGATACCGGGGTACCGTGCCCGCAGGTCCGGCGCCGCCAGGCGCAGGCCCTCAGGCCCGGCGAGGCCCCACGTCCCGGTCTTTCCGTCGCGAATGCTGGCGAGTTTCAATGTGGCTTTCTCCTTGCCGTATCATGTTACGACGCCATGCTTGATCTCGCTGACCCCGCTCTCCTCCGCACCTGGGCCTACGTGGCCGGGGAATGGATCACTGCGTCCGGCGGCAAGACCATCCCGGTGATGAATCCGGCCACGGGCGAGCAGCTTTGCACGGTGCCGGACTGCGGTGCCGTCGAGACGCGCCGGGCCATCGAGGCCGCCGCGGCCGCGCTGCCCGCCTGGCGCGCCCGTCCCGCCAGGGAACGGGCCGGCCTGCTGCGCAAGCTCCACGACCTGCTGTTTGCCCACCAGGAAGACCTGGCCCGGCTGATGACGGCCGAGCAGGGCAAGCCACTCACGGAGGCGCGGGGCGAGATCGCCTACTCCGCCGGCTTCCTGGAGTGGTTCGGCGAGGAGGCGAAGCGCGTCTACGGCGACGTGATCCCCGGCCACGCGAAGGACCGGCGCATCGTGGTGCTGAAGCAGCCCGTCGGCGTGGTGGCCGCGATCACGCCCTGGAATTTCCCGTCGGCGATGATCGCGCGCAAGCTCGCGCCGGCGCTCGCCGCCGGCTGCACGATCGTGATCAAGCCCGCCTCCCAGACGCCCTGCTCCGCGCTGGCGCTGGCCGAGCTCGCCCACCGGGCTGGCATTCCCGCCGGCGTCGTCAACGTAGTCACCGGCGACGCGCGGGCCATCGGCGGCGAGATGACGGGTAACCCGGAGGTCCGGAAGCTCACCTTCACGGGCTCTACGGCCATCGGCAAGCTGCTGCTCGCCCAGTGCGCTGCCACGGTCAAGAAAGTCTCGATGGAACTCGGGGGCAATGCGCCCTTCATCGTCTTTGACGACGCCGACGTGGACGCCGCGGTGGCGGGCGCCATCGTCAGCAAGTACCGCAACTCCGGTCAGACCTGCGTGTGTGCCAACCGGCTGCTGGTGCAGGACGGCGTCTACGCGGAGTTCTCCCGCAAGCTTGCCGAAGCCGTTGCGAAGCTGCGGGTCGGTGACGGCCTCGCCGGCGAACAGGACCAGGGCCCGCTGATCGACGCTGCCGCCGTCGCGAAGGTCGAGGAGCACATCGCTGACGCGCTTGCGAAGGGCGCCAAGGTGCTCACGGGCGGCAAGCGCCACAAGCTCGGCCGCACCTTCTTCGAACCCACCGTGCTCGCCGACGTGACGCCCGCAATGCGGGTGGCCCGGGAAGAAACCTTTGGCCCGCTCGCGCCGCTGTTCCGCTTCCGCACCGAGGACGAGGCCGTGCGGATGGCCAACGACACCGAGTTCGGGCTGGCCGCCTACGTCTACACCCGGGATCTCGGCCGCAGCTGGCGGGTGCCCGAGGCCCTTGAATACGGCATCGTCGGCCTCAATACCGGGCTGATCTCCACCGAGGTTGCCCCCTTCGGCGGCATGAAGGAATCCGGCAACGGGCGCGAAGGTTCCAAGTACGGCATCGAGGACTACCTCGAGATCAAGTATCTCTGCATCGCAGGCGTGGACCCCACATGAAACCAGCACAAGGCCCCGGCACACGCCCAGGCCCAGGCACGGCCAAGGAAGCGGCGCAGGCCCAGAGGCGCGCCCTGATGACAGAAGGCCCAATCAACAAGGCCATCTTCTCGCTGATGGTGCCGATGATGCTCGGCATGCTCGCCATCGTCGTGAACAACGTGGCGGGCGCCTTCTTCATCGCCCGCATCGGCACCGACCAGCTAGCCGCCATCAGCTTCACGTTCCCGGTGAGCTTCATCATCGGCTCGATCGCCATGTCGCTGGGCGTCGGCACCTCCTCCGTGGTGTCGCGGCTGTTCGGCTCCGGCAACCTCGAGGAAGTCCGGCGCATCACGGGCCACGCCATGCTGCTCGGCGTGATGTGCGGCATCGTCGTGCTGACGATCGGCCTCGTGACCATCGACCCGGTGTTCCGCCTGCTGGGCGCCGACGAGACGATCCTGCCGCTGATCCACCGCTACATGCGCATCTATTACTGGGGCGGCATCTTCCTCGTCGCCCCGATGATCGCCAACTCGGTGCTGCGGGCCTCCGGCGACGCGAAGCGCCCGGCCATGATCATGACCACCGCCGCGGTGCTGAACGTGATCATCGACCCGATCCTGATCTTCGGCCTGTTCGGCTTTCCCCGGATGGAGATCGAGGGCGCGGCGCTGGGCGGCGTGCTGTCCAACGCCATCATGCTGTGCGCCTCCGGCTACTTCGTGATGCACCGGGAACACCTGGTGGACTTCCGCCGGTTCGCGCCGGAATTCCTGATCGATTCCTGGCGGCGTATTTTGCACGTGGGGCTGCCATCACTCACCAGCAGCCTGGTGGCGCCAATCACCACCGCCTTTATCACGAGCCAGATCGCCAGCTATGGCCAGGAGTCGGTGGCCGGCTTCGGCATGGCCTCACGGCTGGAAGGCATGTCGCTGCTGGCGATGATGGCGCTGTCGGCCGCGATGACGCCCTTCACCGGGCAGAACTACGGCGCCGGGCGCCTCGACCGGGTCCGGGAGGGCGTCAGCTTCGCCTACCGCTTCTCGCTGATCTACGGCATCTCGGTGGCGGTGTTCATGCAGCTCTTCGGCGGCATGATCGCGACGCTCTTCGGGCTGGAGGGGGAGGCGCGGCACACCGCGCTGCTCCACATGCACATCGTGCCCCTGAGCTACATCGCCCTCGGCTGCGCGATGACGGTTAACGGTGCGCTGAACGCGCTGGGCAAGCCCATGGCGGCGATGTGGGTGTCGATGTCGAGGACGATCGCCGTGTACGCGCCGCTTGCCTGGGTGCTGTCGCACTTCTTCGGCATCATCGGCATCTTCATCGCGGCGGCGAGCGCCAACTTCATCGCGGGGGGGATCGGTGCGCTGTGGTTCCGCTTCGCGCTCGGTGAAACGCTGGCCCGGCAACAGCCGAAGCCGGCCGCGGTAACCTAGTCGTCGTTGGCGTTGTCGCTCGGCGGCGGCGGCGTGGCGCCCTTCTTCTTGCGGCCCGGGCTGAGCTGCACCCGGCCGGTCTTGCCCCGGCGGCGCTCGTTGAGCCGGTCGATGATTTCCAGCACTGCCCGTTCCGTACTGGCTTTTGATCCCTGAAGCTGGCCCACAATGGTGTTGTGGCCCTGGACAATTACGTAGCGGTGCCAGTTGTCGGTGTCCACGCCCTTGGGGGGTTCGGACTTGACGATGGACTTGAGCATAAAGGGCTCGTCGTCCAGGGGGTTGGGCTTGCGAACGGGGGCTGTGGCGGGAACCATGCGCCACCATACGCCAGTTCCGCCCGGGAGGCGATTCCGGCCTGCAGCAGCGCCGCAGCATGGTCGCGAAACCCGCACGTGGCCTGCACCGCGGTGATTTCCGCGACCAACCATGACCCCCGGCACAGACGGCAC
>JBBQSA010000079.1:0-9329 GCA_038214295.1 Gammaproteobacteria bacterium
AGGACCGGGTCACCGTGCTGCCGGCCGCCGCGGCGGACCCGCTGCGGACCCACCTCACCCGCCTGCGGGCCTGGTTCGAGGAGGAACGGCGGCAAGGCAAACCCGGAGTCTCCGTGCCGAATGCCCTGGCGGCCAAGTACCCCGGCGTCGGCGGCCAGTGGGGCTGGCAGTACGTTTTCCCCTCCGCGTCCCTCTGCCAGGACCCCTACTCCGGGCGTCCCGTCCGCCACCACGTGCACGAGAAGACCCTGCAGCGAGCCATGCGCAATGCCGTGCAAGCGGCCCGCATCACCCAACCGGCCAGTTCCCACACCCTGCGCCACTGTTTCGCCACCCACCTGCTCGAGGACGGTTACGACATCCGCACGGTGCAGGAGCTGCTCGGCCACAGTGACGTCAAGACCACGATGATCTACACCCACGTGATGGGGAAGGGGGCGAAGGGCGTGAAGAGCCCGCTGGATCGGTGAAGGGGCATCGGTACGATTCGTGAGTCTGCAGCAGGCGCATGGACGGCATCTCTGCCACTATTGAAGACGTAGTCTTACTTATGTGTCGGAGTTTATTGGGTGCCCGAGGTGCGTTTCCTCAGTCCAGGCGGTCGTGGCGAATTTTGGCTGCCGTGTTTCTACCCATGCCGTTAGAATCCCAGCGCCAGTTCCCGAACCCGCCCCACCTGTGTAGCCAGACGTGTAGCCAGCCCCATGGCAAAGCCCACGAAAGCCTCTGAAACCCTTGCTGCGCATCGCTTTATCGCTTTCGCCTCGTGAGCAGGTCCAGAACGTCGAGTGAAGCCACGGGCGCCGCCGCCCCGGGCCGGGGAACCCTGCTGGTGCTGTCGGCGCCCTCCGGCGCCGGCAAGACCACGCTGGTCAAGACACTGCTGGCCCGGGAACCGGGCGTGCGCTTCTCCATCTCCTACACCACCCGGGCACCGCGGCCCGGCGAGAAGGACGGCACCGACTACTGCTTCGTCGACCAGGCGCGCTTCCGGCAGATGGTCGCGGAGGACGCCTTCCTGGAGCACGCGGAGGTGTTCGGCAATTTCTATGGCACGAGCCGTTCGCAAGTCGAGGCACTGCGGGCGGGCGGCCATGACGTGCTGATGGAGCTCGACTGGCAGGGAGCCCGGCAGATCCGCGCCAACGCGCCAGACTGCCGGACCGTCTTCATCCTGCCGCCGTCGGTGGCGGAGCTGGAGCGGCGGCTGCGCAGCCGGGCCACCGACAGCGAGGACGTGATCGGCCGCCGGCTCGGTCAGGCGCTCGACGACATGGCCCACTGGGCGGAATTCGGCTACGTGATCGTCAACGAGCAACTGGACGACGCCGTGCAAGGGCTCATCGGTATCCTCCGGGGCGAGGGCCGCCACCTGGCCGCCACGGAGCCCGCGGTCGCCAGCCGCGCCCGGAGCATCCTGAGCCCCTGATATGGCTAATTCGCATAAGCCATTGCCCCGGGGCGCCCGGCACCCTAGAGTCCCCATCCCCGCAGTGCATTCAAAAGAGAGTCCCGCGCCATGGCCCGCATTACCGTCGAAGACTGCCTGCAGAACATCCCGAACCTGTTTGAACTGGTCATGGTGGCCGCCAAGCGCGCCCGCCGCGTTGCGAATGGCGCCGAGCCGCTGCTGGAGCGGGAGAATGACAAGCCCACCGTGGTAGCACTCCGGGAGATCGCAGCCGGACTCGTTACCCGCGATGTGCTGGACGAAGCCGACCAGACACCGGAAGACCTCATGGCCCGGGAGCAGGCCGAGGCCCTGCTGCATCCCCCGCTCCAGCTCGACCGCCTGGATGACGAACTGCTCGACTGAGTTCGCCGCAGCGCCGTCCGCCATTCCCGCTATGGCAAATCCCTACCAGCCCTGCCGCGGCGGCAGGGCTAGAATCGGGGCATGGATTACGCAGCGACCATCCTGAACCGGCTCCCCCTGGCCCGCCGCAGCGGCGGGCTCGGCGGCCTGCTGCACAAGGTCGCCTATCTACCGAAGCAGCAGCTCAGCGTCATCGCCGACGCGCACGCGTTCAGCGTCGATGCCCACGAAGGCCAGAAGCGCCGGTCGGGCGACCCGTACATCACCCACCCGGTGGCTGTGGCCGGCATCCTCGCGGACCTGCACCTCGACTACCAGACCATCGCCGCGGCCCTCATGCACGACGTCATCGAAGACACGCCGACCGCCAAGGCCGAGATCAGCGCGCGGTTCGGCCCGGAGATCGCCTCCCTCGTCGATGGTGTCAGCAAGCTGGAGAAACTGAACTTCAGCAGCCGCAACGAGATGCAGGTCGAGAGTTTCCGGAAGATGATGCTCGCGATGGTGCAAGACATCCGCGTCATCCTGATCAAGCTCGCCGATCGCCTGCACAACATGCAGACCATGGACTCGATGCCCGCGGACAAGCAGCAGCGCATCGCCCGGGAGACCCTTGAGATCTACGCGCCGATCGCGAACCGGCTCGGCATGAACACCCTGAAGACGGAACTCGAGGATCTCGGCTTCCGCCACGCCTATCCGTTCCGCTACCGGGTGCTCGACAAGGCCGTCCGCCGGGCCGAGGGCAACCAGAAGCAGTTCGTGAAGCGCATTGCCGAGCGCCTCAAGCAGGCTCTGGATACCGCGGGGGTCGAAGCCACCGTCACCGGCCGCAAGAAGCACCTGTTCAGCATCTACCGCAAGATGGAGACGAAGAAGCATTCGCTCGGCGACATCGCCGACGTCTATGGCTTTCGCGTGGTCGTTGACTCGGTGGACGCCTGCTACCGGACGCTCGGCATCGTGCACCAGCTGTACAAGCCGATGCCGGGCCGTTTCAAGGACTACATCGCCATACCGCGCATCAACGGGTACCAGTCGCTGCACACCAGCCTTTTTGGCCCGAACAGCATGCCCATCGAGGTCCAGATCCGCACCACCGAGATGGAGCGCATCGCCGCCCGCGGTATCGCCGCCCACTGGCAGTACAAGGACACCGACCGGGAAGTCGTGGCGCCGGAAGCGCGGGCACGGGAGTGGCTCGCCAGCATCAGCGAGATGCAGTCGGCCGCGAATTCCGAGGAATTCATGGAGCACGTCAAGGTCGACCTGTTCCCCGACGCGGTGTATGTCTTCACGCCGAAGGGCACCATCCTGCGCTTGCCCCGGGGCTCGACCTGCGTCGACTTTGCCTATGCCGTGCATACCGATGTCGGCAACCGTTGCGTCGCTGCCAAGATCGACCGCCGGCTGGTGCCCCTGCGCACCCAGGTCGAGAGCGGCCAGACCGTGGAGGTCATCACCGCCAAGGGCGCCCATCCGAATCCCGCCTGGGTCAATTTCGTGGCCACGGCGAAGGCCCGTGCAGCGATCCGCCAGTACCTGAAGAACCTGCGCTTCACCGAGGCGCTGGATCTCGGGCGCCGTTTGCTCGACCAGGCGCTGCGGGATGCCGGCACACCGCTCCGGAAGATCAGCGACCGGCAGATGCAGGCACTGCTCGAGGAGTTCAGCCTGAACAACACCAACGAACTCTTTGAGCAGCTCGGCCTTGGCGAGCGGCTCGCTCCGCTGGTGGCGAAGGCGCTTCTGCAGGCACCGGGCAGCCACTCGGGAACGCCGGGCAAGCCCACGCCCATCGCCATCGCCGGCACGGAAGGCCTGGTGGTGACTTATGCCCGGTGCTGTCACCCGATCCCGGGGGATGCCATCATGGGCTACCTGAGCGCGGGCCGGGGCGTCGTCATCCACCGCAACGTGTGTGGCAATCTCGGCGAGTTCCGCAAGCAGCCCAACAAGTGGATCGCGGTGACCTGGCAGGCAGGTATCGACCGGGAGTTCTCTGCCGAGATCAAGGTGGACGCGGATAACCGGCCGGGCGTGCTTGCTGAAGTGGCCGCGCTGATCGGGGACACCGGCTCGAACATCGAGCAGGTCTCGATCGACGAAGGCCAGGAAGACACCGCGTCCATGCTGTTCTCCATCCTGGTGCGGGACCGCCGCCACCTGGCGAGCGTGATCCGGGACCTGCGGCGGATGAAGGTAGTCAAGAAACTGAGCCGGACCTGCACATGAGCAAAGAAGCCATCGATACCTCCACGGCGCCGGCCGCGATCGGCACCTATTCCCAGGGAATCCGCGCGGGCGGTTCGGTCTGGCTGTCCGGCCAGCTGCCGATCGACCCCGCGACGGGCCAACTGCTGACCGGCGAGATGCGCGAGCAGGTCCGCCAGGTGTTCCGCAACCTGGCCGCGGTGGCGGAGGCGGCCGGCTCGTCGCTCGACCACGCCGTGAAGGTCACGGTGTTCCTCACGGACCTCGGCCACTTCGGCGTCGTCAACGAGGTCATGGCAGAGTTCTTCAAGAAACCTTACCCGGCCCGCGCAGCCATCGGCGTCGCGTCGCTGCCGCGAGGGGCGGCTGTCGAGGCGGACGCGGTCCTCGTGCCCTGAACCGGCGCGCGCGCGCCGCCCCGGGCCACCGCCAGGGATGACCGCGACGCCCGCCAACGAGCTGCGCAGCCTGCGCGGCGTGGGGCCCGCCGTGACGGAACGGCTGGGCCGCCTCGGCATCGAGCGGCCGCTGGACCTGCTTTTTCTTCTCCCGCAGCGCTACGAGGATCGCACCCGGGTCGTGCCCCTCGGTGCACTCCGGCCCGGGCAGCGGGTCGTGGTCGAGGGTGAAGTCGCCCTCGCCGATGTCGCCTTCCGCCGCCGGCGCAGCCTGCTCGTCCGGCTCACGGACCGGACCGGCCAGCTGACCCTGCGCTTCTTCCACTTTTCCCGCGCCCAGCAGGACAGCCTGAAGGCCGGTACGCGGCTGCGCTGCTACGGCGAGGTGCGGCCAGGACCGCTCGGCGCGGAAATGGTTCACCCGGAATACCGGGTCCTGCTGGCCGGCCAGCCGGCGCCACTGGATGACTGCCTGACGCCGGTGTACCCAGCGATCGACGGCCTCGCGCAGTTCCGGCTGCGGGACCTCACGAGCCAGGCGCTGGACCGGCTGCTCCCCGCGCTCACCGACGAACTGCCCGGCGTCCGCGGCCCGGCGGGCGCCCTGCCCGGGCTTGTCGAAGCGCTCCGCTACGTCCATCGCCCGCCGCCGGGCGCCGACCTGCAGCTGCTCAGTGCCGGGATGCACCCCGGCCAGCGCCGTCTCGCGCTGGAGGAACTGCTGGCCCAGCATCTCAGCCTGCGCCAGATCCGGGAGCGTGCCCGGCTGGACGCGGCCCTGCCACTCACCGCGACCAGCGACCGGGCGAGCGACCTGCGCCGGCGCTTCCTCGCCGGCCTCGGCTTCGAGCTGACCGGAGGCCAGCGGCAGGCGTTGACCGACATCGACGCGGATCTCGCCAGCGGCCGGCCGATGCTCCGGCTGGTACAGGGGGACGTCGGCTGCGGCAAGACGGTCGTGGCAGCCGCCGGCGCGCTCGTGGCGGTGGCCCATGGACACCAGGTGGCCATCATGGCTCCCACCGAACTGCTCGCCGAGCAGCACCGGGAAAGCTTCCGCCGGTGGCTGGAGCCACTGGGCATCACCGTCGCCTGGCTCTCCGGAAGCCTGACACCGAAAGCGCGGACCCGGGCCTACGCGGCCATCGCGGATGGCACCGCGCAGGTGATCGTCGGCACCCACGCGCTGTTCCAGGAAGGGCTGCGTTACCACAGCCTGGCGCTCGTGATCGTGGACGAGCAGCATCGCTTTGGCGTCCACCAGCGCCTGAAACTGATGGAAAAGGGCGCGGGAGAGGGTGGCGGGCTGAAGCCTCACCAGCTGGTGATGACCGCGACGCCGATACCGCGCACGCTGGCGATGACGCTGTATGCAGACCTCGATAACTCGGTGATCCGGGAACTGCCACCGGGGCGCCAGCCAGTGACCACGGTGGCCCTGCCCGACCGGCGCCGCCCCGAGGTGGTCGCCCGCGTGCAGGAGGCCTGCCGGGGCGGCGCGCGCGTCTACTGGGTATGCCCGCTGATCGAGGAATCCGAGCACCTGGAGTCGGAAGCTGCGGAGCCCACGGCTGCCGCCCTCGCCGAAGCACTGCCGGACGTGAAGGTGGGAGTGATTCACGGACGGATGGCGTCCGCCGACAAGGAGCGGGTGATGAAGGCCTTCGCCCAGGGCAAGGTGCAGCTGCTGGTAGCCACCACTGTCATCGAGGTCGGCGTCGATGTACCGGCCGCCACACTGATGATCATCGAGAATGCGGAGCGGCTGGGCCTGTCCCAGCTGCACCAGCTGCGGGGGCGGGTCGGGCGTGGCAGCGATTCGAGCACCTGCGTACTGCTGTACCGGAGCCCGCTGGCGCCCATGGCGCGCGCCCGCCTCGACGTGCTGCGCGGAACCAATGACGGCTTCGAGGTGGCCCAGCGTGATCTCGAGCTGCGCGGCCCGGGCGAGGTGCTCGGCACGCGGCAAACCGGGCAGATGCAGTTGCGGGTCGCGGATCTCGTCCGGGACGCGGACCTGATGCCGGTGGTGCAGGACCTGGCGAGCCAGCTGGCCGCCCGGCCGGAAGCGTCTGCTGAGCTGATGCGACGCTGGATCGGCGCCGGGAGCCGCTACGGCGAGGTGTAGGGCACCTGTTAAGAGGGCCCCCTCTAGAAGCCGGCGGTGAGCATCAGCCAGTACTTGCTGGTGTCGCTGGAGTAGGTGTCCGCGTCATAGGTAGCGCCCTTCAGCAGCACGGCGTAGTGCTTGCCGATCGGCCAGTTCGCCGAGACATCCCATTCAGAACCCCAGTCGGCGCTGCCGGCATCCGCGCTGAAGTCGTGGTAGCGCAGCATGAGGTCGGCACCCAGCGCCTTGCCGGTCACGGCGACGTACAGGTCGGCGACGCCCGCGTCGGGCGTGGTGGTGAACTTGTCCGCCCAGCCCTGGAAGCCGTGGAGCGTGGCGAGCGGGGTCCGGAATGCCGAGCCGGGCGTTGTGTCGCCGCCCAGGACCTCGTAGCCGGCCTTGACCCCGATCCGTGCCGCCGCGACGCCAGCTTCCACCAAGTAGTAATTGGCCGAGTAGTTGACGAGGTTATCCCCGTAGTCACCCTGCCGGGCAAATTCGGCGGCGTAGCTCAACTTCAGGTCTCTCGGGAGCGCGGTGCCGCCGGTGGCCCGCAGGCCCACCGTCTCGTTCGAGAGCGCGGCGGCATTATCGAAATCCATCAGGTACCAGTAGCCGGCCAGTGTCAGGGCCGGGCCGAATGCGTAGCTGGCATCCAGCAGCTGCGTGTTGCTGCCGAGGTCCGCCGGCGGGGTACCGTTGTCCGGCCCCTGGATCCGGTTCACCCGGCTGACCCAGGCGTAGGAGGCGCTCAGGTGGTCGCCGAACTTGTGGGCCGCACTGACCGAGTCGAAGGTCTGCTCGTTCTGACGCCAGCCGACGCCGCCGACAAAGCGCTGGTTGGCGCGCTCCATGCGCTGGCGGCCAATGACGAGCTCGGTTCCCGCAAACCCGGTGTAACGCAGCAGGGCCTGGTTCAGGTCCGTGCCCTCGGGATCAGTGACGCCCGGGCGGTCGGTCACGCCGTTGCGGCTGTCGTTGAAATTGTCGGCACCCACGTGGCGTACGTCGTCCACCTCCAGCAGAAGGCCAAAGCCATTGATCGGCTTCGGCGCGACGGTGAGCCGCGAACGCAGCGTGCTGGCCCAGGCCTCCTTGGCGAAGGCGTCGTCATCCACAGCCTCGAAGCGGTAGCGGAAGCCGAGGTTGACCGTGCTCTCCTTCACCGAGGTAGCGAGCTGTTCGGTCAGGCTGTCGGCCCGCAGGGCCGGAGCCGCCAGCAACACCGGCATGACGACCCCAAGCGCGATCCTCGTACGCAACGGCATGTCAGTACACATCATGAACGGTGTTGTAGACGTTGAACTTGCCGGTAGGCGTGACAATCCGGGGGCCCTTGATCACGTACTTGAGCTTGCGGCTCTTGTCGTCGACCACGACGATTGCCGATTCCTCGGCCATGCCACTCCACACGGAGAACCAGACCTCGTCCCCGGTTGCGTTGTACTCGGGCTGGACAATGCGCTTCGGCCCCGGGCCCAGCTTTGCCCACTTGGCGATGGGCAGGACCTTGTAACCCGCATCGAGGTTGTCGATGTCGAAGACCGCCACGGACTGGCTGATTGTCGCGTCCGGGTTCAGCGGCGTGTCGACCCACAGGTTGCGGGACTTCGGGTTGGTCTTCACGAACAGGGAGCCGCCGCCCTGCCCCTTCAGCACCTGGACGACTTTCCAGGCATTATCGGGATGACCCTCCGGGTCGGTGCCGATCAGCGTGACCTTGTCGTTACCGAGCGCGCTGGTGACCCAGACTGGCCCGTACTTCTTGTGCACGAAATTAGCGCCGCGGCCCGGGTGCGGGATCTCGTCCACCGGCACCTTGGCGACCAGCTTGCGTTCCTTGGAGTCCACGACCACCACCGTGTTCGACTTGTTGGCGGCTGTCAGGAAATAGCGCAGGGTCGAGTCCCAGCCGCCATCGTGCAGGAACTCCTTGGCGTCGATCGTGGTGATCCCCAGGTTCTCGACGTCGCTGTAGTCCACGAGCAGGATCCGGCCCGTCTCCTTGACGTTGACGATGAACTCCGGGTGCTGGTGGGAGGCAACGATCGCCGCCACCCGGGGCTCCGGGTGGTACTCCTGCTTGGTCACGGTCATGCCGCGGGTCGAGACGATCTTCATGGGCTCCAACGTGGCGCCGTCCATAATTACGAACTGCGGCGGCCAGTAGGCACCCGCGATCGCGTACTTGTCCTCGTAGCCCTTGTACTTGGAGGTCTCCACGGAGCGGGCCTCGAGACCCACGCGAATCTCGGCAACAGTCTGCGGGACCTTCATCCACAGGTCGATGAGGTCCAGCTTGCCGTCGCGGCCGATCGTGAAGACGTAGCGGCCCGAGTCTGACAGCCGCGAGATGTGCACGGCGTAGCCCGTCTTGATGAAAGTCACGGGCTTCTTGGTGTCGCCGTCGATCAGGGCCACCTCGCCGGCATCGCGCAGCGTCACCGCAAAGATGTTGTTCAGGTTCAGCTTGTTCTGCTGGCTGGTCGGGCGGTCGGCCACCGGGATGAGCACCTTCCACGACGCCTTCATCTCCGCCATGCCCCACTCGGGCGGCGCGGGGGGTTCGTGCTGGAGGAAGCGCGCCATCAGGTCGATGTCGGCCTCGTTGAGTTCGCCGGAGGTACCCCAGTTCGGCATGCCTGCCGGCGAGCCGAAGTTGATCAGGGCCTTCAGGTAGTCCGTGCCCTTAGCCATGGTGATGTCCGGCGTCAGCGGCTTGCCCGTGGCGCCCTTGCGCAGGACGCCGTGGCAGCCAGCGCAGCGCTCGAAGAAGATCTGCGTCGCCCGG
>JBBQSA010000080.1:0-9026 GCA_038214295.1 Gammaproteobacteria bacterium
GCGCCGCGGCTGCTCGGGCCGATCACGGTGCAGGGCGTGCCCGACCTCGATCCCGTCTGGCGGCTGCTGATTCTCGAACTCGCCAGCACGGTGCCGGTGAGCTGGCTGCTCGGCCAGGGGCAGCCCCCGGCCTGGCTCGCGCGCAGCGCCATCGACAGCCGCGCGGCGCCGGCCCCATCACCGAACCAGGCACCGGCCATCAGCCGCGTGGCCTGTGCGAACCCGCGGCACGAGGCGCTGGAGGCACTGCGCTGGGCACGCGGCTTGCTCGCGAGCGGCGCGGCGCGGCCGGAGGACATCGCGATCGCGGCGGCGGCCACCGACGCCTGGGACGATCACCTGGCCGCCATGTCCGCCGACGCCAACCTGCCGCTGGCGTTCGTCCACGGCCGGCCGGCGCTCGCCACCCGGGACGGGCAGGCGGCCGCGGCCCTCGCCGAGCTGCTGTTGAATGGCATCAGCCAGGCGCGCGTGCGCCGGCTGCTGTCGCTTGTTCGGGGCATGACGCCAGCCACGGAGACATTGCCTGGCAATTGGCACCGGCCGCTGCCCGACGACGCGCCGCTGCTGCACCGGGAACGCTGGGCGGAAGCCATCGCCGCAATCACCGACTGGCCCGACGGCAGCAACTACGGCGCCGCGCTGCTGCAGCTGATCGACCTGCTGGAGGCCGGCGCTGCATCAACGGGCACCGAGGCCGCCGGCATCGGCGAGCAGCTGCTCGCGGGCAAGGCGCTCGCGATCTGGCAGAAGGCGCTGCGCGAAGGTCCGGCGGCGGCGCTGGACGTGACGCTCACCGGCGTGCGTGTCGAGGACGACGCGGACCCGACCACCGCCATCGCCTGGTGCACGGCCGCCGACGCGGCGGCGGCACCCCGGCGCTTCGTGCGGCTGCTGGGGCTCACCAGTCGCGGCTGGCCGCGGACGCAGAACGAGGACCCGCTGCTGCCCGCCCACGTGCTGGCGGCCAGTGAACTGAACCCCGTGCCCGTCCCCGAGCGGGACCGGCGCGACTTTCGCACGCTGCTGAAGGCCACCGCCGGGCAGCTTGTGCTGTCCCGTTCCCGGCGCGACGCGGAGGGCCGGCAGAACGGCGCGAGTGCCTTGTTGCGCGAGTCCGGCGTCAGCAACGCCCAGGAGCTCTACCTGCGCCGCGAGGCCGTGCCGCCCCACGCCCTGAGCGCCGCGGACCGGCTGCTCGCCCGGCCCCGGGAGTTCGCGGCCCTGCCCCGGGCGCAGGGCGCGCTGGCCTGCTGGCAGCACTGGCATCGCGCGGAGCTCACCGCCCACGACGGCCTGGTGCGGCCCGATCACCCGGTGCTGCTGCGGGCGCTGGACCAGCGTTACTCCGCGAGCCGGCTGCGGCGGCTGGTGCGGGACCCGCTGGGCTTCGTCTGGCAGTACGCCTTCGGCTGGAGCGCGCCGGACGAGGCGGAGGAACCGCTGGCGCTGGACCCGCTCGCCTTCGGCAGCCTCACCCACCGGGTGCTGGAGCTGGCCCTGGTGGACCTCGAGGCGAACGGTGGTCTTGCCACCGCGAGCGCGGCGCGGCTCGAGGCGGCGATCGCCACCGCTGCCGACAAGGCCGCCGCTGAGTACGAACGCGAGTCCCCCGTGCCGCCGCGGCTCATCTGGCTGCGCACGCTGGCCGAGGCCCGGGCCCAGGCCACCGCGGCGCTCGGCTGGAAAGAGCCGCCGCTCAACGGCCAGCAATCCTTTGGCGAAGTGCCCTTCGGCGGCCTCGACCGGCAGGAGTACCCGGCCGGACGGTGGCCCTGGGACATCCACGCGCCGGTGCTGGTGCCGGGCACGTCGCTCACTATTGGCGGCTACATCGATCGCCTGGATCTTGCCACTGACTGGGCCGCCGACGGGCCCCGGGCGCGGGTGACCGACTACAAGACCGGCAGGCCGCCGAAGAAGGCCTTCCAGGTGAACGGCGGCGCGGAGCTGCAGCGTTGCCTGTACGCGAGCGCGGTGCGGGCGTTGCTGGGGGAGAACGTGGCGGTCGAGGCGCGGCTGCTGTACTCACGGGTTGTTGGCCCCGACGACACGGCCACGCTGCTCGAGCTCGCCGACCCGGCCGGGACGCTCGCGCGGATCGCGGCCTACCTGCAGGCGGGCCGGGACCACATCGCCGCGGGCCACGCCCTGGTCGGCCCGGACAGCGGCGAGCGCCTGGACAACGAGCTCAGCTTTGCCCTGCCGGGCAATGCCAAGGAAACCTACCTGGAACTGAAGGCGCCGCTGGCGGCGACCCGGCTCGCGCCCCTGCCGGAACTGTGGGGGCTCGAGTGAAGCCGTTGCCGGACAAGGCGGCCCGCCTGCGGGCGCTCACCGACCACGGCGCGACGCTGCTCGTTGAGGCGGGCGCGGGCTCCGGCAAGACCGCGCTGATGGCCGGCCGCGTGGTGCTGCTGCTCGCCGCCGGCGTGGCACCGGGGCGCATCGCCGCGATCACCTTCACCGAGCTCGCCGCCGGCGAACTGTTCGCGCGCATCGGCGAGTTCCTCGATGACCTGCTGGCCGGGACGCTGCCGCCGGGCCTGGACGCGGCCCTGCCGCAGGGCCTGGATGCCACGCAACGCGCCAACCTGGAAGCGGCCCGGCAGAGCATCGGCGAACTCACGGTGAGCACGATCCACGGTTTCTGCCAGGCGCTGATCCGGCCCTACCCGGTGGAGGCGGGCATGGACCCCGGCGCCCGGGTGATGGACCCGCGGGGCGCGGCGCTCGCCTGGGACGACCAGGTGGAGGCCTTCCTGCGCGCGCGTCTCGCCACCGACACGGCGGACAGCGCGGTGGCCGCCTACGTGCTCGCCGCCGGCTTCGCGGCCGAGGGCAAGCTGCAGGCCTTCGCGGGCGAGCTGCGCATTCGGCGCCGCGCCCGTGCCGCGCCGGCCAGCGACTACCGGCCTGCGCTGGCGGCGTTGGTCGCCGCGGTGGACGCCTTTGTCGCGTGGCTGAACGGCGTCGGCTTCGTCGAGGAGAGCACGGCGGAGCTGGCGAACGAGCTGCGGGCGCTGGCGGAGGCCTTCCAGCGGGAACTCGGGCAGGCGGAACCCGGGCGGCCGGATCTCGTCGGCCTGATGCGCTGCGCCGAGGAGCCGCTCCTGTGCAGCGCGCACACCGGGAAGATGACCTGGAGCAAGAAGTGGGGCCGCAAGGGCAAGTGGCAGGCAGCCGCAGCGGGGCACGGCCGGTCCAAGGCCGACGGAGCCCGGATCGCCGACGAGGGGGAGGTGCTGTACCACGCCGTCGGCGCCGCCTGGGAGGCCCTGCAAAGTTCCCTGGGCGCGTGCGCCTTCGCCGCGCTGCTGGACGACCTCGGGGAAATCCTGGTGGCCTTCCGCGCCTACAAACGCGCGGCCGCGCTGCTCGACTTCGACGACCTGCTGGGCCTGGCCCGGGACCTGCTCCGCCAGCACGAGCCCGTGCGCGTCGCGCTGAGCCAGCGCTTCCGGCACGTGCTCGTCGACGAGTTCCAGGACACCGACCCGCTGCAGGCGGAAATCCTCTGGCGGCTGTGCGGAGAGGGTGCGCCCGAGGCGTCTTCAGACGCCTCTTGGGCGGCACGCCAGCTGCGGCCCGGCGCGCTCTTCTGCGTGGGCGATCCCAAGCAGGCCATCTACCGCTTCCGGGGCGCCGACGTGGACACCTACGTGCAGGCCCGGGAAGCGATCCGCGCGCAGCACCCGGCGAACATCCTCGAGGTGACGGCCAACTTCCGCTCGCTGGAACCGATCTTGAGCTGGGTGAACGAGCGCTTCCGCGGGCCGCTGACGACGCCGGGCCAGCCCGGCTTCCAGGATCTCGTGCCGACACGCACACCGGCCGACGACGCGCCGCGGGTGGTGCGGCTCGAGGTGACGGTGACGGCCGCGGCGGATGACGTGCCGGAAGGCGAGGGTGAGGCCAAGATCAACGTCACCGACCAGCGCGAAGCCGAGGCGCGCGCCGTCGCCCACCTGTGCCGCCGGCTGATCGGCAGCTACCGCACGCAGGTGGATCGCCCCGACCCGCTCCTGCGGCCCGGCGACATCGCGCTGCTGGCGCCCGGCGGCACGGCGCTGTGGCGCTACGAGCGGGCGCTGGAGGAGCTCGGCATCCCGGTGGCCAGCCAGGCGGGCAAAGGTTTCTTCCGCCGGCAGGAAGTGCAGGACCTGGTCGCGCTGGTGCGCGCCCTTGCCGACACCCGGGACACGGTGGCCCTCGGCGCCCTGCTGCGCGGGCCGCTGGTCGGGCTCACGGAGGAGGAGCTGCTCGACATCGTCGGCGGCCTGCCGGCGATCCCGGGCCGGAGCAGTCTTCCGCGGCTGACGCTGTGGACGGAGCTGGACGCGGTGCCGCACCCGGTCGCGAAGGACACGCTGGGCGTGTTGCAGGGGCTCGCGCGCCGGGCGCGCGGCACGACGCCCTTCGCGCTGCTCGCCGAGGCGGTGGAGGAGCTGCGGGTGCGCGCGCTGCTCCGCCAGCGGCACCCGGGCGGCGCCGAGCGGGCGCTCGCCAACGTGGACCTGCTGCTCGAGATGGCCCGGCCCTACGAGGTGCGCGGCCTGCGCGAGTTCGCCGCCGACCTGCGCGCCAAGTGGGAGGACGCCGAGTCCCAGGTGGAGGGCCGCCCCGACGCGGAGGAGCAGGCGGTGAACCTGATCACGATGCACTCGGCGAAGGGCCTGGAGTGGCCGGTGGTGATCCTCGTCAACACCGGCTCGGATGCCGGCGGACGGTCTTCCGGCGTGCTCTACGACCGGGCCCGCGAAGCGCTGCACGGGCCCCTCGGCAAGGTGAAGACTGTCGCCCACGAGCAGCTGCAGGCCGAGGAAGACGCCCAGGAGGAGCGGGAGAACGTCCGGCTGCTCTACGTGGCCTGCACGCGCGCGGCGGAGCTGCTGGTGCTGCCGCAATTTTCTGCGGGCAAGTCCGCCTGGCTGTCGCGGGTGGAACTCGGCATCGGCGAGCTGCCGGAACTGGATCTCGCGCACCTCGCTGACGCGCTGCCGCCCCGGCCTGGCGACACGGCCAACCCGCAGACCGCGCCGCGCTTCGCCGCCGAGGCCGCGCGCATCGTCGCCGCAACCCGGGTCGTCGAGTGGCGCCAGCCGAGCCGGCACGAGGGCACGGCGGACAGCGGGCTGCCCGAGCTGCTCGCCGTGCCGGAGGATCGCGTCACGCGCCCGGCGATCCGCGGCGGCACCGTGCGCGGCCACGTGCTCCACAAGCTGCTGGAGGAAATCCTGACCGGCGAGACGGCGGAGGAGGCCGCCGCGCTGGAAGCCCGTGCGCGGGAGTTGCTGGTGCAGCTGGGCGAGACACCCGCGGCGGACGCGTCCCGGGGCTTCGCGCCCACCGAGCTGGCCACGGTCACGCTCGCGGCGCTGCGTTTGCCGGAAGTGGCCGCGCTGCGGGACCGCCTGCAGCCGGAACTGGCGGTGTACGGTCACGTTGTAGAGGCCGACGAACCGGCCCGCGAGATCGTGACTGCCGGCATCGCCGACGCCGTGGCCCTGGACGACGCCGGCCGCATCACCGCGGTGATCGACTGGAAGAGCGACGTGGCGCCGTCGGCCACGCAGCGCGGGAAGTACCAGCGGCAGTTGCAGGACTACCTGCGGGTGACGGGCGCGGCGACGGGGCTGCTGGTGTACCTGACGGCGGGGCGGGTGGATGTGGTCAGGGCGGGCGGCTGATGCCCGGAGCATTCAATGAATCACGAGCAACTCAAGACTCACCTGTACGCTGGGCCAGGGTCCAGTTGTCGCTAAAAATGGCCCCTTCAGTGTGCCAAATGTACGCTTGACGTACAGCATACATATAGCCACACTGGGTTACCATGATCCTTACCTACGGCGACAAGCGCACCCGCGAATTCGCCGAGGGTAAACGGGTCAAAGCCTTTGACGGCATTCAACGTCCGGCTTCCAGCAAGCTGGCGCAGCTTGATGCCGCCACGTCAGTTCTGGACCTTCAGCGGCCGGGGAATCGGTTTGAAGGCCTGAAGGGTGACCGCAAAGGCCAGTACAGCATCCGTATCAATGACCAATGGCGGGTGTGTTTCGAGTGGCCCAAAGGCGCAACGGGACCCATGAACGTATCGATCGTCGACTATCACTGAGGCATAAGGACAGCTATGGCACGCATGGCGATTCACCCGGGCGAGGTACTCGCCGAGGATCTGGCGGAGCTTGAGATGAGCGCGGCCGAGCTGTCGCGCCAGATCCAGGTGCCAACCAACCGGATCACCGCGATTCTGAAGGGCCGGCGGGCGGTGACCGGGGACACGGCTCTGCGGCTCGGGCATTTCTTTGGTACCAGCGCTGAGTTCTGGCTGAACCTGCAGAAGCTCTATGAGTTGCACCAGGCCGAGGCCAAGGCCGGATCATCGTTGAAGGCGCTGCCAAAATTGTCGGCCGTGCGGCGCAAGGGCAGCAGCGGGTTGCCGCACGTCCGCAACTGATCCAGGCGATTCCCGCGGAGGCCCACATGCGCATCGACCTCATCCTCGAATCCAACAACTCCCCCGACCGCATCGCCGAGCTCGGGCAGCTGGCCGAAGCCAACGGCATCGGCGCCATCTGGATCTCCGGCATGCTGGACGGCCGGGATCCCTTCGCGGTGTTCACCAAGCTGGCGATGACCACCGAGCGCATCCGCATGGGGCCGATCGCGATCAGCCCCTTCGAGCTGCACCCGCTGATGATGGCCAAATCCCTGCTCACCCTGAACGAGTACGCGCACGGTCGGGCGCAGGTGGTGGTCGGTGGCGGTGGCGGCACGATGACGGCCATGGGGCTGAAGCCGGTCCGGCGGGTGCGGGCGGTGCGGGAGTGCATCGAGATCCTCAAGGCCGCGGCGAGTGGCGCCACGGTCAACTACGAGGGCGAGCTCTTCACCGTGCGCCGCTACACCGTCGGCTGGGCCCGCAGCACACCGCCCGTGATCTACGGCGGCGCGAACCGGGAGCAGATGCAGGGCATGGTGCCGAAGATCGCGGACGGGCTGATGCTCTCCGACAAGACCGTGCCGCAGGTGGCGGAGGCGCGGGCGAAGATCGACGCCGTGCTCGACAGTGCCGGCCGGCCGCGCGAGGCGTTCCGCGTCTCGAACTTCTGGGCCTGGCACGTGAAGGAAACCCGGGCGGAGGCCGAGCGCGAGGCACGTATCTGGCTGGCCCTGCGCGGCGTGCTGCTGCGGGCGAACCACGCGCATTTCATGAGCGAGGCGGACATGGACATCGTCGACGAGAAGCGCCAGGTGTTCTTCGAGGCCTTGCGGCGCCGGTCGCCCGAGATCCCGGGCGTGCCGGAGCGGATCATCAGTCAGCTGGTCGACAACCTGACCTCCTGCGCGTCGGTCGCCGGGCTCGACAAGGAGATCGAGCGGCTGCGGGCCTTCCAGGCCGCGGGCCTGACCGAGATCGCCCTGCGCATCTACGAGGAGCCGGAGAAGACCATCCGGGTGCTGGGGGAGCGGGTCGTTCCGGCGCTTGCCTGACCGGTCCCGATCCATGAACCACGATGAGCTGAAGACCCGCCAGCGCGCCGAGCGCCACGCCCACCCGACCAACCTCGCCCTCCGCGTGCACCGGTCCATCAGCTGGCTGCACCGTGCGGAGCAGCTGGCGGAGCAGGGCGATAAGGACGGTGAGTTCATCTTCCTGTGGATCGCCTTCAACGCGGCCTATGCCGCGGAGATCGACGAGCGCTACCGGCTGAACGAGCAGGCGACCTTCCGGGCCTTCCTGCAGAAGCTCGTGGACCTGGATGCCAGCCGCGAGCGCATCGCCGGGCTGGTGTGGACCGCGTTCACTGGCCCGATCCGCGTGCTGCTCGACAACCCCTACGTGTTCCAGGATTTCTGGAGCTTCCGGAACGGGTCCATGGCCGAGGAGGAGTGGAAGCGCCGCTTCGAGGAAGCGAAGCGCGTTGCCAGGCTTGCCTTGCGCAGCCGGGACACGGTGACGGTTCTCGGCGTGGTGCTCTCGCGCATCTACACGCTTCGCAACCAGCTGATGCACGGTGGCGCCACGTGGCACAGCTCGGTAAACCGGGACCAGCTGCGGGACTGCACCGCACTGCTGGGGAAGCTGGTGCCGCTGGTGATCGAGATCATGCTCGATCACCCGGAGACGCTGTGGGGCGATGCGTGTTACCCGGTGGTGGAGTGAGCTGACCGGAAGTCAACTCCCGAATCACTGCAGAAGCAGTACTTTCCACGCTGGCCAAATATTGGCAAATATTGCCAAATGCCCTGGGGCCGATTAGCCTTGAGGCTATGAGCACCATGAACATTTCCCTCCCCGAGGCCCTCAAGGCCTTTGTTGACCAGCAAGTTGACCAGCGGGGCTTTGGCACCAGCAGTGAGTACGTGCGCGAGCTCATTCGGCGCGACCAGGAGCGGTTCCAGCTCCGGGGTCTGCTGTTGGATGGCGCCACGTCTCGTCCCGGGAAGCCTGCCAACGCAGCCTATTTCGAGGCGCTGCGTAGCCGGGTGCGCCCGGCTGCTCGAGGAAAGACTGCGGGCGGAAAGGCCGGAAAGACTCGCTCCCGGTGACCGCCAAGCCGCTGGTTCCGCGGGAGCGGGCCAACCGGGACGTCCGGGAAGCGGTTGCCTGGTACCTGGACAAGGGCGGTCCGGAGGTGGCCCTCGGTTTCATTGACGCTGTCGAGCAGGCCTTCCGCCTGGTCAGCCGCTCACCGGCGGCCGGGTCGCCGCGCTATGGCCAGGAGCTGGGTATTCCGGGCTTGCGATCCTGGCCGCTGACGAACTATTCCCGGCTCGTGTTCTACAGGGAGCGCCCGGATTACGTCGATGTCTGGCGCGTGCTGGCGGCCCAGCGGGACGTGCCGGCGTGGCTCCAGGAGACTGACCCCGGGTGACGGCGGCGCCTTGAATGCCGACCCTCTCATCCCCATAGTTAGTACGTGCATCAAGAGTGGAGCGAATGCTCCCGCCAACCTGCCCCGCCCGGGCAAGGTGGCGCGCCAATCGGCGGATGCGGCTGGTTCAGCAACGAAACGGGAGAA
>JBBQSA010000081.1:0-8365 GCA_038214295.1 Gammaproteobacteria bacterium
ACGATCTTCCCGGCCATGTCGAGGCTGTCGCCCTTGAGGGCCCGGCTGTAGGGCACGGTGATCACCGTACGGGGCGGGCCGTAGTAGTTGAGGTAGCGGGTGTCGGCGCCCCAGTAGACCTCGAAGAGAGAGCGGAGCGCGTTCCGCGGCAGGTCGGTGCCAGCCTGCAGCCGCAGGCCCCAGCGGCGCTGGATGGCCTGGGCCGCGCCCGGCTCGCTGGTGAAGCAGGCGCGCGCGCGCCGGGCCAGGTCCGTCACTTGCCGGGCTTCCCGGATGGCCGCCATTTTCACGGGCAGGCCAGAGCGGATGTCGGGGCACACCCCGCGCAGGTCGTCCAGCCAGCCGCCGGACTGGCGCAGCATCCAGGCCTGGAACACGGTGGTGGGCAGCGTGGGCAGGTTGCCGGCGCTCGCCTTGTAGGTCCAGAACTGGCTCACCTTGACCGGCACGACGGGCAGCGGGAACGGCGCCACCGCGAGTGCGGCGGCGGCGACGGGCGGGATCGGCGCCACGAGGCTCTCGGCCGTCACGGTGACGCGCCCGTCCTGGCTGCCGCCCACCGCGGACTTCTTCAGGTAGGCGCTCATGATCACGTTGCCGGCGGCGCCGATCGCCGTACCGAGGCGCTGGTCAGCGACGGGGTCGCCGGGATCGTCGAAGAGCACGTCGAAGGCGATCACCGTGGCGCCGGCAGCCGCCAGCCGGTCCACGAGGTCCGCGTGCAGGGTGCGGGGCCACTTGTCCGGCTCGTTGGGCAGGCCGAAGGCGTCGCTCGACACCTTGTCGAGGCTCACGACCACGACTTCAGGGGGTGCGGGCCTGGAACCCCGCAGCTGGAACAGCGCGCCGAGGCCGACATTCTCCTCCAGGCGCAGCACGCCGGGCACCGTGCCCGCCAGCATGCCGAGCAGGGCCACCAGGACGCCGAACGTCAGCCCCTGGAGCACGCGGGTGAGCATCAGGGCGCGCCTAGTCGGCCGGCTCGAGGACAGTACGGAGTCCCGCGGCATCCCGCAGGATGATCCGGCTGCGGCCGAGGTCAATCCAGCCGCGGCGGCGCCAATCCTGCAGGTTCTGGTTCACGATCTGGCGGGACACGCACATGAAGCTCGCGAGGTCCGCCTGGGAGATGTGCAGCGTCAGGACGCCATCGACGGTCCGGCCGTGCTCGTCGGCCAGCTTCAGCAGCCGGCGCGCCAGGCGCCCGGGAACCGTGAGAAAAGCGGCCTCCTCGATCAGCTCGCTGGTCCAGCGCAGGCGCTGGCAGAGCAGCGCGATCAGGTGCGTGGCGAGCTTGCCGTCCCGCTCGACCAGTGCGAGCAGGTCCGGCCGGCGGACAACGAAGAGCTCGGTATCAGCAACGGCGTCCGCACTGGCGGTACGGGTGTTGCCGTCCAGCACGGCGATCTCGCCGAAGCTGTCGCCGGGCTCCATGATGTTGAGGAAGACTTCCTTGCCGCCCGGCGTGGTGGCGCTGATGCGCACCTGGCCGGCGATCAGGCCGAGCAGCGAGTCGCCCGGATCCCCCTGGGCGAAAATCCGCGTGGCCTTCGGCACTGAGCGGCGCACGGCCAGCGACGCCAGCTTGTCCACCGTGGCGTCGGGCAAGTCCCGGAACAGGCGGTTGGCCTTGAGCACGGCCCTGGCGGTGAGTGTCATGGGTGCGAGTTCCGGCTATCTGACGCGTTGTGTCAAGTAGTTGACAGTTCTCCGGGACCCGATCCGCAATTCTGAAGCCGCAGCCGGGGGATCGGTGCAGGGCTGGCAAGGCTCTCTTCGTTGGAATGGACCCCACGCCGGACCAACAAAGTTCCAGACCACGCAGGGATCCCCGGAACGTTACCTGATCGGCTCGAGACCGCTGCAACTCGTCGTACGGGCTTCCTCCAGGTACGAAAAGGCCGGTCAGGTATCTCTACCGCCGAGTCCCGGCATCCACCCCAGCTGATCTTCACCGAACTGTCCGGCTACTGACAGAAGGATATCCCCTAGGCGCTCAACATCCCTTCTGACGGCGACCCATTCGCCACAGACACCAACCGAACCTCAAGGAGCACGATCATGAAGAAGTTGAGCAGCACCGCCATCATCACCTCAGGCTTTCGCGGCTTTCTCTGCGCCGGCCTGTCCACGGTCATCACCGCGTTCTTCTCCTGGAGCTTCATCAGCTCCACGGCGAGCATGGACTGGATGGGGAGCAGTTCCCTCGACCAGACGGAGATCCAGGCCTGAACGGGGGCACGCGGTACCGGGCTTCCGTTTGGCCAGTTTCGACTGACTAGCAGGCCCGGTACCGCTATCCTGAAGGGATGACCCCCTTCGATCACTTCCTCGACGCGGCCAACGCCTTTCTCTGGCAGAACGCCGTTCTCTTCATCATCCTTGGCACCGGCATCGTCTTCACGGTCTGGACCCGGTTCTGCCAGTTCCGCGCGCTGACCCACGGCGTCCAGGCGATCCGGGGCAAGTACGACCACGCGGGCGACCCCGGCGCCATCTCCCACTTCCAGGCCCTGTCGGCGGCACTGTCCGCCACGGTCGGCCTCGGCAACATCGGCGGCGTGGCGCTCGCCATCAGCCTGGGCGGGCCGGGCGCGGTGTTCTGGATGTGGGTCGTCGGCTTCTTCGGCATGGCGCTGAAGACCACGGAAGTCACCCTCGCCATGCTCTACCGGAACACGGACGACCCGGAGAATCCCCACGGCGGCACCATGTGGGTCATCAGCCGGGCGCTGGCGGAAAAGGGTCCGGGTGCCGGCATGCTCGGCAAGGCGATTGGCGTGCTCTTCTGCCTGACGCTGCTCGTGATGGTCGTCACCGGCGGCAACATGTTCCAGGCTTGGAACGTGGGCAACATCACCCAAAGCTACTTCGGCGTGCCAAGCCTGGTCTCCGGGGTGGTCCTCGCGGTGCTGGTGGGGCTCGTGATCATCGGCGGTATCCACCGCATCGGCCGGGTGGCCGGCGCGCTCGTGCCCTTCATGCTGGTCCTGTACTTCCTCGGTGCGCTCTACGTGATTGCCATCCACGCCGCCGATATCCCGGCGATGTTCGGGCTGATCTTCCGCTCCGCCTTCTCGCCGGCCGAGGCCAGCGGCGCCTTCATCGGCGGCACGATGGGCTATGCCTTCCTCTTCGGCATGAAGCGCGCGATCTTCTCCAACGAGGCGGGCCAGGGCACCTCGCCGATCGCCCATTCGGCGGCGCGCACCGACGAGCCCGTGCGCGAGGGCATCGTGGCGGGCCTTGAGCCGTTCATCGACACCATCGTGGTGTGCACGATGACAGCCCTCGTGATCATCGTCACCGGCACCTGGAACCGGCCGCCGGAGGCGGCCCTCGACATGGCCCTGAGGCCCATGCTGGTCAGCCCGGGCGTGTGGACACTACCGGAAGTTCCGGCGCCGACCCGCACGGCAGGTGGCTGGACCGGCACCGAGAACGTCTTCGCTGTCGTGCGCGGTGATCCAAATCCCCAGAGCGGCAACGACCTGCATCGCCTGGGCGGCAGCGTCGCACTGGTGGACGGGGCGCCGATACTCCGCTGGAACACGCTTTCCAGCCGGCTCGAGCCGGAACTGAAGGACCACGGCGTGTACGTGGTCTACGTGGGCGCCACGCTGACGGCAGTCGCCTTCGACTCCGTGCTGCCCGGCCTCGGCCGCTGGATTGTCACCATCGCGGTGTGGCTGTTCGCGCTGTCGACGATGATCAGCTACAGCTACTACGCGGAGCAGGGCGTGATCTTCCTCGGCGCCGGGCGCTGGCTGACGCCCTTCAAGCTGCTCTACTGCTCGCTGGCGGTGGTCTCGACCCTGGGTTTCCTGAAGACCGATGCGCAGCTGGATAACCTGAGCGGTCTCGGCACCGGCCTGATGCTGTTCGTGAACATCCCGGTGATGTGGTTCCTGGGGCGCAAGGCGATGGCGGCCTACGCAGACTACATGCGACGGCTCGACGCGGGCGAGATGCGCCCCACGCGCTAGTCGGCGGCGACGTCCACGGCCACATTCTCGGCAAGAGCCAGCGCCGCGGTCAGCCCGGGCGACTCGATGCCGTAGAGGTTGGTGAGGCCCGGCACCCGGTGGTCCGCTGTCCGCTGAATCAAAAAGTCGGCGCTCGCTTCTCCCGGGCCACTCAGGTTCGCGCGGATGCCGGTGTAGCCGGGCGTCAGCCGGCTGGCGTCAAGGCCCGGGTAGTAGCGACGGATCGCCGCGACGAACTGCTCCCGCGTGCTGCCATCGAAGCGGTAGTCGATCGCCTCCGTCCACTGCACGTCGGGCCCGAAGCGGGCAGCGCCCGCAAGGTCCAGCGTCACGTGGATGCCAAGGCCGCCGGATTCGGCCACCGGGTAGACGAGCCGGCGGAAGGGCGCCGGTCCGGTCAACGCGTAGTAGTGGCCCCGGGCCAGGTATTGGCGGGGGATGGTGGCCCGCTGCAGGCCCTCGATGGTGGCCGCGACGCCGGGCGCATGAAGCCCGGCTGCATTGATCACGCGCCGGCAGTGGACGGCCGGTTCCGGCGCGGTGCCGGTCATGATCGCGAAGCCGTCGCCAGTACGGCGGACCGCGGTGACGTGGGTGTTCAGCACCACCTGCCCGCCGGCGGCCTCCAGGTCGGCCTGCAGTGCCAGCAGGAATGCATGGCTGTCGAAGATGCCCGTGGAGGGCGAGAGCAGCGCGCGCACGGCGCGGAGGTTAGGCTCCAGCCGGGCGATTTCCGGCGGCTCTACCTGGCGGAGATCGGTGACGCCGTTGGCCTCGGCGCGGGCGAGGTAGGTCTCGAGGACAGCCACCTCGTCGCCGGTGGTCGCGACGATCAGCTTGCCAAGCCGGCGGTGCGCGATGCCCTTCGTCTCGCAGTAGCGATAAAGCAGGTCCCGGCCGGCCACGCAGAGCCGGGCTTTGAGGGAACCGGTGGGGTAATACAGCCCCGAGTGGATGACCTCGGAGTTGCGGCTGCTGGCGCCCGTACCGATGGCGCCGGCCGACTCCAGCACCAGCACCTCGACGCCCCGCCGGGCGAGCGCCCGGCCGACGGCGAGCCCGATCACCCCCCCGCCAACAACTACACAGTCAATTGGGGACATGCCTCATTTCGGCAGTGCACAACGCGCTGACCGGGGACTTCATGCGCTGCCGAAATCAGGTATGCCCGCTTTTTACAGGGCGCGGCTGCGGACGAAGGTGCCGGGGGCATCCTCGATGACGGTGAGCCTGGCATCGCCGGGCTTGCGGGCCGGCACCATGTCGCCGGACTGGGGTGCGAGCCAAGCGTCCCAGTCGGGCCACCAGCTGCCGGGGTGCTCGGCGGCGCCGCGCAGCCACGCGTCCGCTTCCCAGGGCTCGTCCGGGTTCAGCCAGTACTGGTACTTCTTCGCGTCGGGCGGGTTGATGACGCCGGCGATGTGCCCGGAGCCGGCCAGCACGAAGCGCACCGGACCTGCGAAGTTGTGGCGTGCCTTGAACACCGACCGGAACGGCGCGATGTGATCTTCCTTGCAGGCCTGCAGGTACACCGGCACCGTCACCTTCGTGAGGTCGATCGGCACACCGGCAAGCGTGATGGCACCAGGCTTCACCAGGTTGTTGTGCAGGTACATCTGCCGCAGGTAGAAGAGATGCATCCGCTGCGGCATGCGCGTGGCATCGCCGTTCCAATGCAGCAGGTCGAAGGGCTGGGGCTCCTTGCCAAGCAGGTAGTTGCCGACGAAGAAGGACCAGATCAGGTCATTCGCCCGCAGCATGTTGAAGGTCGTGAACATGGCCTGGGCTTCCAGGTAGCCCTTCTCGCCCATCATCTTGTCGAGACTGTCGAGCTGCGTCTCGTCGACGAAGACCGCGAGATCGCCGGGCTCCGAGAAATCCACCTGGGCCGTGAACATCGTGGCCGTCTTCAGTCGCTCATCCTTGATGCCGGCGAGATACCCGAGTGCAACTCCGATCAGCGTGCCGCCGATGCAGTAGCCGAGGCCATGGACCTCGTGCTCGCCGGTGGCAGCCTCAACGGCGTCGAGCGCCGCGATCACGCCTTCGGTCAGGTAGTTCTCGAACTCCTTGTGGGCAAGGGACTCGTCGGGGTTCACCCAGGAGACGACAAACACCGTGTAGCCCTGGGCAACGGCCCAGCGCACCAGCGATTTCTTCGCCGTGAGGTCGAGGATGTAGTACTTGTTGATCCAGGCCGGCACCATCAGGATCGGCGTGCGATGCACTTTCTCGGTGGTCGGCTCGTACTGGATCAGCTGGATGAGGTCGTTCTGGAAGACGACCTTGCCGGGCGTCGTTGCCAGGTTGCGCCCCAGTTCGAAGGCGTCCGGATCACTCATCGTGATCCGCAGCTGGCCGTTGCCCCGCGCGAGGTCGCGCTGGAAGTTGTCAAAGCCCTTGCGCAGGTTCTGGCCCTGGCTATCGAAGGTGGCGCGCAGCACCTCGGGGTTGGTCCAGACGAAATTACTCGGCGAGAACGCGTCGGCAAACTGGCGGGTGTAGAAATCCACCTTGCGGGCGGTCTGCTTGTCGAGGCCCGCCACGCTGGACATGGTGTCCACGAGCCAGCGCGAAGTAATCAGGTAAGACTGCTTCAGGTAATCGAACAGCAGGTTCTGGTCCCAGTCCGGGTGCTTGAAACGCCTGTCGCCCTTGTCTGGCTCGGCCACCGGCTCCATCGCCTGGCCGGCCATTGAAGCCGACATCTGCTGCCAGAGCAGCATGTGCTGCTGCCAGAGCTGGAGATTGGCCTGGACCAGTTTGGCCGGGTCCATCATCAGCTGCTGGGCCGCCGCCTGCATGGCGGGACCGGCATTGAGCGGATCGGGGTTCGCTGGCGGCTCGAGGCCGAAGGCGGCCCGGGCGGTGGGCGTCTTGATCAGCTCGGCGAACATCGCCTGGGCCTTGCTCGTCAACGCGGTCAGTTCTCGGGCGAATTCAGCCGGATCGGGGGGCGTCAATCGGGGTTCGGGAGCGGACAAGGGCTTCTCTTCATTCTTTCCGCGGCTCGCCGGGTGGGGGCGGGTCGCTGTCGGGGGTTTCGGGAGCGCGGGAGGCCGGGCCCGCCGCGCCGCTCGTCGTTGGGCCCTTGGGCGTCATCATGTCGAGGAAGGTCTTCTGCATCTGGCTCCAGCTTTCCATGTTCTTCTGGGCCAGGTTCTGCATGGTCCCGAACGGCGTGATGCCCATGGTCTTCTGGATCTGGTCCTGCAGGAGCTTCTGCTGGCTCATGAAGACGTCGACGCTGCGCTCGAGGTAGCCGCCCATCAGTTCCTGCAGCGGATTGCCGTAGAAGCGGATGATCTGCTTCAGCATCTCGGCGGAAAGTATCGGCCGGCCTCCCTGCTCCTGCTCGGTAATGACCTGCAGGAGGATGCTGCGGGTGATGTCCTGGCCGCTGGTGTCGTCGATGACGGCCACGTCTTCACCGCTCGCGACGAGCTGGCGAATTCCGTCCAGGGTGACGTGCCGGCTCGCTTCCGTGTCGTAGAGCCGACGGTTAGCGTATTTTTTTATTGTTCTGGGCATGACCGGGCCTCGAGTGCACTGCGGGAAAGGTTCTGCGCTGCAAGAATACTATGCCACGCGGGCACCGTCGGCACGCCAGGGGCGCAGATCCGGGGCCGGACCGGGCCCGGGACCCTGCGACGGGGTAGCGGGCAAAGAAAAAGGGCGGTGGCCTTGGAAGGCCACCGCCCCTTTCCGGACTCGTCAACGGCCAGCGGGAGTCCCGCTCAGGCCGCCTTGGCCTTCGCCAGGGGGGCCTGGACGGACTGGGCGGCGGACTGGGCGGCGGACTGGGCCGTCGCCTGGGCCTTGGCCTGGAAGGCGGTCATGATTTCCACGTATTCCTGCGAACGGCGGGCAATCTGCTCGCCGAAGACGCGGGCGTGCTCCATCTGCTTGGCCAGGAACTGGGTGTAGTCGGTCGTCTGGGTCGGCAGACGGGCCTGTTCCACGGCGAAGTTCAGGTAGTCGCCGAGGACGGCGTAGTTCTGGCGGGAGAGGCGCTCGAAGGCATCGGCGGCCACCGTGTTGGCGGCAAGGATCGGCTCGAGGGCTTCCTTCTGGAAGGCTGTGAAATTGGTGAACGTGTCGTTCTGGGTCTTCATGTGTGAGTCACTCCTGTGGGCGGGCCATTTGCCCAAAGCGGGCAGGGAGAATAGTAGGGGTAAAACTTGTGCAGTGCAAGAGGTTTGGCGATATATGAATAACTGATTGATAAAAATAAACTTATGGTTGCAAGGAGACCCTTCGACCGGACCATTCTAATGCGCCGCGGGAGCCTGATCCTGACCCGAAAGTGACATTCACCCGTCACGACCCTGCAACGGCGCCCGCCCAGCCTTGACCCCGTTAGCCGCCCGGGCAGTCCG
>JBBQSA010000082.1:0-8178 GCA_038214295.1 Gammaproteobacteria bacterium
ATCTGGCAGACCAGCACCTGCCGCGATGTGATCGAGCCGATCAGCAGCTTCTTGCCGTAGGTCACGCCAACGCTGCCGGCGGAGATCTGCTCGCCCGCGTTCAGGTAGATCTCGTCGATCGTCGCGGCGTCGCCGGTGCCGGGCACGACCCGCAGCACTTGTGTGGGGGCCGGCGAGCCCTTGATGAAGTGCTGGATCAGCTTGAGGGTGTTGGCATGGCCCGTGACCCAGAGGCTGCCGTCGGCGGCCACGTCGATATTGTCGGGGGAGGTGGGCAGCGCGATCCGGGCAGTTTCCGTGACGGAGCCGTCGGCCGGGTTCCGGGCCAGCACGCGCAGGCGCTGGGCGGAGGTCTCGGAAACGTAGAGGGTCTTGCCGTCAGCGGACACGTTGATGCCGCCGCCTGAGGCAATGTCGTCCCGCACGACCCGGGCGGACGTGCCGTCGAAGTAGGTGAGGGGCGACGCGCCGATGCCGAGCTGCTGCAGACCGGCGGCCAGGCCGCCCTTCAGCACCTTGTCGTTGGCCACGTAGAACTGGCGGGGACCGACGGCGGCCATGTCGTTGGGCGAGTTGAAGAGGGGGCTTGCGAAGGTCTCCCGGTGCCTGAAGCGGCCGGGCTCGAGCTCGTCGAAGACCTCGACCAGCTCCGGCTCCGTGCCCCGGTTCAGCGGGTGGTTGATCACGAACAGGCTGCGCTTGCCGGCCGGGTCGATGTACAGGCTGAGGCCGTGGGTGCGCAGGTGGGCTGGCTTGTCGACCAGGGCGTCCTCGATGGCGAGCGGCGAGCGGTTGAGGTCGATCCGCATGATGGTGCCCTGCACCGATCCGGGGGCCTTGCCTTCGCCCTTGATGAGTGCCTGCCGGTCCAGGTGGGAGATGTAGACGAAGCCTCGTTCCCGGTCGACCTGCATGTCCTCGGCGCTGGCGTCGAGGGGCAGGGATTCGCAGTTGCCCGCGAAGTGGGGCTCGAGATTGCGGAAGGCGCCGCCGCGGTTCAGCACGTACAGCGTCCCGACGACGGCCACCAGGACCAGGACGCCGAGGATCTTGAATATCTGCTTGATGACGCGCATGGGCGCTCCGGAGGCTGATAAAGGGTACCGGACCTTAGATTCATTCCTTGCCGCCGGTCAATAACTAACGAAACTTACAGAATCGGTGTCCGGTACCTTTTCGAATCACCAGATGGATAAGGGGCGGCTACCCCTAGGCGGGAGGGGTGAGTCCTTGCCACACTGCAGGCCCGGCACCGGATCCGGGACAGGACACAGCACCTCATGACCTCAGTCCAGAGCCGCGGGCCCACCGGGTCCTCAACGCCTGCAAGCGAAGTTGGGCTTTACCGCGTGGGGCCCCTGGTGATGCGGGGCGACGTCAGCCCGAAGAACGTCTGGACGCTGTTCTTCGTCTCCTTCTTCGGCATTGCGATGATGAACACGGTCGGGGTCATGCAGCCCTACGTGTTCAACGAGATCCTCAAGATCCCGCTGAACGAGCAGGGGTCCCTGGCGGGGAACCTGACGGTGCTGCAGGAAATCGTGGCCCTGATCCTGCTGGGGCCGGCCGGCGCCCTTTCAGACCGCCTCGGCCGCAAGCCGATCTTTGCCAGCGGCTTCCTGCTGCTCGGCCTCGGCTACTGCCTGTATCCACTGGCGAACGCCAGCTGGGAACTGGCCATCTTCCGGCTGTTCATCGCCTCCGGCGTGTCCTGCGTCAACGTCATGCTGGTGGCGGTCGCCAACGACTACCCGATCGAGCGCTCCCGCGCCAAGATGATTGCCGCGGTCTTCATCTTCAACGGGCTCGGCATCGCGAGCCTGCCGCGCCTGATCGGCGGCCTGCCGACCCGCTTCGTCGAGCAGGGCATCGATGCAGTCTGGGCCGGGCGCTTTGCCTTCTGGTGCGTGACGGCGCTGTGCGTGACACTGGCCGCGATCCTGTTCTGGGGCCTCCGGCCGGGGGCGCCAGCCCAGCTCGGCAAGCGCGAACCACTGCTGGCAACCCTGAAAGTCGGCCTTGCCGCCGGGCGCAATCCCCGCGTGGCGCTCGCCTATACCGCCGGGCTGGTCTCCCGGGCCGACCTGGCGGTGGTCAGCACCTTCCTCACGCTGTGGCTCGTCCAGGAGGGCATCGCCCAGGGCCTCTCCACGGGTGAGGCGCTCAAGAAGGCCACGCTCTTCTACGTGATCATCCAGGCCATGGCGGTGCCCTGGGCGCCGATCTTTGGCTGGATCCTCGACCGGGTGGACCGGGTGGCGGGCCTCGCCGGCGCCATGATCCTGGCGGGCATCGGGTACTCGTCGCTGGGCATGCTTACGAACCCGCTCGGCAACGGCATGTACATCGCGGCCGCCTTCGTCGGCATGGGCGAGATGGCCGCCAACATCTCGGCGACGTCGCTGATTGGCAAGGAGGCCCCGGATCGCGGTCGCGGCGCCGTGCTCGGCGTCTACAGCTTCTCCGGCGCGCTCGGCATCATGCTGGTGGCCCTCGCCGGCGGCTGGCTCTTCGACAACTGGAAGCCCGTCGGGCCCTTCCTGCTGATGGCCGCCGCCAACTGCGTCATGTTCACGCTGGCCATCATCACGTACTTCGCGACCCGCGGTCGCGCCGTGGCTACTCCGGCCCCGGCGGCCGCCGAGGGTTGATATGATCCGGGCAAGGCAACTTTAAACGGGGACCAGAGCCATGCAGACGACTCGTCGCGACTTGCTGAACACCTTTGCCACCGTCGGGCCGATGGGTGCGATGTCACTGGCGATGCTCCAGGGCGGCACGGCCTTCGCAGCTGCCGGAGGCAAGCTCGCCAGCCGCTACGGGCAGGGCCCGGCGCTGGAGGGTCCCTACCTCGACCTGCGCACCGGCAAGGGCAACAAGCTCGCCTACGCCCGCATCCAGGGCGATCTCGATAACAAGAAGCAGAAGTTCTTCTGGTTCAAGGGCTACTGCTCGGGTGTGCGCCCGGGCAAGAAGATCGACGACCTCTGCGGGTCCGAGGGTTTCGGTGTCATCCGCCTGAACCAGTTGCCGGACGGCTCGATCCAGCGCATGTGCCGCGAGATCATCCTGTACACCGATCTGCGCAGCGGTGACGTGCTGGAGGAGTGGGATAACCCGTATATCAACGAGAAGGTCCGGGTCGTCCACGTCGACAACGACCCCTTCGACTACATGATCGAGGACTATTTTCCGGCGCCGCCGACTTTCGGCGGGCTCAACAAGGCGGCCCCGCCGCCGCGCGTGCCGTTCATCCTGCCGTGGTTCCAGAACGGTCCCTGGCTCGAGATGGAAACGCACATTCACCTGCTCTACCCGAATGCCCTGCAGCCAGCCAAGTGGCCGCGGGAGTCGTCAGGCCCGGTTGTCCAGGCCTCCGAGTTCTTCGCCCACCACGTCAAGGCGGAGGACATGCAGAACAAGAAGCTGACGACTGTGGACTACCGCGGCACCTGGAATCGCATCACGCCCTGGCTGCCGTGGATGCTGAATGGCCAGATGCCCGGCCATGTCCAGTACAGCTGTTTCATGGGCAACTGCAACGACCTGGAGGAAGTGCTCCATCGGCAGGTGCTGGATTACGCGGAGAAGAACTACAAGAAGTACTTCAACGCACCGGAGACCTTCACCACCGGGCGCAGCCTGTCGAGCCTGGAGCACTACGCCCAGAACGAGAAGCCCCAGCCGGTCAAGCCGGCCGAGTAGCAGAAATGAGGGATGTCCCCTTTTCGCGCCGGTAGGTGGTCGCTGCGGTATTCCCGCACATGGCTGCCGTTCCCGTCGGCCCCGCCGTCCCCCACAATGAGTGCTGATTGAGCCTGGGTTTCCGCGCATGACTGGCAAGTTTGGCGATCGTCTGATGTATATCGGCGGGCAATTCGTGGCCGGCGGCGGGGGCGAGTGGATTGAGTCCGTTAATCCGGGTACCGAGGAAGTCCACGGTCGCGTGCCCGTCGGCACGAAGGAGGACGTCCACGCTGCGGTCCTTGCCGCCGAAGCCGCCCAGCCCGCCTGGGCAGGGCTGTCGATCTGGGAGCGCCGCGACCTGCTCCGCAAGCTCGCGGTGGGCATGCGGGCCCGGGCAGCTGAGGTGGTGCCGATGGAGGCTGCCGACACCGGCAACACGATCGCAAGCCTCGGCCGGGACGTGGAAGTGGCCGCCAACTACATCGATATCTTCGCCGGTTTGGGTACCGAGCTGAAGAGCGACAGCGTCCCCGCGTCGAAGGACGGCATTCACTTCTCGATACGCGAGCCCTACGGCGTGGTGGCCCGGATCGTGCCGTTCAACCATCCCTTCCTGTTCGCCGGCGCGCACCTGGCCGCGCCCCTGATGGCCGGCAACACGGTGATCGTGAAGACCCCGGAGACGAGCCCGCTCACCGGCAGCGTGATGGGCGAGATCTGCCGGGACGTGCTCCCGCCCGGCGTCGTGAACATCGTCCACGGGCCCGGCCTGCCCACCGGCGACGCGCTGGTCCGGCACCCTAAGATCTGGCGCATCGGCTTCACGGGATCGGTGCAGACGGGCATGGCGATCCAGCGCTCTGCCGCAGAGGTCGCGGTCAAGCACATCTCCCTGGAGCTGGGCGGCAAGAACCCGATGATCGTCTGCCCCGATGCTGATCCCGCCACCGTGGCGACGGCCGCCGTGGGCGGCATGAACTTCGCCTGGGCCGGCCAGTCCTGCGGGTCCAACAGCCGCCTGCTGGTCCACGAGTCCCACTACAACGAGGTGGTCGAGCGGGTTGTCGCGCAGGTCGCCGCGATCAAGGTGGGCGACGCCCTCGACCCCGCCTCCCAGATGGGCCCGGTCAATTCCGCCGGCCACTACCAGCGCGTGCTGTCCTTCGTGGAATCCGCGCGGCAGGATGGCGCGAAGCTCCTCACGGGGGGCGAGCGCCCGGCGGGTGAGGCTTTTCGTCGCGGCTACTGGATACGCCCCACCGTTTATGGTGAGGTAACGATGGACATGCGGGTGGCGCGCGAAGAGATCTTCGGGCCCATCCTGTCAATCCTCAAGTGGAAGACAGAGGAAGAAGCGATAGCCATGGCGAACGCCACCGAGTACGGACTGGCCGCGGGTGTCTGGACCCACGACCTCAAGACCGCCATGACCTTTGCCCGGCAACTCCAGGCCGGCTTCGTCTGGATCAACACCACGGCCCGGCACTTCGTCGGCATGCCCTTCGGTGGCTGGAAGAACAGCGGCCTCGGGCGCGAGGAGTGCCTGGAAGAACTCCTGAGCTACACCCACAACAAGGCGATTCACGTCTTTGTCTGAGGTAGCCCCCGCCGTAGCTGCGTCCGCTCCCCGGCAGAAGTTCTGGTTCGTCGAGCTTGCCGACGGCATCAGCCGCTCCAACTTCGGAACGCTGCTCTACTCGGCCTTTACCGCCATTGGCCTGCTGGCCTTCATCTCGGTCAGCACGCCCTACATCCTTAACGTCTACCTGAAAATCCCGACCGCCGAGCAGGGCCAGATCGCGGGTGACCTGGCCGCCTGGAACGAGGTGGCGCTGCTGCTGGTCTTCGGCCCCGCCGGCATCCTGGCGGACCGGATCGGCCGCAGCCAGGTGTTCTCGGTCGGCTTCATCTTCATGGGCATCGCCTACGTCCTGTATCCCTTTGCCGGTTCCATCCCGGAGCTCACGGCCTACCGGGTGGTCTACGCCGTCGGCATCGGCCTAGCCACCGCCATGCTCCAGACGATCGTCGCTGACTACCCGGCCAACGTGGCCCGGGGCAAGGCCAATGCATTCGTTGGCACGCTGAACGGCCTCGGCGTCATCGTCCTCACCGTGGGCCTCGGCGGCCTGATGAAGAGCTTCGTGTCCCGTGGCCAGGACGCGGAAACGGCCGGCTACATCGTGCACTTCATCGTGGCGGGCCTGTGCTTCATCTCGGCGATCGTCGTGGCCAACGGCCTCAAGAAGGGCACGGTGGTCAGCAAGAAAGAGCGCCTGCCGTTCGGCGTGCTCGTGCGCAGCGGCTTCTCGGAGGCCCGCAACCCGCGCATCGCGCTCGCCTACGCCTGCGCCTTCATTGCCCGGGGGGACCTCGTGGTGATCGGCACCTTCGTGAACCTCTGGGGCACCAACGCCGGTATCGCGGCGGGCATGGAGCCCGCCGCCGCCTCGGCCCAGGGGCGCCTCCTGTTCGCCGCCGCGACCGGCGCGGGCTTGCTCTGGCTGCCCGTGATGGGCTTCATGCTGGACAAGGTGAACCGCGTCACCGGCACGATAATCTGCATGACGCTGGCGGCTCTCGGCTTCCTGTTCACGGACCTGGTCGATGATCCCCTGTCGAAAGACTCGCTGATCTTCTTCATCCTGCTCGGCATCGGCCAGATCAGCGCCTTCGTCGGCGCCGCCACGCTGATTGGCCAGGAGGCGCCGATTGCCTCGCGCGGCGCAGTCGTCGGCATGTTCAACATCTCCGGCGCCATCGGCATCTTCTTCTGCACCGCCGTCGGCGGCCGGCTCTTCGACTCGATCGGGCCCCACGCGGTCTTCGAGATGGTGGGCTGGCTCACCGTGCTGACCGTCCTGTTCGGCGCGTGGGTGCGCTGGAAGGCGCCCGGGCCGATGACCACCGGTGGCGGCTTCATGGGCGGTGGGCACTGAGGTTGTGGCCGCGTCAGCGGCCGAGCGGGGAGATTTCCCTTGGTCGCGGACGCTCCCGCCGGAAAATCTCCCCGCTCGGCCGCTGACCCGGCCGCACTTTCGGAGCTAGGCGGCGACCTGGAACCCGGCGGCCGTGATGGCCTTGGCCAGCGCCGCCTGCTCGATCTGGGCGGGGTCGAACTCGACGGCCACCGTGCCGCTCACCCGATCCGCCTTGGCGGCGGTGACGCCCTGGTGGCTCGTTAGCGCGTTCTGCACGCTGCGCTCGCAGCCGCCGCAGGTCATGCCTTCTACCTTGAACTCTGTCTTCATGACGTTTCGTCCTCCGGTCATCATGGTTACTTGCCTCCGTTATAGCCGCGGGCGCCAGCGGCGCAGCAGCAGTGAGTTGGTCACGACGCTGACGCTGCTCATGGCCATGGCCGCGCCGGCGAGGGCAGGGCTCAGGTAGCCGAAAGCGGCCAGCGGGATGCCGATCAGATTGTAGATGAAGGCCCAGAACAGGTTCTGCTTGATCTTGCGGAACGTGGCCCGGCTGGCGTCGATGGCGCCCGCCACCAGGCGCGGGTCCGGGCGCATCAGGGTGATGCCCGCGGTTTCCATCGCGATGTCCGTACCGGTGCCCATCGCGATGCCCACATCGGCGGCGGCGAGCGCGGGTGCGTCGTTGATGCCATCGCCCAGCATGCCCACCACCCGGCCGGCGGCGCGCAGGGCCTGGACCGTATCGGCCTTGCCTTCCGGGCGCACGGCGCCCCGGGCCTCGTCCACGCCGGCTTCGCGGCCGACCGCGGCGGCCACGAGTTCCGCGTCGCCGGAGAGCATCAGGGTGCGCACGCCCATCCGGCGCAGGTTGGCCACCGCTTCCAGCGCTTCCGGCCGGAGCGGGTCGGCGATCGCCAGCACGCCGAGCACGCCGCTGCGGTCCGCGACAAACACCGCGGTGCGGCCCTGGAGTTCCCAGTCCCGCACGCGGCTGGCGGCGTCACCGAGGGCGATGCCCTGTTCCTCGAGCAGGCGGGTGTTGCCGATGTACACCTCGCGGCCGGCCACCGTGCCGCTGACGCCGCGGCCGGTGTGGCTGCGGAACTCCGCGACCGGTGAGCGCGCCAGGTGGCGTTCGTCCGCGGCCGCGAGCACGGCCCGGGCCAGCGGGTGCTCGCTGCCGTGCTGCACGGACGCGGCCAGCTGCACCAGTTCGTCGTCGGTGCCGCGGAGCGCCGTGGTGCCCACCAGCGTGGCGCGGCCCGCCGTGAGCGTGCCGGTCTTGTCGAAGATGATGGTGTCGAGCCGGTGGGCCCGTTCCAGCGACTCCACGTCCTTGATCAGGATGCCGGCGCGGGCCGCGGCGCCGGTGCCGGTCATGATGGCGGTGGGCGTCGCGAGGCCGAGGGCGCAGGGGCAGGCGATAACCAGCACTGCCACGGCGGACACGAAGGCCGGCTCGAAATTGCCGGTGAAGAAGAACCAGCCGATGAAGGTGATGACCGCGAGCGCCACGACCACCGGCACAAAGATGGCGCTGATCTTGTCCACCAGCCGTTGCACCGGC
>JBBQSA010000083.1:0-8171 GCA_038214295.1 Gammaproteobacteria bacterium
GGAAGATTTGCTACTTCTGATTTGAATGATCTATATCGCCGTGTGATTAATCGTAATAATCGGCTGAAACGCCTTCTTGAGTTAAAAGCACCGGAAATCATTGTGCGCAACGAGAAGCGAATGCTGCAGGAAGCGGTTGACTCATTGCTGGACAACGGTCGCCGTGGAAAAGCAATGACGGGAGCAAATAAGCGGCCGCTGAAATCACTTGCCGATATGATCAAGGGAAAGGGCGGTCGTTTCCGGCAAAATCTGCTCGGAAAGCGCGTCGATTACTCCGGCCGATCGGTAATCGTCGTAGGTCCGCAGCTCAAGCTGCATCAGTGTGGATTGCCAAAGAAAATGGCCCTGGAATTATTCAAGCCGTTCATCTTCAACAAACTGGAAATAATGGGTATTGCCAGTACCATAAAGGCAGCGAAGCGTGAGGTGGAAACAGAGAGTCCCGTGGTATGGGACATACTGGAGGATGTGATTCGGGAGCATCCAGTGATGTTAAACAGAGCACCCACGTTGCACCGCCTCGGAATCCAGGCGTTCGAGCCGGTTCTGATCGAAGGAAAGGCAATTCAATTGCATCCATTGGTTTGTGCTGCATTCAACGCCGACTTCGACGGGGACCAGATGGCGGTTCACGTGCCGCTGTCGCTTGAGGCGCAGCTCGAGGCCCGCGCCCTGATGATGTCGACGAACAATATTCTCTCGCCTGCCAACGGCGAGCCGATCATCGTTCCTTCGCAGGACGTAGTTCTCGGTCTCTATTACATGACCCGCGAGCGCATCAACGCCAAGGGCGAGGGCATGATTTTCGCGGACGTCAGCGAGGTGCACCGCGCCTATGAGAGTCGGACGGTCGAGCTTCACGCCAAGATCAAGGCCCGCATCCGCCACACCGGCGTTGACGAGAGCGGCAATATCACCAGCGAGATCAAGCTCGTCGAGACGACGGTCGGCCGTGCTCTCCTGTCCGAAATCCTCCCGGAGGGCATGGACTTCTCCACCGTCAACCGGAACATGGACAAGAAGGCCATATCGGGCTCCATCAACGCCTGCTACCGGCAGGTCGGCCTGAAGAAGACGGTCGTCTTTGCCGACCAGTTGATGTACACCGGGTTCGCCTACGCCACCCGCGCCGGCATTTCCATCGGCGTCAACGACATGGTCGTCCCCCAGGAAAAGGTCAAGATCCTGGCGGCTGCCGAGGAAGAGGTGAAGGAGATCCAGGACCAGTTCGCGAGCGGTCTTGTGACCAATGGCGAGCGCTACAACAAGGTCGTCGATATCTGGTCCCGCACCAACGACCTCGTCGCCAAGGCGATGATGGAAAAGCTGGGCACCGAGTTGACCGTCAACGCCAAGGGCGAGACGGTCCGGCAGGCGTCATTCAATTCCATCTTCATGATGGCCGACTCCGGCGCCCGCGGTTCCGCTGCGCAGATCAGGCAGCTTGCCGGCATGCGTGGCCTCATGGCCAAGCCGGACGGCTCGATCATCGAGACGCCCATCACGGCCAACTTCCGGGAGGGCCTGGACGTACTCCAGTACTTCATCTCGACTCATGGCGCCCGCAAGGGTCTCGCGGACACGGCCTTGAAGACGGCGAACTCCGGCTACCTCACCCGCCGGCTTGTCGACGTGGCCCAGGACCTCGTTGTGTCATCAGAGGATTGCGGCACGACGAACGGGTTGTTCATGGCCCCCCTCGTCGAGGGTGGTGACATCGTCGAACCCTTGCGCGAGCGGGTGCTGGGCCGGGTCCTTGCTGACCCGGTCACCCGTCCTGGCACGTCCGAGGTCATTCTCGAGGCGGGCGTCATTCTCGACGAGCGCCTGGTGCGCCGGCTTGAGGAATACGGCGTGGATCTGGTCAAGGTTCGTTCACCGATCACCTGCGAGACCCGCTACGGTGTCTGCGGCCTGTGCTATGGCCGTGACCTGGCCCGTGGCACCCGGGTGAACATCGGCGAGGCGGTCGGCGTGATAGCCGCCCAGTCCATCGGCGAGCCCGGCACGCAGCTGACCATGCGCACGTTCCACATCGGCGGCGCGGCTTCCCGTGCGGCTGCTGCCACGAGCGTCGAGGTCAAGCGCCCGGGGACCGTGCGGCTGCATAACGTCAAGACCGTGCGTCACGAGAAGGGTTACCTCGTGGCCGTAAGCCGTTCTGGCGAAATCGGTGTGATGGATGAGCAGGGCCGGGAGCGCGAGCGCTACCGCATCCCCTATGGTGCCGTCATCAACATCGATGATGGCGTGCAGGTAGACGGCGGCCAGATCGTGGCCACCTGGGACCCGCACACGCATCCTGTGGTCGCCGAGGTTGGCGGGCTTCTGAAGTTCCAGGACTTCGTCGAAGGCGTTACGGTTGCCGAGCAGGTTGACGAAGTCACCGGTCTGTCCAGCTACCTGATCATGGATCCCAAGCAGCGCGGCATGAGCTCGCGGGACCTGCGTCCTACGGCGAAACTGCTGAATGCCAAGGGCCAGGAAATCTGCTTTGCCAATACCGATATCCCGGCGGTCTATGCGCTGCCGACCGGCGCTGTCGTCACCATGGCCGACGGCGCTCGCGTGTCGGTCGGCGACGTTATCGCCCGCATTCCGCAGGAGTCGTCGAAGACCCGCGACATCACGGGTGGTCTGCCCCGCGTGGCGGACCTGTTTGAGGCCCGCAAGCCCAAGGACCCGGCAATCCTGGCGGAGTTCAGCGGCACGGTGAGCTTCGGCAAGGAGACCAAGGGCAAGCGGCGTCTCATCATCACCGACGAGAAGGGCGAGAAGTACGAAGAGCTGATCCCGAAGTGGCGCCACCTGGGCGTCTTCGAGGGTGAGCAGGTCGCCCGTGGCGAAATGATCGCTGACGGCGAGCCCAATCCCCACGACATCCTGCGACTGCAGGGCGTGGAGCGGCTTGCTGACTACCTCGTGCGCGAGATCCAGGACGTCTATCGGCTGCAGGGCGTCAAGATCAACGACAAGCACATCGAGACGATCATCCGCCAGATGCTGCGGAAGGTTGAGACCGTTCACCCGGGCGACACCGGCCTGCTGCCCGGCGAGCAACTCGAGCGTTCGCGTGTCATCGACCTGAACGAGACGGCCCGCAAGCAGAACAAGGAAATCGCCCGCGTCGAGCCATTGCTGCTCGGCATCACCAAGGCCTCCCTGGCGACGGAGTCCTTCATTTCGGCGGCCTCCTTCCAGGAAACCACCCGCGTCCTGACGGAGGCGGCGGTCAAGGGCCTCAGGGACGACCTCCGTGGCCTGAAGGAGAACGTCATCGTGGGCCGTCTGATCCCGGCCGGCACCGGGTACCGCTACCACGCGGAACAGCGCCGCACCCGGGAGCAGGAGCTGCGAGAGGGGCTTCAGGGTCTGGATGAGACCCGGACGCTGGATTCGGCCTCCGGGCTGGACAGTGACGGGGCAGGTGACAGCGCAGCGGCAGACGCGGCGGTCAGCGAGGATGCGGCTGGCGAGGCGGGTGAGTGAGCCCTCCCGTGGGTCGTTTGCTCTGGTGGGCGGCCCTCGGGACCCGGGCCTGCCTGGGGACCCGCCTCGGGCGGCCCAGGCCGGCGCCCCGGCTGCGGCGGGCCCCTGTTCCGGTCGCGGGGCCCCACTGCGGGCCCCTGCTTCGCTTCCCTTGCTTGACACCCTTTCCGGGGGGCCAATAGACTTGGCGGCCCAGCAGGCTGGCAACCGCCGGCTGGCGCGCACCGGCTTTTAGTAGCCGGCAGCTTCCCGATACCGAATAACAAGCCTGCCTCTTTCGCTTGGGGCGGCATCCGGCAGTAATCCGAACAGCAACACGAGCAGCAGGTTTTAATGGCCACAGTAAATCAATTGGTCCGCAAGCCGCGCAACGCGCCGACCTACAAGAGCAAGGTCCCGGCGCTGGCCGGCAGCCCCCAGAAGCGGGGCGTATGTACCCGGGTGTACACCACCACCCCGAAGAAGCCGAACTCGGCCCTCCGGAAGGTCGCCCGCGTCCGGCTGACCAATGGCTTTGAGGTCACCAGTTACATTGGCGGGGAGGGCCACAACCTCCAGGAGCATTCCGTCGTGATGATCCGCGGGGGCCGCGTCAAGGACCTGCCGGGTGTGCGCTACCACACCATCCGCGGCACCCTTGACTGCGCGGGCGTGACCGATCGGCGCCAGAGTCGCTCCAAGTACGGCGCGAAGAGGCCCAAGACGAAGTAGCGCGGGCGCCAGCAATACACAGATCAAAACACAGTTGATGGCCAGAGCTGACCTAACAGTTCTGAGATATCAGCAACCACCAGTCAGTAATCCGGAACGAAGAGTCCAGGCGGAGCCACAGCATGTCCAGACGTACATCGGCGCCAAAGCGCGTCATCCTGCCCGACCCGAAGCACAAGAGTGACCTGCTGGCCAAGTTCACCAACATGATCATGCGCTCCGGCAAGAAGTCCGTGGCGGAGGGCATCATCTACGGGGCCCTGGAGCGGATTGTCGAACGCAGCGGCCAGGACGAAGGCAAGGCCGTCGAGCTGTTCGGCCGCGCCCTTGAGAACGTCAAGCCGATGGTCGAGGTGAAGTCGCGGCGTGTCGGCGGCGCGACCTACCAGGTGCCCGTCGAAGTTCGTCCGCTGCGCCGCCAGACTCTCGCCATGCGCTGGGTTATCGATGCCGCGCGCAGCCGCACCGAAAAGTCTATGGCCCATCGCCTGGCCCACGAGATTCTGGATGCCGTAGACAACCGCGGTGCCGCGGTCAAGAAGCGCGAAGATACCCATCGGATGGCGGAAGCAAACCGCGCGTTCTCGCACTACCGCTGGTAGTGCCGGCTTCCTGATGATCAGTCCTGACTGATGCCTGATTGTCAGAGAAGTCCCGTGGCACGCACGACTCCGATCGAGTACTACCGGAATATCGGTATTTCGGCGCACATCGACGCGGGCAAGACCACGACCACCGAGCGGGTCCTCTTTTACACCGGCGTCTCCCACCAGATGGGCGAGGTCCACGATGGCGCCTCGATCATGGACTGGATGGAGCAGGAGCAGGAGCGGGGCATAACCATTACCTCCGCGGCCACGACCTGCTTCTGGTCCGGCATGGACAAGCAGTTCCCTGAGCACCGAATCAACATCATCGACACGCCGGGGCACGTCGACTTCACGATCGAGGTGGAGCGCTCTCTGCGGATCCTCGATGGCGGCGTGAGTTTGTTCTGTGCCGTCCGTGGCGTGGAGTCCCAGTCAGAGACTGTGTGGCGCCAGGCGGACAAGTACGGTGTTCCGCGCATCGCATTCATCAACAAGATGGACCGGCCGGGCGCGGATTTCTTCCGGGTTCTGGAGCAGATGCGCGAGCGGCTTGGGGCCAACCCGGTGCCAATCCAGCTGCCCATTGGTTCCGAAGGCGGGTTCCGCGGCGTCGTTGACCTCGTGCGCATGCGGGCGATTACCTGGGACGACACCACCCAGGGGATGTGCTTCGACGCGCAGGATATTCCGGCGGAACTCCAGTCCAGCGCCCGGGAATACCATGACCGGGTCGTGGCGGCAGCTGCCGAAGGCAGCGAAGAGTTGCTGACCAGGTACCTGGAAACGGGCGATCTGACTCCCGCGGAAATCCGCAGCGGTCTTCGCCGGCGGACCCTGAAGAGCGAGATCGTCCCGGTGGCCTGTGGCTCAGCCTTCAGGAACAAGGGTGTTCAGGCTGTCCTGGACGCCGTCATCGATTATCTGCCGTCTCCCGCTGACAAGCCTCCGGTCGTCGGCATCCTCGAGGACGGGCGGCCGGGCCAGCGGCTCGCCAGCGACGACCAGCCGTTTTCGGCTCTCGCTTTCAAGATTGCCGCCGATCCACTGGTCGGCAATCTCACCTTCTTCAGGGTCTATTCGGGCGTACTCAATTCCGGCGATACGGTCTTCGTTCCCGTGAAGAGCAAGCGGGAGCGCATCAGCCGGCTGCTGCAGATGCATGCGAACGACCGGGAAGAGATCCGCGAAGTCCGGGCCGGCGACATCGCGGCCGCTGTCGGCCTGCATGGCGTGACGACCGGCGACACCCTGGCGGAGGAGCGGCACAGCATCACCCTCGAGAAGATCGAGTTTCCCGAGCCGGTGATCTCCGTAGCCCTCGAACCCCGGACCGAGGCTGACCAGGAGCGGATGGCGCGCGCGCTGCGCAATCTCGCCGACGAGGATCCCTCGTTCCGCGTCGCGGCCGACGGCGAGTCCGGCCAGGCGGTGATTTCCGGCATGGGCGAACTCCACCTGGAGGTCATCGTCGACCGGCTTCGCCGGGAGTACGGTGTCGATGCGACGGCCGGTCGGCCCCAGGTGGCCTATCGCGAGACGATTGGCGAGGCCTCAGGGCATGAGCTCCGGTTTTCCCGGCAGGCCGGCGGTCGCGGGCAATTTGCGCACGTCATCCTGCGCGTGGAGCCATTGCCAGGCGGCAGCGGTTACGAGTTCGTCGAGGACATCGCCGAAGGCGGGATCCCGGGCCGGTTCATCGCGGCCCTGGAGGCCGGCGTCCGGGAGCAGATGAGTAGCGGGATTCAGGCCGGCTTCCCGGTGGTTGATGTCCGGATCACGGTGCTCGGCGGGTCCAGTCACGAGGTCGATTCCAGCGAAATGTCCTTCAAGACGGCTGGCGCCATGGCATTCCGCGAGGCTTGCCTGAAGGTACGGCCGGTGCTTCTCGAGCCCGTCATGCACGTGGAGATCGTTACCCCGATAAAGTTCATGGGTGACGTCAACGGTGAAGTGAGCCGTCGCCGCGGTGTCGTCGTCGGCATGGACGAATCCGGCGCTGGCAGCGTCATCCAGGCCGAAGTTCCACTGGCCGAAATGTTCGGCTATGCCACGAGTCTCCGCTCCCTCAGTCAGGGCAGGGCGAGCTACACGATGAAATTCTTGAGATATGCCGCCGTGCCGGCTGGCGCTACTCCAGCAGCCGGCCGTACACACTGAACCCCAACCAACCGTCCACGCAAGAGAGAAACCGGACATGTCGAAGGCCAAATTTGAGCGCAAGAAGCCACACGTGAACGTGGGAACAATCGGTCACGTGGACCATGGCAAGACGACGCTGACAGCGGCGCTGACCAAGGTAATGGCGGCGAAGTTTGGCGGCGAGGTGTCGGCGTACGACCAGATTGACAAGGCACCGGAAGAGAAGGCGCGCGGGATCACGATTGCGACGGCGCACGTGGAGTACGAGTCGGCGGCGCGGCACTACGCGCACGTGGACTGCCCGGGGCACGCGGACTACGTGAAGAACATGATCACGGGCGCGGCGCAGATGGACGGCGCGATCCTGGTGGTGTCGGCGGCGGACGGCCCGATGCCGCAGACGCGGGAGCACATCCTGCTGGCGCGGCAGGTGGGCGTGCCGCACATCGTGGTCTACCTGAACAAGGCGGACATGGTGGACGACGCGGAGCTCCTGGAGTTGGTGGAGCTGGAGGTGCGCGAGCTGCTCTCGACCTACAAGTTCCCCGGGGACACGACGCCGGTGATCATCGGTTCGGCGCTGAAGGCCTGGGAAGGCGATGCCAGCGAGATGGGCACGCAGAGTGTCGAGAAGCTGGTGGCGGCGATGGACAGTTTCATCCCGTTGCCGGAGCGGGCGGTCGATGGTGCGTTCCTGATGCCGATCGAAGACGTGTTCTCGATCTCGGGTCGGGGCACGGTGGTGACCGGGCGTATCGAGCGGGGCCGGGTCAAGGTTGGCGAGGAAGTGGAGATCGTCGGCATCAAGGACACGACCAAGACGATCTGCACGGGCGTGGAGATGTTCCGCAAGCTGCTGGACGACGGCCAGGCGGGTGACAACGTCGGTGTACTGTTGCGCGGCACGAAGCGCGAGGACGTGGAGCGGGGTCAGGTGCTGGCGAAGCCGGGCTCGATCAAGCCGCACACGACCTTCGAGGCGGAGATTTACGTGCTGACGAAGGAAGAGGGCGGCCGTCACACGCCGTTCTTCAAGGGTTACCGGCCGCAGTTTTACTTCCGGACGACGGACGTGACCGGCGCTTGCGAGCTGCCGGAGGGCGTGGAGATGGTCATGCCGGGCGACAACATCAAGATGGTGGTGACGCTGATCAACCCGATCGCGATGGAAGACGGCCTGCGCTTCGCCATCCGCGAGGGCGGCCGGACCGTCGGCGCCGGCGTCGTCGCCAAGATTAT
>JBBQSA010000084.1:0-7797 GCA_038214295.1 Gammaproteobacteria bacterium
ACTTGCCTCGGGCGGTCAGGGTGATGTCGAGCAGCTTCGCCGCCTTGCGGGCGTCGTCGTAGAAGAGCTCGTAGAAGTCCCCCATCCGGTAGAAGAGCAGCAGCTCCGGGTGCTCCGCCTTGATGCGGAGGTACTGCTGCACAACGGGCGTGTGTTCTTGTTCCAAGAAGGTACCGGACACCGTTTTGATTAGTTCCGTTAGTTGTTCGAGTCGGAGGGGGGATTGTGCCAGCGCCGGGTGGGGAAAAGGTACCGGACACCGGTTTCGTTAGTTACGTCAGTTGTTGGGCGAGAGCCGAACGGCTGCGACCAAGGAAGCGGCTGATTTCGGCCAGGTTCGCCGTGCCTGTGCCCAGCGCCTCGCGGGCGATCGCCCGCCTGACCTTGCACAACCTTCTGGACCGGGACGGCGAGGCGAGTGCGGCCAGGGAAACCCCGGCGTCAGCGCAATGCCGAGCGGCGATTGCCTCCAGCGTGTCGCGCGGGGTGGCCATCGCGGATTTTGCCGGTCGGCGGTCCGTGACCGGAACCGGCGCTTCGCCGCTCTTCAGGGCGAGCAGCGCCGGCTCCATCGCCCGCGTATCCCGCAGCTCGTGGGCCTCGAAGGGCGCCAGGTCCTCGTCCGCCCAGGACCGCATGAAGCGGGCGTAGCGCACCCGCGCCACAGCCACTGAAGGCCCGAACATCCCGAGCACGAAATCCGTGTCCACCCAGGGCACCGTCGCCCGCCCCAGGTAGTCCCGGTGGCTCGACCAGCGGTAGGCCATCGGCTCCGTCACCATGCCCGCCACCACCGGGTTCAGGTGGATGTAGCGCACCAGCGACTTGAGGTAGCTGTCGGCGTCCACGAGGATCGCCCGGTAGCGGCGCTCGAAGAGGTGCCCGACCTGGTCCGCCGCCCGGTGCACATAGCGCGAGTAGCCCTTCGCCAGCCGCTGCATCGGCGGCGCCAGTGGTGTCTCGCCCACGCGCACCGCCAGGTGCAGGTGATTGGTCATCCAGCAGTAGGCAAACACCCGCAGGCCGAAGCGCGCCACGACGTCGCCGACCAGCGCGTTCAGGTAGGCCCGGTCCCCGTCGGCGCCAAAAATCGGCTCCCGGTGGTTGCCGCGGAGTATCACGTGATAGACGCCGCCCGGCACGTGCAGGCGCGGTTTGCGGGGCATCCTTGCCTCTCCCGATCCTTTCGGGGACAGTAGGCCGGAGCCCGCGCGATGCCCAGCCGCATATCCCGCGAATAACTAACGAAACTAACAAAAACGGTGTCCGGTACCTTTTTGAAAACGCTGCATCTGGAGGCTGGGAGGCACCTGTACGGCGGCCCCCGCCAGGTGCTACTGCTGCTAGACGGCCTGAAGCAGCGGGGCGTCGGGGTCACGCTGGCTTGCCCCACCGGCAGCGCGATCGCCGCCGCCGCCGAAATGGCGGGTCACCAGGTCATCACGCACGAGCTGGGCGGTGACCTGGACGTGTCCGCCATCACCTTCCTGGCGCGCACTGTCCGCGACCTGAAGCCGGACCTGCTCCACGCCCACAGCCGCCGGGGCGCGGACTTCTTCGGCGGCCTCGCCGCGGCCCTCGCCGGCGTGCCCGCGATCCTCACCCGCCGCGTCGACAACCCGGACACCCCCGTCGTCGGCCACCTCAAGTACCTGCCCTACGACCGGGTCGTCGCCATCTCCGCCGCGGTCCGCGCCCAGCTCGACAGCCAGGGTGTGCCCGCCGCCAAGCTCCGCACCATCCGCAGCAGCATCGACGCGGACGCCTGCCAGCCCACCTGGACCCGCGAGCAGTTCCTCGCCGAGTTCGACCTGGAGCCCAACCACCAGGTCGTCGCCGTCGTCGCCCAGCTGATCCCCCGCAAGGGCCACGCGCTGCTCCTCCAGGCCTGGCCGATGATCATCGAACGCTGCCCCGACGCCCGCCTGCTGGTCCTCGGCGCAGGCCCCCTGGAGGCGGAACTCATCGCCCTCGCGGACCGCAGCGCCGAACAGATCGAGGCCACCGCCGGCACCGTCACGTTTGAAGGCTTCCGCCCCGACCTGCGGGCCTTCCTCGGCCTCGTCGACGTCCTCGTCCACCCGGCCACCCGGGAAGCCCTCGGCGTCAGCGTCCTGGAGGCCCAGGCGGCCGGCGTACCGGTGGTCGCCTTCGCCGCCGGCGGCGTGCCCGAGGTGGTGGTCGACACGGTCACGGGCCTGCTGGCCGCCCCCGGCGACGTCGAGGGCCTGGCCGCGGCCGTCATAACCCTGCTGGACGACCCCGCGCTCCGGGGCCGGCTCGGCACCGAGGCCAGGACCCGGATCCGGCGCGAGTTCAGCCCGGACCGCATGGCGGACGATTACCTGCAGCTGTACCGGGAGGTGCTGGCATGACTGACGACCAACTCTTAAGCGCCCGCGTGGCGGAGCTCGCCGCCCTGCTGGAAGCCCGCCAGCTGACGATCTCCACCGCCGAGTCCTGCACTGGCGGCTGGCTCGCCAAGTGCCTCACCGACCGGCCCGGCAGTTCCGCCTGGTTCGAGTTTGGCTTCGTAACCTACGGGAACAACGCCAAGCTGCAGCTGCTCGGCGTCCCGGCAGCCACCCTGAAGGCCAACGGCGCCGTCAGCCAGCAGGTGGCGGAGGCCATGGCCAGCGGCGCCCGGCAGGCGAGCGGGGCGGACCTGGCGGTCGCTATCACCGGCGTCGCCGGTCCCACCGGCGGCACGCCGGACAAGCCCGTGGGCATCGTCTGGCTTGCCTGGGCGGGCCCGGAGGGCCTGAAGGGCGCCGAGCAGCGGGAATTTCCCGGCGACCGGGCCGCGATCCGCAGCCAGGCCGTGGCGGCGGCGCTGGACGGCACCATCGCCCGGATCGCCCACCAGCTGCCGCGCTGAGCCGGCGAGCTGAGCCGCCGGGCTGCCCGGTCGCCGTGATCGGCAAATCCGGTCGCAATCACCGGTTTTTCCGACCGGTGCCGGCCGGGCATCTGTGAAATAATCCGGGCATCAATTCCGGCCAGATCCCAGAGCGTTCGCCGGGCTCCGCTAAGCAAGAGGTTGAGGCATTCATGGACGACAATCGCAAGAAGGCCCTGGCGGCCGCACTGACCCAGATCGAGCGGCAATTCGGCAAGGGCTCCGTGATGCGCCTCGGGGACAACGGCCCCACCAAGGACATCGACGTCATCTCCACCGGTTCGCTGAACCTCGACCTCGCGCTCGGCGTCGGCGGCCTGCCGAAGGGCCGGATCATCGAGATCTTCGGGCCGGAGTCCTCCGGCAAGACCACCCTCATGCTGCAGGCCATCGCCGAGTGCCAGAAGGGCGGCGGCACCGCCGCTTTCGTCGACGCGGAGCACGCGCTGGACCCGGCCTACGCCGCCAAGCTCGGCGTCAACGTCGACGACCTCCTCGTGTCCCAGCCGGACACCGGCGAGCAGGCGCTGGAAATCACCGACCTGCTGGTGCGCTCCGGCGCGGTAGACATCGTCGTCATCGATTCCGTCGCGGCCCTCACGCCCAAGGCGGAAATCGAGGGCGAGATGGGCGACAGCCACATGGGCCTGCAGGCCCGGCTCATGTCCCAGGCGCTGCGCAAGCTCACGGGCAACATCAAGCGCTCCAACACTGCCGTGGTCTTCATCAACCAGATCCGCATGAAGATCGGCGTGATGTTCGGCAACCCGGAGACCACGCCGGGCGGCAACGCGCTCAAGTTCTACGCCTCGGTGCGCCTCGACATCCGTCGCATCGGTTCCATCAAGAAGGGCGACGAGGTCATCGGCAACCAGACCAAGGTGAAGGTCGTCAAGAACAAGGTGGCGCCGCCGTTCCGCGTCGCCGAGTTCGAGATCATCTACGAGAAGGGCATCTCCCGCGAAGGCGAGATCATCGATCTCGGCATCAAGCACAACATCGTGCAGAAGTCCGGCGCCTGGTACAGCTACAACGGTGACCGCATCGGCCAGGGCCGGGACAACGCCCGGGACTTCATGGTCGCGCACCCGGAGATGTCGGCCGAGATCGAGAAGAAGCTGCGCGCGATCCTGATGGTGAAGGTGTCGGATGCCGAGAAGCCCGTGGCCGAGGCGGAAGCGCTCGACGAAGCCTGATGAAGTAGACGCGGCTGAAGCCGCCGCTGCTCCGCGGGTTCGTCGCGCGTCGCCCCGCAAGATCGCGCTCGACATCCTCGCTCACCGGGAGCACTCGGTGCATGAACTGCGCGAGAAGCTCGCGATGCGGGCCAGCGACCACGAGTGGGCCGCGGAGGAGATCGAGGCGGTGCTCGAGGAGTTGACCCGGGACGGCCTGCTCTCCGAGGAGCGCTTCATCGCGAGCTTCGTCGGCAGCTACAGCCGCCGCGGTCACGGCCCCGTCTGGCTCCGGGCGGAGCTGGAGCGCCGGGGTATCTCAGGCGCCGCGATCCGCGAGGCGCTGGACAGCGCCGACATCGACTGGGACGCCGCCGCCGAGGCCGTCCGCGTCAAGCGCTTCGGCCCCGACGTCCCCACCGACTTCAAGGAGCGCGTCCGCCAGTCCCGCTTCCTCCAGTACCGCGGCTTCAAGAAATAGAAAAGGTACCGGACACCGTTTTTGTTAGTTTCGTTAGTTGTTGGGGTGCTTTGCGACAGGGCACTCTGTAGCCCGCGGCATCCCGGCCGGGGATCCCTTTCGCCTACCGGGCGGCCCGGTGAGCGGCGAAAGGGACCCCGTCCACGCTGCCGCTGCTAGCGTTCCGAAAACTAACGAAACTAACCAAATCCGGTGTCCGGTACCTTCTGGTTTATCCTTGCAAACCTTTCCTGCTCCGAAAAACCGGTATCGATGGACACTTCGACCCTGCGACAGCGCTTCCTCGACTACTTTGCCCACCACCAGCACCGGGTGGTGCCGAGCTCCCCGCTGGTACCCGGCAACGACCCGACCCTGCTGTTCACCAACGCGGGCATGGTGCAGTTCAAGGACGTGTTCTTGGGCCGCGACCCGCGCAGCTACACCCGGGCGGTGAGCGTCCAGCGCTGCGTCCGCGCCGGCGGCAAGCACAACGACCTCGAGAACGTGGGCTACACCGCCCGCCACCACACCTTCTTCGAGATGCTGGGCAACTTCAGCTTCGGCGATTATTTCAAGCAGGACGCCATCCGTTTCGCCTGGGACTTCCTCACCCAGGACCTCAGGATCCCGAAGGAAAAACTCTGGGTCACCGTCTTCAAGGACGACGACCAGGCCGCCGACATCTGGCTGAACGAGATTCGCATCGACCCGAAGCGCTTCACGCGCCTCGGCGAAAGCTCCAACTTCTGGTCCATGGGCGACACCGGCCCCTGCGGCCCCTGCACCGAGATCTTCTACGACCACGGCGACCACATCGCCGGCGGCCCCCCAGGCTCGCCCGACGAGGACGGCGACCGCTACGTCGAGATCTGGAACCTGGTCTTCATGCAATTCGACCGCTCCGCCGACGGCACGCTCACGCCGCTGCCGAAACCCTCCGTGGACACCGGCATGGGTCTCGAGCGCGTCGCCGCCGTCATGCAGGGAGTGCACAGCAACTACGACATCGACCTCTTCCAGCGCCTGATCACCGCCGCCGCCGCCGCGACCGGCACCAAGGACCTCAAGTCCAGCTCACTGAAAGTCATCGCCGACCACATCCGCGCGGCGTCCTTCCTGATCGTCGACGGCGTGCTCCCCGGCAACGAGGGCCGCGGCTACGTGCTCCGCCGCATCATCCGCCGCGCGCTCCGCCACGGGAACGAGCTTGGCGTCGACCAGCCCTTCTTCCACACCCTTGTTGCGCCGCTGGTCACCGAGATGGGCATCGCCTACCCCGAGCTGCGCTTAAGCCAGCCGCACGTGGAGCGCGTGCTGCTCGCGGAGGAGGAGCGCTTCGCCCTCACGCTGTCGCAGGGCATGCGCATCCTCAAAGAAGCGATGAAGGCCAGCGGCAAGGAGCTGCCCGGCGACCTCGTCTTCAAGCTCTACGACACCTACGGCTTCCCGGTGGACCTCACCGCCGACGTGGCCCGCGCCGCGTCGCTGACCATCGACCGCGAGGGCTTCGAGGCCGCGATGGAGGCCCAGCGCGACCGGGCCCGCTCCGCCCAGAAGTTCAACGTGGCCTACGGCACCGACACCCAGCTGGAGGAGAAGACCAGCTTCACCGGCTACGAGCACCTGCACGACAAGGGCACCGTCATCGCGCTGCTCAAGGACGGCAAGCGCGTGGACCAGCTCGCCACCGGCGACGCCGGCGCGGTGGTCCTCGACGCCACGCCTTTCTATGCCGAGAGCGGCGGCCAGGTGGGCGACCGCGGCCTGCTCGTCAGCGAGGCCCCCGTTTCTGCCGGCGGATCCACCGGCCGGCCGGCCCGCTTCGAAGTGGAGGACACCAAGAAGTCCGGCGAGGCCCACGTGCACGTCGGCCGCCTGCTCACCGGCACGCTCCACACCGGCGACCGCCTCACCGGCCAGGTCGATGCCGAGTCCCGCGAGGCCACCGTGTTGAACCACTCCGCCACCCACCTGCTGCACGCCGCGCTCCGCAACGTGCTCGGCACCCACGTCGCCCAGAAGGGCTCGCTGGTCGCGCCGGACAAGCTGCGCTTCGACTTCTCCCACTACGAGGGGCTCACCCCCGAGCAGCTCGCCACCATCGAGCAGCAGGTGAACGAGCAGGTGCGCGCCAACGCCGTCGCGAGTACGAAGGTGATGAGCTACGACGACGCCGTCGCCGCCGGTGCCATGGCGCTGTTCGGCGAGAAGTACGGCGACCGGGTCCGCGTGCTCTCCATCGGCGACTACTCGACGGAGCTCTGCGGCGGCACCCACGTGCGCCGCGCCGGCGACATCGGCCTGTTCTAGATCGTGAGCGAGACCGGCATCGCCGCCGGCATCCGCCGCATCGAGGCCGTGACGGGGCAGGGCGCCCTCACGCGCGTCGCCGAGACCGAGCAGGCCTTGGAAAGGGTAGCGTCCCTGTTCCGCACCGGCCGCGCCGACGTGGAGGCCAAGGTCCGCCAGACCCTCGAGCGCACGAAGACGCTCGAGCGGGAATTGCAGCAGCTGAAGGCCAAGGTCGCCGCCGGCGCTGGCGGCCGGGACCTCGCGTCCGAGGCCGTCGTTGTCGCCGGCATCAACCTGCTCGTCGCCCGCCTCGACGACGGCAGCGACGCCCAGACGCTTCGCGACACCGTGGACCGGATGAAGGACAAGCTGGTGAGCGGCGTCGTGGTGCTCGCCGCCGCGGATCCCGACAGCGGCAAGGTCAGCGTCGCCGCCGGCGTCACCAAGGACCTCACCGCCCGTCTCAAGGCCGGTGACCTGGTGAACTCGGTGGCCGCACAGGTCGGCGGCAAGGGCGGCGGCCGGCCGGACTTCGCCCAGGCCGGTGGGACTAACCCGGCGGCGCTGGATGGCGCGCTGGCGGGGGTGGCGGCTTGGGTGGCGGGGAAGGTCTAGCTCCTCCCCCGAAACAACCTGTCGTACTCGAACCCACGGCTTACCCGCGCACTGATCCTCCCCGCCAGCGGATGCCCCGGATTGAGCAACGCGCAGGACTCTTCCGGCACGATCACCGACGGCACGAGCAGGACTGGCGACCGGCGTGACCGCAGCCAGGCCGAGCCGAAGCTCACGCTGGCCTCACCGGCAGGAATCGCGTCCCAGGTGGCGGGGAGCGCGCTGGCCGGCACTTCCTCCCGCCGGGACCACACGGTGTCCGGTACCTGGATCTCCACCAGGAAGCGGTTCAGGGGCAGGCCAGCCGCATCGATGTGGGCGGCGGATTCGAGGACGGCGAGCGCCCGCGTCGG
>JBBQSA010000085.1:0-7616 GCA_038214295.1 Gammaproteobacteria bacterium
CAGTGTCGATCACCGAGATCGTGCCCGAGCCTTCGTTAGGCACCCAGGCCGTGCCCGCCTGCAGAGGCGCAACGCCGCCGGCCGCGGCCGCAAGGAGAAGAAGCCGCAGGCCGAAGCGGGCAACGGACCACGATAAAGGCGGATTTGTCGGTAACAGCCGCACGCGCGCTTCCCTTCTGCGCATGACCGGCGGCCAGTTTACATCGGGACGGACGATTTCCGGCAGAGGGAGTCGGTACTAGGGCCGCCCGGCGGCGGGGCCCGGCGGCTGGCCGAGCAGCTTGCGGAACAGCGTGGTGTCCTGGGCGTTCACGATGCCGTTGTGGTTCAGGTCGGCCGCCAGATCGCTGCTGCCCATCCGGCTGCGGAACAGCGTGGTGTCCTGACCGTTGGTGAAGCCGTCGTTGTTGAGATCCCCGTCGCAGGGATTGCCGTAGCCGTCGCCGTCCCCGTCGAACTGGTCCGCATTGGCAACCTGCATGCAGTTATCGAGGGCATCCGGGACGCCGTCCCCGTCCTCGTCAGCAACCGGGGCCGCGCCCTCCTCCACGCCGATCTGCGCGACGTAGGCCACCAGCGCGGGCAGGTCGCCGGCCGGCACGGTCACGTTGTTATGAGCCTGGATGGCGGCCACCAGCGTCGGCGCCGAGCCGTTATGCAGGTAGGGCGCGGTGGCCCACACGTCGCGCAGCGTCGGGATGTCGATGCCCGCCAGGGGGGTGACTCCCAGCCGCCCGCCGCTCTCCGGGGTCAGGGTACCGATGTCCATGAGGTTGCCAGCGCCACTCAGGGTGAAGGCCGGCCCGCCGTGGCAGGCAGCGCAGTTCAGCGTTGCAAACACGCCGCGACCTGCCAGGGCGGCGCTGGTCAGCGCGCCACTGGCGTCCCGCAGGGGGCTCGGCGCAAAGCTGCCCAGGGAGGCGACGTAGGCGGCCAGGTCGTCCAGGTCGGCGCTCACTCCGGCCTTCGGGTCGCCCAGCGGCTGGCTGCGGGTGCCGGCCTGGAAGTCCGCATCCGCCATCAGGCCCGTGCCGCCGGACAGCGTGCGGATCTGCCCCTCGAAGTCCTGCACTTCGTCGAAGTTGTTGCTCCAGTGCAGGAAGCCCTGCCCCGCCGCGCGGCCCCGGAGGCTGATGGTGTTGCGCAGGCCCTCGCCAAAGCCCGTGATGTCCCACACGCGTCCGTCCCCGTCACCGTCGTTGTGGCAGGCGGCGCAGCTCATGTAGCGGTCCTCGGCGAGGCGCGGGTCCCGCGCGTCGTAGAAGAGCTGCTTGCCGTGGAGCACGTTGGTCGGCAGGTGCTCGGTCGTCACGGCCTGCAGAGTCGCCAGGTGCGGGACGTTGCCGAGGCCCTCAGTCACGAGGGTAGTCAGGTCGAACACGTCAATGGAGCGATCCATGAAGTTGCTGACGTAGAGACGATTGCCGTCCGGCGACACCAGCAGCCCCTGCGGCGCCCGGCCGACGTTGAGGCGCAACAACTCAATCCCCGTGTGGGCGCCGACGATCGCGACTTCCCGGCTGGTCTCCAGCGCGGCAAAGAGATAGACGCCGAGCTTGTCGAAGGCGACTGCGCTCGCAACGCTGGCGTTGTCGTGGTCGATGCGGCGGCCGAGGTCCTCGCTGTCAGTGGCGAGCACCACCCGCGAGGAGATGGCCCGCACGGTGTTCTGGAAGTTCAGCTGCAGGCCATTGCGGCGGAAGCCGCGCAGGATGTTGTCCTGCTTGGACGGCACGTAGGCCTGGGAGCCGTCGGGCGAGATGACCGGGGCGCCCAGGTAGTTCGGCACGCCGCTGGCGGAATTCTGGGTATCGGCCGTCAAGAGGTGCTGGAGTCCGATGGTCTGCAGCACCTGGAGGCTGCCCGTGGCGACCTTCAGGACTTCCGCGCCGGCCGTGCCCGGCAGCACGCTGGCGGTCGACTCGCCGGGCAGCGGCGGCGTGATGAAGCGCGACACGTACAAGGTCGCGCCGTCGCCGGTGATCGAGAGGTACCGGGGATTGGGACCCACGCCCACCTGGCCGAGCACCTGCCCACCCGGAACCGCGAGCTTCTGCACCTGCCCGAGCGCCTCGAGGACAACCCAGGCCGCGCCGCCGTCGGGCGCAAATACGATGCCATGGGGCTGCGAGGCCCGCGGCAGCGGGATCGTGCTGCTGACACCGAGCGTCACCGGATCGATGACACTAATCGACGCCGACTCCTTGTTCGTCACCCAGAGCGTGCCGTCGGGCGCCACGGCAATCGCCCGCGGCGCCTGCTGCACGGGGATCTCCGCCAGCCGGGCATTCGTGCCGGCGTTGAAAACACTCACCGAGTTGTTGTCCGCGTTGACGACCCAGAGCCGGCTGCCGGCTGCCACCGTCGTCGTGTAGGCCAGGTTGCCGGACGAGCGGGCCGCGACGGTAGTGAGCGGCAGGTGCACCGAGATAGCGACGGTGCTGAACTGCTGGACGCCCCGGTTGTCCTTCACGGTGAGCGTGACGAAGTAGACCCCCGGCTGGGCGAACTGGTGATTGATCGTCGGCGTGCCGGACCAGGCGGTCTCCGGCGTGCCGTCATCGAAGTACCAGCGGAACTGCGGGCTGATCGCGTTACTGACCTGGGCCGTGAACGTCGCGGTCGACCCGGCCAGGCGGGGCGCCTGCAGGGGCAGCGGCGTGAGCACCAGCGGATCGACGACCGTGATCTCCCAGACGAAGTTCGCCGTGGCGGAATTCACGCCGTCGCTGGCCGCCACCACCACGTTGTAGTTGCCGGGCGTGGTGGGCGTGCCGCTGATGAGTCCGCTGACGGGATTGATGGCGAGGCCGGGTGGCAACCCGACGGCCCCGTAGCCCAGCACGTCGTTGTTGGGATCCGTGGCGGAGAGCTGCAGGCTGATGGCCGTGCCCTCCGGGTGGGACTGGTTGCCGGGCGGCACCAGGGTGGGCGTGATTGCGGGATTCTGGACCGTGGCCACCGGGACCTGGATCATCCGGGCCACCGAGGGCACCCCGGCGGCGTTCAGGACGAACAGCATGTAGAAGCCGGGCGGGGCATCAGCGGCCCGGGTAGGAGCCTGCACCATCAAGCGGTTACCACTGGTATTGAAGGTCGCCTCGATGAAGCGCTGCTCCATGTTCCAGCTGTGCGTCACCGAGCCTGTCTTGATCAGGGTGACGCGACTCGCGCCGGCGCCCGCCGCCAGGTCCACGGGGAAGGTCTGGCCGACCACCACGGTGGCCGGCGCAGCACTGATCACCGGCCGAGCGGCGAAGCCGCCCCCCGGCCCGTAGAGGTAGGGCGGGGAGTAGACCTCGACGTTGGTATTGCACTGGGGCAGGCAGGTGGTTGGCGAGTTCGCGCCGCCGCCGCCGACCAGCACCGTCGCGTCCGGCATCAGCAGGGCCATCGAGTGATAGAGGCGGGCGCGGTCACCGGTGGCGTGCTGCGTCCACACGCCCGTGGCCGGGTTCCAGATCTCCGCGTAGTTCGTCACCTCGGTGAGGGCGTTCCAGGAACCGCTGCCGCCAGTGGCGAGCACCCGGCCATCCGGCAGCACGGTGGCATTTACGAGGACGCGCTTCTTGAGCAGGTTGCCGGTGGCGGTCACTACCGGGTTCGCACCCGAGATATCGATGATGCGGGCCTGGTTCGAGTTGCCGCCGAACTGCAGGATCCGGCCCGGCCGGTACATCACCGCACTGCTGTCGCTGCCCGTGGGCCCTGTGAACGTGCCCTTGCTGGTGAAGGCGCCGGTCCCGGCAGTGTCCACTGTGTACATCCGGCCACCGCTGTCGTAGCCGAAGATCAGGCCGCTCGGCGCCACCCAGTTGCGCGGGTACATGAAGTCCAGGCTGCTCGTGTTGGCCCCACTCAGGAGCCGGAAGGTGCCGTTGGCCTGCCGGACCTCCGGGCGATCGGTGCCACTCGTCCCACCCTGCACGTAGACCTCGCCGTTCAGCAGGGCCGTGGACGTGGAATACCAGCGTCCGCGGTTCATGTTGTTCTGCCGGGTCAGCGTGTTGGCCAGGTAGTCGAAGAGATTGGTGTTCGGGTTCGCACTGTTCAGCACCTTGCTGCCGTTGTAGACATCGCCGCCCGCGATGAACACGCTGTTGCCCGTCGGCAGGACGAGCTGCGAACTGCAGAAGATGTCCGTCGAGGTCAGGTTGGGCAGCGTCAGATGGCCGCCGGACAGGCCGGCGGTGGGATCCCAGACGTCATAGATGAAGCTGCCGCCCTGGACGCCCGAGGCAGTCGAGCCGTAACTGAGCACGCGCTGGTCCGGCAGCAGGACCGCGTGGATCGGGATCAGCGGCCAGGGCGTGACGGCGGACCAGGTGCCGTTGATGTTGTCGGCCCGCGCCGGCCCGGCCGTGCCGAGCACGCAGCCGACGGCAAGCGCGAGGACTGAGGACCATAGACGGTCGCGGAAGCAATACTGAGCTGGCGTGTGCGCCATTCCCGGTAGATTCTCTGCGGGCACCCTCTGGCGGGGCGTTGGGCCAAGCATAACTCGCAAGGAACCGTCGGGGTCAACACCCGATTGCCACGCATGGCACATAATCCCCGAACAGTGGCAGGAAATGTGACGAGCATCGACAACGTGCACGGACCACTGGTCACCGCGGAGCTGCAGGCTGCGTTGATCGTGGCGGCCGCAGCCGGCACGGCCGCGCTGACCTGCTCGCTCGACCTCGGCCGCTCCGGGACGACCGTCCACCCCGACGCGTCCGGCTGGACCTGGCAGAACCGGCACTACCCCTGGATCGACCGGTGCAGGGACCGAACGATCTATCACTGGACCGGAACGGCCTTCGAGCCCGTGGCGCGCTTCAGCGCCAGTCTGATCAAGCTGGTGCCAACCACCTGGGGGCCACCGACCTTCGAGATCGACGGCATCAAGATGCTGCCGAGTGCGCAGGTCTCGCCCTGGGTCGATGCCGGGCAGAAGGTGCAGCTCATCCAGCCCCGCGGCAAGGTGATTCTGGATACCTGCGGTGGGCTGGGTTACTTCGCCGCCTGGTGCCTCGCGGGCGGCTGCGCGGTGGTGCATTCCTGGGAAAAGAATCCTGCCGTGCTCTGGCTACGCCGCCTCAATCCCTGGTCGCCGGCGGCCGGACCCGGCCTGGTGCTGACCGAAGGAGACATTGCCCTCGCGATCGGGGCGCTGCCCGATGCCGGCTTCGACGCGATCCTGCACGACCCGCCCCGCTTCGGCATCGCGGGCGAACTCTACTCCCAGGTCTTCTACGACCAGCTTGCCCGTGTGGTCCGGCGCCGCGGCCGGCTCTTCCATTACACCGGCACTCCGAACCGGCTGACCAGCGGCCGGGACGTGCCGGGCGAGGTGGCTGCCCGCCTGCGCCGGGCCGGGTTCAGCACCAGGTTGAGTGGCGACGGCGTGCTGGCCACCCGGGCTGGCTGAATTTCGGGCCGCCCACCACCCGGCCGCGAATCCGATTCCGCCCCGCAAGGCGAACTCCCAGGCGTGGGGAGGCCAGCCTCGCGGGGCGACCTCCCCGACTTCCACCCACACAGGGAGAGCCCGCCATGAGTCCACCACCAGTCACCGCCCTCGCGCCGGCCACTTCCATTGATATCAATGCCCTGCGCAGCCGCACTTCCGCCGCCGCGGATGTGGGCCTGCGCCCGGAAGCCATCGCGGTCCGGGATGCCCTGCTCGCCCGCGGGCTGGAAACCCCGCTGGTCGACAGCGGGCTCAGCCCCGAGGAGCAGCGGCAGCGCATCCAGGCGCATTTCACCGAGATCATGAAAGTGCTGGGCCTGGACCTGCGGGATGACAGCCTGACGGACACGCCCCGGCGCATCGCCAAAATGTACGTCAACGAGATCTTCGGAGGCCTCGACTACCGGAACTTCCCCAAGCTCACGGTCGTCGAGAACAAGATGCGGTGCGACGAGATGATCCGCGTCGGGAAGATAAGTCTTTCATCGACTTGCGAGCATCACTTCATCACGATTGACGGCACGGCCACCGTGGCTTACATCCCCGGGAACCACGTGATCGGCCTGTCCAAGATCAACCGGATCGTGACCTTCTTCGCCCAGCGGCCCCAGATCCAGGAACGCCTCACGGAGCAGGTCCTGCTGGCGCTGCAGACGCTGCTGGAGACCAGCGACGTGGCGGTCAGCATCACGGCCACTCACTTCTGCGTGAAGGCCCGGGGCGTCATGGACGCGAACAGCGAGACCACGACCACGGCGCTCGGTGGCGTCTTCAAGACCCGGCCGGACACCCGACGGGAGTTTCTCGTGGGCCTGCAGGCTAGCTAGGGTGCGGCAAAGGGACGCAGCCTTATGTAAACCTCCCCTTTCATGAACTTTTGGAAAGGCGTAAATTCCGGCCATCGTGCATAGAACCTGACAATTCCATAACAGGCACGGTACGGCAACGGAGCGAAGTGCGGGGACGATTAGGGACTCAGGGTTCTGAGTCGCTGGTTAGTGGTCGCCCTGGGTGCACTAAGCACCCATCGTTCTGAGTACATAACTAGAAACAATTGAATCTCTCTGGAGGAATATCTGTGAGAAAAGCAATTTTAGCAGCGGCCACGCTGGGCCTGCTGGGTGTGTCGGGCATCGCGAGCGCCCTTTCCGTAACGCTCGTCGCCCACAACCAGCGCAGCGGCAGCGGCTCGCTGAGCACCCTGAAGTGGGACGGTTGTGCGACCTTCAGCACCACTACCCCCTGCATCAACCCGGGGAACGCGAACCTTTCCGCCATGGGCATCACGGGCTCCACGGCAGTCTGGGACTGGGATGCGGGTACCGGCATCCTGTCCATGACCGGCACGTTTAACACCGCGTCCACGCTTGGCAGCAGTGGCGCCGCCGCGGCCTCGGCCGTCATCGGCGACCGTGTCACCGACATGGTGATCAACACGACCGCCGGCACCACGACCGCGACGAGCTACCAGTGCGCCGAAGGTAACTTCCTCGCCGGTGTCGGCGCGAACGGTTGCCTCAACACCAGCACCGGTGGCAACTTCGTCAACGAGAGTTTCGCTGCCTACAACGTTGGCGGCAACGCCAACTGCGTAAACCGGGCACTTGGCGGCGACGACGTCAGCACCGGCAACCCGCGCGGTCTTAGCACGCTGGCCGCCGGTGGCGGCTGCGATGCGACCGACGGGGCCTTCGGCCTGTACACGATCGTGTCTTACACCGGTCCCGGCGGGCAGCTGGTTCTGTCCAACGGCATCGCCACGTCGGCAGCAGGTACCAACTACCTGACCTTCAACGTGGTGCCGGTCCCGGCGGCTGTCTGGCTGTTCGGTTCGGCCCTCGGTCTGCTGGGCGTGGCCCGCCGCCGCGCGGTGGCGAGCGCCTAAGCTCTCCCGACCAGCCTTCCCAAGTGCCTTCGGAAAACCCCGCCTCGTGCGGGGTTTTTCTTTTACGGCTCCCTGAGGTCTGCGTCGTCTCCTCAGGTCTGCTTCCAGGGCAGGCCCCGGGCTTTCCAGCCCGAAATGCTGTTCCGGTGGCCCGCGGGGTCCAGCTCCCCCTCGAAGCCCTCGGCCACGTTGAAGCAGGCCTGGTATCCCTCTGCTGTCAGTTCCCCGGCGGCCATGCGGGACCGGCCCGCCGTCCGGCACAGGAACAGCAGAGGT
>JBBQSA010000086.1:0-7474 GCA_038214295.1 Gammaproteobacteria bacterium
ACCAGCACTGCCACGGCGGACACGAAGGCCGGCTCGAAATTGCCGGTGAAGAAGAACCAGCCGATGAAGGTGATGACCGCGAGCGCCACGACCACCGGCACAAAGATGGCGCTGATCTTGTCCACCAGCCGTTGCACCGGCGCCTTGCCCCCCTGGGCGTTCTCGATCAGCCGGATGATCCGGGCGAGCGTCGAATCCGCGCCCACGGCGGTGGCGCGCACTTCCAGCAGGCCGGTGCCGTTGATCGCGCCGCCGGTGACCTTGCTGCCGGGCTGCTTGTCCACGGGCAGGCTCTCGCCGGTGATCAGCGACTCGTCGAGCTCGCTGCGGCCGGCCATGACTTCGCCGTCCACCGGGATGCGTTCGCCCGGCCGCACGATCACGAGGTCGCCGTTCCGGACCTCGTTGATCGACAGCTCCCGCTCGGCACCGTCAGCACCGCGGATGCGGGCCGTCTGGGGCCGCAGGTCCATCAGCTGGCGGATCGCAGCGGTGGTGCCGCGCTTGGCCCGCGACTCCAGGAACTTGCCGAGCAGCACCAGGGTGATGATGATCACCGAGGCCTCGAAGTACAGCTTGCCCATCGCGCCGTCGAGGCCGAGCGTGGCGAGCTGGTACAGGCTGTAGCAGAAGGCCGGACTCGTGCCCATCACGACCAGCACGTCCATGTTGCCGGACCGGGCCTTCAGCGCCTTCCAGGCGGAGCGGTAGAAGCGCGCGCCGATGACGAACTGCACCGGCGTGGCGAGCAGCAGCTCCACCCAGGCGGGCAGGTGCCAGTGCAGGCCGAACGACATCGCGCCCATCTGGACCAGCAGCGGTGTCGCGAAGGCCGCCGAGATCAGCAGGATCGTGAGTTCGCGCCGGAGCGCGGCCTGCTCGCGCAGCCGGTGGTCCTCCTCGGCCTGGGCCTGGGAAGCGGCGGGGGACTCGATGCGCGCCACATACCCGGCCTTCGTCACCGCGTCGGCCAGGTCGGACAGGCGGGTGACGCCGGGCACCGCCCGGATGTCCGCCCGCTCGATGGCGAGGTTGACGTTGGCCTCGACCACGCCGGGCACGGCGCGCAGGGCTTTCTCCACCCGGGTGGAGCAGGCGCTGCAGGTCATGCCCTCGATCGGGAACGCGAAGCTCTCCGTGGGCACCTCGAAGCCGGCCTTGACGATGGCATCGGCGATGGCCGGCACGGCCAGCTGGCTGGGGTCGTAGCTGATGTCCGCCCGCTCGACCGCGAAATTGACCGCGGCGGAGTTAACGCCGGCAACCAGACCCAGGGCCTTTTCCAGCCGGGTGGCGCAGGCGCTGCAGGTCATGCCGCGTACCGGCAGGTCCACCCGGGCGAGCGTGCCGCCTGCGGGCTGGGCCCGGCGGTTGGCGGGGGTGGCAGTGGCTTCGGAGGGGATAACGCTCACTCAACTTCCTTTGCGGGGCGGCCCTTTGCAGGGCGGCGCGGGACGGGGTAACCCAAGGATGGTAGCCCCCGGGGTGGGAGGGGGCAATTTGCCAACCGCCACCGGGTCGAGATGGAGCCCGGGCGGCGGATTTCAATGGCGCGCAGTAATTGCATCCGGACCGGCCCGGCGTTGCCGTTTATGTCAAGGCGCCGGCCCCGCCACCTTGTGGCGCCACCGGCCGCCGCGCTACCTTGACCGCATGACGAACAACAAGAAGACCCGGACCACCCGGGCCCTGATCCTCGCCGCCGTCGCGCTCTTCGGTCTCCAGTTCACCGCCACCACTCAGGCCGGCTCCTTCGTGGCCTTCGAGTCGGGGCAGGTGCGGCCGCTCGCGCTGTCCGCCGACGGCACGCGGCTGCTCGCGGTGAACACCCCGGACAACCGGCTCGAGATCTTTGCGATCGGCAGCGCGGGGCTCAGCCTCGTCGCATCCGTGCCCGTCGGTCTCGAGCCCGTCGCGGTGGCGGTGCGGGCCAATGGCGACGCGTGGGTGGTCAACCACCTGTCCGACAGCATCAGCATCGTGGATGCGGGTGCTGCGGCGCCGCGGGTCAGGCAGACGCTGCTCGTGGGCGACGAGCCCCGGGACATCGTGTTTGCCGGCCCCGGCCTTAACCGGGCCTTTATCACCACGGCCCACCGGGGCCAAAACAGCCCGTGGATGGACCCGGCCAATCCCGGCCAACTGACGACGCCCGGCATCGGCCGGGCGGATGTCTGGGTCTACGACGCGACGGCGCCCACTGCCACGGCCCCGACGATCCTGACGCTGTTCGGTGACACGCCTCGCGCGCTCGCCGTGACGCCGGACGGCAGCCGGGTGTACGTCGCCGTGTTTCACTCCGGGAACCAGACCACCGCGCTGAACGAGGGCGCGGTCTGCAACGGACGGGCGGCCGCGGCTCCCTGCGCGGTGAGCGGCGCGACCGCGCCCGGCGGTGTGCCCGCGCCGAACGCGGACCTCGACGGCTTCCTGCAGCCCGAGGTGGGCCTGATCGTGCGCAACAACGGCACGAACTGGCTCGACGAGCTCGGCCGGAACTGGAACACCATCGTGCGTTTCACGCTGCCGGACCAGGACGTGTTTGCGATCGACGCGAATGCCAGCACGCCGGTGCAGGTGGGCGGCTTTGCGCACGTCGGCACGATCCTGTTCAACATGGCGGTCAACCCGGTGTCCGGCAAGCTCTACGTCAGCAACACCGAGGCCCAGAACCAGGTGCGCTTCGAGGGCACGCGGCCGACCAGCGGCCCCGGCAGCACCTACTCGAGCGTCATTGGTCGCCAGCACCAGACCCGGATCACCGTGATCGACCCGGCGACGAGCGCAGTAACGCCGCGCCACCTGAACAAGCACATCAACTACAGCGTCGTGCCGGCGCCGACGAGCGTGCAGGCCAACAGCCTGGCGCTGCCCCGGGGCATCGCCGTGAGCGGGGACGGCACGCTCATCTACCTGGCCGCCGAGGGCTCGGGCAAGATCGCGGTGCTGCAGGCGAGCGAGGTCGAGAACAACACCTTCACACCGAGCGCCAGCGACCACATCACCGTGACCGGCGGCGGCCCGACCGGCCTCGTGCTGGACGAGGCCCGGGGCCAGCTCTATGCCCTGACGCGCTTCGACAACGGCATCTCGGTGATCAACACCGCCACCCGGGCCGAGACCGGCCACTACCGGCTGCCCAACCCGGAGCCGGCGGCGGTGGTCAACGGCCGGGTGTTTCTCTACGACGCCAACCGGACGTCCAGTAATGGCGAGGCGGCCTGCGGCAGCTGCCACGTGGACGGCGATCTCGATTCGCTCGCCTGGGATCTCGGCAACCCGCTCGACCGGATCGTGAACAACCCGCTGACGTTCACGGTCGGCCCGATCAACAACCCGCCGCAGATCTACAAGGACTTCCACCCGCTGAAGGGTCCGATGACGACCCAGACGCTTCGCGGCATGGCGAACCACGGCTCCATGCACTGGCGCGGTGACCGCACCGCCGGCAACGACCCGGGCGGCAACGTGAACGACGAGGACGCCGCGTTCAAGAAGTTCAACGGGGCATTTGTCTCGCTCCTCGGCCGGTCCGCCGAGCTGAGCACGGCCGACATGCAGGCGTTCACCGACTTCGCCCTCGCCCTGACGCCGCCGCCAAACCCGATCCGGGCACTGGACAACGGCGTGACGGCGAGCCAGCTGGCCGGCCGCAATTTCTACTTCACGAATATCGTCGACACCCAGACCTGCTCCGGCTGCCACGTGCTCAGTTCCGCCGCGAACTTCTTCGGCACCGATGGCCGGGCGAGCTTCGAGGGGGAGCCCCAGCACTTCAAGATCCCGCAGCTGCGCAACATGTACTCCAAGGTCGGGATGTTCGGCATGCCGGCCGTGCAGTTCACGGCCCCCGGCGACAACCTGGCGACGGGCAACCAGATCCGCGGCTTCGGTTTCCTGCACGACGGCAGCATGGACACGCTGGTGCGGTTCTTCCGGGCCACGGTGTTCAACTTTCCCGGCGGTGACACGCAACGCCGCCAGGTCGAGCAGTTCATGTTCGCGATGGACAGCGACCTGAAGCCGGTGGTCGGCCAGCAGGTCACGCTGACGGCCACGAACGCCGCCGCGGCGGACCCGCGCATCAACCTGTTCATCTCGGAAGCTGCCCTTGGCGACTGCGACCTGGTGGTGAAGGGCCGGAAGGGCGGGCAACTTCGCGGCTGGGTGCGGCAGCTGGACGGCACGTTCCGCAGTGACCTCGCCAGCGAAGCGCCAGTGAGTGCCACGAACCTGCACAACCAGGCGGGGGTTGCCGGCCAGGAACTGACCTACTCCTGCGTGCCGCCGGGCTCCGGCACCCGGATCGGCATCGACCGGGACGAAGACGGGGTCCTCGACGCCACCGACGTGTGTCCCATGAAGGCTGACCCGGGCCAGGCGGACGTTGACGGGGACGGCGTGGGCGACGCCTGCGACAACTGCATCACGCTCGCCAACCCCGACCAGTTCGACGGCGACGGGGACGGCTACGGCAACCGCTGCGACGCCGACCTGAACAACAATGGCGCGACGAATGCCCAGGACACCACGCTCTTCCGCAGCCGTCTCGGCACTAACGACCCGGTCGCCGACCTGAACCACAACGGCGTCGTCAACGCCCAGGACAGCACGCTGTTCCGGGCGCTGCTGGGACTGCCGCCCGGGCCCTCGGCGCTGGTACCGTAACTCAGCGCGACGGCAGCACGATCCGCCGGCGCCGCGCCTGAAAAAGGCGGAGGAACTCGCCGAACACCGCTCCGCCCAGCGCGCGGGAGCGCCCGATGTGCGCGGGCGTTTCCCGGGCGATGGCCGCAGGGTCTATGACGCCCTGCAGCCCGTCCAGTTCGCGCCGGTTCGTGGGCGCCTGCAGCCAGCGGTGGATCATCGGCTCGTCCACTTCCAGGTGAAACTGCAGCCCGTAGGCGTTGTGGCCGAAGCGGAAGGCCTGGTGGGCGCAGTCGGTGGATGCGGCCAAGTGCACCGCGCCGTGCGGAATCGCGAAGGTGTCGCCGTGCCAGTGGAAGATCCGTTCGCTGTCCGCGAAGTGCTGGAAGAGGGGATCCTTGCGGCCCTCCGCGGTGGGCGCCACATCGTACCAGCCGATCTCTTTCACGCGGTTCGGGGTGACCGGCGCGCCGAGCGCCCGGGCGAGCAGCTGGGAGCCGAGGCAGATACCGAGCACCGGCTTGCCGTCGCGGACGGCCTGCTGGATCGCCGTCACCTCCGTGGCCAGGTGCCGGTGCCGGGTCACCTGGTCGCAGTTCATCGGGCCGCCCAGCACGATCAGGCCGTGGTAGCGGTCGAGATCCGGCAGGGCGTCCGGGTCCCGGCCGAAGTTGACGTAGCGGATGCGAAAACCGTGGTCCCGCAGCAGCGGGTCCAGGGTGCCGAGGATCTCGTGGGGGACGTGCTGGAAGACGAGCAGGCGGCGCATCGGGTTGATTCTATATTCAGCGGGTCCCGGGCTGGCAGCTTATGTCCGCTTTGGAAGTTTTCCGCTGCAGACCGCGTCAGTACCTTCCACGCGGGGCAGCGGCCTCGTACTATGGCAACAGAACAATGAAATTCAGGGCGCCCGACGGGGTGCAAGGCGGACGCGTGACAGACTCCCGAACGATTTTCCTGGCAGTGCTGCTGGCGGCCGTAGCGGCTGGCACCGCCACCGCCCATTCCGGCTTCGAGCCCGCCGATGTGCAGCCGGGGCACCCCACCGGCCACGTGCAGGACCGGGCGGACGAGACCTGGCCGCCGCAGCCCCGGGGCCTCTCCAACGTGGTTCCACTTGGGACGCCCGGCGGCGCCGAGCGGGCGGCCGGGCTGCACCAGCGCCGTGTGGCCGACCGGGAGCGTGTCGCGATGAGGCGGGCCGATGTGCGCCAGGCCCTCGGCGGCCGCTACAGCACCCCGGACCTGGTGGAGACCGACGGCAAGGGTCCGCCGCCCACCGAAGACGTGTCGCGCCTCATGTATTTCAGCTACGCGAACAACACCACGGTGGAGGTCACCGTGGCAGGCCAGCGGGTGCGGAGCGTCCGCAAGATCGCCCCTGCGGAGTACCAGCCGGACATCACCGACGGCGAGGTCACCGACGCCGCTGACCTGGCCCGCCAGTATTTCATCAGCCGGGGCAAGGCGCGGGTCGCGGACCTCAAGGCCTACGGCATCCTCGCCTACCTGCCCACCGGCAAGGGCTTCTACCCCACCAGGGTGATCTACGTGTCCTTCCACCCGAACGACGATGCACCGCCCGACTGCGCCGCCTGGGTCGACCTCACAAACCGCCTCGTGCTGCGCACCCGGGAGGAACAGCCATGAGGGCGTGGTGGGGTTTCCCGATGCGGGCATTGCTGTTGGCTGGTTTCCTGGCTGGTTTCCTGGCAGCACCAGCCGCCTGGTCCGCGCCCGTCACCTGGCAGGGCTGGACCTTCGACTACTCGATTACGAGCAACGAGGGCCTCAAGCTGAAAAACGTCACCTTCCAGGGCCGCACGTTGCTCGCCAGCCTCAGCATGCCGGTCATCCGCGTCTTCTACGACAACAATGCCTGCGGTCCCTACGCGGACCGGCTGGGCAGCACGGTGTCGCCGATTCCCTGGTTCAACAACGAAACGCTCGCCCAGCGGGAATTCACCGTGGGCGGCAAGGTCTGGTACGAGATCGGCATCCGGGACAACATCGGCAACTACGATCTTTACCAGGTCTATTACCTGAGTGCGGACGGCACGATCGACGCGCACATCTACAGCAAGGGCCTGCAGTGCCTTGTTGACCACGTGCACTACCCCAACTGGCGCATCGACCTGGACCTGGACGGCGCCACCAGCGACCAGATCCAGAGGGACAGCGGCGCCGGTTTCGTCGTGATGGGCACGGAGTTCGACGCCGACGCGTCGACTGCGGTGAACCATGCCTGGCGCGTCCGGGACGCGACCACCGGTCTGCAGGTGGACGTGCTGCCCGGCTTTGCCGACTTCTCGATCCCGGACGGGTCCATTACGCAGCCCGTCGCGGGCTACACGAACCACACGGTGTTTGGCCGGCTCTACCGCAGTTCGGAGAACGCGGGCTGGACCTTCGGGCCCAACGTCCAGGTGCCCTACAACGACGGCGAGAATATCGACGGCAAGGACATCGTGCTCTGGTACGAGGGTTACCTGCCCCACTCGGCTTCAGAGGGGTCGAACCTCTGGCACTCCACCGGCGTGCGGCTGGTCAGCAACCTGACGCCGCCACCCCCGCTGGACACGGACGGCGACGGCGTGCCTGATGCCAGCGACAACTGCACGCTGGTGGCCAATCCGGACCAGTTCGATGGGGACGGCGACGGCTACGGGAACCTGTGCGACGCTGACCTGAACAACGACGGCTTCAGCAACGCGCAAGACACCGTCCTGTTCCGCGCCCGGATCGGCACGAGTGACGCCGCCGCCGACCTGAACCACAACGGCTTCGTGAACGCGCAGGACACCACGCTGTTCCGCAAGCTGCTGGG
>JBBQSA010000087.1:0-6648 GCA_038214295.1 Gammaproteobacteria bacterium
TCGGCCTTTTCCAGCGCGGCGCGCAGCTCGGCAAGCTGGTCCGGGGCCCGGTTCTCGCCGGCGCCTGCCGGGGCCGTGCCCTCCTGGTCTGGCTGTGGGTTGTCGGACATCGGGCAGGCTCCTTCTGGACGTGCACACACCGGCGGGCGCGCGGGCGCCCGTCAGCCCCAGCTATGGGGGTCAAGACGGGAAATTCAAGCGGTCAGTCAGCTGGTGTTATGGCCGCTAGTCTGGCCAGCGCCCTGCGCGGCATTCAGGGCGGCACCGACCAGCCGGGCGGTGACCTCCACGATGGGTATCACCCGCTCATAGGCCATGCGCGTCGGCCCGATGACCCCCAGAACCCCAACGATCTGGTCGTCGACAGTATAAGGGGCGGTCACGACCGTGCAGTCGTCGAGGATGCGGTAACCGGACTCCTCCCCGATGAAGATCTGGACGCCCTGGGCGGCGACGCTCCGGTCGAGCAAGGTCAGGATTTCCCGCTGCTGCCCGAAGGCCTCGAAGAGCTGCTTGATCTTCTCGACGTCCGAAAGCTCCTGGAAGTTCATCAGCTGGGTTTCGCCGGAAAGCACGTAACCGGCACCCTCCTGGCCGGGCTTCCGGGCCGAGTCGGCAATGGCAATGGAATTCAGCATCAGGCGGTTCATGAACTCCCGCGTCCCGTCCAGGTCCGCAAGCAGCCGGGAGCGCACTTCGCCAAGATCCCGGCCCGTGAACTGCTCGTTCAGGACCGCGGCGACGCGCCGCAGTTCGTCCTCGCTGTAGTCCCGTTCGAGGTCGAGGATACGGTTTTGCACCTCGGCGTCGTTGACCACGAGGATCACCAGCACGCGCCGCCCCGACAGCGGCAGGAACTCGATGTGCCGGAGTGTCGACTGGTACTGCCGCGGGATGGTCACCACGCCGGCGAGGCTGGTCAGCGACGACAGGGCGGACGAGGCGGCGGCAGCGATGGCCTTGGCATTGCCCCGGAAGCGGTCCTCCAGCTGGGTCTGGAGGCGAACCACGTCGGGCGCCGCCATGGGCTGCAGCCGGACGAGCGTATCGACGAAAAAGCGGTACCCTTTGGCGGTGGGGATCCGGCCGGCGCTGGTGTGGGGTGCGACGATGAACCCCAGGTCTTCGAGGTCGGCCATGACGTTGCGGATGGTCGCGGGACTCAGGTCCAGCCCGCCACTGCGGGACAGGGTCCGGGAGCCGACCGGCTGGCCTTCGCGGATGTAGTGCTCGACGAGGATGCGCAGGATATGCCGCGCGCGCTCGGAGGGGAGTTCGGACGTGAGGTCGGTGCCCATGCTGGCAGGGTACGCTAGCAAGCACCGACCGAGAATGTCAGGGTCATGATAAGCAAAGCAAGATGAACAAGAAGCCGGGCCGACGACCCTTCAAATCCATTGCCCTGATGGGCAATCCCCGGGACCCGCGGGCCCTGGAGGCCCTGCGCATCCTCGCCACCCACCTGCTGCAGGCGGGCTGCAAGGTCAAGGTGAGCCGCGCCGTGCGCGCCCGGGCCGTACCGGCCGGGGCCAGGCGCGTGGTCGAGGACCGGCTGGCGCTGGGGGTGGATCTCGTGGTGGCCATCGGCGGCGACGGTAGCATGCTGTACGCCGCGCGGCGCATCGCCGGCCGCAAGGTTCCCCTCCTCGGCATCAATCGCGGCCGTCTCGGGTTCCTCGCTGACGTGGGCCCGGAGCACATGCTGGCCCATATCGACCACATCCTGGCCGGCCGCTATGTCAGCGAGCAGCGGATGCTGCTCGTGGCGTCGGTCGTCCGCAACGGGAAGGTCGTGTCCAGCGCCTTCGCCCTGAACGACGTGGTGGTCAAGCGCCACGACACCGGGCGGATGGTCGAGTACCAGACCTTCGTGGACGGCGGCTATGTAAATACCCACCTCGGCGACGGCTTCATCATCGCAACACCCACCGGCTCCACGGCCTACGCTCTCAGCTGCGGCGGCCCGATCGTGGAGCCCGGCCTCGAAGCGCTGGTGCTCACGCCGATCTGCCCGCACACCCTGAGTGACCGCCCGCTCGTGATCCCCGCAACGCGCGTCGCGGAAGTGCGCCTGCACTCGACCCCCTCCCCGAAGGACCGGCAGCTGGACCGCGCAGAGGTCACCTGCGACGGGGAACTGCTGGGCCGCCTGGCGCCCGGGTCTAGTGTCCGGGTCAGCGCCGCCCGCGAGCGCATCGAGCTCGTGCACCCGGTGGGCTACGACTACTTCGAGATCCTGCGCAGCAAGCTGCTGTGGGGCCGGGACACGCGGGATCACGGCCGGACGCCAGAGAGCCCTGTCCCAGGCGCTGGCACCGGCGTTGGCGGCCGCCCGCGCCGGCCTGCCAAGAACTGACCGCGCCCCCGTGCTTGCCCAGCTGCATATCCGCGACCTGGCGATCCTCGAGGACGTCACGGTGGACTTCGACGGCGGCTTCACGGTGCTGACCGGCGAGACCGGCGCCGGCAAGTCGATCCTGATCGACGCCCTGGCACTCGCCCTCGGCGAGCGCGGCGACGCCCAGGCAATCCGCGCCGGCGCCAGTCGCCTGGAGGTCCTCGCCAGCTTCGAGCCGGACCCCGGCAGCGCCGCTGTCCAGTGGCTGGCCGACCACGAGCTCGCGGACGACGGCGACGCCTGCCTGCTCCGCCGCGTCATCGGCGCCGACGGCCGCTCGAAGGCGTGGATCAACGGCCGTCCTGTACCCGTGCAGAGCCTGCGCGAGCTCGGCGCGACCCTCGTGGACATCTGCGGCCAGCAGGATTACCAGTCCCTGCGGCACGGGGCCGCCCAGCGGGACGTGCTGGACGCGCTGGCGACTCACGGGGAACTGCTCGGCCAGGTGCGCGCCGCCCACGCGGCCTCCGCCGCGGCCGATGCGGCGCTGGAGCGGCTCGCCACCAGCCAGCGCGAGCGGGACAGTCGCCTCGAACTGCTGACCTTCGAGGCAGCGGAACTCGATGCGCTGGCACCTCGTGCCGGCGAGTACACGGAACTCGAGCGGGAGCACTCCACTCTCGCCAATCGCCTCCGCATCGGCGCGGCGCTCGATGTCGCACTCGCCAGGGCCTACGACGACGAGGACGGCTCGGCGCAGGCCGCCCTTGGCCTTGCCCGCCGCGCGCTGGATGACATCCTGCGCTTCGACCCGGGGCTGGAAGCGCCGTTGCGCCTGCTGGGGGACGCCGAGGCCCAGATCGGTGAGGCCGTCGACCAGTTGCGGCACCGGCTCGCGGCCCTCGACCAGGATCCGGGCCGCGAAACGGAGATCGCGGACCGCCTGGCCGCACTCAAGGACAACGCCCGGAAACACCGCTGCACCCCCGACGAACTTCCGGCCATCCACGCAGGGCTGCGGGACGAGCTGGCGGCGCTGGCCTCTGGCGAGCTGTCCCTGGAGAGACTCGCCGCGACGGCCCGGGAGCGCCGAGCGGAACTCACCGCCCTCGCCGCCCGCCTGACGGCCGGACGGCGGAAGGCGGCCCGCGCGCTCGGCACGGCCGTCACGCAGAACATGGCCACCCTCGGCATGCCCGGCGGGCAGTTCGAGGTGCAGGTAGCGCCGCTTGCCGGTGGCGCCGTCAGCGCCCACGGCGCCGACGAGGTGGAGTTCCTGGTCACCACCAATGCCGGGCAGCCACCGGCCGCGCTTCGTCGTGTGGCCTCCGGTGGCGAGCTCTCGCGGCTCAACCTCGCCATCCAGGTTGTTGCGACGGCAGCCCGCGGGGCGCCCACGCTGGTCTTCGACGAGGTAGACGCGGGCGTCGGCGGCGCGGTGGCAGAGATGGTCGGCCGCCGCCTGCGGGAGCTCAGCAGCGGTCGGCAGGTGCTGTGTATCACCCACCTGCCCCAGGTCGCCACGCTGGCCGCGCACCAGGCCACCGTCAGCAAGGCCAACAGGGCCGGCAAGACGACAACCGCCGTGCGCATGCTGACGCCGGCGGAACGCGTCGAGGAAACGGCGCGGATGCTGGGCGGCGTACAGATCACCGACCAGACCCGCGCCCACGCGGGCGAGATGCTGGCTCTCGGTCGCGATGCCGGCCGCCGGCTGCCTAAGAAAAAAGCGGGGAAGAAGCGGGCCTGACGGTCCGCCTACGAGGGCTTTGCGCCGGGCTTCGGGCGCACGTACAGCACGAGGCTGTGATCCACCAGGTCAAAGCCGTGGCGGCCGGCAATATCGCGCTGCAGCCGCTCGATCTGGTCGTCGGCAAACTCCACCACCCGGCCGGTCTCGACGCACACCATGTGGTCGTGGTGCCGTCCCGAGTCCAGCTCGAAGACCGCGTGATCGCTGGCAAAGTTGTGCCGCGTCACGAGGCCCGCCTGCTCGAACTGGGTCAGCACCCGGTAGACGGTGGCAAGGCCCACGTCGTCGCCGGCGTCGGCGAGCCGCCGGTAGATCTCCTCGGCACTGAGATGCTGGGGCCCGCCGTCCTCGAGGATCTCAAGGATCCGGAGGCGCGGGGTCGTCGCCTTCAGGCCTGCCTTGCGTAGATCCTTGGGCTCCACGGGATTTCTGGGCTCCGTTGCTCCGGCGATCCCGGAATGGTGCTGTGATCGGCTATGATGCCGAGCGATTATGGCACCGCACGACCTGAAGCGCCCTCTCAAAGACCTTGGCCGAGCCCTTGGCCGACACCTTGGCCTGGCCCTGCTGCTGGCACTGCCGGCACTTCTGTCGGTCGGCTGCGTGTACCGGCTCGATGTGCAGCAGGGCAACCTGCTGGACCAGAAGGACATCGAGGCCATCCAGCCCGGCATGACCCGCAGTCAGGTCCGCTACCTGCTGGGCACGCCGGTCGCTGCGGACGATTTCCGTGCCGACCACTGGAACTACATGTATTACCTCAAACCCGGCACGAGCCGGAAGGTCACCCAGCGCTGGGTTATCGTCTGGTTCGACGGTGACACCGTGCGCAAGGTCGACCAGGACGTGCCGATCAACAAGCCGGGCTGACCTCAGCCGTAGACTGCCCGGGCGCGCGCCACGAAGGCATCCACGAGCCCGTTGCAGCTCAGCTCGAAGGCCGGGCCAAGCAGCCAGTCCCGCGCCAGGCTCGCAAACTGGAAGTGCATCTCGAGATCAATCCTGCAGCCCTGCCGGGCTGGCGGCGGATCACCGAGGGGCGTGACGCGCCACTCGCCGCGGAGGCTCCTGAAGGGCCCCTCGACGAGCTCCATGACCAGGCGCCGCGGCGGCTCGAGCGTGTTGCGCGTCGTGAAACTGGCGTCGAAGGGTCCCCTGGTCAGGGAGAGGCTGGCGACCACGCTGTCCCCGTCCCGGGAAAGAACCCGGCTCGCCGTGCAGCCGGGCAGAAACTGCGGGTACGCCTCCAGGTCTGCGATGAGCGCATACATGGCTTCTGCCGGGTACGGCACGATGGCGCTGCGATGAACTTCGCGCATCGGAACTGAATTGCTTTCGCCTGGCCCCTGAACTTGGCAGGATTGTTGCCGAATGAGCTCCACAAAATCCAGCAAGCCGGCAAAGCCCGCCAAGGCCAGGAAGGCCGACGCCGGGCCGCGCCTGATCGCGGAGAACCGCAAGGCGCGCTTCGACTTCTACATCGAGGACCAGTTCGAGGCCGGCCTCGCCCTGCAGGGCTGGGAAGTGAAGAGCATGCGGGAGGCGAAGGCGAATCTGAAGGAGTCCTACGCCATCTTCCGCAACGACGAGGCCTGGCTGATCGGCGCGCACATCACGCCGCTCCCCTCCGCCTCCACCCACGTGGACGCGAACCCGGTGCGCATGCGCAAGCTGCTGCTCCACCGCCGGGAGATCGACCGCCTGAAGGGCGCGGTCGAGCGCGATGGCTACACCCTGGTGCCCCTCGCGATGAACTGGGTGAACGGCCGGGCCAAGGTCACCCTGGGCCTCGCCAAGGGCAAGAACGTGCGCGACAAGCGGGATTCCATCAAGGACCGGGACTGGCAGCGCCAGAAGGGCCGCGTGTTGCGACGCGGTTAGCTTGTATTTAGGGGCACTGACCCCAATACTTTACGCACTGGGGGCGACATGGTTTCGACGTGGGTTACAAACCCCTTGGTGCATGTCGAGGTGCAGATCACCTCGTAAATCCATCTGCAAACACTTAGTTGCCAACGACGACAACTACGCTCTCGCTGCTTAAAAACCAGTTGTAGAGCCTTCTGACTGGCACCGTGCCCGTGCGGTCCAGACCCAGGAGTCATCAACCACGGGATCGCGTGCGGGTTCGTCCGGGACTTTCACGTTAAATGCCCATCAACCGGACTGGCTGTCAGTTGTCCCTGTCCGTCGGGTAGCTGCCAGTAAGACAAAAGGCGGAATAAGCATGTAGATCTGAGGGCAGCGGACTTGCGGACGCGGGTTCGATTCCCGCCGCCTCCACCAACTACCGGAAAGCCCGCCTTGTGCGGGCTTTCTGGTATCTGGCCCCAGATATATAGCAACCTCGCCGAAGCGGGTTCAATGGAAAACGATGCCTCGTGAGATCCCTCTTCACCTACGGCGGCACAGGCGCAATCTGCTTGATGGCGCCATGCTGGCCGGAACACTCGTACCACACGTTGTCAGGTGAAAAGCCAACCTGAAATGGCCCGCGCTTACCCCAAAGAGGGTGAGACAAGTCAGCTAATGCGCCCTCGAACTCCTTAAGTTCATC
>JBBQSA010000088.1:0-6518 GCA_038214295.1 Gammaproteobacteria bacterium
GCGGATGTCCTCGCCGGTGTCTGTGAAGGTGTAGGTCAGCGCGCCGCCCACATTGCCCTTGCCGGGATCCTTTGCGTCCGGATCCTTGACCTGGGCAATCAGGTGCACGCCGTCTGGCGCGTAATAGGCCTCGCCGTTCTCTGGCAGGTTGGGGACCTTGTACATCGGCAGTTCCTGGCCGTCGGTCGCGGCGTTTGCCGTGGCGAGTTGCAGGGCCACAACACCGATGGCAAGCAGGCAAATGGGCTGGTACAGCGTTCCCATGGCAGGTCTCCGGTCGATTGCAGGATCAGGATCGATAGTACTCCCTGGTTGTCCCGATGCCACCGTACCCCCGCGGCGCGGGACCGGGCCAGGAATTGAGCCTGGCAGGCTGACCAGACGGGGTAAAGTTCCTATGCGATCTCCTCGGGAGAACTTATGAATACCGCAACCGCACCAGTACGCAGACCTGGCGAAAGTGTGTTCTACGTGGGTGTCGGCGTCATTGCCGCGCTCATCGTGCTTTGGGGTTTTTCGGCGACGTTCTTCCTGCGTGATCCCGGCGCCGGCTTGCGACCGTTGTCCGCGCTGCTGCTGGTCCACGGTATCGTCTTCAGCGCCTGGATTCTGGTGTTTATCGCCCAGGCGTCACTCGTCGCCGCCAACCGCCGCGATCTGCACCGGCGCCTGGGCGCCGTCTCCGTCGCGCTCGCTGCCGGCCTGGTGTTCCTCGGACTGATCGCCTCCATTGATGCCCTGCGCCGTGGAGCCACTCCGATCGAAGGGCTCGATCCGCGCAGTTTCTTCGCTATTCCCTTCATCGATATTCTGTTGTTCGCGGCGCTGGTCGGCGCGGCACTGCACTTCCGCCGGAACCTGGAAACGCACAAGCGGCTGATGGTGCTCGCCAGCATCAGCATCCTGGCCGCTGCCATAGCGCGCATTCCGCTAGCCTTCATCTTCAACGGCGGCCCGCCGGTGTTCTTCGCCCTGCTGGATGTGCTGGTGCTGTCGGTGCTGGCCTACGACTTCTTCCGCCATGGCCGCGTGCATACGGCCTACCGCTGGGGCGCGGCACTGCTCATTCTGTCGCAGCCGCTGCGCCTGGCGGTAAGCGGCACGGCGCCGTGGCTGGCGTTTGCCAACCTGTTCCTGCCATGACGCGGGTGGCGCCGTGCCGCGCCGGCGTGTAACTGCCAGTAGCGCTCCGCGATGGCGTCTGGACTGCGCTGCGGGTCTTCCGGCGTGACCCGACCCTGGACGCTGAGGTAGTGCACCCTGATCGCCGTCTTGTCGAGAGATTTCGCGACGCCGTGGGCGAGGCTCCGCAAGCCCGCCTTGCCGATCGATAGCGAGCCGAAGGCGGGCAGCACGGCCTGCACCGCGGTCAGCGCGTCAGCCACGTTGACGGCGAAATCAGCCACGAGTGCGGGTGCGGTCTCGCTCAGCAGTTCTTTCCACTTGATATTCGCCGCGTTGTACAGGAGCACGTCCGCAGGCAGGCCGGCCTCGACCTGGATCTCCTTGAGGGCCGCGGAAAGGTCCACGTCGCAAGTGCAGTCGGCGACGCGGTAGATCGTCCGCACGCCCGCCGCCGCGAGTTCGTCACGGAACTTCTCGAGCGTCTGCTGGCGTCGCGCGACCAGCCCGACGATGTAGCCCTCGGCGCCGAAGCGTCGCGCCGTGGCGAGGCTGATGCCGGGGCCGGCGCCGACGACAATGAGCAGCCTGTTCGCCATGGCGAAATAACAGGCAGTCCAACCTGTGCAAGCCACCGGTATGATCGGAGCGTGACCCTTGTGGAGACCTGTCGATGAGCGACCGCTACTCCCGTCGTGACGTTCTTGCGGCCGGCTCCGGCCTTGCCGCGCTCTCGGCTACCGGAACGGCTGCCATCGTCGGCCCGACGCTGGCCGCTGCCCCGCAGGCGCCCTTCGACACGCTGCGCGATTACGTGGCGGCGCTCGAGGCACACGGGTTGCTGCTGCGCTTACCCGAGATCAACCAGGACAGGTACCAGGCCACGGGGCTCGTTTACCGGGCCAACGACCGCTACGGCTTCATGGGCGTCCCGGCGCTGTATGCCGAGCGTGTGAAGGTTGATGGCCGCTGGGTGCAGGGGCCGTTGCTCGGGCTCCTGCAGGCCAACCTGAATACGGACGCGATCGTCCTCGGCCAGCCGCTGGTTCCGGGCGATGCGAAGGCGGGCTACCGCGCTGCCAAGGCCGTGCTGGCGGACGTCCTGAAGAAAAACAAGGGCAAGTACCCGGAGATTCCACCGCTCACGATCTCCCGGGAGCGTGCGTTGTGCAAGGAAGTAGTGCTGCGCGGTAACGACATCGACCTGACGAAGTTCGCGTTCATCAAGACCAACCCCATGGACGGCGGTCGCTATATCAATGCCACCTCGGTATTTACTCACGACCCGGTCCTCGGCAACAACTTCGGGACCTATCGCTGCCAGCTCAAGGGGCCTCGGCTGCTGGGACTGAATCCGGAAGAGAACCAGGCGGGCTGGAAAATGCTGATGGCCGCGAAGGCGCGTGGCGAGCAGGTCGCAAAGGTGTCCATCGTCCTCGGCCAGGACCCGGTCGTGTGGTTCATCAGCTGCACGCGTGTGGCGCCTCGCTTCGGCGACAAGCCGGTCGACGAGCTCGCCGTGGCCGGCGGCTTCCGCGGGCGGCCGCTCGAGGTCGTGCGCTCGGAAGACAGCGACCTGCTTGTGCCCGCGCACGCCGAGATGATCATCGAGGGCGAGGTGCCTTTGCAGGTGCCGGGCCAGCCCGAGGGGCCGTTCGGCGAAATGTTCGGCTACCTGGGTCCCGGCAAGCGCGAGAACTTCTTCGTCAACGTCACGACGGTCACGCACCGCCGCGATCCCTGGGTGGTCAACATGTACACCGGACTGCAACGGGGCATGATCACGGCGCCCATGGACGCGCTCGGCGATCACATGCTGCGCCAGTCCGTGCCGAATATCGTGGAGTCCTGGCAACCGCAGGACACGATGGGCGTCTTCGTCGTCAGTATCGACAAGAACGCGCCAGGCCAGGGGCTGAAGGCTGGGCAGGATGTGGCGCGCTACAACCCGATCGCCAAGGTGGTGATCATCGTGGACAAGGACATCGACGTGATGGAGCCCAGGGAGGTCCTGTTCGCGATGGGCTCGCGCTGGCAACCGTCGCCGGCCACGGAGATCCTGACCAAGCAGCGAGGGCTGATCACCGATCCGAGCCTGAAGGTGATCCGCGAGACAAGCAAGATCATCATCGACGCCACGATGCAGTGGCCTGAAGAGGGCGGGCGGGACCTGTTCCCGGCCACCAACCGGGCGCTGCTCAAGGAAGGCGTGCCGGGCGTGTTCGCGGAGGTCGACCGGCTTTACGGCACGACGCTTGCAAAATGGGGCGCTGGCAAGCTGTAGAGCGCCATCCCAGCCAGCGCCGGCGACAGCGGGCTCGTCAAGGGCCTGTACGCCCTCTGTCCCTGCATCGCGGGCGAATGGCCGTTCGCGAAGAATTCGTCGAGGAGCGAGAACAACAGCATCATTCTCGATCTGCACAACAACCGCGGCACAATGGCCTACGGCTTCGCCGCCTTCGACCAGTGCGATCCGCTGCGCGACGAGGGCGTGGATTTCTACCGCCGCCAGATCCCGAACGGCCAGTCCGCGCGCTGCCGCCAGGTGATGGGCACGATCCACGGCACCGAAACCTTCCCAATGTGCTGCCCGGATATCAGCCGCGATACCGCGCGTGACCTCGCTGGTTTTGCGCGGGACCAGATTATGTGGCGAAGAGAGATGCGATCACCGGGACGCATCGACACCACACCCGGTCCTTTGGGTGGGCAAATGACCCCCAACGCGAGCAGAATGAACCGACAGGGGACACTCGGAATCCCCAACGGGAGAACAAAATGGCCATCGTCTCGAGAATCGCTGGAAGTCTGCTGCTGTCACTATCGTTGTCGCTGCCCGCCGGCGCCTCGGTGGTGGTCCCGGGCCAGGGCACCTGGGAGTCCACGCTTCTTGGCCGGGACCTCAACGGTTATGCCGTGGCCGCCGACAGCAGCGAAGCGGTCTTCCTGTATGACACGGCGCTCGACCTGACCTGGCTGCGGGATACGGCGGCCTACGGCCCCATGCGCTGGACCGCTGCGATGGCCTTTGCCGCCGACCTTTCCATCAACGGCTTCGGCGGCTGGCGGTTGCCCACCCTGATCGAGCCCGGTGGCTGCGACGGGCGCCTGCTCGATGGCTGCTGGCTCGGTTCCGACGTCGTGCAAACGGGCGCCGCGTTCAGTGAGTTGATGTACCTGTGGAACGTCGAGCTGGGCAACGCGCCCCGGATCGACTACGCGACGGTCAACACAGGCCCGTTCCTGAACCTGGGTTTGCCAGGCTATCCCCATGACTCGCGCTGGATCGGTGTGGGGGCGACCCGCACGCCGGAGCCAGAGTTCCAAATTGCGTGGACTCTCTATATGCGCAACGGATTGCATCTCGTGGACCCCCACTTGCAAGACCAGTGGGACTTCATGCTGGTGCGCGCGGGCGACGTGCAGCCGCTCCCCGGACCGGGCAGCCTGGCACTCGTGCTGCTCGGGCTTACGCTGGCCCTGGGCGCGAAGCGCTTCAGCCGGTAGTGCGCGCCGCTCCAGTTGCCGCCTCGCCGGCAGCGGCAACTCCCGGCGCCACCAGCGGAACGCTGTCGAGTACCCAGCCCGACTGCTGGCGGCGCGCCGGGCTCGGGATCGCGTAGGCCACCCGTCCGCGGTGGCGGTTGACCTCCGCCATGTCGATGCACCAGCCGCGCTGCTCCCAGGCCTTCAGCTTGTCGCGGTAGCTTCCGACGGTTATGTCAGCCGGCGTGAAGAACTCCCGGGTGCGCGTGGCTGGGGTCATCACGGGCCGGAGTTCCTGCAACACGTCCCGGTCCTGGAACGCGACCGCCTCGTTGCGGCCCATCATGCGGGCGTCCTCGGACTCATCCAGCAGGAAGTTGCGCAGGTTCACCAGGTACAGGCTGGTGCGGCCCTCGTCGATGGGAGCCTCGAACAGGTACTGATGAATGCTGATCTTGTCGGTGGGGTGGATCAGGGTCCAGACCATGGCGACGCCGTGGTGGCCGGTACCGCCGCGAATGATTGCGTCGACCGTGCGGCCCGAGGCCTCGCGCATCTTGGGGTCGGCCAGAGGCGGTGCGCGGCGGCTGCTGAAATGGCCGCTGTCCCACTCGGTGTCGACGATCTCGTAGTTCTCGGTGGCGATGCGGATGTCGGCCCGGTCGCCCGAGTACCCGTGGGTCGGGTGCACGAACTCGTTGTGCGCCCCGTCAAGGCCGTTCTCGACGGAGCGCTGGTAGTCGATGTCCCACTCGAAGTGCTGGATCGTCGCCCGCCAGCCTGGGTCCGGCCGGTCACCACGGAATTCCTCGATCTCCATGATCGGGCACCGCTGCTCCTCCGGCAGGTCGCCGAGGAAGACGAACACCAGGCCGTACTTCTCGGTCACCGGGTAGGCGTCCACGCGCGCCCGGCCCGGTATGCGCGCCTGCCTGCCGAGGGAGGGGATCGCAGTGCACCGGCCGTCACCGGCAAAGCGCCAGCCGTGATACGGGCACTGCACCTCGCCGTCCCGGACCTTGCCATCGGCGAGGGAGGCGCCCCTGTGAATGCAGGTGTTGGCAAGGCAATGCGCCTGCCCCGCAGCGTCCCGCCAGAGCACGAAGTCCTGGGCCAGGATGCGGCGGCGGACCGGGCTGCCGGTGATGTCCGTGGCGCGGCCGGCGGGGTACCAGAAGTTGATGAACATGGGCTCTGACCTCTCTGCTACGTGCCGAATAATAGGCCTACCCGGGGCCGCCGGAACAGGCGCAGAATCGACCGGTCGCGCCGCCGCTCCGTGCCGGCCGCGCTGCTGTAACACAGAGGAGTTTGTCATGCGCCACCGGGTCCTCTTACTGGTCACCCTCACCCTGCTTACCAGCACCGCGGCGGCCCAGATGTGGGACGAGCGCGCCCTGGCCATCGATCCCGCCCGGGCCACGGCCCCGGTGGCGCCGGTGCTCGACGGGCTTGGCGACCTGCACCACGCCGTGACCACCAGCAGCCCGGCATCCCAGGCCTTCTTCGACCAGGGGCTGCGGCTCACCTACGGGTTCAATCACTCCGAGGCGCTACGCGCCTTCAAGGAGGCCGTGCGCCTGGACCCCGGCAATGCCATGGCGTATTGGGGTTGGGCCTATGCGCTCGGGCCCAACATCAACCTGCCCATGACGCCCGAGGTCGGCGCGCAGGCTTACGCCGCCACCCAGAAGGCCATGGGCCTGCGGGACCGGGTGAGCTCCGCGGAGCGGGACTACATCGAGGCCCTGGCCCGGCGCTACGCGGACCCGGCGCCGGAAGACCGCTCCGGGCTCGACCGGGCCTTTGCTGATGCCATGCGCGACGTGGCGGCCCGCCACCCGGAAGATCCCGACGCGCTGACCGTCTACGCGGACGCGCTGATGAACCTGTCGCCCTGGAACTACTGG
>JBBQSA010000089.1:0-5517 GCA_038214295.1 Gammaproteobacteria bacterium
GCAGGACTCCACTTATCTCAACCGCGAAGACTGTCTAGAAAAGCGAGGCCACCTCTCCTGGGGGGGCTTGAAGAAATCACACGGATTGTTGAGGAGCCCCTTGCGACCACGTCCATCATTCCGATGCACTTCCTCTCCAAACTTGCGGCGGAGCACGTCAAGGTGGTGCTTTCGGGGCAAGGAGCTGACGAGGCCCTCGGTGGCTATGACCGTTATCGGGGCTACCTGCTGTCCAGTCTGGTGCCGTCGACCCTGGCGCCATTCGCGCGGCGAGTCGTTCGGGCGGCGGGTATTCACAACGACCAAGTGACGCGTGGCATCGATACAATCGCAGTGGCCGACGAGAGCGACCGTCTGCTCACCACCTGGCAGGTATTTTCGCCGGACGAAATTGAGCGGCTAACTGGCCGCCGTGATTTTCGCGCTCGCGAGGTGCTCGACTATTCCTATCGTCTATTGAACTGTGCGGACCTGTCCTCACCTGTGGCCCGCATGATGCGCCTGGATATGCGGATGGGTCTGCCGGACGACCTTCTGCTCTATACCGACCGAATCACGATGCGGCAGTCAGTCGAGTGCCGGGTGCCCTTCCTGGATACAGAGTTTGTTGATTTCATTGAGAGTCTGCCCTTGCGCTTCAAGGTTACCCCGCGAGGTGGAAAGCGCCTGCATCGGGCGGCAGCGCGCCAGGTGCTGCCCCCGGCTATCATCCAGCGCCGCAAGAAGGGCTTTGCGTCCCCGACCCGCGCCTGGTTCTCGGATTCAGACCGGCTTCGCGCAATCTTCGCGGAGCGGGGCGGGGCATTGAGCCAGTTTGTCGATCCGGCAGGAGTCGAGCAGGTAATCCGTGCCCACGGTGCCGGCATCAATCAGGAGCGGCAGATCTTCTTGCTGCTCACGCTCGCCTTTGCACTCTGATCCGGGTCGAGCCGGGCCAGATCCACACTATCGCCGCGGTCCAAGCGGCCGGTTGTGCCGGGGCTAAACCCCACGGGCCATTGGCATCTGGCGCAAGGATGCTAGAAATACGTGACACTTATGACGTAATCAGCTGTTTAATATTACAAATTGCCCTTAGTATTCACCGCAGAATGTCACGAACTGCACACGAATCGACCGGCGGCCGCGTCAGAATCCTGGGCGTCCCCATGGATTGCGTGTCCATGGCCGAGGCGGTCGTGCGGGCGGACGACGCCATTAGGGCCGGTCGGCAGATGTCAATCTATGCCATTAATCCGGAAAAGATCGTCGCCGCCTCCGCCGACCCCCACCTCCTGGAAGCTATTTCGGCGGCTGGCCTTCTGATCCCTGACGGCATTGGCGCGGTGCTTGCCGCCCGTTTGGGCGGAGCTCGCGGTGTGCCTCGGGTTCCCGGGGCGGACCTGATGCCGGAGCTATGTTCCCTGGCTGCGCTACGGGGCTATCCGATTTTTGTATTTGGCGCCAGGCCGGAAGTGACGCCGCGCGCCTGTGTTGCGTTGAAGGAGGCCTATCCCGGGTTACGCATTGCCGGTCATCAGAATGGATACTTGAGCCCGACTGAGCGCGCCGGTCTCCCTGATCGCATCAATGCTAGCGGTGCCCGATTGCTATTCGTTGGTCTGGGGAGCCCGCAGCAGGAGCTTTGGATCCACGAGAATCTGTCGAAGCTGACGACGGTAAGCATTTGCCAGGGCGTCGGCGGGACTATCGACGTTCTCGCCGGGCGGGTTAAGCGCGCGCCGGCTGCGTGGCGCAGATCCTATCTCGAGTGGCTGTATCGATTTCTCAGCGAGCCAAGCCGCCTGCGGCGATTTCCGAGACTCGTCAAGTTCGCCTGGCAGGTCTGGAAAGAACGCATCGTCTTGCCGGTCTCCCGTGGCAGCAGTACATAGGTTGGCTCGTCCATCAAAATGAACTCAAGCGTGCAAACGCCCGAAGTGGCGACACCGAAGTACCCTGGTCTCAAGGCGGGCCTTGTTCTACTTGTGGTCGTGCTCGTTGCCGCGATGTTCTGGGACAGCTTCGTGGAAATGGAGCGCCTGTGGCAGCAGCCCGAATACAGCCACGGGTACCTGATCCCGTTTCTTGCCGCTTACCTGTTCCTGATTCGCTGCGAGCAGCTCGTTGCTGCGAGCCCGCGCCCGGCCTGGAGCGGCGTCTGGGCGCTCGTAGCCGCCATGCTGGTGCTGCTGGCGGGCGAACTCAGTGCCCTGTTTGTAATCACGCAATATGCCTTTCTCCTTACGATGGGCGCCATTGCCCTGGCGTTTTTCGGCTACCGGGGCCTGCGAGCGATCTGGGCTTCGCTGGCGATGCTGGTTTTCCTCGTTCCTCTGCCCGTACTGATCCAGTACAAGTTGTCGTCCGGCCTGCAATTCATCTCTACCGACCTCGCGGCGTGGTTTCTCCGGGCGGTGGGTTTTGCTGTATTCGTCGAGGGAAACGTGATCGACCTGGGGGTCTCCAAGCTTCAGGTGGTTGAGGCCTGCAGCGGCCTGCGTTACCTGTTTCCCCTGATGTGCTTCGGCTTCATTTGCGGGTATGTCTATCGCGGCCCGCGCTGGCAGCGTCTGCTGATCCTTGCGTCGACAATTCCCATTACGATCGTAATGAACAGTTTCCGGATTGCCGTCACGGGCATCCTCTACAACACCTATGGCATTGGCGCAGGCGATACCTTCCTGCACTATTTTGAAGGCTGGGTGATCTTTGTCGGCTGCCTGCTGCTCCTGTTCATGGAAATGATCATCCTGGCGAAGTTGCAGGGCCGTAAGCTCGATGACGTCTTTGATCCGCAGTTGCCGTCCATCCCGGCAATTCGGGCCGTTCCCGCCACCCTGCACGTCGCGTGGCCCTCCCTGGCAGTCGTAGTTGTTCTGGCGCTTGGGCTCGTTGGCGTCATCACGCTGTCCGGGCGCTCGGAGGTTCTGCCTGACAGGCAGTCGCTCGTCAGCTTTCCGTTGCGCCTGGGTGAGTGGTCGGGGACCGAAACGGAGATTTCCCCGGAAGAGCTGGATGTGCTCAAACTCACGGACTACGTTTCCGCCAACTACGCTAATGAACGCGGCGATTTTGTGAATTTGTATGTTGCCTACTATGCCTCGCAACGACAGGGAGCCTCGGTGCACTCGCCACGGGCCTGCCTCCCCGGAGGTGGCTGGAAGATCCTTGACAGCAAGATCGTGAAGCTGCCGGGCATCCTGCCGGACGGTAGTGACCTTGAAGTTAATCAACTGGTAATTGGCACTGGCCGGACCCGGCAACTCGTCAACTACTGGTTTATGCAGCGTGGACGAGATCTCACCAGCGAGTACGCGGTGAAGTGGTACATATTCTGGGATTCCATTACCCGCCGGCGGACCGATGGCGCGTTGGTGCGGCTGGTTACGCCGCTTCCCGAGGAGGGCGGTGAAGAGCAAGCCGCGCAGCGCCTCGCTGAGCTTATTCGCGTGGCTGAGCCGCGCCTCTATTACCACATCCCGCAGGAATCGCTGATTCCAGCCGTTGAGCCTCCTGACACCGCCCTCCGGTTCTGAGCAATTCTAATATTCATGTCACGTGCCGGACCGGGCACCCCACCAGCCCGGTGCTAGCATATTGAGCTGGACCCCCTGACCCCGTTATGGACTACACCGCCGCACCCCTGATCTTCCGCATCCGCAAAGCCCTGCGCTACGTCGGCCTCTATGGCGTCCGGCGCACGCTGGTCAAGATCGGTGGCCAGTACCACATGGGGCGGCAGTACGGGACGCTGCCTGCGAACCACGTGCGTACGGACTCGAAGGCCCACGTGGGGCTGATCGGCTGCGGCAACTTCGGTTATTCGGTGATCGCCCATTATCTGAAGAAGAACTACGGGCAGGTGGTGCGCGGGTGCATGGACGTCGAGGTCAACCGGGCGGCGTCGTTGTTCGAGCACTACCGGGCCTGCTACTACACCACCGACGCGGACGAGATCATTGCCGACCCGGCGATCACGCTCGTCTACATCTCCTCGAACCACGCGAGCCACGCGGAGTACGCGATCAGGGCGCTCGCGGCGGGCAAGGACGTGCACATCGAGAAGCCGCACGTGGTCAACGACGACCAGCTCACGCGGCTGTGCGCGGCCCAGGAGGCGGCTCGTGCGGCCGGTCGCGGGCGCATCGTCTCCATCGGCTACAACCGGCCGGGCAGCGTCTTCGGCACGCTGATGCGGGACCAGCTGTGGCGTGAAGACGGCGAGCTGATGCAGAACTGGTTCATCGCGGGCCACGAGATCGCCGCGGACCACTGGTACTTCCGGGAGGAGGAGGGGGGCCGGGTGCTCGGCAACCTCTGCCACTGGACTGACCTCACCTACCAGATGATGCCGCCCGAGCGGCGCTTCCCGATCCGGATCATTCCCACGCGCTCCGCCAAGTCCGACTGCGACATCGCCGTCACCTACGTGTTCGGCGACGGCTCGATCGCGGCCATCACCTTTTCCGCGAAGGGCCACGCCTTCGAGGGCGTCAAGGAGCGCTACGCCGCCCACCGCGGCAACACGCTCATCGCCATGGACGACTTCCAGCGGCTGGTGATGGACGTGGGGGCCGACAAGCAATCGTGGTCGCCACGCACCCGCGACCACGGCCACGAGGCTTCCATCCGCCGCAGCTACGAGATGGCGGCCGACCGGTCCTCCGGCGGCCTGCCCACGGCCTACGTCTGGGAAGCGGGCCAGCTGTTCCTCCGGACGAAGGAGGCGCTGGAGAAGTCGCAGCCGGTGGTTCTTGACGCCTGGCGGGCGGGCTAGGCTTTACCGCCGATGGTGATGCCGGTAGCCTGCCTAACCCATGCGTCTTGCCAGTTTTGAAGCCATTGCACGCGCCTTGCAGTCTGGGGCGGTTCGCTACCTGGTTGCCGGAGGGCTTGCCGTCAATGCCCACGGCTACCTGCGCTTCACGAAGGATGTTGACCTGGTGGTCCAGCTTGATCCCGACAATATCCGGCGGGCCCTTGTGGCACTGGGCGGCCTTGGGTATCGCCCGGCGATTCCGGTGACCGTCGAGCAATTTGCTGATCCGCTGCAGCGAGAGGGCTGGATTCGCGAGAAGAACATGCAGGTTTTCCAGCTCTGGAGCGATGCCCACATCGAGACGCCAATCGATGTTTTTGTGAGTGAGCCATTTGCGTTCGACGAGGAATACGCACATTCAGTCGTCAAGCCACTGAGAGATGATCTGCCTGTGCACTTTGTCAGCATTCCAACGCTCATCCGCATGAAGGAACTGGCAAATCGCGACCAGGACCGGATCGACATCGAGCACCTGCGTATGAGACTGACCGATGGGTGACCAGGCCGACATGGGGCAGATCGACTGGTCGTTGACCACCTACGAGGGTGCCCGTCGTGAGCAGTTGCGACGGTGGTCCCAGCTGTCGCTAAGCCAGGTCATCGAGGCGCTCGAGGAGATGGAGCAGCTGGCAGTGCGGTTTGGCAACGACGTTCCGGGTGCCTCCTCGCCATGACAGATAACCAGTAGCCATGTGCGGCCTGGCCGGCTTCCTCGG
>JBBQSA010000090.1:0-5220 GCA_038214295.1 Gammaproteobacteria bacterium
GACTTGTAGTGCAGGGCGTCGGCGGCGATCGCCACGGAGCCGGTCTCCCGGCCCACGTGGCGCTGCCAGGCAAGCAGGGCCAGGGTGAGCAGGGTGGATCCCGCGATCACGACGATGCCGGTGAGCGGCTGCTCGACCGGCGCCGGCGCGATGAAGCGCCGCACCGCTTCGCTGGCAACGAACAGGCCCGACCCCGTGACGATCACCGACTGCAGCAGCGCTGCGAGGCCCTCGGACTTGCCGTGCCCGAAGCGGTGCTCGAGGTCGGCGGGGGAAAGGGAAAAGCGCACGGCCCAGAAGGTGAGCAGCGAGGCCAGCACGTCCAGGAAGGAATCCGCAAGGGAGCTCAGCACCGACACGGAATCGGTTGCCCGCCAGGCCCACGTCTTGGCCACCACGAGAATTACCGCAACAATAACCGACGCCCAGGTCGCCGAGCGCAAGAGCGTGGCGCGGCGGTTGGCGCGGTCCACGGTGCTGAGGGATGGTGCAGGCAAGGCGCTCTCCGGCCGGGCGCTTCTTAAGGCAGAAAGTATAGGTCCAAGCTCCCTGTCCGCGGGTGCTAGCGCGCCAGGGTCACCAGCGCCGCCGCGAGGGCGGCCAGCAGCAGGACCATGCCGGTCCGCCGGGCTAGGGCCCAGGTGCCGGTAAACGCGGCCATCACCGCCTTCGCCACCGTGTTCACGCCGATCGCCAGCAGGATGCCGTTGACCGCGACGGCCGGCGCCAGCGTGCCCGGGCGGCTGGCCATGGCCACCGACACCGCGTCCACGTCGAGGATGCCGGAGAGGGCGGCAACGCCGTAGGTGCCCGCGCTGCCCAGCAGCGCCTCCGCGCCCCGGATTGCCACCGTCAGCACGGTGATCGCCGTGGCCATCGTCAGCGCCGCACCGATCGCGAAGGGATTGCTGATCTGCACGCCCTCCACCGGCGGCCGGGCGATGGACTGGCGCGCGATCCAGGCGGCGTAGAGCAGCGGCGGCAGCCCGAAGGCCAGCAGTGGCAGCGCGAGCCCTGGCACGAGGCCTGGCTGGATCGCCCCGACGAGGATCGCCACCCGGGGCGCCAGCATGGCGCAGGCGAGCGCGATGCCGGCACTCAGCAGCGGCGCCGCGTCCGGGTTCTGCCGGGACAGGCGGGAGTAGTCGAGCGTGACCGCGGTCGAGGAGGTGAAGCCACCGAGCAGGGCAGTCAGCAGCAGGCCCCGCCCCGGTCCGATCAGCCGCACGGCGAAGTAACCCACGTAGGACACGCCCAGCAGCAGCAGCACGAGCCAGCCGATCGTGCGCGGATTGACACTCGCCCAGGGGCCGAGGTTCTGGTCCGGCAGCAGCGGCAGGATAACCACGGCCACGATCAGCATCTGCAGGCTGGCCAGCAGCTCCCGGCGGCCCAGCCGGTCGAGCACGCCGTGCAGTTCCTCCTTGAAGCCGAGCAGGGCAGCCGCGATGGCGGCCGCGGCGGTGGCCTCCAGCGGGTGCTCCGTCGCGAAGGCGCCGAGCAGCGGCGTCACGAGCAGCGCCAGTTCCGTGGTCAGGCCCAGGTCCCGGGGCGGTGGCGTCATGAGCCTGCTGGCGGCCAGCAGCACGCCGATGGCCGCCAGCAGGATCGCGAGCAGCACGGTGCCGCCCGGGAGCAGGGCGCACACGCCGCCGGCGAGACCGGCGAGTGAAAAGGTGCGCATCCCGGACGCGCCGGACTGGCGGTCCAGTTCCCGGGCCGACCAGCCCCGCTCGGTGCCGATGATGAAGCCGGCCGCGCCGGCTATGAGCAGCTTGACGAGGATCAGGTCGGTCATGGGCCAATTATGGCCGCAGGCCCCGCAAACCCGCTAATATCCCGGCCGCATGTCCCCCGCCGATTTCCTGCAGATCATTGCGATGGCGGCTGTCTGGGGCGGCTCCTTCCTCTTCCTCCGTATCGCCACGCCGGATTTCGGCCCGGTGCCGCTGATCGCGATCCGCGTGTCCGTGTCGGCGCTGTGCCTGCTGCCGTTCCTGCTGGCGCGCCCGGCATGGCGGGCCGAGTTCCGCCGGAACCTCGGCAAGCTGTTCATCCTCGGTGTGATTAACGCGGCGGTGCCGTTCCCGCTGTTCGCCTACTCCACGCTGTTCGTCACCGCCGGCTTCGCCTCCATCATCAACGCCACGGCGCCACTGTTCGCCGCGCTCGTGGCCGGCGTGTGGCTTAAGGACCGCATCAGCATCGGCGGCTTCCTCGGGCTCATCATCGGCTTCGGCGGCGTGGTGGTGCTCGTTGGGGGACTACCCGACATGAACCACGGCGCGCCGCTCGCGATCGCCGGTGCGCTCTTCGCCGCCTTCCTCTACGGGGTCTCCGCCAGCTTCGTGAAGCGGCACCTGGCTGGCGTGAACTCCTGGGTCACGACCATCGGCAGTTTCGGCTTCGCGGCCCTGCTGCTGGCGCCGCTGGCCGTCATCCAGTGGCCTGCCGCGAACCCGCCGGCCACGTCCTGGCTCGCCGTGCTGCTGCTCGCCGTGGTCTGCACCGCGATTCCCAACATCTATTACTTCCGGCTGCTGCTCCGGGTGGGGCCGGGCAAGGCGATGTCCGTGGCCTTCCTGATCCCGGTGTTTGGCATGCTCTGGGGCGCGCTGGCGCTGGGCGAGACGGTGACGCCGGGGATGTTCGCGGGCTGCGCGGTGATCCTGCTCGGCACCTCGCTGGTAGTCGGGATCATCGGCCGGCGCCTCGGCCGGCCGGCGCCGGTGGCCTGAAGCCAAAAAAAAGGCCCGGCGTACTGCCAGGCCCTCGTTTTCGGCTCCGGCGGAGGAGCCGTATCAGTGGCGTTGCTTCAGGCGCGGCGGCGGGCGAAACCCAGCGCGCCGAGCGCCGAACCGAACAGCCAGACAGCCGCCGGCACCGGCACGACAGAGACGTCACCGCTGACCACCGCCCAGGCGGTGAGCGACGGATCGGTCTTGTCCTGGGGCCGTTGGCCGCCCGAAGGCATGCCGAAGTACCAGGCGTTCAGCGGCTCGCCGAAGTCGAAGCCCTGGCTCGAAGTGCTCGTCTCCAGGTTGTACCAGTACAGCGTGTTCCCCAGGTTCTGGAAAGGGCCAGAGTTCTGGATGCTGGGGGAGGCGAAGTTCTGGCCGCCACTCGTGTTGTAGAAGGCCAGGTTGCCGAGCGTGTCGTAGAACACCGACGCCATCTCGGACGCCTGCGCGCCTGTGCTGACAACGTTGTAGCCGCAGTCACCGCCGTTGTAGCTGACGAAGGAGTTGACGGTGCAGCCGTTATTGCCGATGTCGAACATCGCGGGCAGGCGCCAGGAGCTGATGCCCAAGTAGTTCGCCGTGTTCATCGCCGCGATCCACGTGTTCGCCGTGTCCCAGGTCATCTTGCCTTGGGCATTGATGCCAGAAACGCCGAAAGTGTTGGTGATGGCCAGGTTAGCATTGGCGAGCCAGGTGATATTGAGGGTGGTGTCGTAGTAGGCCTCGAAGCTCCCCGGGCTGCCGTTCAGGTCCCGGCCGACGAGCGCCGCGTTGGCCGAGGCCGACGCGGCGCAGAGGGCCAGGGCGCCGACTAGTGTCTTGATGCGCATGGTGTGTTTATCCCTTGCAGCTGTCGGCGTTCAGGCGGACTTGCGGCGGGCGACGCCCAGCAGACCGAGGGCCGAACCGAACAGCCACACGGCAGCCGGCACCGGCACGACGGCGAAGCTGAAAGTCATCCGCTGGAAGCTGCCGGAGGTGGCGCTCTCCGACAGGGCGCGCTTGATCTCCATTGTCAGGTTGGGGCCGGAAGCGGCCAGGTCGACGCGGCAGCGGTTGATCGAGTTCAGGTTGGTTGCCGGCCCACCGCAGACCGTGGTGCCGTCGCTCATCCGGCCCGTGTAGAAGCCCAGCGGCACACCCCAGCCCGAACGGAGACTCGCCGGGTCGCAGACGGTGCCTATGATGTCGGTGCAGGTACCGCCGGTGCGGATCAGGTCGCTGCCCGCGGGCAGGGCATTCGCCGGGCTGGTCACGGGCGTAAAGGTGGGGGCCAGCGTGGTCGTGCCGTCGATGCTGTTGGTGTAGTTGTTGCCGCCACCGATGAACTGCCAGGCGATGCCGGTCAGGGTGATGTTGCCCGAGCCATCGTCCACGGCGGTGCCGGTGCCGCAGCCCGTGCAGATCACCGGGTTGGTGCCAAAGGTGTTGTCATAGGTGATGTTGTTGAGCACGTAGGTGGTGGCCGCCTGGGAGCCGGTAGCGAACAGGAACAGGGCGGCGCTGGCAACGAGATGCTTTTTCACAAGAGATTCCCCACATTACTAACTGAGTTTTAACGGTTTTCCAGGCGCCCTTCGGCGCCCGTCCCTCGAGTTCTGTGCCCGAGGTATGGGGAGAGTCGCGGCCGCAAGCAACCACCAGGCTCCCGGCGGCTACATTGACGAACTTCCGGCGCCTAATCAATCGGTAATGCGACATAAGGCGGCCGGCGTGTCAGCCAGGCGGCAGGACCACCGTGTCTGTCATATGAATGACGCCGTTGCGGGTTTCGATCTCGGCGAGCACGCGGGCGCCGTTCGCGGCGAGACCCGTCGGGCCGTTGGTCAGTTCGATGGTGTCGCCCTGCAGGTTCCGGAGTTGACCGACGGAACCGAGACTGTCCCGCGGCACGTCCCCGACCACGACAAACCCGAGCAGCAGGCGCCGGAGCCGGTCCCGGTTCGCCGGTTCCAGCAGGTCATCGAGCACGCCGGGCGGCAGGCGGGCAAAAGCGGCTTCGGTGGGCGCAAACAGCGTGAAGCGCGCCGGACCGCGCAGCGCATCCGCCAGGCCGGCCGCTGCCAGGGCCTTGCCCAGCGTGGGGATGTAGCCGGTGGTTTCGGCCAGGTCCATGTAATCCCCCGGGCTTTCCGCGCCGCGGGCCGGCATCGTGCACAGGGTGGCGGCGATCACCGTGGCAAGCAGCCCGGTCGCCCTGGCGCCCGTGGTCGGGGGTGTGCTGGTTGACATGCTTCGGTATCTCCCGGGTGAGGCAACGTGAGTGTCACGGGAGTTCGCCCGTGGCGGCCGCAGTGGATTCAGCAAGGGCGCACCTTGTGCGAGACTTCCGGGCCTCCGCAATCCACAGGTGCTCCGATGAAGATCCGCAAGGGCTACGCCGACGGCCGCTGGGGCCAGGTCCACTACACCGAGTGCGGCACGGGCCAGCCCCTGGTGCTCCTGCACCAGTCCCCCACGGACAGCGTGCAGTTCGCCC
>JBBQSA010000091.1:0-3306 GCA_038214295.1 Gammaproteobacteria bacterium
TCCTTTGCGCCGGGAACTCCCATGAGCCAGCTGCCGTCATGCCCGAAATGCGGGTCGCAATACACCTACGAGGACGGCGAGCTTTTCGTCTGCCCGGAGTGCGCCCACGAGTGGCCCCGGAAGGCTGGCGCCGAGAGTTTGGAGCCCGAGCGGGTCGTCCGCGATGCCCACGGCAACGTGCTCAGGGACGGCGACACGGTCACCGTGATCAAGGACCTGAAGATCAAGGGCACGTCGTCGGTGGTCAAGGTGGGCACCAGGGTCAAGGCCATCCGCTTGGTTGATGGCGACCACGACATCGACTGCCGGATCGACGGCATCGGCGCTATGCAGCTGAAGTCGGAGTTTGTAAAGAAGGCCTGAAGCCTGCACTGCCCTGCCCGCTACCAGGGCAGCTTCGCGCCCTTGTTGTAGTCGAAGAACATCCCGGACTTCTCCGGGGTGTAGCCGTCGATGATCACGAGGCACTTCTCCGCTGACTCCCTGGCCGTGATCATCGGTATCGGCACGTTCTTCGCGAAGCCGGTGTCGACGATGCCGGGATTGATCAGCCCGAAGATCAGCGCCTTGCGCTGCGGGTCCGGATCGCGCTTCACTTCCTTAGACAGGGTGCGCATCGCCATGTTCAGCGCCGCCTTACTGCTCCGGTAGAACACCTGGCCGCCAAAGGTCAGCTCGATGGAGCCGACGGCGCTGGAGATGTTCATGATCTTCTTCTGGCGGCTTGCCGCGACGTTGTCCATGAAGGCCTCGACCATGCGCAGTGGGCCTTTGACGTTTACGTCCATGATCGCGTCATAGACGTCGAGGTCGTAGCTGCCGTACTTCTGGGCAGGCACGGCGCCGAGGATGCCCGCGTTGTTAATGAGCACGTCGATGGGGGTGCCGCGGTAGCGCTTTGCCAGCGCCCGGACGCTGCGGTCGCTGGTCACATCCAGCTTCTCGATGCGCACATTGGGCCTGTCAGCGGCGAGCTGCCGGAGGTCGGTGGATTCCCCGGGTTTGCGGGCTGTCGCGATCACGGTCCAGCCCCGCTCGGCGTACTGGCGGGCGAGCTCGTAGCCGATGCCCCGGTTGGCGCCGGTGATCAGCACCGTGTACGGGGCAGGAGCCTCGTCAGCCCGGGCCGGGGTGGCGGAGACCGCAGCAGTCGCAGCGAGTGCAGCCAGGGCGATGGCGCCCGGAATCGACTTTGACGGCATGAAAACTGTTCCCAAAAGGCCCGTGGCCACCGTAGGCTAGCAGGCCAGAACACTTCCCGGCCACCCGCCAGATCCCAGGAGTCGACGCCATGTCCGCCAATCTCATGCCTGCCAGCAATCTGCTGGCTGACCTCACCGCGATCGTGGGCCAGGCCCATGTGCTCACGGGCGACGCGGACCGCGAGTTCTACGCGATGGACGTCTACAACCAGCTGAAGCTGCCGCTCGCGGTGGTCCAGCCGGGTACCGTGGAGGAACTCCAGAAGGTGGTGCGCATCGCGACCGGCGCGGGCGTGGCCGTGGTGCCCCGGGGCGGCGGCGCTTCCTACACCGACGGCTACCTGCCCACTGTGACGAACTCCATCCTGCTCGACACCGGTCGGCTGAACCGCATCGTCGAGCTGAACGAGACGGACATGTACGTGACCGTCGAACCGGGCCTCACCTGGAACGAACTGTGGCAGGCGCTGAAGGCGAAGGGTCTGCGGACCACCTTCTGGGGCCCGTTCTCCGGGATCAAGGCGACGGTGGGCGGCTCCATGTCCCAGAACAGCGCGAGCCTGGGCTCCGGCAATTTCGGCGTGTCCGCGGACGCCGTGCTGGCTTTCGAGGTGGTGCTCGCGAGCGGTGAGATCCTGAAGACGGGATCCCGCGCAGCCGCCAACGGCGTGCCATTCTTCCGCTGGTACGGGCCCGACCTCACGGGGCTCTTCACCGGCGATGCCGGCGCGCTGGGCGTGAAGGCCCGCATCACGCTCAAGCTGATCAGGACGCCACCCTTTTCCGGTGCCGCCTCCTTCGGCTTCGACAACTTCGAGGCCATGGCGCGGGGCATGGCGGCCGCCGCCCGCGAAGGCGTGACTGCCGACAACTTCGGGCTCGACCCCAAGCTGCAGCAGGGCCAGCTTTCCAGCACCGACGCGAGCGACGCGATCGGCGCCGCCTGGGCGGTGGCGAAGACCGCGCGGAACCCGGTTGAGGCTGTCTTCAAGCTGCTGAAGATGGCGGCTGCCGGCAAGCGTTTCCTGGCCGGCCACAACTACTCGGCCCACTACACCGTGGAGGGTGTCTGCCAGGCGGAAGTCAACGCGAAGCTCGCCCTGCTGCGCGCGGCGATGGACGGCGTAGGCACCGAGACGGCAAACACGATTCCCACCGTGATCCGCGCGATGCCCTTCATTCCGCTGTACCCGATCCTCGGGCCGAAGGGCGAGCGCTGGGTGCCCCAGCACGGGATCATGCCCTTCTCGAAGTTGAACGAGTTCCACGGCAGGCTGCAGAAGCTCTATGCCGACAACGCCGGCCGGATGCGCCAGGCGAAGGTGGACAAGGGCACCATGTACATGACGATCAACACCCACGCCTTCCTCTACGAGCCGGTGTTCTACTGGGAGGACGACCGTACGCCCTTCCACAAGCGCTTCCTGCCCCCGGAGTACCTCGCCATGCTGCCCGAGTACCCGGCCAACCCGGAGGGGCGGGCGCTGGTAAAGGAGCTGCGCCAGAAGATCAACGAGGTCTTTGCCTCGGTCGGCGCCGTGCACATGCAGGTGGGCAAGAGCTACCCCTACATGACCGGCCGGGACCCGGAAGCGGCGCGCCTGCTCCGGGACCTGAAGAAGAGCCTGGATCCCCAGAACCTGATGAACCCCGGCGCCCTGCAGCTGTAGGCGCCCGTTACGAGGCACTCACCCATGGCCGGACCCCAGCCTGCGTTTCAGCCCCAGCCCTGCGCGGGCGATCTCGCGCCAGCCGTCGCCTGGGAGTTACTGGAGCAGGATCCGTCCGCGCTCCTGGTGGACGTGCGCACCCGGATCGAGGTGGCCCTGACCGGCAGCCCGGACCTGGCGGCGCTCGGCCGCGTGCCCCTGCTCATCGAATGGATGACCCAGCAGGGGCGTAACCCGGAATTCCTCGCGCAGCTCAAGGAAGCGCTGGCTGCCCGGGGCGCAGCACTGGACACACCTCTGCTGTTCCTGTGCCGGACGGCGGGCCGGTCCCGCATGGCCGCCGGGGAACTGACAGCAGAGGGATACCAGGCCTGCTTCAACGTGGCCGAGGGCTTCGAGGGGGAGCTGGACCCCGCGGGCCACCGGAACAGCAT
>JBBQSA010000092.1:0-3067 GCA_038214295.1 Gammaproteobacteria bacterium
CCTTGTCCAGCCCTCAAGCGGGTCTTCCCGCAGGCCGACAAGGGGGTCCGCCGGGACGCCGCGGGCTACAGGGGAAGTCCGGGCCTTTCGCAGCCCGCGAGAGACGTGGACAATCGAAGCTGCCGCCACGACGCCACGAAGGCTTGATCCATGACCGCTGCAGCTGCCCCACGCCGACTCCTCGCCGCCAGCCTCATCACCGGAATCCTCGCCAGCCTGGCACTGCTACCCGCGGCCCTCGCGGCAACGAGCACCACGGCAGTCGCCGGCACCTTCAACAACAGCCAGGACAACGCCTGCATCCAGGTGTCGTTGTTCTTCTACCTGGCGGACTGCTCTTACGGGCGCTCCCGGGCGGTGATCGGCGACCAGGCGCTGCCCTGGGTCGGGCCCACCGTGAACCCGGTGTACTTTGCCCCGGACAGTCCCCACTCCGTGCCGGGTTACGCACCGAAGCCCGGCGACGACCGGATCAAGCCGGCGATGTCGGGAACCCTGACCATCGACGACCGTGGCACGGCAGATCCGGCAGACGATCGGGTCAGCGGCGCACTCACCGTCGGTCCCGCGGCCCGCAGCGTGGTGAGCAACATCAACTCCCAGGCCGGCCGGCCGCCACGCCTCGTGGAAAAGTGGCAGGCCATCCACCACACGCTGGCGCCCACCGCCGTGGACTTCGCCACGCGTAACGCCGCGGGTGGCATCGACTACGTGATCGGCAAGCGCGGCTTCCCCACCCTGCTCTGCCGCAAGGCCGACCCGTCGGACTGCTACACGAGCGCGCTCGCGGCGAAGACCACCGACGGCCCCGCCGGCGAGGGCAACTGGGACGGCCCGCCCGCCGACGGCATCGGCGTGGAACGGTCAGCCGCCTGGGGCGGCGGCAACCCCGGCGCCACCACCACCGCCGTGTTCGAGGGCTACTCCTGCGCCGACGACTTCGCAGGCAATGAGTGCGCGCACGCCAACGTGGCCTGGGGCAGCGACAAGGAGGACCCGGGGCTCGACAATCTGCTGCTGAAGATCAGCACCGATCGCAAGGGCCGCATCCAGGCCGTCAAGGGCTTCTGGACCAACGAGTACTACATCCAGGGCGGGCCGCCGGCCTTCCAGGTGGCGCCCGGGCAGGACAACTCCTGGCAGGGCGGCTACCTGCAGCTCGCACCCGTGGCGGAACCGACCGCGCGATGACCCGCCATTGCCTGTGGCTGCTGGTCGCGCTGGCAGCGGCCGCGCACGCCACCGGCCCAACCGCGCTGCGAGCGGTCGTCGACACCAACCCCGACCCGCGCATCATCGAGACGACGCTCGTCGCCGAAGAACAGACCGTCGACCTGGACGGCCACGGCCTGCTCGCCCGCCTGTACACCCTGAACGGCGGCACGCCGGGCCCGGAATTCCGCGCGCGCGTCGGCGACCGGGTCATCGTGCACTTCACCAACCGGATCGACGAGCCGCTGATGCTGCACTGGCACGGCATCGAGTTGCAGAACGGGAGCGACGGCACCACGCTGACCCAGAACCCGTTGCACAAGGGCGAAAGCTACACCTACGACTTCATCGTGCCGCGGGCGGGCGTGTTCTGGTACCACTCCCACCGGGCGCCGACCAACCCGGAATTCAAGGGGATGTACGGCGCATTCATCGTCACGGATGACGCCGACGACCAGCTCGTTCGACGGGCCGTGCTGCCCGACCGGGACCACACCCGCACCCTCGTGCTCGGCGACACCACGGTGTGCAAGGCACCGGGCCATAACGACGCCGCCACCTTCCCGGCCGACCCAGCCCTGCCCTGGTCCTTCACGCGGGAGGGGCTCGGCCGCTTTCCGGGCAACACGGCCTGGCCCACCCCGCGGGACCTCTGCGAGGGCCCGCGGGACGAGCACGGCATGCCCCGCGCGGGTGGTGCGCTGCCCGCGGGTACCGTGCCGAACGTGCAGCCCTCGATGCAGTGCGGACTGAACCCGAAGTGCCGGGTGAACGAGGGCCAGCTGGTGCTCGTCAATGGCCGGGTCGCGGCGGCCCGGGCGGGCTCGCCGGATGCCCCCGGCACGCTGTCGGCACCAGCGGCGGCCTGGCCCGTAAAAGCCGGCGAAGCCGTGCGCCTGCGCCTCGTGAACGCGGCCGTCAGCCGCTTCTTCCGCCTGCGACTCACCGACGGCACGGGCACCCTCGTGCCGCTGATCCGCGTCGGCGGCCAGGGCGGGCTGCTCGACCGGGCCCGCATCGAGGGCGGCACGGCGGGCAAGCTCAACCTGAAGTACGCAACCGGCGAGCTGGTGCTGGCGCCGTCGGAACGGGCGGACGTGGTGCTCGTGATGCCGGACCGGCCCAAGGGCGAGGTGCTGACGCTGTGGACCGAGGACTTCAGTCACTACGGCACCAACGAGTACCCCTACGGCTACGGGGGTTTGCCGTCGGTGCCGCTCGCACACTTCGCGATCAGCGGTCGCGCCCGCGGCCGCCAGCGTTCGACGCTCACGGCCGGCAGCCCGTTACGTCTGCACCCGTCAGTCAACGCGCCCATAGAAAGCCTGAAGCAGCTGCCAGTCACCGCGCACTTGCTGGACCCCGCACGCTTCGAACCGCCCCTGCCCGGCACGCCGAACGAGGAACTGCTGCTCACGGTGCTCGGCCTCCGGGAATCCATCGACGGCATCCACGCCACCGTGCTCCACGGGATGGGGGCTAAGGGCTCTGCCGACCTGGACTACCGGGAGATTCCCCACGTGCCGAGCAGCCGCTACGCCCGGGTGGGTGACCTGCTGGAGCTGACCTTCAGGAACGGCACCCAGCAGCACCACCCGCTGCACCTGCACGGCTTCTCCTTCCAGCCGGTCCGCCTGCTCGACACCCAGGGACAGACCGTCTACGAGTACGACTACAACGAGTTCGTGGACAGCATCGACATCCCGGACCTGCGCTCGGTCGTCGTACGCCTGCGCCTCGACGACCGCACGGGCCCGGACCGGAAGACCCCCGGCGGCGCCGTCGGCCGCTGGTTCATCCACTGCCACATCTTCAACCACGCGGAGCTGGGAATGATGACGGAGCTGGTGGTGCT
>JBBQSA010000093.1:0-2779 GCA_038214295.1 Gammaproteobacteria bacterium
CCACCCTCGGCCACTTCCTCGAGATCAGCGTGCCCGCGCCGGACCTGGCTGCATCCCTCGATTTCTGGCTGCGCCTCGGCTTCAGCGAGCTGCGGGTGAACGACATCCGGCCCCGGGGCTATGCCGCGGTGACCGACGGCCAGATTGTCGTCGGCCTGCACGCCCTGGGGCTCGAGGAGCCAGCCCTCACCTTCGTTAAACCCGACCTGGCGCGGCACGCCCGGGCGCTGGTGGACGCAGGCACCGAGCTCGAGTTCCAGCGCCTCGACAACGACCAGTTCAACGAGGTGGGCCTGCGCACACCGGACGGCCACCTGCTCCTTCTTCTGGAGGCCCCGACCTTCTCCGTGTCCGACGACGAGCAGGCTGCGCCGGTGATCGGTCGCTGCACGGAGGTGACGTTCAGCTCCGCAGTGCCGGACGAAACGCGGAACTTCTTCGAGCTGGCGGGTTTCCTTGGCAGCGCCAGCGAGGACGAGGAATCCGTGCTGCTGGCAGCGCCGGGACTGTCGCTGGCGCTCCGTCCCGCAACGAACCGCGGCGGCGTCACGCTACGTTTCGAGCCGGGGGGCGCGTACCGCCCGCTGCTGGAGGCTCGGGGCATTTCTGGCCGACCCGCGGGCGCCAACCTGCTGGTGCTCTCGCCGGAGGGCACGCGGCTGCTGCTGGCGCTGCCAGCTGTCTAGCCCGGCCGACTAGGGCAGGTACTGGGCGATTCCCGCCATGCACTTCGGCGCCACCATCACCCGCGCCACGACCTCGCCAGTGGCCAGGTCGAGCTTCACCACCTCGCCGCTGAACCAGTTGCCCAGGTACGCGTGGGTGCCCGACCGGGCATCGATCAGCGACCAGCCGAAGCCGGGCAGGCGCCAGGTGCGCAGCCAGACACCGTCCATCGTGAGCGCGTCGACCCGGTTGCCCATGCACACCATCAGCGTGCCGTCCGGGGTCATGGACAGGTCGAAGTGCATCATCGTGCGGTCTTCGTCCGTGCCCCGCCGCAGGTCGGTGAGCTGCCGGCCGTTCAGCAGGTCGAACTGCATCAGGCGCGGCCCGGTCTCGGACACATAGAAGAGCTTCGACTGGTCTGGCGAGAGCACGGAATGGGTCACACCCATGCTGCCGCTCATGCCCCCGTGGACCTCGGGCTCCTGGATTTCCAGGAGCTCGCCGTCCGTCGTGTAGCGCCACAGGTCGCCATCGCCCAGGCGACTGCGATGCCCCGGCAGGGGGCGGAAGCGGGTGGTGAGGGGTTCCGGCTGGTGGTCGCCGTCGAGGGACTCGGTGAATAGCAGGGTGCCGTCCGCCATGAAATGCACCTTGGAAAAAGCGCGCATGTCGAACTGCAGGTTCGGCAGCTGCCGGCCCGAGGTATCCACCAGCACCGTCGTCCAGGCCCAGGGATCCTGGGCCCAGAGCACCCCGTCGGGCGCGAAGGTCAGGCCGTAGACCAGGTGGGTAGTGCCCTCCACCCAGAGCACGCCCTTCTCGTTGAGGTCCGCGTCGAACTGCAGGATGCGACCGAGCCCGGCGTGGTCGTCCGCGGGGTCGTTCAGCTGCGTAGCACCCACGAACACGTCCCCGGCGGCAAAGGGCTGCAGCGTGGACGCGGGCCGTTCGCCCACGCGGCGTTGCCGGGGTGTGGCATCCAGGGGCAGGTGGGGGTTGTGCGAGATGGACGTCATGGCCCAAACGGTGGACTAAGGGATAGAGTGCCCATCATAAACGGGCCGACCACGGGAAAGCTGATGACGAACCCCCGCTTCGACTGGCAGGATCCACTGGCGCTGGACGATGAGCTGACGCCGGACGAGCGCCTCGTCCGGGATGCCGCCCGGGACTATGCCCAGGGCCAGCTGGCGCCCCGGGTCATCGAGGCCAACCGCCGGGAGCACTTCGACCCGACGATTCTCCGGGAAATGGGCGAGGTGGGCCTGCTCGGCGCCACGATCCAGGGCTACGGCTGCGCCGGCGTCTCGGCAGTGGCCTACGGCCTGATCGCCCGGGAGCTGGAGCGCGTGGACTCCGCCTACCGGTCCGCGATCAGCGTGCAGTCCTCCCTCGTAATGCACCCGATTCACGCCTACGGCACGGACGCCCAGAAAGACCGTTACCTGCCCGTTCTCGCGACCGGCGAGCTGATCGGCTGCTTCGGCCTCACCGAGCCGGAGGCCGGCTCCGATCCCGGTGCGATGCGCACCCGGGCAAAGCCCGTGAAAGGCGGCTGGACGATCACCGGCACCAAGACCTGGATCAGCCACAGCCCCATCGCCGACCTCTTTATCGTCTGGGCAAAGGACGAGGCGGACACCATCCGCGGCTTTGCCTTCGAGCGCGGCGGCCCGGGCCTCGAGACGCCGGCGCTGAAGAACAAGATGTCGCTCCGCGCCTCCGTCACCGGGCAGATCGTGCTCCAGGACTTTTTCGTGCCCACCGAGGCCCTGCTACCTGGCGCGAGCGGCCTCAAGGGCCCCTTCGGCTGCCTGACCAACGCCCGCTACGGCATCGCCTGGGGCGTGCTCGGTGCCGCCGAGTTCTGCTGGCACGCCGCCCGGGACTACGCCCTGGAGCGCCGGCAGTTCGACAGGCCGCTGGCCGCGACCCAGCTCGTGCAGATGAAGCTCGCCAACATGCAAACCGAGATCACCCTGGGCCTCGCCGGCTGCCTGCGCGCCGGCCGCCTCAAGGACGCAGGCCGCCTGCCCCACGAGGTGGTGAGCCTGCTGAAGCGGAACAACTGCGGCAAGGCGCTGGACATCGCCCGCGCCGCCCGGGACAT
>JBBQSA010000094.1:0-2124 GCA_038214295.1 Gammaproteobacteria bacterium
CGGACGGTGGAGATTCACCGGGCCCGGGTCATGGAGAAGATGGCGACCCGCTCGGTGGCGCACCTGGTACGGATGGCGATGGCGCTGGAAGCCCCGCCGCACCCGGCGGCGGGGCTTCCGGCAGATCGTCCTCCAGCGGGCTGACGCTCGCGGCATCCAGCTCCTCGAACTGGCCGGCGTTCACCGCCCAGAAGAACGCCCACACACCGATCAGGGCCAGCACGAGCCCGAGCGGAACCAGCACGTACAGGATCGTCACGCGCGCACCCGCCGTGCGTTGACCACCACCAGGATGGAACTCGCCGACATCCCGAGCGCGGCGAGCCAGGGCGGCAGCCAGCCGAGCGCCGCGACGGGAATCGCCACCAGGTTGTAGGTCGCCGCCCAGACCAGGTTCTGCCTGAGGATCTGCCGCGCGCGGCGGGCCACGGCCACGGCCTTTGGCACCGCCAGCCAGGCATTGTCGAGCAGCAACAGGTCGCCCGCCGTCTGGGCAAGCGCACTGCCCGACCGGAGCACCATCGACACGTCCGCGGCCGCCAGCACCGGCGCGTCGTTGACGCCGTCACCGACCATCAGTACGGGCGTCCCCGCCTGCTGCAGGGCCTTGAGCCGGGCCACCTTTGCCGCCGGTGTCAGCCGGGCCTGCCACGCGCCGATGCCGAGTTCCCGGGCAACGCCGGCCACCGCGGCCGGCGCGTCGCCGCTGGCAATCTCGACGGAGAGACCGAGGTCACGCAGCGCCGCCACCGCCGCCAGGGCCTCCGGGCGCACGGCGTCCTTGAGGGCGAAGACCGCGAGCGGGCCGTCATCGTCCGCGAGCCAGAGGCCCTCGGCGCCCCCGGCATCCTCGACGCCCGCGAAGCCGGCTTGCCCGAGGCAGTAGTGCCGCCCGTCGATCCGGGCCAGGACGCCCTGCCCCGGCACCTCCCGGGCGTCCTCCGCCTGGACGGCCGCCAACTCGTGCACCCGGAACCCCAGAGCCAGCGGATGGCTGGAACCCCGCTCCAGGGCAGCGGCAATGGCGAGCAGCGCGGCGTCGCTGGCCGTACCCCGCAGCCGGCGCACCGCAACTTCCGGCCGCCCGGTGGTGAGCGTCCCGGTCTTGTCGAGCAGCACGTGCCGGACCGCGGTGAGCTGTTCCAGTGCCGTGGCACTGATCGGCAGCAGGCCGAGGCGCGCGAGCGCCGCATTGGCCGCCGCCACGACCGCCGGCGCCGCCAGGGACAGCGCGCACGGGCAGGCGACCACCAGCACGGCCACCGTGTTCGCCAGCGCCACCTCGGGACGGATCAGCAACCAGAGCACACTGACCAGCGCGGCAATCGCGAGCACCGCGCCCGAGAAACTCCGCGCGACGCGCTCGGCGAGCGTCAGCAGCCGCGGCTTCGCCTGCCGGGAGCGCTCCAGCAGACGTACCACCGCCGCGAGCTCGGTCTGCTCCCCGGTCGCGGTCACCCGGACGCGCACGCCGTCGCCCAGGTTGATGGTGCCGCTGGTCACGGCGGCGCCGGGCCCCCGGCGCACCGGCGCCGACTCGCCGGTCAGGCAGGCCTCGTTGAAGACGGACTCGCCCGCGAGGATCACGCCATCGGCCGCCACCAGGTCCCCCTGGTTCACGAGGATCTCGTCGCCCGGCCTGAGGACACCCACCGGCACGAGGCTCGTGGTACCCGCGGCGAAGCGCAGGGCCCGGGACGGCAGCAGCCAGGCCAGCGCCTCGGTCACCGTGCCGACGTCGTGACGGGACATCTGCTCCACGAACCGGGCGGTGGTCAGGAAGAACAGGAACATGGTGACGGCGTCGTAGTAGACCTCGCCCGTGTTGGTGAAGGTGTTCCAGGTGCTGGCGGCGAGTGCGGCGCCAATGCCGAGGCCTACCGGGACGTCCATCGCGGGCCGGCCGGCCCGCAACTGGGCGAGGGCCGCGCTGAAGATCGGGCCGCCCGCGTACACCGTGACTGGCAGCGTGACAAGCAGGCTGCAGTAGCGCAGGAAACTGACCAGCGCGGGGTCCATCCGGAAGTCGTGGCTCGCGTACAGCGCGAAGGCCAGCATCATCACCTGCATCATGCCGAAGCCCGCCACGGCGAGCCGCTTCAGGGCCGCCCGCCGGGTCAGGGC
>JBBQSA010000095.1:0-1942 GCA_038214295.1 Gammaproteobacteria bacterium
GGCAGAGGAAGGGATCCCGGCCACTGGCGTAGTTCTGGGTCCAGACACCGCGGATCCCGTAGCCCTCGGCAAGCACCGCCAGCTCGGCCACCTGGTCCGGGGTGAGGTCGGCCTCGAGGATGATGTCGGTTGCAAGCATGCACCCAAGTCTGCCACGCGGGCCCCGTGCCGCCACAGGGACGGCGGCCGGGACATGTACCTATTGCGGGAGGGTCGGCGCCGGAATGGCGCCGTCGGCCCCCGGGGCGCGCCGCGGGGCGGCGGGCGGGTTAGAGTAGCGCCCCATCGTCAGCTGTTCGGGAAGGCCCGCCATGTCCGCAGACAAGCCCACGACCATCGTCTCCGCCCTGCTCCTCGGCGCTGTCGGCGTCTTCGCCATCATGGCGGGCCCGATCATGACCGAGGTCCTGGTCTCGGGTCTCGGCCTGCCCGCGGACGCTGCCGGCCAGATCTTCGCGGTGGAAGCCCTCGGCACCGCGCTCGCACCGCTCGCGGCGACGCTGTGGATGAGCCGGGTGCGCTGGCGTACGGCCGCGATCTTCGCGCTGCTCGTCGTGGTGATCGGCAACGTGGTGTCGAGTTCCCAGACCTCGGTGGGGACACTGACGGCCCTGCGTTTCGTCGTTGGCTTCCTCGGCCAGGGCACGGCCTTCACGCTGGCCATCGGCATCATCAGCGGCACGAGCCAGAAGGACCGCAACTTCGCCTTCCTGATCGCGGCGCAGGTGGTGCTCGGCGTGCTGTGCTTCCTGGTGCTGCCCTTCCCGAAGGACGCCGGCATCGGCGGCGTTCTGCTGCCGCTGGCGGGCCTCGCGCTGCTCGCCCTCGCCACCGTCGGCTGGGTCCCCCAGCCGACCGGGGCCGCCGGTCATCACGCCGCCGCAGCGGCCGGCGGCGGCTCGGCAGGACTCGCTTTTTCCGGACTTGCGGTGATGCTCATCTGGTGTACGGGCCTTGGCGCCATCTGGGCCTTCGTGAAGCTGATCGGCTCCTCCGCGGGCATCGACCCGGCGCAGGTCGGCGTCGCGCTCGGGATTTCCACCGGCGTCGCCACCGTCGGGGCGCTGGCCGCTTCCTGGCTCGCGGACCGGGTTGGCCGGATCATCCCGGTTACAGTCGCGCTGCTCGTGCAGGTGGTGATGATTGCCCTGTTGCAGGGCCAGATGAGCTTCCTGCAGTTCGCCGTCACGGCGGCCCTGTTCCAGATTTTCTGGAACCTGAACGGTCCCTACATCATGGGTACCATCGCCACGAGCGACAGCACCGGCAAGGTCAGCCTGCTGATTCCGACGGCACAGATCGGCGGCTTCTTCCTTGGCCCGGTCATCGCCGGCCAGTTCCTGACGCCCGGCGAGGGCTACGGACCGGCCAACAACGTGGCCATCGTCTGCTGCCTGATCGCCCTGGCGCTCTTTATCCCGACGGCCCTGCGGCTGAACAAGCGCCTGGCGGCCGCCCGCTAGCGGGCAGGTCTCAGCCTGCCGCCGGGCTGGCGACGGGCGGTACCGTCCGGAGGTAGTCGTACAAGGCCCCGAGATCCGCGTCGGTCATACCGGCGGAAGAGTTCGATCAAGCCCTCCCGGCTTGTCCCGCCGAGGCCCGACGGGTGCGGCGTCAGGTTCGACGAGCGCAGCACGCCGAAGGCGCCGTGACCGGGTTCGCCAGGGGCCGGGGCACGAGCCGGATGAACAGGTTGACCGGGAAGTCCACCGCCTTCGCCGGGTGCTCCCGGACCACAGGTGGCAGGCTGCGGATCCAGACCACCAGGCTGCGCGCGTCAGCGTCGCTCAGCTGCCGGAAGATGAAGTACGGCATGATCGGGAACAGGGTGTGCCCGTCCCGGTCGACCCCCTCCCGCACGGCCCGCAGCAGCTCGCCGTCGGTCCAGTCCCCGACGCCGGTCTCCCGGTCGGCCGTGATGTTGGGGAAGCAGATCCTGCCC
>JBBQSA010000096.1:0-1830 GCA_038214295.1 Gammaproteobacteria bacterium
GATCTAGGCGAGATCGGAAAGGGCGTTGACGAGTGTAGCCACGTGTTGCTTCTCGAGCGTCAGCGGCGGCAGCAGCCGGACCACCATCGGGTCGGCGCTGGTGCCGACCAGCAGGTCCCGCTCCAGCAGCTCGGCCTGCACATCCTTCGCGGGCCGCCGGCAGCGCAGACCAAGCAGGAAGCCCCGGCCCTGGATGCTCTCGACCGGGCCGACGACGGCCTGCTCGCGGATGGTGGCGGACAGCGTCCGGACATTCTCCATCAGCCGGTCCCGCTGGATCACTTTCAGCACCGTGCTGACGAGCGCGCAGGCCATTGGCCCGCCGCCAAAGGTCGTGCCGAGATCGCCGGATTTCAGGGTGCCTGCCAGCGCCTCGGTCAGCAACAGGGCGCTGCAGGGAAAGCCGCCGCCGAGCGCCTTGGCCGTGGTCAGCATGTCAGGCGCAACGCCGTAGAGGTGCGTTGCGAAGGGGGCGCCCGTGCGGCCGACGCCACTCTGGACCTCGTCAACGATCAGCAGCGCGCCCGCGCGGCGGCAGGCCTCGGCGACCGTCAGCACGAAGCCGGGATCCAGGTCGTAGGCGCCTGCCAGGCCCTGCACGAGCTCGATGATCACCGCGGCCGTGCTGCCGTCGATCATGGCCTCCGCTTTCGCGGTGTCATCCCGCGGAATGAAGTCCACGTCGAAGGGCGTCCTCGGAAAACCGTACCAGCCCTTTGCGGCGCCCCAGGTAACGGCGGCGGCCGCGGCGGTCCGGCCGTGGAAGCCGTGCTCAAGGGCCAGGATGCGGGAGCGCCCGGTGGCCCGGCAGGCCACACGGAGCGCGTTCTCGTTGGCCTCCGCGCCGCTGTTCACGAAGAACACGCGGCTTAAGCCTTCGGGGGCAAAGGCCGCCAGCGCATCGCCGGCCTCGGCCCGCACCGCCAGCGCCACCGCGTTGCTCTGGAAGTACATGGTCCTGGCCTGCTGCCCGAGCGTGGCGAGCAGGTCCGGGTGCGCGTAGCCAAGGGCGGCGACCGCGTGGCCGCCGTAGAAGTCGATGATCCGGCGCTTGCCCGCGTGCAGGTAGACGCCCTCCGCGGAGGAGACCTCCAGCGGCAGCTGGCCATAGACCTGGAGCAGGTGCCGGGCTTCGGCGGACTGGGATGCGGTGCTCATTTCAGGTCCGGCCCTTCCTCAGATCCAGCCGAGGGCGGGGGCAGTGAGCCCGGCGGTTTCCGGCAGGCCGAGCAGCCGGTTCATCCATTGCACGGCGCCGCCCGCGGCGCCCTTTACCAGGTTGTCGATCGCGACCAGCACGACGAAGCTCTGGCTGCTGCCCGAGGTGGCGACACCGATGTGGCAGTAGTTGCTGCCGGCCACGTCCTTGACCCGGGGCGCGCCATCGACGACCCGCACGAAGGGCTGGCCGGCGTAGAACTGCGCGAGCGCCTCCCGCAACTGGTCTGTGCTCCGCGATCCGGCCAGCCGGCCCTGCAGCGTCATGTGGATTCCCCGGGCGAAGGGCCCCGAGTGCGGCACGAAGTGGAGCTCCGGCGCCACGCCGGTCAGTTCCCGGCAGATCTGCACCACTTCCGGCGCGTGCCGGTGCTTCAGCGGGTTGTAGGCAAACAGGTTGGAGTGCCGTTCCGGGTGATGGGTCGTCGCGCTGGGGGTGCGCCCGGCGCCGGTGCTGCCGGTGACGCCCGACGCGTAGACGGGACCGTCGGCGAGTCCGAGCTTCAGCAGCGGCACGAGGCCCATCAGCATGGACGTGGCGAAGCAGCCTGGGTGGCCCACGTGGGCGCCGGGAATGCCGGCCACGTGCTCCGGCAGCGCGCAGACAAAATG